>JAFRGD010000001.1 GCA_017433975.1 Mogibacterium sp. | reverse complement strand
GTCAGGGAATTTCTTGACGCACATCCTGAAACCAGCATCAAGAAGGTCATCTTCAATGTGTTCTCCGACAGGGATAGAGAAATATATGAAAGAATTCTAATGTAGATGTAACCCGTTAGGGAAACTACAGCAAAAAATAAAAATGTGAAAATGATTTGTTGACCGCCTTAATACGGGCGGTCATTTTCTTTGGAGGTGATCGTGCAATGAAAATAACACATATAAGAAGCCCATCCTGAACTCTCCACTTGACAAGGTAGCAGAGAACTCCTGACGCCCGACGAAGTGCGGATGTTGGACAACCGCTACGCTCTGCTTTTCATCCGCGGCGAGCGGCCGGTCATGGACCTGAAATATGACATCCTGAAGCACCCTGCTGTCCGGCTGACGACGGACGGACAGGCAACGCCTTATGTCCACGGGGCTGCCGACAGAGCTAACTTCTCGATTGAACTGGTCTTCGATCCAACTGGCACGCTGACAGGGGTCATGCCGGACACCGTCGCGGCAACATACGAATTGTTGTCCGAGGAGGACATTGAAAAAGAACTCAAGGAGAAACAATCATGAAAGACAAATGTAAACTGATAAACCTGAACGGTGCGACGCCGACCTGGCGGCTCGCCATGGTGATCTATGTCGTCGGCGTCATCGCCTTCACGCTCGGCGCCTGCTGCGCCTTCGCGGAAAGCGACCCAATCGCCGTCGTGACCAACCTGTCCAACTTCATCTTCAGCCTGATCCGCGCGATCGGCATGATCCTGCTCGGCTTTGGCATCATACAGGTCGGCCTGTCCCTCAAATCGCACGACCCGAGCCAGCGCGCCAACGGCTTCCTCACCCTCGCCGGCGGCATTATCATAACCTTCACCAAAGAGATTCTGAACATGATCGTAGGATAGTCATACAAACACTTTGCAATTATTAGAAAGAAAGGAAAATGCGCATGCCGAATGAACCAAAGTATTATCAGTGCTTTGAACTGCATATGAAAAACGGAGAAGTATTAGCATTCGAAGAAGATTACGACATCCCACTCGAAGAGGGAATCATCGGAGACTTCAAAAGCGGAAAAAAGAAGTTCCTTGAGTACGGAAATTCCTGTCTGTTTTATGCGTTCATCCCATTTGATCAGATATCTTTTATCGTTATGACTGACGTGAAGAAAGGCTGGGAATAATCACCCACTCGCTTAATCAACGAAACCCGGCAGCGAAATGTTGCCGGATACATTGAGAGAGTTTTTCAGGACATCAAAGTATGTTTGAAGACTTCCAGGAGATACTTGATCTCTTTCTCTGATGGAATTTCGAGAACCTGCTCTCGCAGAAATACGCCTCCTACCTGCCTTGCACTTCTTTGACATCAAGAAGATGGTTCCGAACCATTTCGCTTGTTCGGGTATTCAAAAGCAGGAGCGATTCCTACACTACAAGATAACGGTCGCTCCTGCCATTTTTCGACCCCTACAGAAAACACTGTTTTATGTCCCTGTAGTTAATACTGAATTATCCCTGGAAATCTTCTTCACCCTCTCGTAATACGTATTTGGGCTGAGTAAACCATCCAACCATATATTTGGAAAGTATGATTCCGATGATGGCAAGTATCGTGGCCCCAATGCCGAGGCCCCATGCCTGTCCATTCAAAATCATCGCAGGAACCACAATTGGAATGATTACACTCAAAAAGCTGAGGACCACATATGCGATACCATAGTCTTCCAGTGTTCCGGTTTTTGCATCTGGATCTACGACACGTAGCAAAGTTACACCGGTAGCCATAACTCCCGTTGCAAATCCGTAAACAAAAATGGAACGCTCAAACCAATAGTTATGATAAATGCGTGGCCCAATCCAAAGGGTCCAGAAGACACAGTAAACAATGCCAATCAATACCAACACCATCAATGGGCCCGCATATTGTATCACGGTTTTTACGTTCATTGTCGCTACAGCAAAGGCTACAAGATAGTCCGTTGCACATGATCCGATACTGCCCATCGTTTTCCGATCCACATACTGGCCTAATCCGAGCAGATCCAACAGTTTCTGAAGCAGGAAACCAGCGATCATGGCAGTCGCAAACTGTGGAACAGCGATGGTGGACCAGATCATTCCAAGTAGCTTAACCATCCAGCTTCCGATTACATACGCTGCAAGCAGGAGTGATAGATGCCATGTTAGAGACTCAATCGAAATGGAGTGTACCGTATTATTGCCGATCGCTTCCCTCTTCTCCTTAGGGACAAATGCGCTCATCATGTAATCCGGTAGCTGCTGCGGTGATTTGATCAGTCTTGTCCACCCCTTGCGGCATGCGATATTGATCATGATGATACCGCCAAATAGTCCCACTAGAAGTCCCGCTGTTGCGAATGTATATCCTACCGTTAAAGCGTCTTCCCAGCCGTTATCCGCATAAAATGTGCCTATAGAAGTCGCGACACCGTGTCCTCCTATAAAGCCAGACGGCATCAGACTGGCAAAGCCAGCAGGAAGCCCCGGAAACAACACAGCAAGAATTGTCAGACCAATCAATACTGCGATACCGTACTGACCGACCTGGACAGAAAAGCAGTTAAAAAATGTATCACCAACATTCTGAACAGCTTTCTTTAGCCCCCCATCTTTCTTTTCAGCCGTTTTTCCTCCAAAGAACAATGTGGCATAAAGGATTACGATTAGAATCGTCGGATACCCGCTCATAAACGGAGACCCGGAGTCATTGGTAGCAAATGGGATAATGTTCAGAAACTGGTATCCACCGAATAAACCTATAAAACCCGCGATAATTGAACTTGGAATATACAGACGCTGCAATGGTTTGATCCAATACCGGAGCAGATGCGCAATGATTAATAGCATGGACATTAACCCAAAGTCCATAAACAGATTTCCTGCAGTCATGATGTCCTCCTCCTTTTCTTACTGAATGAAAAAATCAGAAATATGCCGGCTCGTGCCACAGGTATACTTCCTGCCCAAGCCCCATTTCTTTCGCCCTATGATAAATCATATAGTCGGTGGCGATGTCTGTTGCACAAATCCCTATTGTCGCATAATAAACCGTATCATCTGGACTGGTTCTGAGCTTGTCCTCGCCTTTCATGACCCTGCCTATACAGGAAATCTGATCTTCAGAGAATATTCCTTTTTCAATCATATCATGATACGGGAAGCCCACATCATGAATACGATCTTCATAGTCAATACCCCAGCGGTTGAAAGCTTTGACAATAGTCTCATGTTTATAGTCCCAAATAGATGTCGCAGCATGGAACGATCCCTTCTTAACCCACTCTGAAGGAATATACTCATCCCCAACGCCAACGCCTGATGTCACGACGTAAGCAATATCCGCATCTGCTATGGCCTCTGCGCAGGAATTAACAACTTCAAATTTATACCCTAGGGATTCCCACCGTCTGCAGAAGCGTTCTGCATTCTCTGGAACAATATCATACACTCTACAGGTCTTAATATTGTTCATAACCAGACTGTTCGCGCTCATACAGGCGTTCATAATCGGGCCCGTCCCAACAATTCCCATGATTTCCGAGTTCGGATTTGCCCCATACTTTGCACCGAGCGCACTCCCTACGCCGGTGCGCAGGTCGCTGACGATCTTATCATCCATTACACAAACTGGCAGTCCGGTATCAAAATCATAGAGTATTACCAGTCCATTTGATCTTGGCATCCCGTACTTCTTTGGATTTGCGGGATTTGCCGGAATGCTCTTCACGCCTGCAATCTGCATCTCTTCAGAATCAATAATACATCCATGAATACCAATCTTACGGGCTCCGCCGTACTTATGGTCCCAGGTTACTCTCAGAAGTGGCGCCTCGTTTATTTTCCCTTCCACAAGCCAACGATCAACTTTCGTAACCTGGTTCATGACAAGATTCACATCTGAAGCACCTGCCTGTATCACATCCTCCTGTGAGAGCCATAAAACCTTCACTTCCTTCGACATCTGAACACACCTCCCTTCAAGAAATAATGCGGATTCTGCTCTGAAAATATGTTATTATTAGGATAAACTATGGGGTTGCCCCACGGTCAAATTGTTTTTTGCATTGCTATGGCAGAGTAAAGTATATGAAGCAGATTACGATTCAGCAGTTTTCCCAACTGTTGGGAGTATCGACCGACACAATCCGGCATTACCGTGAGTTAGAACTGATACGCCCTATTCAGGCTGCAAATGGTTACTTCCTGTATCGAATTGAAGACGCGTTAGGGATACTGTACACCAGAGAGCTAAGAAGCAACAACCTCTCTATCAAATCGATACAGACATCCGTATGCAATTCCATCACAGGATATCTGAAATCTCTTTATGAAGAAGAGCATCAACTGATCGAGCAGATAGAAATAAACCAACTGTCTTTGGCACGTGTTCGAGAAATAAAAGATTATATTGCGAAAGGTGTCCAATTATTTGCCACAGGGGAAGTCGAAGTGTTTTCTGGTCAAGACACCTATACAGTTTGTCCGTTTGACAATGAAGGGTTTGGGACCGGAAGCCTAGCTGGCTGGACGGACCGTTTCCCATTTACCTACGTTGCACTGACAATTTCTCCGGAAGAAATCAGAACAAAGAACAACAAAGAGATATATCATACTCACCTTGGCTGTGGTGCTCTAAAAAAATATGTGGATCGTTTTCATCTACCAATTAGCCAAGGGCAAAACAATACAATTCTGCATCCTGAAGGGAAATATATCCGTATATGCATCGCTGTGAGGAACCTACTAAAGCTGACCCCACTTGATTTAGAACCTATCATTTCATATGCCAAAGCGCATAAATGCAAACTAACTGATGGTATTGGGGCAAGACTGATATATATCGAACGCCAGCTTGAAGGAGATCTATACTACATAATGTGCTGGGCATTAATCGAGTAACGGGAAACACATATCGTCTATGCACAAGTGGGCTGCCCATCAATCAGACAAACACATTTACTATTGCAGAATTGGAACGGTGATAATTAGAATATTTTCTGAAATAGGTGAAATCTCATTCGCAAACTGGTGTTGAAGGGCCCACTCGTCCACCATAAGCTCTTTTGTCGAACACTGCGATTTTCGCAGTGTTTTCATATGTTTCAGCGTTTTTTGCGTTCCATCGCAGAATTGTGCGCTGCGACATCGTCGGATTTCGTAGGCTCTGCGGCAACCTCGGCGTGCAGTTTAACATATAGTTGAATTGATATTAAAAGGAATCAACCAACAGGTGACCGTTTTCTAAACTATTTGACAATCTGAATCGGAAGTACATTCTGCAAAACCCATTGCAAATCATATAGAACAGGTAGTAGAATGAAATCAAAAAATTTTTAGGTGCTTATTTTAACGCAGATGGCGCACCGTCCGTGCCGTATGCGGAACGAATGAGAAAAGATAAATTCGGAAATGAGAACAATCATAAGTGAAAACACTGGCAGTGCAAGAAAAATCGGTCTCTTCACTGCAACCATGCTGGCTATCGGTACGATTATCGGCTCCGGTATCCTGGGCACGCTTCCGTCGGCAGTATCGATCTCCGGCAAGTTGACCTTCATCTGCATCATCCTTGCTGCGATCAGCGTCTTTTTCTCAAACTTCGTTAACATGATCATCGCCGGCGTCATCCCGGTCAAAGCAGGTCCGTACATGTACCTGACCAGACTGGTGCACCCGATCTTCGCGATCACCGAACTGGTTCAGTCACTTTGCGGCCTTTTCCTGCTTGCTCTGATGGGAGCAGTTTTCGGCAGCTATTTTTCAACGATATTTACGTCCGCAAATTCCAAGGTGGCTGCGATTCTCGTAATTTTATTATTTGGTATCCTGAATCTGTTCGGTATCGACGCGGCTGCCAAGGTCGGTAACATCCTCGTTATCCTGCTCTTCATCGCGTTCATACTGTTCTCGTTTTTCGGCTTCACGGTTGATACCTCCACGCTTCCAAACTACGCACCTGCGACCACAAAGCCTCTGACCTTCGTCATGGTCGGTACGGTATCGGCTCTGTTCGTTACAACGCTGGGCGGCGGCATTTCGATTGCGTACATCGCGGACTCCCTCAAGGACCCTCGCAAGGACATCGCCCGCGCGTTCATCCTGTCCCTGATCCTCGTCGTCGGACTGTACTCGATCATGTCCTTCGCGACCGTCAGAGCGGCCGGCGCTGAGTCCTTCGACTCCCTGGCGACCCTGTCCAGGATGATCATGCCGAGCGGCGCATTCTACTTCTTCATAATCGGCGGCGCGTTCACCGCGATCACATCGACCATCAACGGCCTGATCATTGCCGGCGTCGCAGCAGTTGACAAACTGGCTGAGGATAAGATCCTGCCTGAGATCTTCGTCAGAAGAAATAAGTACGGCGTACAGGCTCTTGACGTCATCATGCTGACGGTCATTCCGATCGTCATCCTCGCGTTCGACCTGGACATCTTCACACTGCTCTCGGTATCCGCTGTACTCGAGGTATTCATCACGCTGATCAGGCTGATCCCGTGCCTGACTGTCGAGAAGAAATATCCAAAGGCATACGCGAAGGCTTATATAAAGCCAAAATTCGGAATGCTGGTTGCGTTTGTCATCATCGCTGCCGCGCTGAACATCTACTCCGGCGTTTCCACCATCATCACGACTGCCGGCGTTATCTGGATCGTACTTGGTGTCATGCTGGTTCTGTTCACGGTTTACTTCCTTATCCGCGCTGCTTACCTCAAGGGTAAGGGCATTGATCTGTGGGGCATCCTCAGGACGCACCCGCAGTGCTGGATCGACGCAGAAAACAATTAATCTGTAACACTAAACACTACGAATCCATCTGGAGTTCAAAGGAGCTGTGAAGAACTATTTCACAGCTCCCTCTTTTCCGAATAACAGGAGGTTGTTATAGATTTCTGTGCGCACCAAAAGCTCTTTTGTCGAACACTGCGATTTCCGCAGTGTTTTCATATGCTTGCTCCAACGTTTTTTGCGTTTTCCAGCGCGCCATCTTGGCTGCTTCATTCGGACAAATCCGGTCTACAGCCTTCCTTTTGTCCGCCATCCGCTTAGCCCCATTAGCTCGCACGAAAGTTGTCGCAATCGATTTGAATGTGTTATGATAATGAAAAAAGGAGGAATCGGGTATGGGTATTTTCGGACCGGGATGGAAAAGTGATAATACGGACAAAGTGATCCGCTGGATCAGCAAACAGAGCGGTACCAGCCGGGAGCTCATGGATGCGATTCGTTACAGGCATAACAGCAGCATCCGAAAAGCCGCGATCGATCAGATCACAGAGGACGCCATGCTTTCGGAAGTCATCCGGTCGGGTTGGATCGATTCGGACTGGGCGGTCATGGATTATGCGGCGGCCGCCATCAAAGATCAGGCTGTTTTGGTCGATCTTGCGAAGGACCGATACACATGCGCGGTCAAAGCTCTCCAGGATGAGAAGGCATTGCGGGACATCGTCATGGATCCGGAGTTCTTTCGTCCGGAACCGCCGGAGAAAAACGCCGGGCAGGGATCGGCGGAACACCTCGCGAGTCTCGCTTTTGGTAAACTTAAAGCCCCGGATCTGATGGAAGTGATCAAAGGGTCACCATATTCCGACGTCGCGGCGGAGGCCGCAAAGCGGATCACCGATACGGATCTGCTGAAAGCCATCGCGAAAGATTCTTCCTTTCCCAACAATGTGAGAACGGTTGGCATGAAAGCCTGCAGTCCGAAAGAACTGGATTGGATCGCAGACGATCACGATGGAATGCGCGATTACGCAATCTGGCTCCTTAAGAAAAATGTTTCTCAAGTCACTGACCCCGTCGTTCGCAGGAAATATTGCAGAAAATATGAAACCCACGACTGGGAATGGCTCGAGAATGACAGCAAGGAATACGGGGACACCCGCACTGTGATCAGCCGCTACCGCTGCAAGTACTGCGGAGCAACAAAAACAGAAACGGAATCGTATAAGTTCTGACCCTGCAAAGATTTCCACGGAGAAAAGATTGTGAAAGAAAGAAAATGTAACGCGTTGCGGTTGCTTCTGTTCCTGCTGGCGGTTTTTCTGCTGACCGGATGTTCCACGGATTCTTCCGGTTCGAAGCATGGGATCCCACGCTACACGCAAATCGATAAGGAGACCGCAATGGAAATGATGGCCCAGGACGACGGCCATGTGATCGTGGACGTCCGCCGGCAGGATGAATACGACGCCGGCCACATCCCCGGAGCGATCCTGATTCCGAACGAAAGCATCAAAACCGACCGGCCGGAGGAGCTTCCGGACCTGGATCAAATCATTCTGGTTTATTGCCGGAGCGGGAACCGCAGCAAAGAGGCCGCGCAAAAGCTGGTAGAGCTGGGTTATACCAACGTCTACGAATTCGGTGGTATCGATACATGGACCGGGGACATCGTGTCAGAGAACGATCCATAAATCTTTTTCCCCGTTTCGCCTGCTTTTGTAATATAATAGTCGTAATGAAAGATCTGTTGGATCGTGCGGGCATCGCACACAATTATTGAAAATATCTGGAGGGTACAAATGGTAAAGGAAGTCAATCAAAATATATTTGTCAACGATTGGGACTATCCTGATAAGGGCGATCACCACTGTGACGACCCTGAGAAGAAAAAACTCGTGGAAAAGCTGGGCAGGATGATCACCGATAGCCTGGACCGCAAGCTTCCGGGCGGCTTGAAGGAGAACCACTTCGACTTCTGGATTCTCGACAGGCTCCTTACCAAAGAGGAAGTCAAGTTCATGCTGAGCTTCAAGGAGCGCCGCGTAGGATACACCACGCGCGAGCTCGCAAAGATGAACAAGATGACCGTCGTCAATGCTCAGAAAATTATAGATCACCTGATTTGGATCGGCATCCTGGAACAAAACAGGGACAACGCGGACCAGCACATCCAGTACTGGATCCCGAAGTGGGTCATCGGCTCCGGAGAATACATGGTGGAGCACGCGACGCTCTGCGACGACCATCCGGAGGTCGCGACGATGTTCAACCTCGCTCCGCAGGAGCCTCTAGAGCTCACGGCAAAGATGATTCCTCCGGGGGGCGCGGGCATCGGCATGCACACGATTCCGATCGAGTCCGCCATCCAGGCCACACCGCAGACCGTAAGCGTCGAGTTCCTTTCGCACTGGCTCGAGAAATATGACAGATTCTGCACCATGGTCTGCGCGTGCCGCAAGGCGCAGCGCTTCAGAGGGGAAGGCGTCGGCGACATCGAAGGCTACATGTGCATCGGTATCGACGACATCGCGGAATTCCTCGTCGAGACGGGCAAGGACGCGCACTATATCACGAGAGAAGAAGCCCTCGAGATCATCATGCGCGCGGAAAAGAAAGGCTTCGTCCACCAGATCGTCAACGTCGACGGACCGAACAGAATCGTCGGAATCTGCAACTGCTCGCCGGGCAGCTGCTACGGACTCCGGACGTCACAGCTGTTCAACACCCCGAACATGTCGGCTTCGGCGTGGCGCGCTCACGTGGATCACGAAAAATGCGTCGCCTGCGGCAAGTGTGTCGAAGTGTGCCCTGCCGGTGCGGCAAAGCTCGGCCAGAAGATCTGCCGCAAAGACGGGAGCAAGACGCTGTACCCGATGCGCCTCCTGCCGGACGATACCCCGTGGGGCGAAGACAAGTGGAACAAGAGCTACCGCGAAGACAATAAGATCAACTGCTACGATTCCGGAACGGCGCCTTGCAAGACCGCCTGCCCGGCTCACATCGCGGTACAAGGCTACATCCAGATGGCGGGCGAAGGAAAATACGCCGACGCGGTCCGCTTGATCCGCCAGGACAACCCGTTCCCTGCTGTCTGCGGCGCCGTCTGCAACCGCCGTTGCGAGGACCGCTGCACCAGGGGAACGCTCGACCAACCGATTGCCATCGACGAAATTAAAAAATTCCTCTGCCAGTACGAAATGGCCCACCCGGACGAATTCGTCCCGGACGACTGCTATAACATGGACGGCAAGCAGTGGACCGATTATCCGGTCGCCGTCATCGGGTCGGGCCCTGCAGGCCTCACCTGCGCTTACTATCTCCGCAAAGAAGGATACCCGGTCACGGTCTTCGAAAAAGAATCGAAGCCGGGCGGGATGATGATGAACGGCATCCCGAGCTTCCGCGTCGAGAAAGACCTGGTACAGAACGAAATCGACATCATCACAAAGATGGGCGCCGAGATCCGATGCGGCGTCGAGGTCGGCAAGGACGTCACGATTGACGAGCTCCGCGCGCAGGGTTACAAAGCCTTCTACGTCGCGCCGGGACTCCAGTCTCCGGGCTCGCTCGGCATTCCGGGTGAAGACGCCGACGGCGTGATCGCGGGCATCGACTACGTCAAAGACATCAACCTCCACGGGCCGAACAAGCTTGACGGCAGAGTCGTCGTCATCGGCGGAGGAAACATCGCTTCCGACATCGCGCGCACGATCGTAAGACAAGGCGCGAAGTCCGTCGATCTTTACTGCCTGGAATCCTACGATGAGATGCCTATGGGCAGCGAAGACCAGGGGCTTTGCGAGGGCGACGGCATCACGCTGCACGGCGGCTGGGGCCAGACCGAGATCCTCAAGGACGAAAACGGCAAGGTCCGCGGCATCAACTTCAGAAAATGCCTGAGCGTCAAGAACAGCGAAGGACGGTTTGATCCGAAATTCGACGACGCGACGACAGAATCCGTCGAGTGCGAATACGTTGTCTTCTGCATCGGCCAGAAAGCCGACCACGAAG
The DNA here is from genome assembly GCA_017433975.1 of Mogibacterium sp. GTDB lineage: Bacteria > Bacillota > Clostridia > Peptostreptococcales > Anaerovoracaceae > RGIG2439. The sequence goes on along the minus strand of JAFRGD010000001.1, from coordinate 83,797 downwards.
CGCTCCTCAAGGGCACCAAGGTCGAGTTCAACCGGAACAAGGCCATCAAAGCCGACCCGGTCACCTACCAGACCGCCGAGCCGGACATCTTTGTCGGCGGCGACGTGTACACGGGACAGAAGTTCATCATCGACGCGGTAGCGGCCGGACGCCAGGGCGCCGTCTCGATCAACCGCTTCGTGCATCCGGGACAGTCGCTGACCATCGGAAGAGACCTGAGAGAGTTCATCGAACTCGACAGAGACGACATCAGTAAGCCTGCATGGTATGACGACACGAGCAGACAGGTCCCGGGCAGCAAGGAAGGCGACCCGGCAAAGACCATGCGCGACCTGCGGCTGCCGCTCACCGAAGAACAGGTTAGGACAGAAGCCTCCCGCTGCCTCAAGTGCGGTGCCACCACGGTCGACACCAACAAGTGCATCGGCTGCGGCCTCTGCACGACGAGGTGCGAATTCGACGCGATCCACCTGACCCGCGACATGACGCACGGCGCGGACATGTACACCGCCGAGGAGACCATCGGCCTCGCCCTCAAATACCAGGCCAAGAGAGTCGGAAAGATCTTGAAATACAAGCGGACCGGCGTCCACGAATACCCGATCGAACAGACCGGCGAAGAGACGTGGGAACCGTACCACGGGATTGAAAAATAGCGGATATCCCCCTGCGCCGTCCACTCCACCGGACACCAATCTACAAATCACAAGGCGTCGGATCAAAAGATCCGGCGCCTTTTTCTTTTCAAGATTCCCGTGACAGTATATAATCAAGCTAAAGTGGACGACGGACTGAAGACTGAAGGGAGCCATATGCTGATTCGCAACGGAATCAACTCAATCATCCGCGAGCGGGCCCGGACGGCGCTCTTTTCGCTTCTGATCATTTTCCTGACAGTCACGATGATTCTGTCCATCAGCGTTTTGCTGTATTGTAACGCTGTGATGGAGTCCTGTGACGAGGCCTATCGTTCCATCGCGCTGATCGAGTACATGGGCTCGGAATACCCCAACCAGGATGAACCAGACGCCGCCGCCCGCGCGGCGGCAGAGGCGCTGTCGGACGACGACATCCTCGCGGTTCCGGGCGTTACCGCCTGGACGCGCGGCAGCACGGCTACCGCGGCCGCGGAGGGATATGAGCGCCGCTTTGGCAAGATTCCGTACGGAAACCGGGGCGTCCTCGTCGTCAGCCGGGTCTCTCAACCCGTTTATCAGGGCACGAAGCTTGACGCGAGCGGCAAGCCGATCATTACCGAAGACTCCTTTTTCTATCATACTTGCTTTCTAAAGACCGCCCTCTATAGCCGCTCCGTGAACGAAGGGATCATCATCGACATCATCGACGGTAGCGGTCTCTTTGAACCGGAACCGGGAAAGAGTTACGTCCTCAACGGTTCCTTCCTGGACGTCTCCCGCAGTGCCCGTGAGCTCGGCGACTATCCGAAGAACGGCCTGCCCATCTTTCTGGTTGAGTCCTTCATCGCCACGGACGAACTGCCATACGCAGAATACGTCGAGGGGACGGAGATTCCCGAGCGCTTTCTCAGCGCCGCAGACCAGTATCGGGTCATGAACAATTATATTCGCGTTGTGCCTTGCCGCGACGTGAACGACGTTTATGTGTTCCAGCAAAACGACCTCCATCTGGCCGCGGGCGAGATGCCGGACCCGGGCGCTCCGAACGCCTGCGTGGTCAGCGCCGACCTGGCGGAAGCCTTGGATCTGGAGCCGGGGGACGTTTTTACGCTGGAAGATCTCCAAAGCACGGACAACGACCGCTATGATCTCATATCCACCGGCAACATGCATTCCTACACTGTCACCGGTATCGTTGAGGCTTCCTTTGACTACTGCGGCACCATATGGGTCATTGCGGAAGACGCGGATACGCCGCTGTTCGGCTATCTGCTGGGCACTGTTTCGCTGGATAACAAGAGCGCGGAGGCGGCCGCGGAAACGCTTCAGGAGATCGTACCGGATCAGGTGCGGGTAACCCTGCTGGATCAGGGATACGGTGCCACCGTGCTGCCGTTCCAGGAGATTCGAAGCACTGCAGTGAACGTGCTGCTCATCTGTTCCGCCGGTGTTGTGGCGGTCCTGTTGCTGTTCGCCTTTCTCTTTGTGGGCAGGCAGAGTGACACGGTCCGGATCATGGTCTCTCTCGGAACCCCGGGACGCAAGATCGCCCTGTGGTTCCTGTCGGGCGCCCTGGTCGTCTGCGGCATCTCCGTCGTGATTGGCGTTGTTCTAGGCATGCTTTTGCGCCCTGCGGCGTTTCACATGATTTCTAAGATCGCTGCGGTCGGAGCGGAAGAAGCACTCCGATACAGTGAGACCTCCCTGGGCATCATGAAGCAGACGTCATTTGATCCGCAGATTCCGCTGTGGCCGGATCTGCTGGCTGCGCTCGGAATCGTGGCGCTGGCGCTGCTTTTCAGTCTGTTCTTTCTCCGGCTGGCGCGACGGGGCGGGACGCGCAAACGCGGCAAAAGCCGGGTCCGTGTGCCGCACGGTCTGACCACCGTACATGGCGAAGGCGGCCTTCGTTTCGCGCTGCTCTCCATCCGCAGGGGCGGTCTGCGGTCCCTGGTGGTGCCGCTGGTCTCCATGATGCTCACGGTCGCCGTTCTCGTTCTGTCCGGCGTGTATCAGACCTGGCAGGACGAACTGGACAACGCGCTGGAAGAAACGCGGATCGACGGGATGGTCGTCAGCCTCGACGGGCGCTATTACTCGGGCCTGGCCATGCCTATGGATGCAGTTCAGACGCTCCTGGACACAGAGGGGGTGGAAAACGTCTCGGTATCCTTTGGCTATCGCTACTGGTTACCGGAGGATATGCCTCCTTTCAAGGACAGCGAAGGCGGCTGGTATCTCCGGCAAAGCTGGATCGCGGCTCAGCCGGACCTTATTGCGTTGAATTCTCTGTCAGCGGCCAAAGGTTTTTATTATGCGGACCCGGCCGTTACCTGGCTCGAAGGCTGGGACGAATCCATGCTTTCCGAGACGGATATGACACCGATTCACCTACCGACTCCCCACGGAAAAGAACGGGGAACCATCCCCGCCGTGTGCAGTACGGAGTTTCTCGAGAAGCACGGCCTTCGCCTGGGTGACACCTTCGACTGCATGGCGCAGTACAAGCGCGTCGGGTATGCGCCGATGGAGTTTTCCGTGACCCTTCAGGCCGTAGGGAGCTATGTTCAGCAGGGCGGCAAGGCAAACGTCTACGCGCCGCTGTCCTGCTACATCCGCAAAGACCAATGGGAGGGCTCCGCCGTCCCTGACGAAACGAGCGAAAAGCCGCCCAGCCGTGCGGACGCCCTGCTCACCTTCCGCACCTGCCGGTTCTATCTGACGTCCGCCCGGGAGCTGGACGCCGTTCGGAAACGGCTGTGGGAACAGGGGTTCAGCGCCGTCGGAAACATGCGGAAAAACCGCACGACAGTATTGCTGCGGGACGCAGAGTTTCTGAAGCTGACCGAAAACATGAAGCGAAACATCACCATGGGCAGGGTCATGTCCACGGTTATTTCGCTGCTGATCATGCTGCTCGGCTTTATCATTTCCTGGCTGATGACGTTCTCCCGGCGGCGGGAGTTTGCATTGATGCGGGGCTTTGGTGCGCAGAAGCGGCGCGTGTTCGCTTCGTTCTTCCTGGAACAGGCGATCCTCAGCGTGGCAGGGTGCCTTGTGGGCTGCGCGGCGCTCTTCCGGCTGTATGTCGGCGGGGTGACCCAACCCCTGGCTGTGGTCGCCTATCTCATCTGTTATCTGCTGGGTGCCGCAGTGTCGATCCGGATGGTCGGAAAGACCGATCTCATGGAGCTGCTGACCATCCGCGACTGACGAAGGAGGAGAGAAAATGAGCGTTATAGAACTTCACGACGTGAAATACGTTTATCAAACCCAGTATCAACGGACGGAAGCCCTGCGGGGAATCTCCTATACCTTTGAACCCGGACGGGTGTACGCCATCCTGGGCAGCTCCGGCAGCGGAAAGACGACGTTGCTCTCTTTGATGGCTGGGCTTGATGTGCCCACCGACGGCATCGTTCTGTGCGAGGGTGTCTCCACCGCGGACATCGACCTGGAGCAGTACCGCCGCGAACGCGTCGCCATGATCTATCAGGACTTTCGCCTCTTCCCGTTGCTTACTGCGGTGGAAAATGTGATGTACCCTATAGAATTGCGCGGCATGAAACCCGCCGAAGCAAAGAATCGATCGATCGAACTCCTTAAGAAGGTCGGCCTGCCGGAGACCGTGCTGGACCGCTTCCCTGCCATGCTCTCCGGTGGTGAGCAGCAGCGCGTGGCCATCGCCCGCGCTCTTGGAATGGAGACAAAGCTCCTGCTGGCCGACGAGCCGACCGGAAACCTGGACTCCCAAAACGGTGAGACGGTCTTCAAAATCCTCGAGGACCTGGCCCACGAGGACGGCTATTGCGTGGTGATCGTAACCCACGATGAAGACCTGGCAAAACATGCCGACGAGTCCATCCGGCTCCACGACGGCGAAATAGCGGAATCGTAGCATAATTATGAAAAAAAGACTCATTACATTTCTTTGTCTGGCGCTGGTCCTGCTGCCGGCGTTCCGGGGAGCCCCGGCGGCCGCCGCTTCGAACGATGCGGCAGACTTTCCGGCGTGTTATGACCTGAGGGAACTCGGACTCGTTACAGAGGTCAAAGACCAGGGATTGTACGGTACCTGCTGGGCGTTCTGCGTCGCGAACGCCATGGAAAGCAACGCGCTCGTTCAAGGATATGGGGAATACGACCTGTCGGAGTATCAGATCGCGTATCTCTTTTCACATATCTTCCCGGAAGAGGGTTCCCTGGCGGACGGTGAAGGCACCGCGTGCATCGGGGACGCCTGGCACGATGGGATCTACGGAGCGATCGTCAGCTCGTCGTTGATGCGCGGTTATGCAATCCAATCGGAAGAGGCGTATCCTTATTCGAACATGGAAGAAAGCCTTCCGCCGGAAGGCGCGTCCATGGACGGAGCTTTATACATAGATTCGTGCTATACGGTACCGGTCACAGATACGGAGGCTGTGAAAACGCTTCTCATGACGAACGGCGCGTTGTACACGAACGTGTGCTCGACCTGCTGGCAGGACCCGGCGTATTTCAACCCGGAGACGGGTGCGGCGTATCTGCCTACATATTTCGGAAAGTATTCCACCATTTCCCACTTCGTCTCGATCGTCGGCTGGGACGACAACTACAGCAAGGACAATTTCGGTACGACGCCGCCGGGGGACGGCGCCTGGATCATCAAAAACAGCTGGGGAACGGACTACGGAGACAACGGTTATCTTTATCTTTCGTATTACGACGCTGCCATCAATTACAGAAATTGCGCGACGTCGGTGACGGTCACGAACCAAAGATCCTATGACAGGATCTATCAATATGACGGGGGCGCCGGCCTGCAGCCGGTCGGCCGCGTGACAGGCGTCGCAATGAATTTTACCGCCGCGGAAAATGAGTCGATCACGGCGGTGCGCATCAAACCGATCGGAAACATCAGCTATTCTTCCTTTTTCTGTTCGGACTGGGCGTTTGACCGAACCGTTGCGAAGATCAGCGTGTACAAAGGAACCTTCGATGAAAAAACTGTGGACGCAGATCCAATCTATGAGCAGGAATACGAAATTGTCTATCCGGATTATCAGACGGTCGCGTTTGACACGGAAGTTCCGTTGAAAAAAGGCAGTCATTATTATATAAAAATCTCGTTTGACCGGCCGGTCTACTACGCAGTCGACCAACCGGATCAGAAGATGTTTTATTCGTATCAGAATGTCGTCCGCGCCAACCCCGGCGAGACGTATGTAGCGGTCGAGACGAATGGCGGGGCCGGCACGTGGCAGGATACGGTGACCGTCCTCGGGGGAAACCGTCCTGGTTCGGCATGCATTAAAGTGCTGACGAAGGACCGGGAAAACGACCGGGGGCAGACCCGATTCTGGATCTGGATCGTATTGGCAGGCGCCCTTCTCGTCTACATTTTATTAAGGAGTAAGACACATGGGATTATTCACACCGGCATGGATGACCGATGACATCCTCAAGGAAGATAAGGCCATCAAGAGCGTCGCGAAGATGTCCCGCCAGGACGAGCTCCTGGAGGTTGCTTTGCACGCGCCGCGGGTCGCAGTCCGCCTTGCAGCGGTGGAGCGGTTGACGGATCAGAATGCGTTGTTTTCACTCACAAAAGACAGTGATTGGAAAGTATCTCACAAGGCAATCGACATGATTACCAATCAGACATTGTTGGAGAAGCTTGCGGCGGAACGGCCAACGCCCGAAATCGTTGGGCGGCTCACGAGCCAGAGCCTGCTCGAGAAATATGCGCTGGAGGAAAACTGGCAGGAACCGTATCCCGGCGCCGATGAATTGATGAACCGAAACACCGAGGTTCAGTGCGCGGCGATCCGAAATCTCAATTCGCGGGATGTGTTGGAAAAGCTCTGCTTCGGAAGTACCGACAACCGGGTCCGGCTTGCCGCAGCGGAAAAGCTCGGCCGGACGGACATCATCAACGAAGTCCGCTTCATCCTGCAGGTGGAGAATCTGAAAAACGCGCCAAAGGGCACGCAGTACAAGATCGCGCGGCGGGAAATCGAAGCCATCTCCGACAAATCTATCCTTGTGGATCTTTATCTGCATGCCAGGAATCTGGAGATCAGAGAACTGGCGCAAGAACGGTGGCTCAAGCTTCAGCCGACCCAGCAGGAGCTCGTGCAGTTGTTGCTCGAGAATCATATTTCGACTTATGACAAGCAAAAGTACATCCCGATGATCCGGAAAGCCGGTCTCATCGAGCTGCTTCAAAAGATCGACGTGCGCTCCGACGACGATGAGAGAACGGTTTTGCTAGCCCTGGACCGGTTGAAATCCTTCCGGGATGAGCTTCTCGAATTTTACTCCGACCCTGGGGCAAACGCCTTCCTCCGCGAGCAGGCGTGGACTCTGCTCGTCAAGCATCATCGGAAATACCTTGCCGAGCAGGGCTTGAAAGAAGATGCTGACAGAACGGCAGCGGAACTCAGGGCCTCCGATGAAGCGTGGCGCAAGCATCTGAATGATGTTTCTGACGCGATGGAACGATATGGCGGGAATATTTAATTGATCAATCCGAGTTCTTTCGCTTTCCGCAGATACTCCGGCAGCTCGGCGAGCGAGATTTCGACATCATGCTTTCTCGCAAAGGTCATGAATTCGGAAATCGTGATTTTCCCGTCTTCCAGGATCTGCTCGATCTCCTTTTGCATTTCAGGGTCAGTTTCATACTGGTTGATTAATTCTTCGATGGTAGCCATTTGGAACCTCCTTTTGTTTGTTGTTTCGCTAACACCTTTCATATTCACTATTCTCAAGCACGAACTCAATGAACCGGCTGGTGACTTTCGGCAGCGTTGAATTCTCTTTGGTTGCTATGCCCAGCACTCTGTATTCCTCCGGCACGATAAGGGGCGTCTGGATATCATATTCCTGCCCCATGAGAACCATCTCCGAAAGCATGCTCAGCCCCATCCCGTTTGCGACCATGCCGATCACGACCGGGTCATCCGCCTTGGTCGGCAGGAAGTTCGGTTTGATGTTGTGCTTTTCAAGCGCTCCCAGCACGTGAAAGTCGGTTCCGTAGGAAGGGATCAGGAACGGCATGCCTTCAAATTCTTCAATCGGAAAGCAGTCCCGTCCCCCATTGTCATATCCGGGAGGAAGCACCGCGTGGAAATGGTCCCGAATGATTGACGTGAAATTGTGGGGATACGTCTCGATCTCGCCCGTGAAGAGGACGTCCAGCATGCTCTTATCAAGCGCCTCAAACAGACTGTACGGATTTGCCGCAAACATCTCAACGCTCACCGGTCCGTTCTGCTCCTGAAACCGGTTGATCATCTGCGGGAGCCAGTTTCTTGCGAGGCTGTCATAGACGCCGATCCGCAGGATGTTCTGGTCCCTGTTGTTGATGGACCGGATCTCCTGCCGGATCCGCTTTTCACAATTGGAATACTCCTGCAGCAACGGAAGCAGCGCCTCCCCTTCCGGCGTCAGCCGTATTCCGAAGCGGCCGCGTTTCGTAATCTTTATCTCCAGTTCCCGTTCCAGGGCGTCCATCATATGTGTAAGCGCCGAAGGGGTATACCCAAGTTCTTCCGCCGCCTTGAGCATGCTCCCCGACTCCAGCGCACACAGAAGCGCGTTGACTTTTTTCACGTCCATTTCGTTCCTCAATATTGATAATAATTCAACATAAAGCGCCGGTTTTGCCCGTGTTGGCTTCTATATATCTTGATAATACTGGATTTACTATGATTTTCAAGATAAAATGTTGAAACTTTTTCACATAAATGAAAAATAGCGTAAATTTACATCTGCGCTTTTCCGTGATACTCTGTTAATAGATGAAACAGAACAGGAGGGAAACGCCATGATATCTGTTACTTTGAACAAGGAGCGGTGCAAAGGCTGCGGGCTCTGCGTCGAAGTCTGTCCGAAGCAATTGCTTCAGCTGGACGCGAAAACGACAAACGACAAGGGCTACCACCCGGTCATGATCACAGACAGCGGTTCATGCATCGCCTGTTGCTCATGCGCGCTCCGATGCCCGGACCTTTGCATTGAGATAAGGGAGGTGTGACCATGAGCAAGGTTTTGATGAAGGGAAATGAAGCGATTGCAGAAGCAGCGATCCGCTGCGGATGCAGGGCTTTTTTTGGATACCCGATCACACCGCAAAGCGAGATTCCGGAGTACATGTCGGTCCGGATGCCGGAGGTCGGCGGCGTCTTCCTCCAGGCGGAGAGCGAGCTGGCCGGCATCAACATGGTCGGCGGCGCTGCGGGAGCAGGCGTCCGGACGATGACGAGCACCTCGGGCCCGGGATACGCACTGATGCAGGAGGCCATGTCCAACTTCAGCGCGGTCGGCGTTCCGTTCGTCGTCGTCAACATGATGCGCGGCGGCCCGGGCAGCGGCGGCATCCTGGTCAATCAGGGAGACTATTTCCAGGCGACGAGAGGCGGCGGGAACGGCGACTACAGGGTCCTGGTACTCGCCCCGTACAACGTGCAGGAAGCCTGCGACCTCATCCAGGAAGCGTTCGACCTGGCCGACGAGTTCCGGCTGCCGGCGATCCTGCTCGGTGACGCGATGATCGGTCAGATGATGGAGACCGTCGAGATCAAAGACGTCGTCCGCGAGAACCGCGACATCTCCTGGGCGACGACCGGCTGGGACCGGAAGAGCCGTCCGAGGAATGTACTGTTTTCGCTGAACGCGACGAACGAAGAGAACGAAGCGCGCATCCTCGGAATCGAAGAGCGCTTCCATAAGGCGGCGGAGCGCGCGCGCATCGACACCTACCGCGCGGAGGATGCAGAAGTGATCCTCGTCGCTTACGGGACCTCCGCAAGAGTGAGCTCCGCGGCGGTGGACACCCTGAGAGAGTGTGGAATCCGCGCCGGACTGGTGCGGCCGATCTTCCTCTCTCCGTTCCCGGTCGAACGGATCCGGGAGGCGGTCATCAAGCCGGACGTCAAGGCGGTCGTCGCGGTCGAAATGTCGAGGGGCATGATGGTGGACGACGTACGGCTCGCCCTCAATGGCGAGAAACCGGTCTATCTCTGCAACCGAGTCGGTTCCTTCGTCCCGATGCCTGACGAGATTGCGGACTTCGTCAAGCAGATTTTGAGTAAGGAGGTGCGGTAAGATGGCGGAATTCAGGATCACCGGAATGCACACAGGCGTTCCGACCCACTACTGTCCAGGCTGTTCGCACGGATTGATCGAGCGGCTTGTCATGGAGTCCATCGAAGAGCTCGGCATCCAGGAGCGGGTCATCGCGGTCCCGGGCGTCGGCTGCGCCGGCCTCGCTGCCGCTTACTATAACTGCGACTGCCACAGCCCGAGCCACGGCAGAGCGCTTGCGGTCGCGACGGGAATCAAGCGCGTGCGGCCGGATAATATCGTGTTTACGTATCAGGGCGACGGGGACCTGGCGTCCATCGGAATGATGGAGACGATCCACGCCGCAAACCGCGGAGAAGTACTGACGACGATCATGGCGAACAACGCCGCGTATGGAATGACCGGCGGACAGGCTTCCCCGACCACGCTTCTCGGGCAGCGGACGACCACCTCGCAACAGGGCAGAACGGTCAAGGCGAACGGCTACCCGGTCCACATGAGCGAATTACTGTCGCAGTTGGACGGCGTGTATTACATCGAACGCGTAACCGTCAACACCGTCCCGAACATCCGCAAAGCGAAAAAAGCGATCAAGCACGCTTTCCAGAATCAAATCGAAGGAAAAGGGTTCAATTTTGTAGAAGTCCTGGCGTCCTGCCCGACCACCTGGGGGATGAGCCCGGTCGACGCCGCGAAGTGGATCGGTACCGACATGATCCGGGAGTATCCGCTCGGCGTCTTTGTGGATAAAGATCAGGGGGTGCAGAGATGATGAAACAGATTTTAGTATCCGGCTTCGGCGGCCAGGGCGTCCTGGCGATCGGCAAGATCCTGGCGGAGGCTGCGGTCACCGAAGGCAAAGAAGTATGTTTCCTCCCGGCTTACGGAGCGGAGATGCGCGGCGGGTCATCGAACGTCACCGTATCGTTCTCCGATGCGGAAATCCGCTGCCCGATCGCTGTTCCGGGCAAAATCGACGTCGTCGCGGTGCTGAACAAGCCATCGCTGGAACGGTTCCAGAGCTATGTGAAAACCGGCGGCACGCTGATCGTCAACACCGACCTGATCAGTGAAACCGACTTCCGGGAGGACGTCACGGTCATCAAAATCCCGGCGAACTCCATCGCGGAGGAGCTCGGGAACGGGAAGGCCGGAAACATGGTCATCGCCGGCGCGATCAAGGCGTCCGACGATCTGTGCTCTGAAGAGGCGCTCGTCGGAGCGCTCGAAGAAGTCTTCCGCACCAAGCCGAAACTGATTCCGATCAACAAAGAGGCTCTGTTTGCGGGCATGAAAGCGGGAGGCAAGGCATGAGGATATTAGCGATCAACCCCGGCGCAACGTCCACAAAGGTTGCGGTATTCGACGACGAGACCGAGGTCTGGCGGGTCTCGCTCGCCCATACCGGGGCAGACCTGGCGCCTTTCCACGCGGTGATGGAGCAGCTCGACTACCGGCTGGCGCTGATTGAAAAGGCCCTGGCGGACGCTTCCATCGAGATGGGCAGCATCGACGCGATCTGCGGCCGCGGCGGACTGATGAAGCCGCTGGTCTCCGGCACGTACCGCATCTCTGAGTCTACCATCGAGGACCTCACCAACTGCACCTACGGCGAACACGCCGCAAACTTAGGGTGCTGCCTCGCCTGGGCGCTCGAAAAGAAATATGGGATCCCGTCCTACTTTGTCGACGCGCCGAGCACGGACGAACGGCTGGACATCGCGCGCATCTCGGGCTTCAAGGGGATGGAACGCAGCGGAATCTTTCACGTCCTGAACCAGAAGAGCATGGCGAGAGCGGCCGCTGAGGAACTGAGCAAACCATACGAAGAATGCAGCCTAATCGTCGTGCACATGGGCGGCGGGACCTCCGTCGCGGCGCACAAGAACGGCAGGGTCATCGACTTTTACGACTGCCAGTCGGAAGGAACCTTCAGCATCGACCGCTGCGGCAGCCTCCCGGTCAAGGGCGTCATTCCGCTTTGCTTCCACACCGGGATGTCGGAGAGCGAGCTGCGGAAGGCGGTCCTCCGGGACGGCGGCCTGTACTCCTATCTCGGAACGCGGGACTTCCTGGAAGTCGAGGCGCGCGTCAAAGCCGGCGACGAAGAAGCGACGCTCATCGCAAGGGCCATGGCGTATCAGACCGCGAAGGACATCGGTTCGATGGCGGCAGTCCTCTGCTACGACGTCGACGCAATCGTCCTGACGGGCGGGCTCGCCTACAGCGAATGGCTTTGCGGCGAAATCTGCCGGTATATCGACAAAATCGCTCCGATCCTGCTCCTTCCGGGCGAGAACGAGATGCAGAGCATGGCCAACGGCGTGCTGAGAGTCTACAGGGGAACCCCTGCATTAATATATTAGTTTAGTTCTGGATATGTGATACACTGAAAATGTCTTAGAGGGCCTGTTGCGGGCCATTCGGAAAGGAGTTCGTACCGTGGAAACAAAGATATTAGCAGGACTGAAACCGAAAGAGTTCTTTGGATGGTTTGAGGAGATCTGCCAGCATCCGCACGGCAGTTATCACGAGAAGCCGCTCAGTGATTATCTGTACGACTGGGCCAAGGGGCAGGGATACGAAGTAAAGCAGGACAAAGACTGGAATCTGGTCATCGACGTTCCGGCCACGCCGGGGATGGAGGACCGCCCAAAGGTCATGCTGCAAGGCCATATCGACATGGTCTGCAACAAGGTGGAGGGGTCGACGCATGATTTCCTGACCGACCCGATCCAGATCTATGAAGAAGACGGCTGGATCACTGCAAAGGGGACGACGCTCGGCGCGGACAACGGAATCGCCGTTGCGGCATTTCTCGCAATCGTTTCCGATCCGTCCAATCCGCACCCGCCGCTCCAACTCGTATTGACCGCGATGGAGGAAGTCGCCTGTGTCGGTGCAGTCGCGCTCGACCCGGACTGGCTCGACGCGAAATATCTCATCAATCTCGACGTGTTCCATGATGATGTCTTCATGGTATCCTGCGGCGGCATCACCGCCAATCGCGCAGAGTTACCGGTCAAGCGCATCCCGGTTTCCGGCGACGTGCAGGGAATTCGGATCAATATCACAGGCTTGCGCGGCGGGCATAGCGGAGAGCTCATTCACGAGGGCAGAGCGAATGCGATCCGCGTGATCGATGAAGTTCTGTTCGAACTGAAGAAGTCCTTTGACTATGGGGTCATCGACATCCGCGGCGAAGGCGTGTTCAACGCGATCTGTGCCATTGCCGGTGCAACGATCTGCGTTCCAAAAGCTGACGCTGATGCGGCTCTCACCAAGGTCAAAGAGATCGGTGCGGTTCTCTCCAAAGCTTACATTAAAAACGAGCCTGGGCTCGGTGTGGAGGCGGCCTTTACGGATGTTTCTCCGGATGCTACGGTTCTGGACGGCGATCTTGTCGACCGCCTGATCAAGCTGTTGTATGTAGCACCGATGGGAATGAATACTCCGGGAGATTGCCCGGTCACGGTTGCAGACAGTTCCTCCACGTTTGGTGTACTGGGCGAGGAAGACGGCGTGCTCCGCCTGACGTTCAGCATCCGCAGCAATCCGGAGTACCGGCAGGATCAGGTGTTCAGCAAGTATCAAATCCTCTGCGACCTGCTCGGCGCAGAACTATATCAGGACCGCAGGATCGTCTCCTGGGAATACGTTCCGGATTCCAAGCTGAGAGATGCGGCAGTCGCCGTCTATGAGCGCCTCTTCGGGGAAGCGCCAAGACAGCTTACGGTTCACTTCGGCAACGAAGTCGGTACGATCGTCGGAAAGATGATCGCTAAGGACCCGACCTTTGAGGCGATCGCCTTCGGCTTTGAGATCGAGGACGCGCACGCTCCGCTGGAACGGCTCTCCATCGCTTCTGCACAAAAGTCGTATAAGCTTCTGCAGGAAATCCTGAAAGCGATTTAATCGGATGATAAAGAAAGCCGCTTGCCCCTGAGGCGAGCGGCTTTTTCATATCGATAGTTGAAATGATAATGCGACGTTATTCCGTGATTGCGTATTTTGCGCTTTCCTCTGCATGGATCAGGGCGGTGTCATAGACTGGAAGCACGCTGTGCTCCTGCTGGATCAGCAGTCCGATCTCTGTGCAGCCCAGGATAACTCCCGTCGCACCGCGGTCCTTCAGCTTTTGGATCTCCTGCTGATAGTATGCCCTGGACGGCTCTTTAATGATTCCGAAGGCAAGCTCGTCATTGATGATCCGGAAAATCTCTTTCCGCTCTTCTGCCTCTGGAATCAGCACCTCGAGGCCGCGATCGATCAGAACCTTCTTATAAAAATCCATCTCCATGGTAAACGTAGTTCCAAGGAGTCCAACGGTTTTAACACCGTCACCAAGCAGGCGGTCAGCGGTCGCTTCCGCAATGTGAATGAACGGCAGACCAGTTCTTTCAATGATCGCAGGAGCGCAGATATGCATCGTATTGGTCGCAAGAACAAGAAAATCCGCACCTGCCGCCTTAAGTTTCAGACCGGCTTCCGACAGAATATTTGACGCCCTGTCCCAATCTCCGTCGCGGTGAACATCTACAATGTCCTGAAAATCCACGCTGTAAATCAGGCATCTACAGCTATGGTGATCACCCAATTCGCGATTGATATATTCATTAACCACCTGATAGTACGTGAGGGTTGACTCAAACGCCATCCCGCCAAGAATTCCCATTGTTTTCATTGCAGTTCCTCCTATTCGGTACTCCACTCTTGTTTATTTTAGTGTATCACATGTGCAGTGATCTGGGAATTGTTTCTTAAAAAACAAAAGGAAGCGTTGTTAATCTTCCGGTGTACTTTCGGGGTGCCGGAAAGTATAATATATGAAAAAGATTCTTTTGAGGAGAAAGACATGAGCAAGACAACCAGACACGGCAAGTGCAGGATTTGCGGAGACCCGAACGGGGATCCGTTCTTCTACTACACCGCAAGAAAAATCGGCACCTCTTACTCGGAAAATAAAGGCGTCTACAAGACGACCCGCACGACGACCACGACGTTCCGGGACGTCACGCGGCACGAAGATTTCATATGCAAAAAATGCCGGAGAAAGGGCTATGTCCAGATGATCCTGATCAACATCTGCCTGACCGCCGCCTGCTGCGGCCTGTTTAACCTGTTGAAAAACTCAAGGCAAACGCTGGCGGGTCTGCTGATGACGGCCGGCATCGCCTTCGGCTTCATAGCCATCACGCTCATGATCGGCTATCTGATCGGCGGCATGAACGGGAGCAAGGCGCTCGCGGATTACCACGCGAAGCACGACTCCTACGGATACACTTACATGTCGGAGGGCGAGGCGTCGCGATTAAGGACGCGGTGATTCGTCCGGCTGGACCAGCCGGAGATCGTTCCCCTGTTTTCAAGGCAGCCGGGTTATCCCGGCTGCTTTTTTATTAATTTAAAGAACCTGAAATGAACGTTAATCTTCTTTTAATCTTCCATCAAGGATAAATTCAGACTCCTGCGGTATTCTGTATTTGCAATAAGGAAACAAAACAATCCGGACTCAAATCAAACCCAAACCAAAAGGAGGATAAACAAAATGGAAAGATTCGAAATGATCGAGAAGCTCAGAGATCACGCTGACGTCAGTTATGAAGAGGCAAAGAAGGTCCTGGAGCAGGCGAACGGCGACCTGCTTGACGCGATTGTCATCCTGGAGCAGCAGGGTAAGGTCCGCGAGCCGCAGTCCAAGGTCCGCGAGGAGAAGACCAGACGCGCCAAGGGCGCTGTGGGAGACGCGTTCCGCACCCTCAAGAACTTCCTCTGCCACACCGCGTTCCACGTAACGCGCAACGGGAAAGAGGTCTTCGTCATGCCGACGCTGGTATTCGCCCTGATCATGCTCTTCGCCTTCTACACGATTCTCCCGATCATGCTGATCGCGCTCTTCTTCAACGTAAGATACAACTTCACCGGTTCCGCTGACGCGAAGAAAGTCAATGACATCCTGTGCCAGGCCGGCGACTTCGCGGAGGGCGTCAAGACCGCCGCCACCAAGGACGACGCGGAGGGCACCTCAGCTGAGTAACTTTCTATTTCGCGGATTTCATAGTATAATGTATGTTGTCTGAGGAGGTCGCATCATGGACAAGCTCGAAAAAGTGGAACGGCTCAGGAATTACGCGAACGTCTCGTACGAAGAGGCATCGGCGGCGCTCGACGCCTGCGGGCAGGATCTGCTCGACGCGATCGTGATGCTGGAGCGGCAGGGCAAGACCGTGGAGCCGGCGCAGAGCACGTATTCGACGGATTATGAGGCGCAGGACGACTACATCAATGTCAGCGACCGGGTCGAACAACAGAAACAGGACGCTCCGACCTTCCAGAAGAGCGTGGCGAAGTTCTTCCGCACCGTGGTCCGCTTCGTGAGGAGCACGAACTTCCGGATCACCCGAAAGGGTTCCCTCCTCTTCGAGTTTTCGTCCTGGATCATGGTCATTCTCCTGCTGTTCTTCTGGAAGGCAGCACTGCCGATCGCGATCATCGCATGGTTCTTCGGCTGCCGTTACTCCTTCAAGGACGTCGGAGACAGGCAACCGCAAAAGAAAGGTGACAAAGATGAGCACACGGATCCTGATCGTTGAAGATGAGGAAAAGCTGGCCCGCTTCATTGAACTGGAGCTGGTTCACGAGGGATATGAGGTCGAAAAGTCCGGCAACGGACGGGAGGCCCTGGAGATCGCGCTCCGGGGCTCCTTCGATTTAATTCTGCTCGACATCATGCTGCCGGGGCTGAACGGACTGGAGGTCCTCCGGCGGCTGCAGAAGGAAAAACCGATTCCGGTCATCCTCCTGACCGCACGGGACGCGGTCTACGACAAGGTCTCCGGCCTGGACGCCGGCGCGGTGGATTACATCACCAAGCCGTTCGCGATCGAGGAACTGCTCGCGCGCATCCGCGTCGCGCTGAAGCTCCACGCCGTGGACAAACAGCCGGCGCAGTCCGCCGAACCGAAGCAGGAAGGCGTCCTCACATGGGGGAAGCTCGTATTGAGCGTTCCGTCGCACTCGGTGCGGTACGACGGGAAGGAGATCTTCCTGACCAACCGCGAGTTTCTCATGCTCAAGACCCTGCTCGAGAACCGCGACATCGTCCTCTCGCGGGACACCCTGCTCAACAAAGTCTGCGGCTACGACTTCGTCGGCGAAACCAACATCGTGGACGTCTACATCCGCTACCTCCGCGCGAAGATCGACGAAGCCTATGATATAAAAATGATTCATACCGTCAGAGGAGTCGGCTATGTCATCAAATCCGAAGAGTTCTGAACAGAAAAAGATGACCTCGATCACCCGGGAGCTGCACTGGTACTGGATCCGGCGCAAGCTGCTGCGGTTTCTGCTGACCGACCTGGCCTTTTTCATCCTCGCCTGCGTCGGCTGGTGCGCGGACCAGGAGTATTCCGCGCTCGGAACCATCTCGCTCGAGAACTCCCGGCGGCTTTTCTCCCTGCTGAACGGCCACGACCTGTTCTACATGGTCACGTCGCCGGACGGGGCGGTTCTCCTTCAGGTGTCCGCGACCATACCGTTTCTCGTCATCCTGACGGTTGCGGGCGGCATTTTCCTGCTCCAGCTGATCGGCCAGCTTCCGGCGTATTTCCGGGAGGACCGGAAGATCCGGCGGATCCTCTCCCCGATCAACGAGGTCGCGCTCAAGGCCGACGAGCTGAGCCGCCTCAGTTTTTCCGAGGGAAAATACGAGGAGATTGAGAAGGCGCTGGAAAACATCCAGCCGGACTGGTACGCGGAAAACCAGCCGCTGTCCTTCCAGGATTCGGACCTGTCCGGGGTGGAGGCTGCCATGAACAACCTCCTGCTTCGCATGCGCGACGCCTACCGCCAGCAGGCGCGCTTTGTCAACGACGCCTCGCATGAGCTCCGGACGCCGATCGCGGTCATTCAGGGATACGCGAATCTGCTCGACCGCTGGGGGAAATCGGACCCGCAGATCCTCGAAGAAGGCATCGCCGCCATCAAAAACGAAGCGGACCAGATGAATCATCTGGTCGAACAGCTCTTGTTCCTGGCACGCGGAGACAGCGGCAAGACGACGCTCGAACTGGCGGAAGTCAACCTCTGCGACCTGATCCGCGAGGTCTGCGAGGAGTCCTCGATGATCGACGAGGCGCACAGCTATCACCTGCGCGTCCCGGAACAGCCGATTGTCGTCACAGCGGACCCGGGCCTACTCAAGCAGGCGGTGCGCATCCTGACGGACAACGCTGCAAAATACACCAACACCGGCGACGAGATCATCCTCTCGGCGGGCGTTGCCGGGGCCGGAGAATACTACTTACAGGTCCAGGATACCGGCGTGGGCATCGCCGGCTCGGAGATTCCGCATATCTTTGAACGCTTCTATCGCTCGGACGAGGTCCGTTCCAGCGCCGGGACCGGCCTGGGGCTCTCGATCGCCAAGTGGGTCGTCGACAAGCACAACGGCCGCTTCGAGGTTCTTTCGCGGCCGCAGCTCGGGACCCGCATCCGGATCATCCTGCCGGAACAAGTTGCATCATAACACCTTTCTACAGTAGATCTGCGCGTTTCAACCTACTGGAAGTGATACCCTGTCACGAGTTGTTTGGAACACGCGGCGCCCTTGCTGTTGACAAGTTTGCCGTTCTTGATGTTGTACCGTCCCGTCGCCAGGCTGGTCTTGTTGTCGAAGCGCTCAAAGGTCTTGAGCGTGCTTCCGTTCCTTTCCAGAACGATGATCCAGTGGACGGCCTTGCCGTTCCTTACGAAGAGGACGTCCCCGCTCCGGATTTCGTTGGTTTTGGTAAAAGCCTTGCCCGACTTCGGATCGTTTTTCCCAAACACATATTTCGTATAGTCTGCGCAGAGCGCGTAACACCCGGTTCCGTCGGCCGTGCTGAGCTTCGGCCGGCGCGCGCCCCACGCGGTACCGTTCTTCCAACGCGTGTCCTTGAGGAACGCGTTCTTTTTGTCCGTCACGGTCTTTGTCTCAACGCACGTGAGTTTGAATTTCAAAGCGTTTGACTTCCCGCTCGGTTTCAATATGATGACCGGCTTCTTTATGATTCCGCTGTTTGTAAACCCGATCTGTATCTGCACGCTCGCGGTGATGCTGACATTCTCCCCCGCCTTCTCGTTTGCCACCTTGAGGTACACCGGAACATTCCGGAATTTCGCGATCGGGCCGGTCTTGTAGTCGGCGAATGGGTAGCACTTCAGGTAGTAGTACCCGCTGCCGGCGGACTCCAACTGCCACTTCTGACCCGCGAGCCCGGAGTATTTGGTGAGCGACATGCGGATGCCACCGTTCCTTTTATAAAGCGCCTGGGCGCTTTTGATGGCGCCTTCGGTTCCCGGCGACGCAGTGTTGACGATCTCCTTGACTCCTGCGGTCACGTCCAGTACGGTCCCTGTCTTCGCGTTCCGGACCGCGTAAAAACCATTTCCGACGGATACGAGTACAAAGCGGTCCTCGTTTCGCCCGCCCGCGACGCGAGTCCTAGTTAAAACGGCAGATCCGTTCAGACCCACTACCCGGTTTCCGCTGAGCGTGCTGGTGATCTCGTACGTTCCTTCCTTTACGGCGGCGGTCGTCGCGGCAGAAATCGGAACCGCTGACGCGGCGAAGAGAACAAACATCAGGACGAGGGCGATTCTGCGGACTCCTCTGGAATTTTTGCTGGTGAACATGACGGGCTCCTTTCCCTTTCGTTTCAACTTGCAATTGTACTATATCGTAAAAGCCACGGCAGGAGGACGTTCTGCCGTGGAATGCGCGTTTACAGCCGCGAAGCGCATATTAAGGCCGGCGAGGGATGATATAGTTTTTTCTTAATTTCAAAAATATCTTGACTTGGAGTCAACTCCAGAGTGTATTATCATAATAGTGAATCATGAAACCAGGGAGGACACTGTCATGTTAGGAAACTTCAGTTATAAGAACGCTACAAAATTATACTTCGGAGACGATTCACTCCGGTATCTGAACGAGGAACTGCCGAAGTACGGCAAGACCGTGCAGCTTATCTACGGCGGCGGTTCCATCAAACGGACGGGGCTTTACGACGAAATCGTCACAATTTTGAAGGATAACGGCAAGACCGTCGTCGAAGACGGCGGCGTCATGCCGAACCCGACCGTGGAAAAACTGTATGAGGGCGTCCGCCTCGCGCGGGAGAACGATGTCGACCTGCTGCTCGCGGTCGGCGGCGGATCGTGCTGCGACTACGCGAAGGCCGTGTCGGTCTCCGTCCACTGCGACGAGGACCCGTGGGATAAATACTACCTCCGCTTCGAAGAGCCGGCCTGCGAAATCGTGCCGGTGGGCTGCGTCCTGACGATGGTTGGAACCGGATCGGAGATGAACGCCGGCGCGGTCATCACCAACCACGCGCAAAAGCTCAAGATCGGCCACGTTTTCGGCGACGAGGTGATGCCTAAGTTCTCGATTCTGAACCCAATGTACACCCTCACCCTCCCGAAGCGGCAGATGGTGTCCGGCATCTACGACATCTTCAACCACATCTGCGAGCAGTACTTCTCGGGCGAAGACGACAACACGAGCGACTACATCGCGGAGGCGTTGATGAAGTCGGTCATTCACAGCTCGCTCATCGCGCTGGAGAACCCGAACGATTACGAGGCGCGGTCCAACATCATGTGGACGGCTACCTGGGCGCTGAACACGCTCATCTCCCGCGGCAAGTCGACCGACTGGATGGTGCACATGCTCGGGCAGTCAGCCGGCGCGTACACCGATGCGACGCACGGGATGACGCTTTCCGCGGTTTCGCTTCCGTATTACCGCTTCATCTTGCCGTACGGCCTCGCGAAGTTCAAACGCTTCGCGACGGAGGTCTGGGGCGTGTGCCCGGAGGGCAAGACCGACGAACAGGTCGCGGAGGAAGGCCTCGCGGCCATGGAAGCCTGGATGCGGAAGCTCGGCGTAGCCTTGAACCTGTCCGAACTCGGAGCGACCGAAGATATGATCGAAGGCATCGCCGACGGAACGATCATTCTGGACGGCGGCTACAAAGTACTCACCCGGGACGAAGTTGTGGAAATCCTGCGGCAGAGCCTGTGAGACCCGGCAACGCAAGGAGGCTTTGGCCATGACCATCAAAGAAGTCTGTGAGAAATACGGGATCACCGCGGACACGCTCCGGTACTACGAGCGCGTCGGGGTCATCCCGGCGGTGGGCCGCACCAAGGGCGGCATCCGCAACTATACGGAAGAAGACCTCGGCTGGGTGGAAAACGCGATCTGCATGCGCAGCGCCGGCGTTTCGGTCGAGATGCTCATCGAGTATGTGCGGCTGTTCCGCGAAGGCGACAGTACATTCCAGGCCAGGCGCGACCTGCTCGCGCAGGCCCGGGCGGAAATCCAGGCCGAGCTCGATAAAATCAATGAAACCGCGAAGCTGCTGGACTACAAGATCTCACGCTACGACGAGGCGATCCGGACCGGCGTGCTGAGCTGGGATAAAGACGAGAACGTATAAAGGAGAACAGACCTATGAAAATAAAGAAAATCCTGGCTGCCGCGCTGGCGCTCGCCATGGCGCTTTCGCTGGCGGCGTGCGGTAGCAGTACGGACAGTGACGAACCAGCGCAGGAAGAAACCGTGGCGGAAGAGCAGCCGTCGGACGAGACAGCGGCCGAAGATCCGTCTTCCGGCGAAACAACGGCAGAGGACACCGCGCCGGAGGGGCAGAAAGTCCTGATTCTGTACTTCAGCGCGGCAAACACCAAGGACACCGACGCGGTGTCGTCCGCGACGCCGATGGCCGGCGACGTTTCATCGACGCGCTGGATCGCCGAGATCGTCCACGGGCAGATGGGCGGCGACATCGAGGCGATCGTCCCTTCCGTGGACTACCCGCTCAGTTACAACGAGTGCGCGGACTACGCCAAGGACGAGGCGAACAACGACGCGCGACCTGCGTTCGAGCCGCTTTCGGTGGACCCGGCGGAGTACGACGTCATTTTCATCGGCTACCCAATCTGGTGGTACGAGCTCCCGATGGTGCTTGAAACCTTTTTCGATACCTACGACCTGTCCGGTAAGACGATTGTTCCGTTCATGACCCACGGCGGCAGCCGGGACGGCGGTACGTTCCAAATGATTCAAGAGCGAGAACCGGGCGCGACGGTGCTCGACGGCATCGCGGTCAGCGGAACCGCGGCAGGGTCCGACAGCGCGCGGCAGGACGTCCTGGACTGGCTCAACACGCTCGGCCTCAAGTAAGATGAAGACGGCAAGGACAATCATCGACATTCTAATGATACTGGCACTCCCGCTGCTCATGGCGTATTCTCTCATCGGGGAAAAGAACCACGAACTGCTCGGCGTGTGCATGTTCGCGCTCTTTGCTGCGCATCATATCGTGAACCGGCGGTGGTGGCGCGCTTTGTTCAAGGGCCGTTATTCGCCAGTGCGGGCGTTCAGCGCCGCAGTCGACGTGCTGCTTGCGATATACATGGTGACGCAGCCGGTGTCGGGCCTCCTGATGTCGAAACACATCCTTGTTGACGTGACCCTGGGTGCCTCCGCGGCAGACCTTCGGTCCGTGCACATGGGCTTCGCGTACTGGGGCTTCGTACTGCTGAGCGTGCACATGGGGCTGCACACAGCGTCGATTGTCGCGAAGCTCACGAAAGCCGTCAGCCAGCGTACTGCGAAAGCCTTCTCCGTCCTTTTCGCGATCATTTCGGCCTACGGAGCCTTCGCTTTCATTCGCCGTGGTATCGCAGATTACCTGCTGTTCCGGGTACAGTTTGCCTACTTCGACCCGTCCGCGTCAAGGGTCCTGTTCCTTCTGGACTACGTAGCGGTCATGGTACTAGTCGCGACAATAACGAATCTTTTGCATAAGGCTGGAAAAAAACAGCTACGAGGAGGAAAACAGATCTGAATATTTTGGTACTGGAAAGCAGCGGGAACGCCAAAGGTTCGTCGAACATGCTGGCGGATGAATTCATCCGCGGCGCAAAAGAAAACGGTCACGACGTCACGGTCATGGATGTTATCCGCAAGACCGTCAAGCCCTGCCTGGGCTGCGGTCGCTGCGGCATGTCTGGCCCGTGTGTCCTGAACGACGACTATGAGAACGAGATCAAGCCGGCAATCAAAGCCGCGGACATGATCGTTTTCGTCATGCCGGTCTACTACTACAACTGGCCGGCCCCGCTCAAGGCCTGCGTGGACCGGTTTTATAGCTTCACGATGGAGCTCGCGTCCATGCACAAGCGGGCTGCCCTTCTGTCCGTCGCGTGGGACAATACGGACACCGTGTTTGAGGTCACGGAGGCATATTACAAGCAGCTGTGCCGCTACATGAGTTTCAAAGACTGCGGAACCGTACTTGGGAAAGGCTGCGGTACGCCGGCGATGACGCGCGCCAGTAAATACCCTGCGCAGGCGTATGAACTTGGGAAGAGCATTTAGCTCCTTCGGAAAGGCGCGGTGAGACATGAGTTTGACGATTAATATCTATTACACGGGCGAAGCCGGCAGCGCAAGAAATTTCGCCGAAGAGATGACCGCAACCGGAATCGTGGATGAAATCCGCGCGAAAGACGGGAATGAGCGATATGAATACTTTTTTCCGATGGACGACCCGGAAACCGTCCTGCTGATCGACCAGTGGCGCGACCAGAAGGCGCTCGACGCGCATCACGAGTCCGAAACCATGCAAAAGATCATGACCCTGCGCAATAAATACGACCTTCACATGAAGGTCGAACGGTTCCTTCCGGCCCAAGACAACGTCGGCGACGAGAAGTATATTAAAAGATAGCGCGGAACGCTCCTCTCGAGGCGCTATTCCATCTTCCCCAGTTCTTCAACAAATGCCTCATAATAATCTGACGCGGAGTTCAGGACCGGCGAGTTCTCGCCGCCGCCGTTCTGGCTCCGCTTCATTGCGGCGTAGTGGTCCGCGCCCGCCTCAATCAAATCCATCTCATACAGGTCGAACCCATGGGCGCGGGCGGCCTCGCAAAAGGCTTTGAGCGGCTTCGCGGATTGCCGGGACGCGAGCAGCGACTCCCGGAGCTGCCGGTCCCCTGCCGCGGCTTTTTTCAGTTGGCTCAGCGTGAACAACGTATCCATGGAGCAGTCCTTTCCATCGGTTTTCTCTGGTTATTATACCACATATCCGGGGCCGGTTCGTTTAAAAAAAGGCGCTGAAGATAATCTTCAGCGCCTCCGTTATATCATATAGTGGGCCTTGCAGCGGGTTTATTCCTCGCCGCCGTTGGTGAACCATTTCTCGACGAGCGCGTCGTAGGTTCCATTCTCTTTGACATGCGCGAGGCCGGCGTTGATCTTAGCGAGCAGTTCATCGTTACCTTTGTTGACCGCGAACGCCATCTGCGCAGGGTCGATCACGGAGTCAATCTGCTTGATGTCCTCGTTCTGAAGGTCATAGTACATCGCGACCGGCGCGTCGATGACGACCGCGTCCACGTCGCCGTTCTGCAGCTGCAGAATGCAGGCCGTGGTCTGGTTCAGGACAACCGCTTCCTTGATCTTGCCGTCCGCGGCGAGCTGCTGCACGTATTCGCCCTCGGTCGTACCGATCTGCGCGGCGACCTTCATGTCCGGTGTGAGGTCGCTGTCGCTCTTAATGGTGTCGTTGTCCGCTTTGACGAGGATGACTTTGCCGCTCTCAAAATACGGATCTGAGAAGTCGACCACTTCCGCACGGTCCGGCATGATGTTCATCGCCGCGGCGATGATGTCGCAGTTGCCCGCCTGCGTCGCCGGAATCAGCGCGTCGAATTCAAAGGCCTGATACTTCACTTCAAAGCCCTGGTCCTCCGCAATCGCGTTAAGCAGGTCCATGTCAAAGCCGATGATCTCACCGTCTTCGGTCGTGCTGTCGAACGGCGGGTATGTCGGCTCGGTTCCCGCGATGTATACGACGACCTCTTCCTCACCGGAATCGCCGGAATCGCCGCCCCCTCCGCAGGCTGCGAGCATTCCGACCGCCAGCAGCGCTATGAGAAGAAGCGCCATTGCTTTCGTTAGTTTCTTCATGATAGGTTCCTCCTTTATAAATATACAATTATTGATTGATTTGCTTCTCCCTGGCCTTGGTCAGGAAAGACATCGCGTCCAGCATCAGCTGCGCAGCGTACATCGATGTGATGTCGTGGTTGTCGTTCGGCGGTGAGACCTCCGCGACATCAAACCCGACGATGCTGCCCTTGTACGCAACCGCCTCGATAATCGCACTGGCTTCCTCATAGAGGAGGCCGTACGGGACCGGAGAGCCGGTTCCGTTGGCGATCGACGGGTCGAGGCCGTCGATGTCAAACGTGATGTAGTAATGAGCCGCGTCCGGAATCTTTGAAATCGCGTAGGCAACGCCTTTCGTCCTGACGTCGTGCGAGGTGAGAATGGTGCTCCCATACGCGCGCGCGTCCTGGAAGTCCTGGTACTGCGAGCTTCCGATGCCCCGGATCCCGATCTGCATCAGCTTACCGATGTGCGGCATCTCGGAGGCCCTTCTCATCGGGCTTCCCGGTCCCTCGGTGATTCCGTGAGGTGCCTTCGAGAAGTCCAGGTGCGCGTCGAACTGGATCACGCACAGGTCCTCGTAGGAGTCGTACGCTCGCAGGATCGCAGTCGTCATCGCGTGGTCCCCGCCGATCGTGAAAGGAACCGCGCCTTTTTCCAGGATCTTGCGGATCGCCGCCTCGCAGTTCCGAAAGCTCTGCTCATACAACGTGTGCAGGACATCGATGTCCCCGCAGTCCACGACCTTCCACGGCGGTCCGAGGAACATCTCGTCGCGGATCGGATCGTACCAGCCCTCGTGCGCGTAGCAGTTATACCTGGAGGCCGCCCGCACCCCATTCGGGCCGAACCGCGCGCCGGTCTTGACCGAAGTCCCCATGTCGTACGGCATGCCGATCACCGCGATGTCCGCGACGAGTTCGTCGAGATTCGGGCAGTACGGTGCCATCAGAAACGTCGGAATGCCGACAAACGGATTGCACATCGGGCTCTCTTCGACTGTGAAAGGCTTGTTGATGATTTCCATGACCACTCCTCGTCTGCGGCTATGATGGGTGTATTGTAACGTTAATGATTGCGTGTGTCAAGTATATTTATAGATATTTATGCAATTTTATGCAGTTTTGCACCGGCTGGAATCGTCGCTCCGCGCATAAGCCCCCGCCCACTTTCGCCTTTGAAAAGGACCGGGAGGATATAGTATAATGCAGTCAAACGATGAATAATGAAAGCTACGGAGGCGCAGTATGAGCAAGATTAGAAACGAAGCGAAGATCAAGAACCCCCTGATCGTAGGCATCCGCGAGCAGCTCGAGCACCGGGCGCTCTGGATGTACCTGTTGTGCGACGAGGCCGAGAAACATGGCTTGAAGGCTGCGGACTTCGCGCCGGACGCAATCAAACGCTGCGGTTTGTATCAAGGCAAGGGGCTCGTCGAGAAAGGCGGCATGGGTCAGTCCCTCAAAGGCCTCAAGAAGGCCCTGTTCGGATTCTTCGCGCAGAAGGTCTTCGAGATGGACATCAAACGGTGCGATGACGACCACCTGGACATCGACTTCCACTACTGCCCGCTGGTCAAGGCCTGGCAAAAGCAAGGCTGCACTGACGAGCAGATCGCGATGATGTGCGACCACGCGATGTGCGGCGACCGCGGCATCGGCGAGTGCTTCGGCGTGGAGCTCGACCTGCCGGGAACGATCGCCAAGGGCGACCCGACGTGCCAGCTGCGGTATGTCAGGCGGTAAGGCGGTCCTACCCCGCTCTAAAAATTTCTCAAATTCAACCACAAGTTGAATTTACAAGGCTTGACACGTGTGGTATATTACTATCGGCGAAAGGCGACGCCGTCGGCGTGCGCCGGCCAATCAACCTTATTAGAAAGAGGCTCTCAAAACAAATGTATCCGAGATTTATACTTTGGACAATCGAAACGATCAACAAACTTCAGGGATCTGACCTGGAGAGTGATTTCGTGTGCAAAGCTGAGACGGGCAACGGGAGTGTGCGGCATGTGAGTTAGTGCCGGGCATGTTTGATGGAATGTTCAAACCGCTTGTCTCAGATCAGAGGTGAGCGGTTTTTTATTATGATTTTTACGGAGGAAATGAAATGTTTGAAATCAAAGGCAAAGTGAATAGTGCGATCTGCTTTGCCAGAGTCGTGGAGGACGAGGCGGTCGCGCAGATCCAAAGAATGTGCGACACCGAGATGACGAGGGGCAGCCGGATCCGGATCATGCCGGACGTGCACGCAGGCAAGGGCTGCACCATCGGCACGACCATGACGATCATAGATAAGGCGGTGCCGAACGTGGTCGGGGTGGACATCGGCTGCGGCATGTACACGGTCAAGCTCGGCAAGGCCGACATCGACTTCGCGAAGGTGGACGAGGCGTGCCACAGCATCCCGTCCGGGTTCGATACCTGGGACCGCGTCATGTGGCCGTTCGACCTGACGGAGCTGAGATGCTACAGAGAGCTCGCGAACGCGCAGCGGCTGAACCGGTCGCTGGGAACGCTCGGCGGCGGCAACCACTTCATCGAGATCGACGTCAGCGCGGACGGGACCAAATACCTGATCATCCACTCCGGCTCGCGGAACCTCGGCAAGCAGGTCGCTGAGTTCTACCAGCAGCTTGCGATCGATCTGAACAGCGGCAAGGAGGAATACCTCGCGCAACGCGACCGGATCATCGCGGAATACAAGGCGGCTGGCAGAAAGAGCGAGATTCAGGCCGCGCTCAAGGCGCTCAAGTGGGAAAAGAAGGACCCGACCGTTCCGGACGACCTCTGCTACCTGTACGGCAGGTTTCTGGACGACTACCTGCACGACGTCGAGGTCTGCCAGCGCTTCGCGGCGCTGAACCGCGAAAAGATGGCCGAGGTCATCCTCGCTCACATCGGCCTCGAAGCTCTGGACGCGTTTCACACCGTCCACAATTACATCGACACCGATGAAATGATCTTGCGGAAGGGTGCCATCGCCGCGCATGCGGGCGAACTGGTCCTCATCCCGATCAACATGAGGGACGGGTCCGTTCTCGCCTTCGGCAAGGGCAATCCGGACTGGAACTTCTCCGCGCCGCACGGTGCAGGCAGACTAATGTCCAGGGCCAAGGCCAGGGACGCAATCGAAATGGAAGACTACAGAAAGGCCATGGAGGGCATTTACACGACTTCCGTGAACCCGTCCACCCTGGACGAAGCCCCGATGGCTTACAAGTCTCTCGAGGACATCATCGATGTCATCGACGCGTCGGTAGACGTGATTGAAGTGTTAAAACCTATTTTCAATTTTAAGGCAAGCTAGGCCGGTTCTTACCCTTCCGGCCTGGCACGGCCGGAAAGGAGAGTAAATGCGGTGAACGTAAGAACCGTCGGTGTGGTACACGTACCAGTCATCGACTTAAGAGCAACCGGACAGAACATCAAGCGGCTGAGAGAGGCTGCTGGGTTCTCTGTAAGAGACCTGCAGGTGATTCTCGGCTTCACCAGTCCGCAGGCGATTTACAAGTGGCAGAACGGTGACAGTCTGCCAACCATCGACAACCTTGTGATCCTTGCGGCCGTCCTCGGTGTCGCCATCGACCAGATCATCGTGATCGATGGCCCCGACGGCGACGGTGAAGTGATCTTCAACAAGTCCATAATTACAAATATCCGTGTACAGTAATGACAGCAACCGTACGCGGGCAACCGGCGCAGGGAGGTCCGCCTCCCTCAGCCATTGTTGCGGAGTGGAGCAGCGGCAGCTCGCTTGGCTCATACCCAATCGGTCGGGGGTTCGGATCCCTCCTCCGCAACCACACGGTCTCCTCGTCTAAAGGCAAGGACATCGGGTTTTCATCCCGATAATGTCGGGTTCGAGTCCCACGGAGATCACCACCATGGTTCGTTCGTATAACGGCGATTATATCCGGCTGTCGACCGGAAGACACGGGTTCAACTCCCGTACGGACCGCCACCCAAAAGTGCTTACAGCAACCGCATGGATACGACTCATAACCGTATGGCCAAAAGAGCACTTTGTAAATGAAAGATGCCCACAGCAACCTCACAGCAGCATTAGCTCAGATGGTAAGAGTAACTGATCATCCCTCAGTGTGTCGCGGGTTCGACTCCCGCATGCAACCCGGCATCTTGTTTTTTTAGGAAGGAAAGAACAATGTTGAACGCAATCAAGAACGAATCGAATATGACTTTGACCGAAAACGGTGCCGCGACCCGCGTCACCACGTATTCCGACTGCCTCGACCTGTTCGCGACCGTCGGCGCGCTGCGGCAGGCGCCGGAGCAGGAGATCCTGGACCGGTTCATCCGCGCGTACACCGAGGACCCGGACGTCGCGATGAAGATTCTCTTCTTCGCGCGGGACGTCCGCGGCGGTCTTGGCGAGCGCCGGGTGTTCCGGACCGTCATGACCTACCTGGCGGCGCAGGAACCAGAATCCGTACGGAAGAACATCGAATATTTCGGTGAATACGGCCGCTATGACGACCTGCTCGCGCTGATGGGAACGCCGTGCGAGCCGGAAATGCTCGCGTATGTCGCGAAGCAGCTTCTGGCGGATCTGACCGCCCTCACCGCAGGGGAAAGTGTTTCCCTGCTCGCGAAGTGGCTGCCGTCCGTCAACGCCAGCAACGCCGACACGGTCGCAATGGCCAGGAAGATCGCCCGCAGCCTGAAGCTGTCGGACCGCGACTACCGCAAGGCCGTCGTTGCGCTCCGCGCCAAGATCCGGATCATCGAGAACAACCTGCGCGAAAAGGATTACACCTTTGACTACGCGAAGCAGCCGTCCAAGGCGATGTTCAAGTACCGCGCTGCGTTCCTGCGGAACGACGGTGAGCGCTACCGCGCGTTCATCAACAAGGTGACCACGGGTGAGGCGAAGCTCCACGCGCGGACCCTCATGCCTTACGAGCTGGTGGACCCGTACCTCACGGGTTACTGGTTCTCCCGGCACTCCGCCATGCGGGACATCACCGAGGCGGAAAAGCGCGTCCTGAACGCGACCTGGGCCTCCCTGCCGGACTTCGGCGGGACGGAGAACGCCCTGGCGGTCGTGGACACTTCGGGGTCCATGTACTGCTCGACCAGCCCGCGCCCGGCGAGCGTCGCACTGTCCCTGGGACTGTACTTCGCGGAGCGGAACAAGGGTCTGTTCCACAACCATTTCATCGAGTTTTCGCGCGATGCGAAGCTAATTGAAATCAAGGGTGAGACCTTTGCCGACCGGCTCCGGTACGTCGCGTCGTTCAGCGAAATCGCGGACACCAACATCGAGGCGGTGTTCGACCTCATCCTGCGCGCGGCGGTTCGGAACCGCATCCCGCAGGAAGAGCTGCCGGCGACCCTGTACCTGATCTCCGACATGGAGTTCAACGCCTGCGTCCGCAACGCCGGCGCGACAAACTTCGAAAACGCGAAGAGGAAGTACGCCGCGCACGGCTACCGGCTGCCGAACGTCGTGTTCTGGAACGTCCAGAGCCGCAACCGGCAGCAGCCGGTCACCATGAACGAGCAGGGCGTCGCCCTGGTCAGCGGCTGCACGCCGCGGCTGTTCTCCATGGTCGCGAGCGGCAACATCGACCCGTACCGCGTCATGATGGACGTCATCGGCAGCGAACGCTACGCGCGGATCGCCGCATAGTCATCATCAAAAAAACACATTATGCATCGCCAAATGTGTTATCATATACGGGAATTGATCTTTAGCTCTTTATACGGAGGTATAAAAAAATGAAAAGAGTTGTTTCATTACTGTTGGTACTGATGATGGCGGTGTTTGCGCTGGCCGGCTGCGGCGGTGGCGGATCCGATTCCGGAGACGGTGGTTCCGGCGGCGATTCATCCGAGCCGGTTTCGGTCGATTCGCTCAAAACCATGGGAGATATCCTGGCCCTCGAGCTGGAAGAATCCCAGTGGGCAGTCTATAACGGCAAAGTAGTATATGCATTTAAGCTCGGCGATGGCTATTACCGTGCGACGGGAACGATCTCCGAGGAAGACGCGCAGGCGTTCTACGATATCGACTTCTCGGATGAAGACTACGAAGCCCAACAGGAAGCGATCCTGGGACCGATTGCGATCGACAACATGGAGGACCTGAGTGATCAGATCCTGACGCAGGACGAGATGGACGCGCTCGTGGGCAAGACCGGACAGGAACTGCAGGACGCCGGATGGACCTTCAGCGGACACGACCTGGAGGAAATGGTGTTCTGGATGAACTACGGCCCGTTCATGTATTCCGTCTACTTTGACGGCGAAGTCGCAGAGGCGGATTACGAGACCTTCGAAGACGAGGCGGGCACCAAGGACCTGACCGTCACAAAGGTCGAGTTCAACATGCTCGGCGATGCGACCAACATCGAATAACGCGATTGTCTGTTAATTCAGAAGCACCCGGCCCTGCCGCCCTCCGGCGGTGGGCCGGTTTTCTCTACGGAGCGTAGGTGGACACGCCGGCCGGTCCCGTGGTATCCTTGGGAACGAGGAGGAAGGAACGATGAACCGATACATTAAAGGCGAAGTGATCAAGGCGCTTCGCGAGAAGAATAAAATGACGCAGGCGGAGCTCGCGGAGCGGCTCGGCGTCAGCGACAAGGCCGTGTCCAAGTGGGAAACGGGCCGCGGCCTGCCGGATATCACCCTGGTCGAACCGATCGCGGACGCGCTGGGCCTGTCCGTGGGCGAGCTGTTCGCAGGCGAGCAGATCATCAATCAGAACGTGGCGTCCAACATGCGCAAAGCGCGGCTTTACGTCTGCCCGATCTGCGGCAATGTGATCCAGTCCACGGGTGACGTGGCGCTGAGCTGCTGCGGCGTCGCCCTGCCGGCGCTCGAGGCAGAGGAGCCTGACGACAGCCACCGCATCCGCGTCGAAAAAGTCGAAGACGAATACTACGTCACGATGGACCACCCGATGACAAAGGATCACTATGTCAGCTTCTTCATCTATCGCACCGGCGACCGGCTCGAGACCGTCAAACTGTACCCGGAGGGCAACGCGGAGTGCCGGTTCTTCCGCCGCGGCCACGGCGAAGTCCTCGCCTACTGCAACCGTCACGGCCTGTTCCGCGTCCGCGTCTGAACGGGCTCACATCTGTTTTTCCACCCCTGCGGCCTCCGCGGGGGTTTTATTGTTTGGAAACGAAGTGCGCGATAGTATATAATGGAGGCGGAATCAAGGGAAGGAGGACAATGGTATGAAGAACGCGCCATTGCGTAAGGTTTGTGCGAATTGCCACAATGCATATGTCGAGGGCGATAAATACTGCAGATACTGCGGTGCGCCGCTCGGAACCCCGAAATTCATCGAAGAAGAGTTTTCGTGCATCTACGGTCCGCCGCCGGTCCAGCGGGTCCACACCTGCACCAAATGCGGGTTTTCCTGGAGCACCTGCCTGATGATCGACGACGAGCACTGGTGCCCGAAGTGCGGTGCCGCAGCGCCGGTAACCGCCGTAGAATCGGACTACGACGGAGTTCCGGTCCAGCCCGAATAACCGGCCCGCGCTTCCATGCAGATTGCTGAACTCAAACGGTCTCAGCTCGACCGCGTCGCCCAACACCGGGACAACCTGCGGACGTCCCCTCACCTCCGGTGGCTGTTTTTTGAACTCACCAACCGGTGCAATTTGCGTTGCTGGCACTGCGGCAGCAGTTGCTCCGCGACGGGAGCGTCGCTGACGGTCGCGGAGGTCGAAGCCGTGCTCCGGTCCGTTTTGCGCGGGCTGGATGCGCTTGACTCATCTGACCCGTCCGTTGAGGATGGCCGATCCGTTCAGGGCGCCCGGCCGGCGGTCTGTCTGACCGGCGGGGAGCCGATGCTGCACCCGGACTTTTTTGAGATCGCCGGGCGCGTCCACGCGATGGGGTTCGGCTGGGGCATGACGACCAACGCGACCCTGATCGACAAAGAAGCCGCGTTGCGGCTCCGGCAGGCCGGGATGTCCACGGTGTCCGTCAGCCTCGACGGCCTGGAGGCGTCACACGACGCGCTCCGGCAGCAGCCGGGTGCCTGGCGCCGCGCGGTGCGCGGGCTCGAGTGCCTGCAGGAAGCGGGCTTCCGGCCGCAGGTGACGACCGTGCTGCACCAGGGGAACTTCGACGAGCTCGAGCCGCTGTACGACCTGCTCTGCGGGATGGGCATCACCAGCTGGCGGCCGATCAACGTCGAGCCGATCGGCCGCGCGTGCGAAGCCGGCGACCTCCTGCTCACGCCCGACCAGTTCGCCCGTCTGCTTTCGTACATCCGCGCGAAGCGCTTTGACCGCAATTGCAGCATGGAAGTGACGTTCGGCTGCTCGCACTACCTCGGCGTCGACTGGGAGCGCATGGTCCGCGACCACTACTTCCTCTGCGGCGCCGGAATCCTGACGGCCAGCGTGCGGAGCAACGGCGACATCTGCGCCTGCCTGGACGTCGAGAACCGTCCGGAGCTGGTGCAGGGCAACATCCGGACGGACGACTTCATGAACGTCTGGACGAACCGCTTTGCGGCGTTCCGCCGGGACCGCACCGCGGACTGCGCTACGTGCGTCGACTGCCCGGAGCGCTTCCGCTGCGGCGGCGACGCGACCCACACGTGGGACTTCGAGCACAACCGCCCCCTGCTCTGCTACCGGGACTACCACGACAGCCTGGCCACGCAGCAAGCTCCAGTTACAACTGTATAGATTGAATGAAAGATATGAACACATACGACGAAGTCTGGGCGGTGGATGCGGAGCGCGTCCAAGCCTTTTTCAGAGACCGCGGCGCGACCGCTGACATGGTCACGATACTACCCCTGCCCGAACGAAGCATCGGGTCGTTTACCGTGCCCCAGACGCGGATCCTCCTCCGTGGGGACCGCGCGGACGAACTCTATCGTCAGTTTTGCCTGCATTTCATGACGGCCGGCGGGTAGCCTCCGGCTCGCGGCGAGGGCCCTCCCCCGCCGTTTTTTTAATGCTCGCGCTTCGTACACAATGCACAAAAAACGTCCGTTATTTTAGTCTGTTGTGCCAGTGTAGCCCCCTTTTCGAATTGTTATAATTTAGTCAACAAGCACGAATCGACGTGCTTTTTCGGCTGAAAAAAACAAAAAGGAGGTTTCCATGAAAGACTTTAAAGGTAGAGTAGCTCTCATCACCGGAGCCGCCAACGGCTTCGGCAGAGAGTACGTCAAAGAAGCAGCCAAGCGCGGCATGAAGATCGTCGCGGCTGACATCGAAGGCGACGAAGTCCTGGCGGTCGAGCCGCTGGCGAGAGAGCTCGGCGCGGAGGACATCATCTGCGTACAGGCGGACGTGTCCCTGTGGGAAGACACCCAGAAGCTCGTCGCGACCGCGATGCAGAAATACGGCCAGATCGACCTGCTGATCAACAACGCCGGAACCGGCAAGGGCGGCACCATCGACAACCTGCCGCTCCGCGACTGGGAGTGGATGGTCTACGCCAACCTCATGTCGCACATCTACATGATGCGCCAGGTCATTCCAATCATGATCAAACAGGGCACGCCGTGCAACATCCTCAACGTCTGCTCGATGGCGGGCCTCGTCACCAGCACCGACATGCCGGCGTATTATTCGACCAAGCACGCCGCGGTCACGCTGGCCCGCGCCACGCGCAATGAGCTCAAGGAAATCGGCGTGAGCAACATCTCCATGAGCATCTTCTGCCCTGGCTTCGTCCAAACCGACCTGTACCATGCGGAGCGCCACAGACCGGCGCGGTTCTCCGACCCGT
Source organism: Mogibacterium sp. (assembly GCA_017433975.1). Lineage (GTDB taxonomy): Bacteria > Bacillota > Clostridia > Peptostreptococcales > Anaerovoracaceae > RGIG2439. The sequence goes on along the minus strand of JAFRGD010000001.1, from coordinate 49,334 downwards.
CCGACCCGTACTATCAGAGCGAGGAGTTCGCCAAATTCGAAAAGGCGAGCGAGTACGTCGTCACGACCGGCCTTCCGATCGACGGCTTCGGTGAAATCTGCTTCAAGGGCATCGAGGAGGATCAGTTCTACATCGTCACGCATCCGCAGTATGATCCAATCATCAAGAAACAGATTTACGATAGAGTCGACCGGATCAATCCGGACATCCGGCTCCTCGGAAAACAGCGCCCGGAAGTCGTCTCGGGCGACAAGGACCTCACCGGCAGGGTCGCGCTCATCACCGGTGCGGCGTTCGGCTTCGGTAGGGAATTCGTCAAGGAAGCCGCGAAACGCAAAATGAAGATCGCGGCGGTCGACATCATGGCGGACGACCTCGCGAAGATCGAAGACGTCGCTAAGGAATACGGTGCGGAGGACATCCTCCTCATCCCTGCAGATGTCTCCCTCTATGAAGACACCGAAATGGTCGTCAACAAAGTCATGGACAAGTGGGGCCAGATCGATCTCCTCATGAACAATGCGGGAACCTGCACCCCTGGACCTGGCTTCATCATTCCGCTGCAGGATTGGGAGTGGATTGTCCGTACGAACTTCCTCTCACACGTTTACTTCATGCGGCAGGTCATTCCGATCATGAAGAAACAGGGCACGCACTGCAACATCATGAACACCTGCTCAGTCGCCGGCCTCATCACCAGCACCGGCATGGCCGCTTACTACACGACCAAGAACGCCGCCGTCGCGCTGTCCGAGTGCATCGAATACGAGATGCAGGCACAGGGCTGCGACATCCACCTCGGCGTGTTCTGCCCGGGCTTCGTACGCACGAGCTTCGACCACGCGGACGAGTACCGTCCGGCGAGATACCCGCACGGAGACGATCCGTTCTACAGGGGTGAGATTTTCGCGAAGGGCCAGCAGGCCTCCAAGTTCGTCATCGGAACCGGCTATCCGATCGAGGGCTTCGGCGCTGAGGTCTTCAAAGCCATCGAGAACGACCAGTTCTACGTCGTTACGCACCGCGAATACGACGAGCACATCCGCAAAGAAGTCGACCAGACGATCGCGCGGGTGAACCCGGTCGTCGCCACCATCGGCGAGGCGATCAAGGATGTCACCAACATGCCGGGCGGACCGCTGAGAGGTTACCTGAAGAAGTAACCGGCCGCAGAAACGAGTCATTTCCGCTCCGGAAAACCACAGACAAGGTCCGGGCTTCCTTGGAAGCCCGGACCTTTTTGCGCGGGCTTGCAGACACCGCGAAAATACGCTAATATCTTGGGGAAAGGAAGTGATATCATGTCGAGTGACTTTTGGATCATGCGTCCCTTTAACACCTTGTTCATTTTGGTGTTTGCGGCGTTTCTTCTACTGCTCATCCTAGCCAGCCTGATTCTGCGTAACAAAAGCGAGCGTACCCGGGAGGCCGTTCTGGTCGGTGCATGCCTGGTCACATTCGTTGGATTTTTCATTTACAAATACTACCTCTCCATCGACGAGGAGTTCAACGTCCTCACCGCGGCCATGGGAGGCTTCAACTGGTGGGGCGAGCTGCCGCTGCAGCTCTGCAATATTAACATGATTCTGATCCCGATCGGCGTTCTGCGCAAGAGCCGGCCGCTGATGAACTTCGGCTTCTTCCTGGGGCCGCTCGGGGCGCTGATGGCCCTCGTCATGCCGACCACCGGCTTCAACGGCTACTCCCTGCTGTTGCCGCGCATGCTCGGCTTCTACGGAACGCACTTCATGATCGTCATCGAGGGACTGGCCCTCGTCACCTTCGGCCTGTTCCGCCCGGTCCTCCGCGACCTGCCAAAGACGATCCTCACGGCGCTTGCCATCGCTTTCATCATGTTCCTTTTCAACATGTTTCTGCGCTGGACCGGCCTGCACCCAAAGGCCAACTATTTCTTCGCCGTTGAGACCGAAGGGAACCCGATCCTGGAGCTCTTCCATAGCTGGCTCCCTTACCCGTTCCTCTACCTGCTCCCTTGTGTCGGCATTCTCGCCATCTACATGGGGCTTGTCATGCTCGTGTTTACCATTACGGACAGGCGGAAGCGGTAATGTGTACCCGTTACTGGATTGACGTGTCCCCTGAGCTCCGGGGGATCGTGGAAGAGATGCTACGCTCGTCGCTGGTCGACAAGTGGCAGCAGACGACAAAGATCACGACGGCCGGCGAGGTCCGGCCGACCGATGTGGTGCCGGTGATCGCCTCCAACAAGGCTGGGAAGCGGTCGGTTTTTCCGATGAAGTGGGGCTTTTCCGGCAGGTCGCTGCTCCTCAACGCGCGGTCGGAGACCGCCGCGGAAAAACCGACGTTCCGCGACGCGTGGGCGTCGCACCGGTGCATCGTGCCGGCGTCATGGTATTTTGAGTGGGAGCACCTGCCCGGCCGCAACGGCAGGAAAGTGACCGGCGACAAGTACCGGATCCAGCCGAAGGACCAGGCGATGACCTGGCTCTGCGGCCTGTACCGGATCGAGAACGGCCTGCCGGTGTTCGTCGTCCTGACGCGCGAGCCGAGCGACGACGTCCGGTTTCTCCACGACCGGATGCCCCTGATTCTGCCGGGGCAGCTGGTCGACGAGTGGATCCGGCCGGACGCGAGGCCGGAGGACCTGGTCCGCGCCGCGCAGACGCAGATGGCGTTCGCGCGCGTCGAAGCCTAATCATCTGATAAAATAGAAAAAGGAGCGGCTTTTTCAAGCCGCTCCTTTTATATATGTGCAACCGGTCAAACCGGCGTTCGCCGTCGGTTATCCAATCACTTCTTTGACCAGGCGGAGGAAGTTCCCGTGGAAGACCGCCTCGACGTCAGCCGGCTGAAAGCCGCGCCGCAACAGTTCGACGGCGATCGTTTGCGTGCAAGAGATGTTTTCCAGGCCCTGCGTGACGTCGCTGATCGTGTTGTCCGAGTCCGCGTCGTCCAGGAAGTCCACCAGGTCGAACCCCAATCCCACGCATTCGATGCCGGCGAGGCCGGCCACGTATTCCACGTGGTCGCAGAGCTTCTGTACGGTCCACTCCGCGGGATCGTCCGAAAGGAACGGCGGGTAACCGCTGATTCCGATGACGCCGCGGTACTCCGCCACGCGTCTGATCTGCTCGTCGGTCAGGGTTCGCGGATGGCTGCAGAAGTGGCCCGCGTTGCTGTGGGAGACCATGAACGGCCCGTCCGTCAGGCGGAGTGCATCGTAGTAGGAAGCGCGGTTCGCGTGCGCGAGGTCGAGGACCGCGCCGAGCGAGTGGATGCGCCTCACGCACTGTTTTCCGGCGTCGCTGAGGCCGGGACCGTCGATGTCCCCCGCCCCGCCGGCGAACTCGTTGCTCTCGTTCCAGGTCAGGCTAAATTCTCTCATCCCGTGATCGTACAACGCGTCCAGCTTCCCGTAGTCGCCCCGCAGGAAGCAAAGCCCTTCCGTTCCGGTGAAGATCGCGTGCAGCCCCTGCTCCACCGCAGCCAGATACGCCGCGTGGCTGGTCACCATGACCGCCCGGGTCGTGGCGTGGAGCTCCTCGTCCATGTGCGCGAGGATTTGCTTCGCCTGTTCTTCGTATGGAATCGGGTAGACCGTGCAGGACGGATCGATCCAGATCGGGCAGAAGCCGCCGACGCAGCCGCCGGCCTCCCAATTTGCCGCGTGATAGGTGTCGAGGATGTCGGTCAGGCCGCGGGCGCGCTTCTCATGCACGTTTTCAAAGATGTCCGAATGCGCGTCAAACAGTTGAAATTTCATGCTTTTCTCCTATCGCGGAATCCCGAATAGCATTCCGCAGATGTAGATGATCGGAATCGCGAGGATCGTCTTCTCGATGAACAGGATGACCAGGTGATGGAACTTGACCGGGATCTTGGACATGAGCAGGATCGGGCCGACCTCCGACATGTAGATGATCTGGATCAGCGAGAGGACGCAGATGATGAACTTGGTGAGCTCGGACGTGATGTCACCGCAGAGCAGCGACGGAATCATGACGTCCGCAAAGCCGGACACCGTCGCCGGAGCGGCCGCGGTCGCGTCCGGAATCCCGAGAAGGTTCATGAACCAGCCGAACGGCGCGCCGAGCCAGTTAAATACCGGCGTATACGTCGCGATGATGAGGCCCACGGTTCCGATGATCATGACGACCGGCAACACCGAGAAAATGATGCTCGAGCAGAAGTCGATCGACCGCCACGCCATCGCCTTGAGGCCCTGGAACGTCGACGCCTTTTTGACGGCGAGCTGCACCGCGAATTGGAACGTGCTCATGTCTTCCGGCTTGTCGTTCTCTTTGTTCTCAGCCTGATTGTTATAGTATGTGTCCGGGAACAGGGTGATCGGCGGGATTCGGCACATGATGATCGTGGTCAGCAGCGCGGTGACGAACATCGTCACGACAATCTGGACGAAGTATCCTTCCACACCGACGATCGTGGAGATGATGTACCAATACGCGATGCCCGTCGCCGAGAAGCAGCAGGAAATCGTGACCGCTTCTTTCGCGGTGTAGTACCCGTGCGAGTACTGGTCGTCCGTCAGCATGATACCGAGGTTCTGGTCGCCGAGGAAAGACGTCAGCACGTCGATCATGCTCCGCCCCGGGATGTGCAGCAGCGGTCGCGCTACACCGCGGCAGAGCGTTCCGATGAACTCCATCAGCCCGAAGTCGAGCAGGAACGGGACGAAGAACGACGCGACGACGAACCAGATCATGATGCTCGCCACGAGGTCGAGCATGACCACGCCGGTGTCTTCGCTATAGATAACTTCTGAAATGAGCTGGAACCAGACGATGATAGCGAGCGCGGATCCGACGAGGCGGATGACCACTTCGACCCAGCTCGGGACGAGGATTTTCTTGAGGCGTTCGCTCTTCATGACGAAGTCCGGCTTCGTGAGCTTGCAGATGAGCGTCGCAATTGCGGTGACGGTCATGAGGATGATCGCAACCTGCATCGACCAGCCGGACGCCTTGCTCGAGCACCACGACAGGAGCAGGCCGATCGCCATTCCGAACTTACCGCCAATCTTCATCGGTGTCAGGTAGATCAGAAAGCCGATGCACGCCGGGATGATGAACATCAATAGATTCTTTGTTGTCAGTTTTACGGGGGTGAACTTTTCCATAAGAGGACCTCCTAATATTTAAATAGTAATGCGATGTGAATATTATACGTCGTTTTGCATATTTATGCAACAAAAATTATAAAAATTCTTTTGGGCCGATGCCCCGAACTTTTCTGTGATGTTCCGCCGGTTTTGTGTTATCCTTATAGCAGAATCCATTCTTATCAAAAGGAGACACCGTGTTGTTATTTACGAAAAAAAGCAAAGTGACCCTGCCGCCGAACGCGAGCGGCCGGGACGTCCGCCTGCTGCTGGACTTCTACACGTGGAAGACCCGCGAGTTCATCAACGAGAACCACGCCGCCAACGGCCTGTCGACGCATGAATATTCCTTCCCGGTGCGGCTGGACAACCATACGTACCTCTTCGGGACCCGCTACCTCTGGCGCGAAGCCAAGGCGGCCGGTCACGTCGACTTCTGCGACAAATTCATGCGCTATTGCCTGGACGGCGACGAGTACCGCAAGGCCTCCGACCTCAGCCTGGACGACAAAAAACTGTACCGGATCGGCAAGGTCCTTCGCCTCATGGAGAAGGACCACACGCTCGTCGAGACGATCCGGCTGCGCGAGGTCGAAAAAAAGCTGTCCTCGGATTGAACGCGGAACGCCGCCGATGGCCGCCATCTTTTTAGCCGACGAAAAACCCTGCGGTTTTGATGCCGCAGGGTTTTTTTCGCAGATTGCTTTGTGAATTCCTGTTATAGGGTTCCCGTTTGCAGGGTTCCCACTATGCTTTCTTCTCGGTTCCAAACAGGAACATGAGGTATCTGACCAGCGCGTAAAGCGTCGTGCACGTAGCGATGATCGTCTCGATTAGTACGATCGGTTTCAGGAACGCCATCGGCTGCTCCATCGCAGCGGAGCAGGCCATCAGCTGCTTGGAAGCGATCGCGCTGATGACGAACGGGACCGTGTAAGCCGCGTAGCTCGGGAAGAACGGGAACTTAAGGAACTGGACGAACTTGATGCAGGCGAAGACGAACAGGACGGTCGCAAGCACCCACAGGACGGTCAGAAACGTCAGGTTCTTGGCGGCGGCGGACTGGATGTATCCCGCGATGCAGAGGCTGGCAGGCGCCGCGTAAATGCACATCAGCGGCTTTGCCGGATCCGGTACCGGCAGTTTGGCGTATCTCATCGTGACGAAGACCAGCAGGACCAGCAGCGACACAAGGCCGAACCAGAACGTCAGGATGCCGAAGCCGGTCGCCTCATACGCCGGCGCGGTCATCGCGGCCATCGCGATTCCGACGTATACGATGTACCAGCTCGCGTGAACCGTCTTGAGCGACGGCTTGAGGACGAACGTCTTTGTGAAGTACAGGATCATGAAGACGTGCAACGCGATCGCGACGATCCAGATGATCTTGGACGCCGGGCCGAACCACGGCTTGAAGTACGTGCTGAAAAGCATCAACGCCATCGGGAACGTGCAGAAGACGCTCGCCATGATCGGGTTCTTCATGTTTTCCTTGAACTTCCCGAAGTCGGCAAACACGCTGACCAGGAACAGTACCATGAGCACCGTCGCCACAATACCGCACGCCATGCGGACGCCCGCGGAATACGACTGGAGGAGATTCCCGAGGCCGAAGAGGCCCAGGATCACTCCGCAGATCGGAATAGGCATTTTCTTAATCATTGTTCTCTCTCCTTTGAAGTACTACGCTTCCAGCGGAGCGATTCTCGTCTTGATGTACTCGTCGTAAGGCAGGACCGTAATCTCGCCGGTGGTCGGGATGCCGAGCTCGCGTGCGATAATCTCCGCAGCCTTGGCGGTGCAGATGCCGGTGTAGTAGATGCACTGGGCCTTATGTCCGCCCTTGCTCATGTCGAATTCTCTGGTCAGGACGCGGCAGCAGGTAATCTTCTTGGTGTTGTTATCCTTGAACCAGTCGTGCATCTCCTTGGTCAGGGCAAGGCACTTGACGACCTGCGGATCCGCCGGGCCCTTCTGCTCGGATCTACCGAAGAACATGCCGATGGCGAGGATGGCGCCGTTCAGCGCGCCGCAGATGCAGCCGGACTTGCCGACGCCGACCGCCATGCCGGACGCCATGCTGATGACTTCGCGCGGAACGTCCAGTTCGAAGCTGTTGATGATGGTCTCCATGGCGGCCTCGCAGCAGAAGAAGCCCTTGCGGAACGACTCCTCAGCGTCTGCCTGAACCTTTGCCAGATCGATCGATTTTGCGTTAATATTCATGTTACCCTCCTTAAAGTGGTGTATGGATTTACTCTCTTTCAAAGATATCATCGACGGCTTTTTTCGCATATCAACGAAATCTTGCCCTTTTGAAACAAATTCTTTTGTGAATTCATAATCGCAATACAAAAGGCGGAAGCGATAGATACCGTCTATCCCTCCCGCCTTTGGCGTATTCAAACAAATCTCCCGCGATTCAGAACTTGATGTTTTTCATCAGGAACGCGATGAACGTGCGGATCATCCTGTCGTCCTTCTGGTCCTTCCGGGTGATGACGTAAAGCGGCCACTTGATCGGTTCATCAAACGGAATCGTGAGGAAGTCTTTTTCGCCAAACTGCTTCGCAACATTGTCCAGGATGACCGTGTTCGCCCGGTTTTCGCGGCACATTTTGAGGCTGCTCAGAATTCCGCCCGCGCTGAAGACGATCTCCGGCTGCCTGCCGCATGCCGCGAACGCGTCCATCATGATCCGCGTCGTCGTGAAGTTCCCCTCCCGCAGCGTAAGCGGCTCTTCCGCGATGTCTGCGACCGTGACCGTCGGACAGTGCAGAAACCGGCTCGTACCGCACGGCACGAACAGGATCTCCGCCTCGTGAATCAGGGTCGCGTCGTACTCCTCCGGATGGATGCAGGAAACCACCCCCACATCGATCTCGCCGCTGCTGACGAGCTCCTCGATGGTGAAGTCCGGCAGTTCGGTATATTCAATCCGGTAGCCCGGATACAGTTCACGGAAGCGGATCGGAAAGTCCAGCGCCAGCCCGGTCATCGCGCCGAAGGAATAGCCGAACCGGATCACGCCCCGGTCTTTTCTTGCCGCGCGGCTGATCTCCGCAAGCATGGTTTCATAATCCGTCTTTGCACCCAACGCGTATCTGTAGAAAATCTCGCCGCACTCCGTCGGCACCGACCCCGCGCGGTCCCGGTTGAAGAGCACGCAGTCCAGTTCCTCCTCCAGCCGCCGGATGATCGTGCTGAGGCCCTGCGGCGTGATGAACAGCTTTTCCGCAGCGATGCTCATGTTCCTGCATTCGTATACTTTGAGAAAGCAATCGATATCCCGTATATTCATCTGTTGTCCCCCGAGGTCTTCTGGTCTCAATTGTTCACTATAATTATATCACAAACAAAAAAAGTACGGGGATGAACACCAAAAATGCATTATTGTATTTGGTAATACGAGGATTATGTTGTATAATGAAATCGGAATTTTGCAAAATCACACGGGTTATGTTCGGACAGGTGCATGGATAGCAGGATAAAAGAACTCTTCGGTACGTCAAAGACGATCGTGCTCCTCGGCGAAGCCGGGTCGGGCAAGAGCGAGGTCGGGCTCAATCTCGCGGAGATGCTGGCGGCGGAATACCCTGAGATCGCGGTCGAGATGTTCGACCTCGACCAGACCAAGCCGCTGTTCCGCGCGCGGGATTTTCTCGAGCACAACACCGGCCTCCCGTTTGTGCTGCACTACCAGAAACAACTCATGGACAGCCCGGTCCTGGTGAGCGGCATCGAGGACGCGGTGCTCGCGCCGGACCGGCGGGTGCTGCTCGACATCGGCGGCGGCGCGCACGGGGTGCAGACCCTCGGGCAGTTCGAGGAGCTCCTGAACGCAAACGACCACGTCGTCCTCTACCTGATCAACCCGTACCGGCCGTGGTCGGGCACCCGGGAGGACTTCCTCGTCACGATGGACGAGATCAAGCACATCTCGGGCCTGTCCAGGATGTGCTTTGCGGCCAATCCAAACCACGGGCCGGACACGACCTTTGAGGACATCACCGAAGGCCTCCGCCGGATTCGCGAGAACCTCGGCGTCGAGCCGGCGTTCCTCTGCACGCTCGACGAGTTCGCGGACGAGGCCCGTGCGGTTACAGGGCTCCCGGTCCTTCCGCTCCGGATCCGCCTTGCGACGTCCCGCGTCGAGCTGATGAACGTCCTTTAAATCGATACGTTTTTACTGCAAATATATGGAGGTGTAAAAGTATGGGTATAGTCATCGTGGATTCAGACAGATGCAAGGCCTGCGGCTACTGCGTCAAGTTCTGTCCGAAGGGCGTACTCGGCGCCAAGGGCGTGACCAACCGCCTGGGGTACCGGTATGTCGAGCCGGTCGAGCCTGACAAGTGCATCGCCTGCGCAATTTGCGCGACCATGTGTCCTGAGGGCGCAATCGAAGTGTACAAGGAGGATTAAGGATGGAAAAAGTTTTCATGAAAGGCTGCGAGGCCATCGCAGAGGCCGCCATCCGCGGCGGCTGCCGGTTCTACGCCGGATATCCGATCACTCCGCAGAACCAGGTTCCGGAATACTTCGCGCGGAGAATGCCTCAGGTCGGCGGCGTCTTCATGCAGGGCGAGAGCGAAGTCGCTTCGATCAACATGTTATACGGCGCGGCGGCGGGCGGCACGCGGAGCATGATTTCGTCCTCCAGCTGCGGTATCTCCCTCATGAGCGAGACCATCGGCTGGGCAATCAGCGCCCAGTTCCCGTGCGTCATCGCCAACGTCCAGCGCGGCGGCCCGGGCATCGGCGACATCGCGCCGAGCCAGCAGGACTACGACCAGGCGACCAAGTCCATCGCGAACGGCGGCGGCCACATGCTGGTCTACGCGCCGGCATCGCTGCAGGAAACGGTCGACAAGATGTACATCGCGTTTGACAAGGCGGAAGAATACCGGAGCCCGGTCCTGATGCTTCTCGACGGCGTTACGGGCGGCATGATGGAGTCCGTCATTCTCCCGGAGATGCGCTCCGACGAGTACGTAGCGGAACGCAAGCAGAAGATCCGCGACGAATGGGGCATCGCCGGCAAACACGACCGGAAGTTCCGCAGCATCATCGGCGGCGGAAGAGCCGGTGAGCCGCTTCAGAATCTGAACAAAGCCCTCGTCAAGAAATATGAGGCCATGCGGAAGGAAACCGAGTACGAAGAGTACCAGATGGACGACGCGGAGGTCGTGATCACTTCCTACGGCGTATCCGCGCGGTTCGCCAAGGCCGCGGTCAACCAGCTCCGCAAGCAAGGCTACAAGGTCGGCATGATCCGCCCAGTGGTCGTCTATCCTTTCCCATATGAGGCGTATGATAAACTCGACTTCGGACGGATCCGCGGCATCGTGAGCACCGAGATGTCGATTCCGGAGCTCTTCGCGAACGACGTGAGAGCCGCCGTCAAGGAACGGACCACGGTAGACACGTACTGCACATCCGGCGGCGTGATCCTCGACACCAACGAGATCGTCAAGCTCGCCAAAGAAGTATACGAGAGAATGGAGGCGTAGCGATGAAGACCATTTATAAGAAGCCGGCCAGCATTGGAGTATACAGACCGAACACCTATTGCCCGGGCTGCATGCACTCCACGGTCGTCCGACTGATTGCAGAAGTTCTCGAGGAACTCGATCAGGAGAAGCTCGCAGTCTGCTTCTCCGGCGTCGGCTGCAACGCCAACGGAACCTTTGGATACATCGATATCGACGCGCTCCAGATCCCGCACGGCCGCGCCTGCGCGTCCGCAAGCGCTTACAAGCGCTGCAACCCGGAGAACCTGGTGTTCACGTACCAAGGCGACGGCGACTTCGCGTCGATCGGCTTCGCGGAGTCCATGCACGCGGCGAACCGCGGCGAAAACATCACTGCGATCTTCGTCAACAACGCCCAGTACGGCATGACCGGCGGCCAGATGGCCCCGACCACCCTGATGGGCATGAAGACCACGACCTCGCCTTACGGCCGCACCGCGGCGGAGCACGGCTATCCGATGCACATGTGCGAGCTGATCAGCAACTTCCAGGCGCCGTCCTTCATCGCGCGCGGCACCTGCACTTCGCCAAAGAACGTCCGTGACACCAAGAAATACATCAAGAAGGCGTTCCAGAACCAGCTCGACGGCAAGGGCTTCTCGCTCGTCGAGGTCGTCTCGGCCTGCCCGAGCAACTGGGGCATGAGCCCGCTGAAGTGCCTGGATTTCATCGACGAAACGATGCTCAAAGAGTATCCGATCGGCGTTTTCCGCGACAAATAGGAAGGAGGCTGCACCATGGAACAAACTTTCATTCTGACTGGACTTGGCGGCCAGGGCGTTAAGCTGGCGGGCGAAATCCTCTGCTACGCGGCCTGCAAAGTCGACGGCCTTTTCACCACCAACTACGCGCTCTACGGCAAGCAGAAGCGCGGCGGTAAGTCCGACTGCTACGTCGCGATCTCCGACGAAATCATCACCGCCCCGGTCTTCTGGCAGGGCGACTACGTCATCGCGTTCACGACCGAGACCCCGGAGAGCCCGGCGGACAAGCTCCGCCCGGACAGCGTGCTCCTGATGAACTCCTCCAGGGAGCTCACCGGTGACATGTACGGGACCGAGAACTTCTACCTCTTTGACGCGGAAAAACTCGCGAACGAGGCGGAGAACCCGAAGGGCATCAACATGGTCATCATCGGCGTCATCGTCGGCTTCACCGACATCCTGCCGGAGGACGTCGTCCTCGAGACCATCTTCGAGAAGCTCGGCGCCAAGCACCCGGAGTTCAACGAAGCCAACGAGCGCGCGTACCGCCTCGGCCTCGCGCAGGGCAAGAAGTTCGCCGCGGAGAGAGCCGCGAAGGCGAACTAAGCCAATTCACGCGAACCGCAACACAAAATATTCAAAAAGGGGTCCCCAGCCGGGCGGCCCCTTTTTTTCGTATTCTTATCCGATTCTTTTCAAACTTTTAGCTTTCTTTAAAGTTCAGTTAAGGTTGCGGCGGTATCCTTTCATTGCAAAGCAAAGATAAAGTTTTTTCTTCATTTTCAACTTCCTAATCCTACAATGACATCCTAACAACGACAACAGCCTTGGGGGCGAAGCGTAGGCGTCCCCAAGGCTGTTGTTGTTTCGTATTCGAATTCATGAAACTGCAGTTCAGTCGGTACTGCAACTCACTCGGTCATATAGGCGTTGATCTTTGCGAAGTCGACCCGGAGGTCGCCGCCGGTCAGGCAGACCGGAACCGCGTCGTCAAAGGTATACTGCGTCTCGCGGTCGTGTTCAAAGTCGCACACGGTCACTTTGCGGATGCCCGGGTCTACGATCCAGTATTCGCGGACGCCGGCGCCCTTGTACTTGCGGTATTTCAGTCCGCTGTCGAGCCCGACGCTCGAAGGAGAAAGGACTTCCATGATGAAGTCCGGAGCCCCCTCGACCCGCTTTGTGTTCTTAAGCCGGCGGTCGTCCCTGCCGCGGTTGCACAACACGACCAGATCCGGCTCGACCATGGTGTAGTTATCGCAGTCCAGCCTGACGTCTACCGGAGAAACGATGGCGCGGCAGTCATGGCCGCTCTTCTCAATGTAACTGTAAAAAGCGATGGCGACCTGCAGGATGATGTCCTGATGCCGGATTGTCGGAGCGGTCATATCGTAGATCCGACCGTCGATCAACTCGACGCGGCGGTCGTCCGGAAAGGCGTAGTAATCCTCCAGCGTGTAAAGCTTGTAAAACGAGAGGGCCGCGTCGTCCGACGGCGCCTGCTGGTCAAACGACGTCGCGTAATCGTAACGATACGCCAGATTGCTCTCGTGCACGGCTGCCGTATCCCGCTCCGGCGTAATACTGTATTGCCGCCGCTCGTGCCTGGTCAGGACCGCGTCGATCTGGGCCAGCGTATCATACCGCGGCGATGCAGTCTGCCCGGCAAAAACCTTTTGCACGGTGCTGAGCGGGACGCCGGACTCCTCCGCGATGTCCTGGTTCGTCAGCGAAAGGGCTTTCTTGCGGGCCTTGAGCTTGCTGAGGTCAAATGTCTGTCGGATCATTTCGCTCCTCCTTTCGCCTTTATTATACCCGTAAACGGCAACGTTGTCAACCAAAAATTTCCATATATGGCAATTCTTGGTTGGCGCAATGGCCAAAACGCAGCCGCGACCTTATTGGTGCGCCTGCTCCCAGTCCGCGATGTGCGCTCTCACGACGCGCTCCTGGATGTCCTGTAGATACTTGAAATAACGGCCGCCGCGCTCGCCGTCCGCGTGGGACGGGTCGCCCATGACGCCGATCTCGCTGACCGCAACGACGCCATCCGTGAAGAACCGCTCCAGCACTTCCGGCGTCGGCGTTCCGACGAAGCCGCGCTCCGCCTGGTCCATGCGGACGTGCTGCGGCGTGAAGTGCAGCATGACGGATGTCTCCCAGTCGCAGGCGTGGCCGCCGCAGACGCCAGGTTCAAGTCCTTCGATCCGCTCGAGCTCCTCCAGCGCCGGCGTCAGCTCCGCGAGCGAGAGCCCGGACACGATGCAGACGTCCGGGTATTTCGCAGCCTCCGTCTTCGCGATGTCCGCAATCGCCTGGAAGTTCCCGCCGTGCGACGACGTCAGGATGATCTTCTTAAAGCCGTGCGTCACGTAGCACGCGACGTAATCCTCCACGACGCCGCGGAAGACCTCCGGCCGCAGGGTCAGGCTACCCGGCAGGCTCAGGTGGTGCTTGGACAGGCCCGGCCGGATGACCGGCGCGACCAGCGCGTTCCCGAGCCGCTTCGCCAGGTCGATGCCGCCCTGGTACCCGAGCTGGGTGTCCGTCAGCTCCGCGAGCTGCGGCCCGTGCTGCTCAATCGACGCAGCGTAAATGATGATTGTGTCCACGCCGGCCTCAAGGGCCGCCTTGATCTCCGGCCACGTCATCTCTTCAATCAAATACGTATTCATCTCGTCCTCCTCAATCCCCTAACCCAATTAATTCGATTTCACGAACGCGGCGATGTCGTCGATGACCTCCGGGCCGATGTGTTGCTTCTTCTTGTACTCGCGGGCGGCCAGCATGATGCTGTTGAAGACGCCTTTGACGAAGAGGTGGTTCAGGTCGTCGTAGAGGCGGTACTCGACGTTCGGACGGTCCGCGAGGAGCTTCTGGAAAGCCGCGAAGTCCACGTCCTTGAGGACCTGGAAGTCCATGCCGCCCTGCATGATCAGGACCGGCTTGTCGGACTCTATCAGGTATTCCGCGGCGGTCTTCCGGCCCATCTCCTTGAAGTAGTAGAGCGACGTGCCGCCGAAGAATTTCTTCCGCCGGGCCTCGTCGTCCGGCATGTCGTAGAGGCCGTCGAACTTTTTGCTGAAGATCTTGTCCTCCAGCTTGACGACCATTTTCATGATGCCGCTGCCTTCGCCGCTCGCCTGTTTGAGCTGGCGGATGACGATGTTCTCTAACCTCAGTGGGGTCCCCGCCATGAGGACCAGCCCGCGGAAGTTGCCGCCCTCTGCATCGATGCGCGGCGCGAGCATCGCGCCCATGCTGTGGCCGACGATAAAGATCCGCTCCGGGTCGATCTCCGGAATCGTTCGCGCGAGGTCGGCCGCCCGGATCGCGTCCTCAATCGTTTCTTCCTTGACCGTGACGACGCCGGCGAGTTTCGCGACCTTGCGGGCGTAGGCGTACGTCCGCTTATCATAGCGGATCGAAGCGATTCCCCGCTCCGCGAGCCCCTCCGCGAGGTCCTTAAAAGGCGTCAGGCTGTAAATCTGCTCGTCCATGTTGCTCGGACCCGAGCCGTGCACGAACACGACCGCCGGCACCCGCTCCGTCAGGTCGTCCGGCAGCACCAGCTGTCCGTTCAGCGGGAACTCCGTCCCGCCGCCGACGATGACTTTTTTTGTAATCATAGTGGCCTCCTTTGTTCCGCCACGGCGCAACGCGTCACGTCACAACCGACGCAACGCCGCAACGCACGTTTATTCTCCCAGCAGCTTCTCGATCAGCGTCCTGCCCCAGAGCTCCGGCTCCTCCATGATCGGGGAGTGCGCGGAGTCGTGGAACGCGACGTATTCTTTATAAGGCGCCTCGAGCGCGTCGAACCACTTCTTCGCGAGCTCGGTCGGCGTATTCTGGTCGTGGTCGCCCTGGAAGAGGTACACCGGGACGTCCAGCTTCTTGAGCGTCTCGTCGAACTTGAGGTTGATCACGTCCGGCCAGAGCTGGTTCAGGCAGTAGAACGTGCCTTTGTAGTACCGGTACAGGTCCGGGATGATCTTGTACTCGCCGCTGGTCAGGAACGGGATGATGACGGTCTGGTAGATGCCGCCCCGCTCCTTCCAGGTCTCGCCGCCGTATTTGGTCAGGTAGTTGCGCTGCACCATCACCGCGTCCATGCCGCCGGCGTACTCGCCGTTGACCGGCGCGCCGATCTTCGCGAGGTCCTTCAGAGCCTTTTGGTCGCCGAGTTCCTTCGCGCAGTTGACCACATACTCATAGCTGAGATCTTCGTTTAAAAAGCCGTTTACGAACTGCCCCATCCCGACGTACGCGCGGACGTTCTGTGGATATTTCGGCAGGTAGAGGCAGGACAGGATCGTGCCCCAGCTGTGGCCGACGATGAAGATTTTCTCCTGGCCGAAGCGCTTCACGAGGTACTTCACGACGTCGTGCATGTCCTCGACCTGCTGGTCGAGCGTCATTTTCTTTCTCGCGTCCGCGTCGCGGTAGTTCTTGCCCGCCATGCGCTGATCCCAGCACACCATCGTGAACCGGTCCGCCAGGTATTCGGACTGCTTCGGCATGACCCAGGAGCGGTCGCAGACGCCCGGGCCGCCGTGCACGAACAGAACGACCGGATTCGACCGGTTCCCGCTGCGGATGTGGATGCTCTGGCGGTCACCGTTCACCGGGATGTAAAAAACCTCATCGATATCGTACTTTTTCGGTTGTTTTTTGGGTTTCATGGGGTACTCCTTTATTTCTTCATGCTCCCGCGCCAGCGGGTCGATGTATTATTTAATCGCTCTTGATGAACCGGGTTTATAAGTACTTCCAGGACCTTGATTTTAACAAACAAATGGTAGGTGTCTGCTCCTTTTCTGACAACCTGCATTTCATTGACCGGTCTGAACGTAATGTTGCGATTTTTTATAAACGGGTTAAACCGTTTATTTAATACAACAATTCTCCTAATAATTCTTTATTCAAATTCTATCACATCTCAACAATACAAACAATTTAACGATCTAAACAACGTCCTAAGAATTACACATTGTAACTACATTAACCATTCCGCATTCATTGATTTTTTCACATAAGTGTGACACAATACGTATAACAGTAGTAAAGGAGATTGCTGAAATGGCTGTGAGTTATAAACCATTAATGCATATGATGATCGAGCGTGATATTTCCAATGCTGAGCTTATGCGACGTGCGAAAATATCCGCAAATATTATTACTAAAATCAAAAATGGACAATATATCGCCTTGGATAAAGTGGAAAGTATTTGTTATGCATTGGATTGCTCTCCCAATGATATGATGGAGTTTGTTCCTGATTGTCTGAAAGGAGATACTATCGATGATTAACATTCGTAAACTGGAGGCGGAGCTGTGGGAATCTGCTGATCTCCTTAGAGCCGGGTCCAAACTGACCTCAAATCAATACTGTATGCCCGTGCTGGGGCTTATTTTCCTGCGCTATGCGTACAGCCGTTTTAAAAAGGTAGAGGCGGAGATCCTGAAGGATCGTCCCTCTCGCGGCGGTCGGGTGCTGCCCGTTGAGGCCAGTGACTTTTCCGCCAAGAGCGCTCTGTTCCTTCCGAAAGAAGCACAGTACGAATACCTTGTCAATCTGCCGGAGAACATCGCCTCCGTTGGTCTTGTCAATAAAGACGGCCATCCGATGAACAGCCTCGGAGAAGTGGTCAACAATGCCATGCTGCTCATTGAGGCGCAGAGCGAACAGCTCACAGGCGTTCTTCCGAAAAGCTATACTGATTTTTCCGATGAGCTTCTTGCAGAGCTTCTCCGCATTTTCAATAACAGCGCTCTTGACGATGTCGGCGGCGATATCATCGGTCGCATTTACGAATACTTCCTGAGCAAATTTGCTCCAGTGGTCGCGTCCGATGACGGTGTGTTCTTCACGCCGAAATCTCTTGTAAAAATGATCGTCAACATTCTGGAGCCGAAACAGGGTGTTCTTCTCGATTGCGCGTGCGGCAGCGGCGGCATGTTCGTGCAGAGCGGTGATTTTGTGAACGCCGCCGGTATGAATGCCAACAGCTCTATGACCTTCTACGGGCAGGAAAAGGTGGAATATAACGCACAGCTCTGCCTGATGAACATGGCAGTCCACGGACTGACTGGCGTTATCAAATCCGGAGACGAGGCAAACACCTTCTACCATGACGCACATAATCTGGACGGCTGCTGTGACTACATCATGGCGAATCCGCCGTTCAATGTAGATAAAGTCAAAGCCGAATCCTGTGAGAGCGCCGGACGACTTCCGTTCGGTCTGCCTTCCGTGAACAAGAACAAAGAGGTCGGAAACGCTAACTACCTCTGGATCTCCTATTTCTACTCCTATCTGAACGAGCATGGCCGCGCCGGTTTCGTTATGGCGTCCTCTGCTACGGACAGCCAGGGCAAGGACAAGGATATCCGTGAAGCACTGATCCGCACCGGTCACGTTGACGTGATGATCTCCGTAGGCAACAACTTCTTTTATACCAAATCCCTGCCTTGCTCTCTATGGTTCTTTGACAAGGCCAAGAGGGAAGCCATCCGTGACAAGGTGTTGTTTATCGACGCCCGGAATTACTACACCGTTGTCGACCGCACGCTGAACGAATGGAGCGAATGGCAGCTCAAAAACCTGAACGCTATCGTATGGCTTTATCGCGGCGAAACCGAAAAGTATACTGCGTTGCTGCAGGAGTATCACGATTATCTCCACGCGGAAGCCGAAGCCGCCGAGAATGACGATCTGAAAGAGGCTGTTTATCAGGCATCCTTTGCTGATATCGCATCCGCGCTGAAAGAGAAACTCTCTGCGCTCCGCAAGGCCGCGAAAGCCGACGTGGATGTCGCCGGAAAGCGCGATAAAAAGAGCGTTCAGCAGCAGTATGACGACAGGATCGCCTATATCGAAAATATGCTGACCGTTGCCAAAGAAGCGCACTGGCTCTATGAGAAGTTCGGTGAGGGCGTTTATGCCGACGTGCTCGGCCTGTGCAAGCTGGCAAGTATTGACGAAATTGAAGAAAAAGGCTTTTCACTTACACCCGGTGCATACGTCGGTGTGGCTCCCGTGGAAGATGACGGTGTTGACTTTGCCGAGCGCATGGCTGAAATTCACAGAGAACTTCTGTCCCTTCAGGCTGAATCCAATGATCTGATGGATACCATCTCGCAGAACATAAAGGAGATGGGAATATGAGTTGGGCGAAGGCAAAAATTGGCGATCATTGCGAAATAACATCCAGTAAAAGGATTTTTTACTCGGAATATGTTGATTCCGGCGTTCCTTTTTACCGTTCCAAAGAAATCATTGAATCGAGTCAGGGACAACAGATCAGTGAGCCCCTCTACATTAGCATAGAAAAGTATAATGATATAAAATCCAAATTTGGCGTTCCGCTGCCGGGGGATATGCTTTTGACTTCTGTTGGAACCATTGGCATTCCATATATAGTCCGGCCAGAAGATTATTTCTATTTCAAAGATGGTAATTTGACATGGTTCCGGAACTTTGATGATTCTCTCATTTCAAAATTTCTCTGCTACTGGATAGGGTCAAAAGAGGGGTATGGTGTCCTCAACAATACAACAATCGGTTCTTCTCAAAAAGCATTAACTATCGCCGCATTAAAACAAATTGAATGCCCGCTGCCCCCGGTGGAAGTTCAGCGGCATATTGTTGACATTCTCTCCGCCTACGATAACCTCATCGAAAACAACCAAAAGCAGATTAAACTGCTTGAAGAAGCAGCGCAGCGGCTGTATAAGGAGTGGTTTGTCGATCTCCGCTTCCCCGGATATGAGGACACGCCAATTGTTGACGGTGTTCCGGAGGGATGGAAAAAAGGAACGCTTGGAGATATTTCTTTTTTTAAGCGTGGGAAGACAATAACTAAAGCACAGGTGCTTGATGGGGACGTGCCTGTTGTTGCAGGAGGTTTAGAGCCTGCGTACTATCACAATAAATCAAATACCGTTGCCCCGGTCATCACAGTTAGTGGATCTGGCGCAAATGCTGGATTTACAAGGCTATACAACGTGGATGTTTTTGCTTCAGATTGTTCTTACATCGACAGCAATAGCACACCATTTCTGTTTTTTGTTTATTGCTTTCTGAAGGCTAATGCGATGAAATTGGATTCTCTGCAAAAAGGATCTGCACAACCCCATGTTTATGCCAAGGATTTAAACGCATTGGTACTGAGTGTTCCGACTGGAGGAGTCCTAACTGTTTTTTGCAACATTGTCTCTCCATATTTTGAAAGAATACGGTTATTGCAAAGAGAGAACGAGATTGCGGCACAGGCCCGTGATCGTTTGCTTCCAAAGCTGATGAGCGGTGAAATAGAGATATGATTATTATCAAGCGAATAAAGATTCGAAATTTTAGATCAATAGTTGATGAAACAATCGATCTTTCTGATTTTAATTGTTTTGTTGGGAAAAATGATTCTGGCAAATCAAATGTACTAAAGGCACTCAATCTCTTTTTCAACGGTGAGACTGACCATGGAACAGTGTTTGATTTTGATAGCGACTATTCAATGCTTGCAAAGAAAAGTGCGAAACACGCCAAGGAAATAAAAATATCTATAGATATTATAATCCCAGATTCATATCTGGAAAAGGGCGTTAAAACCTGGACAAAAGTTTGGCGTAGAAATGGTTTGCACGCCAATAATTTTGATTCCTTATTTAGCCCGGGATCCAAGGGTTTTACACTTCTAAAGAGAATCACTTATTTGTATATTCCGGCAGTAAAAAGTCGTGAGTATTTTAAGGATCTACTTTCGAGTGTTTATGCTTCAATGACAAAATCTGCGAACAGTGCATTACAAGAACTAAATGACAAGTATTCAACACAACTCCAATCATTAACGAAAGGGTTAAGCGACCAACTGCTATCTGTGCTTAACATGGAGTCGGCAATTCGAATGCCGCCAGATTTAAATACGCTATTCCGCGATCTGTCTTTTTCCACAAGCGATAAGTTTGTATCTGGTGTGGACCTGAATCATCGAGGCGATGGTATTCGAGCACGACATATCCCATCAATTCTACGCTATATGCAGAAAAACACTGAAGAAAACCGACCGAAGAATTCGGTAAATGGAACTTACATTTGGGGATTTGAAGAACCAGAAAATGGGGTAGAGTACATATCCTGCTTTGAAATGGCAGATGAATTGTACTCTTATAGAAGTGACTGCCAGCTGCTAATAACAACACATTCTCCCGCTTTTTATGCAAAACGAGAAAGTGATGATGCAACTTGTTACTATGTATCAAAAGATGATTCAGGTGTTTCAAAGTATGAAACAAGGTTATCTCAGGAGAGTATTAGTGAGCGAATTGGATTCCTTCCATTAGTTGCTCCGTACATTCAGGCCGAACGCGAAAGGTATCTCTTACGGCAAGCGAAATTGAAAGAGCAATATGACGACATCTCCCAGAAGTATAGGGAAGTTACTGGAAAAGTTATTATCATTACTGAAGGAAAGACAGATGCTAAACATATTAAAATTGCATTTGAACAGTTAGGATTAGACCAACCGCTTTTGTCGAGACTTGAGTATTACGACTTTTCACATGATGCAGTATTAGGAGAACAGTTGCGAGATTTGTTAATCAAACTTTCAAATCTTCCAAACACGAATCCTATTATAGGAATTTTTGACCGAGATAAACATTTGGAGATAAATCAACATGGAAAAAACTATAAAGTATTGAAAAATAATGTATATAGGTTCAACATTCCTCCTCTCTCAAATTCGGAGAGAAAAACAGATGACAGAATCTGTATTGAACACTATTACTCTAATAGTGAAATAGAAACACCTACTGATTTTGGTCATTTGTACTTAGGACGGGACTTCAACGAATATGGTAAATCAAGTGATGAAAACTGGTTTTTCGAAGGTTTTTCCAAAAACAAGGCAATAACTCCGATATCAATCATCGATAGTTCAAACAAACACATTTCAGCCTTAAATGCTGAAGCAAAAATAATCTCAAAAGATGATTTTGCTGATTATGTTGTTAATCATCCCGAAGAATTTGATTTTGAGAATTTTAGATTGATTTTTGAAGTAATTCGCGACATCGTTATCGAATTTGATGCAAAGATCGAGTAAAGTTATAGTAAAGAAAGCATGGAGTACATACTATGAGCTACGATTACTCTGAAAACATCCTCGTTCAGGAAAGCGCCGGAAACCTTCTCCGGGACGAGCTTGACTGGGATGTGAAGTTTGCATATAACACGGAGGTGCTCGGTGACAGTGGCACCTTTGGTAGGAAGTCATACAAGGAGATTCTGCTTGTACGGTATTTCCGTGCTTCCCTAAAAAAGCTCAATCCGTGGATCACCTCCGATCAGCTGCTTGAGGCACAGGCTGTTTTGGAGAAGCGCCTTTCTACCTCGTCGTTGCTTCAAATTAACGAAGAGAAGTATTTTCTGATCCGCGAGGGCATCCCCGTGACGGTAAAGCGTCCGGACGGCAAAACGGAGACGAAAAAAGCCGCTGTGATTGACTTCCTGCACCCGGAAAACAACTACTTCCTTGCGATCAAAGAACTGAAGATACATGGCGATCTTTACCGCCGCCGCACAGACATTGTCGGCTTTGTAAACGGTCTGCCGCTCCTTTTTATGGAATTAAAGAAAAACACCGTAGACGTGCAGAATGCCTATGATGACAACTATACCGATTACCAGGATACGATACCGCATCTGTTCTACTACAACGCGTTTCTTATGCTCTCCAACGGCACAGAGGCCAAGGTTGGCACGCTGGGAAGCAAGTATGAATTCTTCCATGAGTGGAAGCGCCTTGACGAAAAAGAACAAGGCAGCGTGGCATTGGAGACCATGCTGCGCGGCATCTGCAAAAAGGAGAATTTCCTCGATCTGCTGGAGAACTTTATCCTCTATGACCACTCCGGCGGTAATACCGTAAAAATCCTTGCCCGTAACCATCAGTACCTCGGTGTCAACGAAGCGGTCAAGGCATACGAGGCGAGAAAGCTCAACGACGGCAAGCTGGGCGTATTCTGGCATACCCAAGGCTCCGGTAAGAGCTATTCCATGGTATTCCTCGCGCAAAAGATACGTCGCAAGTTTGCCGGGTCACCAACCATCGTGGTACTGACCGACCGCGATGAGCTGAACAAGCAGATCAGCGATACCTTTGAAAACTGCGGTCTGCTTGGAAAAACGAAGGCTTCGCAGTTTATTGCTACAAGCGGCAGCGACCTTGTCACGAAACTGAAAGGCAATCCGAGCTTCATATTCACTCTGATACAGAAATTCAATAAGCCGGACGAAGCACCGATCTACCCGGACCACGATATAATCATCATGTCAGATGAAGCGCACCGCAGTCAGTACGGGATCTTTGCCGATAATATGATGAAGCTGCTCCCAACGGCGGCTCGTATCGGCTTTACCGGAACGCCACTTCTGTCCAGCGACAATATCACAGTCCGTACCTTCGGTGGCTACATTTCCGTTTACGACTTCAAACGCGCAGTGGAGGACGGTGCCACCGTTCCGCTGTATTATGAAAATCGCGGCGAGAAGATACTCGATCTCCACAATCCGGAGATAACAGACCGCATTCTCGATGCTATCGAAAACGCCGATATTGACGTTGCCCAGCAGGAAAAGCTGGAAGCGGAATTTGCAAAAGAAATACATTTGATGACAGCGGAGCCGCGCTTGAGATCCATTGCAAAGGATTTTGTAGGACATTATTCCGATCTATGGACCAGCGGCAAGGCTATGTTCGTTTGCCTGAATAAGGTCACCTGTGTCCGTATGTATAACTTCGTCCAGGAATACTGGAAAGAAGAGATCAAAGCCTTGAAAACAAGAATCAAAACAGCTACGCAGCAGGAGGCACAGGAACTTGAGCGTAAACTAAAGTGGATGCAGGAAACGGAAATGGCCGTTGTTATCAGCCAGGAGCAGAACGAGATTCAGACCTTCAAAAAATGGAATCTGGACATCAAATATCACCGAGCGAAGATGGAAAAACGCGAATTGGACAAGGAATTCAAAGATTCGTCCAATCCTCTCCGCGTTGTTTTCGTCTGCGCCATGTGGCTCACCGGCTTTGATGTAAAGTGCCTATCCTGTCTCTATCTGGACAAGCCATTAAAAGCGCACACGCTGATGCAGACCATCGCCCGTGCCAACCGTGTGAACGAGGGCAAGAGCAACGGCCTGATTATAGATTACATCGGCATCGTGAAAGCACTCCGAAAAGCGCTGGCAGATTACACTGCCAACATTGGTGGTCAGAGCGGAGATGATCCGACCGTGGATAAGGACGAACTGATTGCACGTATTCTCGATACCATCGAAAAAGCAAAGGCTTTTCTGAGAGAGCGTAACTTTGAGCTTGCCGAGCTGATAGCTGCAGTGGACTTTATGAAACTGTCACTACTTCAGACCGCCGCAAATGCCGTATGTGGTACTATCGAGGATAAAAAGTCATTCTCTACATACGCCACGGAACTGATCCGCCTAATGAAATACACGGACCGTGACGATATCACCGGTTCTACTCGGAAAGAGTATGAAGCTATTGCTGCGATATATGCAGAATTGCAGAAGAAACGCCGTCACGTTGACACGACTGATCTGATGGTAGAAATCAATGCCATCATTAGCGAGTATGTGGAAATCTATGATACACCAACAATGGTAAAAGAGGAACCGCGGCGATTTGATATCAGCGCTATTGACTTTGATCTGCTGCGCCGGGAATTTGCAAAGGTCAAGAAAAAGAACCTTGTGATGAAGGACCTGGAAGAACTGATTCAGCAGAAACTGGACCGCTTGCTTTTCAACAATCCCGACCGTATAAATTATTATGAGCGGTATCAGCAGATCATTACTAATTATAACAGTGAGCAGGATCGCGCAACCATTGAAAAAACCTTTATGGATCTGATGGATCTGGCCAACAGTCTAGATAAGGAGGAGCAGCGATATGTCCGGGAAGGCTTCGATAGTGACGAGGAGTTGTCGCTTTACGATATGCTATTTCGAGATGACCTTTCTAAAGCGGATATTCAAAAAATTAAAGAAGTAGCCGCAAATCTTTTGAAGAAGATAAAGGCAAAGATTGCTGAGCTTGATCATTGGACTGACAAACAAGAGACAAAGGCTGCGGTGGACAACCTAATTCGGGATACGCTTTGGGCAGAGCTACCGGAGTGTTATGACGAGATTAGTATCTCACAATACCGTCGAGATATATACGAATATGTATATACACGGTATAGGATGGCTGCGTAATTAATATAAAAAGGAGTTATATTATGCCTAATTGGGGACAAGTACTTAATGAAATTCAAGGAATGCGGGTTGAGAATCCTTTGGATACAATCCGGAGAAAGTATCTAGCGACTATGCATGATTATACTGGCCGCAATGTCATAGCTTATTATTCAGGTTATTTGCAGAAAACGGAAGGAAACTTTGCAATTGATGACAACGATAAAAATGCATTGATGCAGGTTGTATACGGATTAGATAAATCAAAAGGGTTAGACATTATTTTACATACTCCAGGGGGAAACACGGCTGCAACAGAATCAATAGTGAATTATCTTAAGTCGTTGTTTGGTAATGATATTCGTGCTTTTATCCCACAGATTGCTATGTCAGCAGGAACTATGATTGCTCTCTCTTGTAAAGAGATCGTGATGGGAAAACAATCAAATATTGGCCCAATTGATCCTCAATTTGGAGGTATGTCTTGTGCTGGTGTTATAGAGGAATTTCAAAATGCTATAAATGGTATTAAAACCGACCCAGCTTCAGCACCTTTATGGCAAGTTATAATCTCAAAATACCACCCAACATTTCTAGGCGATTGTCAAAAAGCAATTGATTGGTCTGACAAAATGGTTACGGAATGGCTTTGTACGAATATGCTTTCTGATCATAATTGCCCCGAAGAAGATGCACGGCGAATAGTTGATACGCTTGGAAGTCATAAAGAAACTTTTACACATGAAAAGCACATTCATATTGAAGAATGTCAAAGACTGGGGATTAAAGTTGTTCCTTTAGAAACTCTTGACAAACGAAGTATTGGTGGTTGCAAAGATTTACAAGATTGTGTTTTGACTATTCATCACACATATATGCATACTTTCTCCAATTCGAGCGCAGTAAAAATAGTGGAAAACCACCTTGGAAGTGCAATGATAATGAATATGTCTATGAATGTGCCAACCGTACCAATTGTATGATAGGAGAATGCACAGATGGATAATGATAAATACTATCAAGCTTTTATGAATTTGAATATACCAATAGTATCGTTGCCCGCAAACTACACCCCAGAAGAGTTTGGTCGAAGGTTATATGCACTTTCACAAAAAGAGAAGGGGGTATCTTATGCTGCTTCAACTGATTATTCATCATTCCAGCAAAACTCCGTGAAGACGCCTAGAGAAAAGAAGTAAAAACCACATACATCTCCCGCCAGCTCTCCTTCAGCAGTGCGTCGTACAGCGCCGCGTCCTGCCGTTCCACCAACGCTTCGTAGTTTTCGAGGAATGTCGCGACGGTCAGCGGATACCGGCCCCTGTGCGACGCGCACCAGCAGGCCATGCAGGTCGTGTTCGTAATGCGCAGGGTTCGCTCGCGGAGATCGACGATGACGGCGGGGATGGCGGAAGGAACGCCCGGGTTCCCGCCGAAAAGCATGTAGTGCAACTGTTCGTCCGCGTCAAAGCCCTTTTCCAGCAGGAATTCGGTCAGCCAGGTGTACTCGTAAATGTCTTTTCGTGAGATCGGTATTTGTGTAATGGTATTGGTATTGCGGTCTTTTTTCATAATGATCACCTCCTGGATACAGTATACAAGGCGGGGCCGCACCGGCGGTCGCCTGGCAGGCGACTTTTCACGCAAAAGCGGCCGGTCTGAGACCGGCCGCGTCACTTTTGTGATTTACTTTATTAGTAACTTTACTAACCTATGTACATCTGTGTACGGATTGCAATTCACATCCGGGTGCGGATGAACTTCCGCTTCATAATATGCTTCCAGTTTCTCAGCGTTTGCGATCGCCTCGTCCAGTTTATCCCTCAAGACCGAATACATATCCAAAGTCTTCTCGTAATCCGGGCAGCACTTTTTCAAGTCTCTAATCACTGCATCAGCATTCATATATAATCGCGTTGAATACTCATAATGCAATAAATACCACACTTCAAAGCATGGGTTGGATACTATGTACTCCTCGATTTTATTTTGTGCCTGAAGCTGCCGGATCTCTTTCGCCTTACCGTCCTGGTTGTCAAGATCTACTATCACAAATGCCTTGTCACCGCTTCGAGCGTCCGCTTCCTCAGCATCCCAGCGTTTACGGATGGATTCTGCCAATTTGGTCGGATCGGTTACATTACCGGATTTATGATATCTGATGATATATGGACATTCCGCGGTTCTGAAGCCATTGAAATACTGCGACTCTGTCTCATTTCTTCCTTCCGCAGTAATGATAATCAGCGGCTTTTCTTTACGGCTATGCTTATTCCGTTCTTTTGATGAAAAGGACCTGCCCGGCTTGCTCATACCAGATCCTCCGCATGAACATACGGTATCGCGCCGTATCTGCCCTGAAGATATTTCTTCTGGATGTTTTCATCTTTCCTCACCGGCCTCTCAAAGTCATCCAACGAGTACAGATCGCTGACGCCAGTCTTTGCGTCCTTCTCCGTGAAATAGATTTGATCTCTGCGAGATCTCTCCAAAGAGAGCTGCGACGTATCATGTGTCGTAACGATAAGCTGCGCGCCGCTATTCCGGTTGCGCGTAAATAGATCGATCAGATACGAAACAACAAAAGGATGCAGGCTTCTGTCGATTTCATCAATAAACAACACTTTGCCCTTGTCCAACGTTTCCTTGATAAACGGGCCGTATAAATACAGCATTGTTGTACCCAATGATTCCTCTTGCATTGCCAGTGTGTATTTCTTCACATTGCCGTCCTCGTCTGTAACCACATGCTCAGTCTTTACTTCTTGCCTGATTTCCACAGCAGGCAGAATTGTTTCGTTGTTAATGATGATGCGCGGTGCTTCCGGCGGAAGGTTCTCGCTCTTACGATAGCTGTAGTCTATATCTGAAATGCTTGTATCAGCTGCTTTGAGTAAACTTTTTGTGAATTCTATATTATCTTTGCTGTTGTTGTCGTAGTCTTTCATGTAGTATGCAGCCACTCTATCTTGCATCTCGCTTACGTTCATAAAAGTATCTATGCCCTTGCTGAGCCATTCATAGGCACTCCTTGTCGCCTCTGCATTCAAAAGCGTAGCGCTCGAAAGGAACAGTCTGTTTTTCGTTGTGAATCTGATAATCGGCTCAAGTTCTTTCTTTGTTGTACGTGAAAATGTGTAAGAGTCCGTTTCTGTCCTGTCAAACACTTTTGTCGGCCGGTTTGTATTATAGAAATACAAATACTCCTCGGCGATCCTGTCCGGGAAGGCGCTGAAGCCGTAAATATATTTTTTGCCATTACCGGCAACGAACTGAAACTCAAAGGAAGATGGTTTACTTTTGCTCTCGTCGTCCAATTTAAAAGGAACGACCGGGAGCAGCTGATCCACCTGAGTGTTTGCGGAACTGCGAATCATATTCAATGATACTGTTACGGCTTTAAACAGATTGCTCTTGCCGGACGCATTTGCACCGTAAATCGCAATTGTATTCAGTCCTTTGAATTCAGCCTTGTTTGTTATGTTATCTGAATGCTCTTTATCTGCTGACGGAACCAGGCTTAATATAACCGGCTCTCTGAACGACAGATAGTTTTCAACTGAAAACTGCAATAGCATCTCTTTCTCTCCTTTCCGCTGATGAGCTCACCATACTGGTATTATACTGTTTTGATTGTTGGTTTTCAACATTTTATTTTTATATTTGTTTATATTTCGTCATTTATTAATTTAAACTGTTGTTTCATTCCAGTGTACAGTTTTCGTAGAAACTTATTCTTCATTCTTTTTCCGCACGAAAACGGCCGGTCTCAGACCGGCCGCCTCGTTTCAGTTCATTATTCTTTTATCGTAACTTTCGCGTGGCTCGGAGTCCTTACAACTTTTGTGGGGTTCGGGGCTCTCGTAACGATTGCGGAAGCCGGGGCCTACCGTGTTGCTCTTCAGTACCCCCATTCCACCAGCTCCCACGGGCCGCCGTCGGAGCGGGCGAGCCACCACTCCCAGTTGGTGTACTCGGTGTCCGCCTCCCAGGCGGTGCCGGTGAGGTCTTCTTCGTCGGTCGGGGAGTGGAAGTCAGAGGCGAAGGCGATGACTTCGGTGTAGGCCGGGCCTTCGATGTCGCGGGCTTCCTTGATGTGGTTCACCCAAGCGAGGTTTTCGCTGTTCATGAGGTCGTCGCCGAGGTAGCGGACGGCGTGGAGCTCGCAGCCGGACCAGTTCTCGAACTCGGCCTTAAAAGTCGTGATGGCGCGGTCCATTTCCTCCTGCGTGTAGAGCTCGGAGGTGCCGTAATCGACCGGGACGGCGAAAGACGGGAGGCGGCCGAGGTACTCTTCAAAGGTAATGCCGCGGTCCATGATGTCCTGCGCGACCGCCGGGTCGTCGATGTAGCGGAGGTGCCACGGCTCATAGCCGTAGCCGGTGATGTCGACTTTGCCCGGCAGGTAGCGGAGAATGAAGCCGTACTCCGGGGCCTTCTCCTGGATCACGGCCCAGAGCTCCGGGTACTGCACCAGGTCCTCGTTCTCGACGATGTCCACGCCGTCAACGGTAAGATAGAGGTCGAGGGCGAGGCCGGTGTGGTGCTCGGAAAAGCCCGGCACCGCGACGTAGAGCTTGACGTAGTCCGCGCCGTATTTTTCGGTGAAGTCGTCGACGATCTGCTGCTGCTCCGCGACGCTGCGGTACGCGGAGTCGAGGTCGACGTACACGCCTTCTTTTTCGAGGGCCGCCTTGAGCAGGAGGTACGCCTCATAAGCGCCCCGCTCCACCTTGACGTCCCAGCCCTGCGAATCCTGGAACTCGACGATGTCGAGGGCCTCTTCCCAGCCGTCCGGAAGCTTGTTCTCCTTGTTGACCAGCACCATGTAGTCGATGGCGGTGCCTTGCACGTCGCTGGCGTCGCCGGAGTCCGTTCCGTCGCCGGCATCGGCGTCCGTCTGGGCGTCCGGGTTCGGCCCGTCCTCGCCGCTGTTCCTGGCTTTGCAGCCGGTGAAGACGGTCACTGCGGCCAGAATCATCATCACCGCGAGCAGCAGGGCGAGCAGGCGCGAGAGGTGCCTCGCGGCGAACAGGCGCGCAAAACGACTGGTTGATTTCTTCGTGGATGTCTTGTTCATGTCGGTTTCCTCTTTCTTGGTTATTCTTTGGCGCGTTTCAACTCGTCGTACTTCGCGGCGCTGCCGTAGGCGAGCTCCACCGGGTATTTTGCTTCGTTCTTGGCCATTTTGGCGTTCACGATCTCGTCGACGTCGAGCCCGAGCTCGTCGAGCATGTCCTGGCAGTACACGATCACGTCCGCGAGCTCTTCGCTCACGTGCGCGAGGTCGAAGTCCGTATCGCTCCACTGAAAGCACTCGAGCAGCTCGGCCGCCTCGATGGCGATGCTCTTGGCCAGGTTCGCCGGGGTGTGGAACTGGCCCCAGTCGCGGTCGGCCGTAAAACGCCGGATCCGGTCAATGGTCTGTTGGTTCATGGTTGCTGCGCCTCCTGCCGCTTATTTCGTGCGCCCCGCGCCGCGAGGCGCGGGGCGGTCCTTTTTCATTTCGTGAGCCACGCGCGGTGGGGTGTTGGCGTCGCCGGCCTCGATCTGGCGCGCCGCGGACGCGTGGCGTTCCTTTTTTCATTCCGTTAGCCACGCGCGGTGTAGTGCGGGACGCGTGACGTTCCTTTTTCCAGTTAATTTTACCGCTTTTGACGGAAAAAAGCACCTCGTCCCACGAAAAAAACGCGGCCGCGAGGCCGTTACAGAAGTTTTTAAGCATTTGGCCTCAAAAAAACGCGTTTGTGCTTAAAAAATCGCGGCCAAAAGCCGGCCATCACAAGCGCGATCCGTCATTGCGCTTGAAAAATCGACAGATTCCGCCGCGTTTTTCTGTATCAGGCCCTCGCGTTCAGCCTAAACGGCCGAAAATGCGGGGCCGGCG
This sequence comes from Mogibacterium sp., assembly GCA_017433975.1. Taxonomy (GTDB): domain Bacteria; phylum Bacillota; class Clostridia; order Peptostreptococcales; family Anaerovoracaceae; genus RGIG2439. The sequence goes on along the minus strand of JAFRGD010000001.1, from coordinate 18,850 downwards.
GAATCAAAACCTGCCGGAAGCCGCATTCGCTTTCGGTTTTTAAGTATTTGCGGCAAAAAAACGCAAAAGTGCTTAACTTTTTTTGTACACGGCTCATCGCGGCGCTTGTGCCGCACCAAAACTCAAGCTACACTTGAGCCCGCCGGCCAAACTTCAACCCCTGCTCGCTTCAAAAGCCGCGCCGCGGCGACTATCATAATGATGTAAGGAGGCGCGGGAGTCAACGCCTGACGGAAGGCCGCCGGCAACGGCTGCGGAGTGGCCAGACCGTCGGGGCTGACCGTTCGGAGTGGCCGGATCGATTGAGGCGGCCGTGCCGCGCAAAGGGAGTGGCCGGATCGATTGAGGCGGCCGTGCCGCGCAAAGGGAGTGACCGGACCGATTGAGGAGGCTGGACCGCGCGGAGGGAGTGGCCGGCCCGTCGGGGAGGCCGGACCGCGCGGAGGAACGAAGGTGTCGTACGAAAGAGATGGGAGGTGATCTCATGAAAGAATTTAAAGGATTGGTACTGTGCGAGTTTCGCAGCGAGCGGGTCGACGTGCACGTGTGGGCGGACCTCGCGGGCGGCGCGCTGACGGTTGCCGGGCAGGACCTCGGGCCGCAGGTGGAGACCTTTTGGGGCGACGACGATTACGAGTACTGGTACAGCTTTGACCGGGAGAACACCGCCCGGCTGCTGGCCGCCCTCGGCGGTGAAGACGACCCGGCGCAGGCATTCCTCCGGGAGTTCAGCGGCCTCGACGGCTGCCGCGCGCTCCGGAACCTCTGCGAAAAGAACGGAATCCGGTACAAGTTCTTCTCGTACTAGCCGGCGGCTCGCGGGGCTGACCGGCGCGGAACCTGCCGACTGGCTCGCGGGATCTGGCTGCGCGGCTTGTGACCGACGCGTCGGAATCCGCCGACAACTGGCGCAGCGCGCCAACAACACTTTTCAAGCACGACTTGAATTCTTCTTGTAACTATCACTCGCACTCGTTAGAATAATTATGGGAACGCCCGGCCGTCGTCGCAACTGACCGTCGTCACAATTGGCCGACGGCCCGCACGCACGGATGACGGCCCGTGTCGCAACAAGCGCGACCGGCGTACAACAGACCGGCGCGCGACGCAACGGACAAACGCGCTGCGGAAACCGACGAAGCCCGGCCCCCCATCTGGAGGTGATCGCATGAGTATCGGTACGAATATCAGGAGGCTGCGGGAGCAGCGCGGGCTGACGCAGGAGGCGCTGGCTTGCAAGCTCGACGTGACTTTTCAGGCGGTGTCCTCGTGGGAGCGGGACGAGTACAAGCCGGACACGGACAACCTGATCCGGCTGGCGGAGGCGCTTGACGTTTCGCTGTCCGCGATTGCGGAGGACCGCACCGGGACGTTTCGGACCAAGGACGCGCTTTACGACTGGGAGCGCATGCGGACCCGCGTCAAGACCACCGCGGGCATCTACAAGCTGCGGAATACTTTTAAGGCGCTGGACTTCGCGGTCGAGGCGCACAAGGGTCAACCGCGCAAGCGGTCGACCGTCCCATACATTTATCATCCGCTGAACGTAGCGTGCCACGCGATGGCGCTGGGCATTTTGGAAGATGATGTGATTGCGGCCTGTCTGCTTCATGACGTGGTCGAGGATTGCGGCAAGTCGCTCGCCGACCTCCCGGTCGACGACAACGTGCGCAACCTGGTGCGGCTTCTCACACACGAGCCGGTCCCGGCGGAGCGCCGGCTTGAGGTCCTCACATCATATTACGACGCGATCGCCGCGGAGCCGAAGGCCGCGCTCATCAAGTGCCTCGACCGATGCAACAACCTGACCACGATGTCCTGGGGCCTGAGCCGCGACCGGATTTACCGGATGATCGAGGAGACGGAGCACTTTTTCCCGGCCCTGCTCAAGACCATCAAGGACACGCCGGAGTACAACAACGCGGCGTGGCTGCTCAAATACCAGATGGAGAGCATGCTCGACATCTACAAAAGGCTGCTGTAGCTAGAGGGGCGCAGAGGAGCGAAGCGATGAAAATTTATGATATTTCCCAGGAAGTTTTCAGTTGCCAGGTGTTTGCCGGCGATCCCGCGCCGGAAAAAGAACGGCTTTGTTCGATGGAACAGGGTGACTTGTACAACCTGACGGCTTTTCGCATGTGCGCTCACAACGGTACCCATATTGACGCGCCTTTTCACTTTCTGAAAGATGGAAAAACGGTCGATTCCATACGTTTAGATGCGTTTATCGGGATGGCCTATGTTACAGAGCATCAAGGGGTCGTCTCCGGCGATGATGCCGCAGAAATGCTGGAAAAGGCGAAGGCAGCGAACCCGGACGCCGCAAAGCGGATCTTGATCAAAGGGCCAGCCGAAGTCTCTTCGGACGCCGCAAAAGTATTCGCCGCCGCGGACCTCTTACTGCTGGGCAACGAGTCCCAGACAGTCGGGCCCGAAGACGCGCCGATGGAAGTGCATCTCATACTTTTGGGGGCCGATGTCATATTGCTGGAAGGAATTCGTTTGGCAGCGGTCCCGGAAGGTGTTTATTATTTGAATGCGGCGCCGCTGAACCTGTCCGGCGCGGACGGTTCGCCTTGCAGGGCTGTTTTGATCGCTGCCGAGCGATGATGCTGGTTCGGCGGGTGTTGTGAAGCTGCTTTTGCCTCATTTTTTGCCGAATTTCCACCAGACAAGATTTCTTTTGCAATTTGGTGGAGGCTTATGCCGTATCAAGCGGAACCGATCCGAGATATCACTATAAAAACGGTCACGTTAGCTGGTTTTGTCAACCGCAAAGACATTTTGGTGAAAGGCTCTTCCATTTTCAGTCGATCATCTACCAATACGGTGGAATTCTATGCGGGTTGGTCTGACGTTGCATCGGAAATCTCTACAAAATAACAGTTTTTTTGCGTTTCGGTGGAGCGGCTTCAAAAAACGAATCTCGAATCAAAGAAAGATGGCTCGGAAGACCGGCGCTGTGCCATTAAGTCCTGCGATAGGAAAAAATCTATGAACTACGATTGGCTGCCAGATTACCTGGCGACGCGGCGGCTGAACTGGCCGTACGAAAGCGTCTATCATATTGAAAACGCGGGCGCGCACCGGTTTGTCGCCTGGGTCGGCGACGAGCTGGCCGGGCTGTCGTGGGCGGAAGCCGGCGACGGCGGACCGGTTGCTGCGAGCGACAGTTTGGCTGCCGCGGCCGCCGACGCTGTTGCCGCGGGCTTTGACGACACGTGCACCGCAGCCAGCGCAGGCACGGCTGCCGCGGAGGCCCGCATGCGGATGACCCTCAAACCGCAGTTCGCGGAGTACGGGATCGGGACCGAACTGCTGGCCCTGCTGATGGCGAACTTGCAGAGCGCGGGGTACGACGTGATCCGCTACGAGATCGACCCGCGGTACTACTCCGTCCAGATCTACCGGAACCTCGGCTTCGTCGTCGACCGCGGCGATAGTGATCATGACCGCGCCGTCGACCGCGGCGACGATAAAGGCGACCGCGCCGGCAGCGTCACCAACGAAAACAACAACGGCCATATCCGCTTCGTGTGGCGGCGCGGCGATTGAAGCGTCCGCCGCGAATGAGCAAGACGATTGAAACGGTCGCCGCGACCGAACAAGGCGATTGAAGTGGTTGCCGCGAGCGAGCAAGGCGATTGAAGCGTCCGCCGCGAATGAGCAAGACGATTGAAACGGTCGCCGCGAGCGATCGCGGCGTTCCAAACGAATAGATTTATCAACTTTGAGGTGCGAAAATGGCTTTTCACGAAGACGACATTGTTAACGAGTGGCTGGACCGCCTTCAGGGCTTGAACGTGGAGGCGAAAAAGATGTTCGGCTGCTACTGCCTGTATTGCGACGGCCAGGCGGTTGGCTGGCTGCACGACAGCGTCATGAGTCTGCGCGAAGTCGGGCTGGATTACCTCCCCGACGACATAAAGCGGCCGGCCAAGGGCGACAAAGTGCAGGAGCTCGTCATCCCGCTCGATTACGCGGCCGCGGACTGGCTGCCGCGGGCCGTTCAGGACACCGCCGAGTTTCGCAAACGGTCGGCCCGCGCTAAAGTTTAAAACGGTCGGCCCGCAGCGAAGTTTAAAGCGGTCGGCCCGCGCCAAAGTTTAAACCGGTCGGCCCGCGCCAAAGTTTAGAAAGGAGCAACCATGAAAACCAGACTATCCCTCCCTGCCCTCGCCGCGTCGGCGATTTGCGGATTGACGCTTTGCGCCCTGCGGCTGACGCTTTCGTATCTTTTCGGCGACGTCGAGGAGAAGACCGCCGAGGCGCAGGACGCGGAAAAAGAACCGGCGGCCGCAGCCAAAACGACTGCTGAGGCGAAGCCGTCGTTCGCGCGTTAAGTGCAACCTGCTTTTTTGACCATTTCGAAGTGTCGCCTGCCAGTTGACCCCTCGGGCCCGCGGCTGTGTTATCCTTGCATTGTAAGAAAGAGAAACACTGAGGCCGCGGCGAGCAGGCCCGGGTGACCGAGCGCAGCAAAGCTTGCTGACCCGAGCGCGAGGCACAACCCTCGGGCGACCGGACCGGGGGATGCGGCAGGACCGAAAGGAGGCCAACATGTACGGAGCAATTTTAGGAGATATCATCGGCAGCCCTTACGAATTCGATCGGGGGCGCAAGACAAAGAACTTCCCGTTTTTCGACAAGGGATGTTCGTTTACGGACGATAGCGTCATGACCATCGCGGTGGCGGACGCGCTGATGCAGGCCGTGGCCACCGCCACGGGACAACACGGCGGCGCCACAGAACAAACCGACGGCGCCACCGGGCTGCGCGTCATCGACGACGAGGCGGCGACCAAGGACCTGCTGATCGACGCGTTGCAGGACTGGGGGCACCGGTACCCGCACGCCGGCTACGGTAGTCGGTTCTTCGACTGGCTGGCGCAAGGTAAACGCACGCCGTACAACAGCCTGGGCAACGGGTCCGCGATGCGCGTGGCTGCGGCAGGGTGGCTTTTTGACGACCTCGAGACGACCCGCAAAGTCGCGCGGTGGACCGCGGAGGTCACGCACAACCACCCGGAGGGCGTCAAAGGGGCGGACGCGACCGCGTCGGCGATCTGGATGGCGCGGAACGGCCGCAGCAAGGACGCGATCCGCGACTTCATCGTCAGCAAAATCGGCTACGACCTGAGCCGCACCTGCGACGAAATTCGGCCGGGTTACCACCACGTCGAGACCTGCATGGAGACCGTGCCGGAGGCGATCACCGCGTTCCTCGAGGGCGACAGCTTCGAAGACGTGATCCGCACGGCGGTGTCCCTCGGCGGCGACTGCGACACGCTGACCTGCATCGCAGGGTCCATCGCGGAGGCCTTTTACGGGGTGCCGGAGGCACTCAAGGCGGAGTGCGAAAACCGCATCCCGGACGACATGCGCGACATACTTCTTATGTTCCACAACGACCGGCGGTGCGAGCTGCTGAAGGAAGCCATCGCGCGCTTCAACGCGGACCGGACGGAGAACAACCTCTTCACCATCCTCTGGCTGATGAAAAACGCCTCGCTGTGGGTGCCGTGCACCGCGGTCCTGAGCGACCGCGACCAGCAGCAGTTCGAGGCCATGATCAAGGACTGCGGCGACGACCCGGAGGACGTCGAGGCCGCCCTCGCCGACATGGCCGGCAAGAGCGTCCGGACGATGGATGTGATCCGGATGGTCCCGGACATCCTGATGAGCGGCGAAAATTACTTTTTCCCGGCCTTCACCAGCGAAGAGGACATGGGCGAGTACGGCAGCCACTTCTCCAAGGTGGGCCAGCACATGATGCGCATCCTCACCCTGGCGCGCAACAACGAGAAGAACGTCCGCGGCATCGTCGTCAACGCCTTCACCGAACCGTTCGTCCTCGACCGCGACCTCTTCGACCTGGTCGAGCGCATGCGTAGCGGCGGGACCGCGAGCTAAAGGTGGCGCGACCGCGAGCTAAACGTACTGAGGATTATAAAACCGGAGGACAAACCCATGGTCGGAACTTACAAAGTCATCACCCTCTGCGGGAGCACCCGCTTCAAGGACGCGTTCATGGAGGCGCAGAAGCGCCTGACGCTCGAGGGCAACATCGTGATCAGCGTCGGGCTCTTCGGGCACGCCGGCGACAGCGAGGTCTGGGAAAACATGGACGAAGGCACGCTGACGCGCACCAAAGAGATGCTGGACGACATGCATAAGCGCAAAATCGACATGGCCGACGAGATCTTCGTAATCAACGTCGGCGGCTACATCGGCGACAGCACCCGCTCCGAGGTTGCGTATGCGAAGGCCACCGGCAAGGCGGTGCGGTACCTGGAGCCTTTCGATGAAAGATGATAAATCGCACGTTATCCACGTTAATCCGTACAATCATTAAACTTTTGCGGCTGCGACGCCGCGGATAAAGGAGCACCATGAGCATTTCAATTCAACAAATCAGTATCACTGACCTCGGCACGGACTGCGTCGTCAACGCGGCGAATTCTCAGCTGACCGCCGGGAGCGGCGTGTGCGGAGCGATTTTCCAGGCCGCCGGATACGACAAACTGGAGAAAGCCTGCGACGCGATCGGCTACTGTCCGACCGGAGGCGCAGTCATCACGCCGGGCTTCGCGCTCAAGGCGAAATACATCGTCCACGCGGTCGGTCCGATCTGGAAGGGCGGCTGGGACAATGAACAGCAGAACCTTTACAACTGCTATCAGGAAGCCCTGAACCGCGCGGTGGAGAGCGGCTGCCATTCCATCGGCTTTCCGCTGATCTCCGCGGGGGTCTTCGGCTATCCCAAAGAAGACGCCTGGCGCACGGCACTTCGGTCCTGCCAGGACTGGCTCGATACCCACAGCGACTACCCGATGGAGGTCGTCTTTGCAGTGCTCGACGGCCGGATCCTCGCGCTGGGCCGCGAGACGCTCGATCAGCTGATGATCAATCCGTCCGCGCCGATCGTCCGCACAAAGAACTTCGTCTTTTTCTGGAAGCTGGGCGAGCAGAACGAATGGTTTGCCAACTGGTATCCGTGCCGCTTTACGCTGGAGGGAATCCGGTATGTCAGCACGGAACAATACATGATGGCCAAAAAAGCGCTCCTTTTTAACGATCTGGACATCTACCGGAAGATCATGGCGACAGACGACCCCGAGGAGGCGAAGGCGCTCGGAAAACTAGTGCAGGGCTTTGTACCGGCCGTCTGGGACGCCTGCAAGCGCGAGATCGTCTTCAACGGGAACCGCGCCAAGTTTACGCAGGACAAGAACCTGGCGGCGGTGCTCCTCCAGACCGGCGTCTGCACCCTGGCCGAAGCGAGTCCGTACGACAAAATCTGGGGCATCGGCCTCTCCGCCGACGACCCTGCTGCGCTGAACCCTTCGCAGTGGAAGGGCGAAAACCTGCTTGGCAGCATCTTGATGGAAATCCGCGAGCAGCTGAAAGAGGCTCTTTGAACTGAACGGACCTATTGAACTGAAAGCGGTCGTTGAGAAGAAAGCGTGGGACGGCGTGAAACGAACAACCCTCAGAGTCATCGTTAATATCGGTATCGCGGCGGTCGTGATCGTGTGTTGGGTCGCGATGGTGTTCGGGAGCGGCGGCTCGCTCGCGGACACCGGTTTGCGTAGCCTCAAGTACTTCACGGTGTTGTCGAACTTCCTTGCGGCCATCGCCGCAATTGTTTGGCTTTGCGCGGGACGGACCAGGGGCGGTCGTACTCAATCAATCGAACAGCCAAATACTAATTTAAGGGTTCCCAGCCGCGAGGAACAAGGCGATCCAGGCAGCGATGACTCCAGCCGCGCCATCGCTGCCCGCAGCCGCAAAGCGGAGCTCTTCAAGTACGTCGCCGCGGTCTCCGTCTTCCTGACGCTCATGACCGTCGCGGTCTTTTTGGGCCCGCTCTACGGCTACAAGAGCATGTTCATAGGACCGAACCTCCCCTTCCACCTGCTGGTTCCGCTGGCGGCCATCCTCGAGGTCATCTTCCTGACCGACCACCCGTTTACGCGCCGCGACGCGCGGCTGTGCTTGCTTCCCGTTGTCCTCTACGGCGTGGGCTACCTCGCGAACATCCTGATCAACGGGATCGGCGAATGGCCGGACCGGAACGACTGGTACCTCTTTTTCCTGTGGGGCTATCCGATCGGCCTCGCCATCCTCGGCTTCCTCATCCTGGTGACCTGTCTGCTCGCATTGTTCCTGCAGAAAATGCAACGAATTGTTTTAAAGGGTTCCCAGCCTGCGGACCTGCCGAGAGACAATTCACAACCGCCGGCGTCCGAACGCGAACACGTGGCGTCCTCGACATCGCGGGAGGCCCGGCCATGAGTCTGTACGCCATCGGGGACCTGCATCTGCACTTCCAGTCGGAAGTCAAAGCGGCGGACCAGCGCCGCGACCGCCTGTGGCGGAACCACGAAGACCGCCTCCGCCGGAACTGCGCCGGGCTGATCACGGACGACGACACGCTGGTGCTCGTCGGCGACCACAGCTGGGGCCGCAAGCTCGCGGAGTGCGAGGAGGACTTCGCGTACATCCGCGCCATCCCCGGCCGCAAAATCCTGCTCCGCGGGAACCACGACCACTTCTGGGACGTCAAAAAAACAGCCTCGCTGAACGAACGGTTTCAGCCGGAGCTGTTCTTCCTACAGGATAATTTCGCCGCGTACCGCGACTACGATTTTGCTGTCCGCCGCGACGACAAGGGCGGCGCCACAGACAACGTCCCCGCCTACCGCGACTATGCGATCGTCGGAACCAAGGGGTTTTGCTTCGAAGGGCCGTTTTTCATCGACCGGCGCGGCCGCATCCTCGGCTGGGACGAGGAAAAGGAGGAGCACGCGAAGGCGCTCGTCGAGCGCGAGCTCACGCGCCTCCGGACGTCGTTCGAGCAGGCGAAGGCGGCCGGCTACTCGAAGTACATCATGTTCCTGCACTATCCGCCGACGAGCGTGCTCGAGGAGTCGAGCGGCTTCACCGACATGGCGGAGGAGTATGGTGCGGAGCAGGTCATCTACGCGCACTGCCACGGCGAGGCGCGCTTCCGCGACAGCCTGCAGGGCCTGTACAACGGGGTCTACTACCGGTTGGTGTCCGGCGACTACCTCCGTTGGACGCCCGCGCGAATTTTGTAGCGCGTCGTTACCTCCCCGCAGACTACGATCCTTGCAGACTACGTTTCCTCACGCAACCGCTTTTTCGGCTCCCGTGAGGAAAAACAACTGCTCGAGGGGCTCTGTTTTCCTCACGTAGCAGCTATTTCGGCTCCCGTGAGGAATGATGCCCATATCGTACCTCCTAACATCCTTTTTTCCGGTGGCGCCTCCACCCATTTACTCTTTTTTCCTATTTGTGTGGAGGTTTGTGCCGTTTCATTCGAAAAAACATGGTCCATCACGCGCAGGCTACGGTGAATCCTGCTGGTTCATGTATAAAACGCGCATTTTTCAACCGGTTTTTCGCCCGCTACACGCAGCCAGCTCCAAAAAAACCTCTCACAAATGCAAAAATCTCCACCTTTTCGCAGTCTTTCTTCGAAAAAGTGGAGATTGCTTTGTAACAAGGCATTCCAACGAAGTTTGTGCATTGCATGCGCAGGTACTATGACAGGATGGGCCCATGAAGTATCGGCGCGTATTCTTCACGGCGCGGGTACCGAAATGTTACCTCTTCCCGCCGAGCGCGTCCAGCTTCTCCTTGTCGATCTTGCCGGCCGCGATTGTGTTGTCCAGCCACAGCTGAAGGCTGTCCGCCGCGAGCGAGATGCGGTCCAGTTCCTCTTTGATGCGGGCGAAGTCGCGCAGCTCGTCTTCCGAAATCGCCCCGTCGGCCGTGATCTCAATCAGTTTGTTCTTCTCTTTTTCGACCGCGTTGAGGGACGCCAGCGTCTCGAGGACGATCTGCGACAGGTCGCGCATGCGGACCTCCGGCACGTACTCCTGGCCGATCGGGCAGTCGTGCGAACAGTAGTAATTGCAAAGCTCCGGCTTATTGTAAGCGCGGGACATCGCGAGCACCTCCTCGGGGCGGAGCGGTGTCTTTTCGTTTTCGAGCTTTTCCAGCCGGCTCTCCGAGATGAAGCCGAGCTCTTCGCTCGCCTGCGCGCGGGTCAGCCCCGCGGCCTCCCGGCTCTCGAAATAGATGTTTTTATTGCTTTTGACGGACTTCTTGCCCATGATCGTGCCCCCTCGCGAACGCGCGGCCCGGCCATCGCCGGCCGCAGTTTTTTCGCAACCATTGTACTGTCTCTTGCAACCATTATATAGGAGCGGGCGCGGCTTGAGAATACGATAATTCGCCAAAAGTGACGAATTACGACGCGTTAACCCGCGGAACTTCGGCTGTATCTCGGCCCCGGCGTCGGCTATAATACACTCACGATAAAGAACTATGGGTTCCGGTCGCGGGAAACCGAGGCACCGGGCACTTCGGGAAACCGAGGCACCGGGCAATCGGGAAACCGGCCGGGACATTCGATAAAGGAGGGCTATCATGAACAGACCAAATGCAAGACTCACCGCCATTCTGGCGTACCTCACCTGGATCACCTGGTTCATCGCGTACTTCATCCACGACAGGACAGACGAATACGAGGTGCATCACCTGAATCAGGCGCTCGTGCTCAACATCCTCAAGGTCTGCGGCGGCGTGCTGGCCATCCTGCCGTTCATCGGCAAGCCGATCTACGAAGCCGTCGGCCTCATCGTGGCGATCTTCTGGATCATCGCCGTGTACCGCGCAATTACGTTCCGGACCGACCCGCTGCCAATCATCGGTGACATCCGGATTGTCGACTAACCGCTCCTTTCAGCCAACGGGCGGCGCCTGACCGGCCCGCCCCGAAGCACCCTGTTCCGGCAGGGTGCTTTTGCGTTTCCGCGGCGGACCGTTCGCGTTCTCCGGGTGGAGATTTGTACTGTTTTTATGGTAAAATCAGACCAGAGAAGCGGGCGCATGACTTTGTTCGCCTGACCCGCGCAAAAGATTGGAGGAACCATCATGAACGGAGCGCTTGCGCTGGAACTGTTCGGATACCTGGGGTCCGTCGTGATCCTCGTGTCCATGCTCATGACTTCGGTGGTGCGGCTGCGCGTGATCAACATGATCGGCAGCGTCATTTTCACGACGTACGCGATCCTGATCCACTCGTTCCCGACCGCCTTCCTCAACGGGTGCCTGGTGCTCGTCAACATCTATCAGCTGTGGCGGCTGCGGCATACGACCCGCAACTACGAAGTCCTGCGGCTCGACGCCGGCGAAGGCTTCGCGGCGTGGTTCGTGAACCTGTACCGGGACGATATCCGGCGGTATTTTCCGACGTTCGAGCCGGAGCAGGCGGTGGGGGCGGAAGGCTTTGCGGTCTTTTATGAAAATCAGGCGGCCGGCCTCCTGCTCGGGAAGCGCCGCGGCGGCGACTTTGACATCCTGATCGACTACGCCACGCCGGCCTACCGCGACTGCTCGGTCGGCACACACCTCTACAGCCAGCTGCCGGCCTGCAACGTCGCGCGCCTCGTCTGCAAGACCGGCGGACCGGAGCACATCCCGTACATGCAAAAGATGGGCTTCACGCGCATCGGCGACGCGTATGTGAAAGTGATTGTGAATATCTTTGGCGGTGGAGACGCCGCTACCGCCGGCCGGAACGGCCGGGACAACGCGCAATAACACAAGGAGGCATGACGATGGGACTTTTCCAGAAGATTTCGGCCGTGTTCGGCGGCGGGGAGTCCGCTCCGGCCAGTCCGGCGCCGAAGCCGGCTAAGCCGGTTGACGAGGCGGCGCTCGCGGCGCGGGCCGCGAAGCTGTCTTTGAAGGACATCGATAACATCACGGACCAGGCGCTGCTCCGCGCGTACGTCCAGCAGACGAAGAGTAAGTCGTTGGCGTACCCGGCGCTGCAGAAGATCACCAGCGACGACGAGCTCGCGCGCGTCGCGGAGGACGACCGGGTCGACCGGCGGCTCCGCATCTATGCGGTTCATCAGATCAAGTCCGACGACGTCAAGTTGGCGCTCTTCCGCAAATATCGGAACGGCTGGATCGGCCAGGAGGCGCGGTCGCAGATCCGTTCGCAACAGGTCCGCTACCAGCTGTTCCTGGACTTTCCGGGCAGCTTCTCCCCGGCGGCCTTCACAGACCCGGCGATCCTGCGGGACATCCTCGAAAACCACCGCTACGCGGACGACAGCATGGACCCGTTCGGCACCGACCGGCATTCCAAGGCCGACCTTTACAACCGCGTCCTCGAGACCGGGAACCGCGAGCTCATCGACCTGCTCGACCGGGACGCCTGCCGCGCGTTCGCGCAGGCCTGCATTCAAAATGCGGATACCCATTGGGCGAAATTTGCGTTACAATATTTAAAGCGGATCTACCGCGCCGGCGTCTGCCCGGAGCTGGCCGCTGAGATCGAGGCGATGAACGGCAAGACTTTCCATCACATCGACGAAGTCAATTACTACGGGGAGCGCGAGTACGTTCCGGGCGTCGTGTTCGACCTGTACGGCCCGGACGACAAATAGTTGCGGGAGGCGACCATGGCGGACGGCAGATGGACGATGACGGAGCAGGAACTGAATAACGTGGCCGCGGGCTTTGACGCGCGGGACACGAGCGGCCTGCCGAACTACAAGCAACACCGCGCGGTCGACAACCGGGACGGTCAGGCCGCCCGGCGGTGCGCCTTCTGCGGGTCGGACCGCCTCACGAGCGGCCTCGGCGGCTACGGCGAGGGCTTCAGCTACCAGTCCGCGGTCTGCAAGGACTGCGGCGGCGTCACCGACTTCGTGAACCGCGACGACGTCCACCGGTTCTTCTGAATCCCCTTACCAATTAGTGTGAAAAGACATGATTAGAACAGAAATTTACGTCGGACTGAACGACCAGGACACCAAACAGCAGAAATTCGAGACCTCCAAGTACCTGTCCATTCTCCGAAACGTCTGTATCAGCTACAAAGTCCCCTTCTCGGTGAACATCGTCGAGGGCGGCTACATCCACGAATCCGGGGAGTACACGCAGGAGACCACCCTGGTCCTGTCTTTGATCGGCGTCGAGCGCGACGTCATCGAAGAGATCGCCAAGGACCTCTGCGTTTTCTTCCACCAGGAGTCGGTCCTGATTACCACGGGGGACGTCGAGGCTTACAGTATAAGTGAAAACTTGTAGATATTACTTGTAGATATATAAGGAGGAGTATTATGAAGTGTGCGATTTACGGTGCCGGCTCGCTCGGCACGATCCTCGGAGCGTATCTCACCAAAAGCGGTTTCCCGATCGAACTGGTGAACCGCAACGTCCGTCACGTCACGGCCCTGCGCGAAAAAGGCGCGCACATCACGGGCACGGTCGACTTCACGACGCCGGTCAACGCGATCCTGCCGGACGAGATGCAGGGCCCGTACGATATCATCTTTCTGATGACCAAGCAGCTCCACAACCCGGAGGTCGTCACCATGCTGAAGCCGATGCTGGCGGACGACGGCGTCATCGTGACGCTCCAGAACGGAATTCCGGAGCCGGGCATCGCCGAGATCATCGGAGAAGACCGCACGATCGGCTGCACCGTCGAATGGGGCGCGACGATGACCGATCCGGGCACCTGCGTTTTGACCAGCGACCCGGACAGCCTGTCCTTCCACATGGGCGGCATGCCGGGCATCACCGAGGACAAACTCGACCGCGTCAAGGGCGTGCTCGAGCACATGTGTCCGGTCGACATCGAGGACAACCTGCTCGGCGCCCGCTGGTCCAAGCTCCTCATCAACGCGACGTTCTCCGGCCTCGGGACCGTCATCGGCGGGACCTTCGGCAGCGTCACCGAGTGGGCCCCGGCCCGCAAGGTCGCCGTCCAGTGCATGAAGGAGTGCATCGACGTCGCGCGCGCCGGCGGCGTCACGTTCGCGCCGGTGCAGGGCAAGGACATCACCAAGCTCTTCTATTACAAGAATAAAGTGAAGCAGCGGATCGCGGAGACGATCCTCCCGATCGCCCTCAAGAAACACCGCGAGATCGTCCCGTCGATGCTCCAGGACCTCCAAAAGGGCAAGCCGTGCGAGGTCGACGCGATCAACGGCGTCGTCTGCGAGTGGGGCCGCAAATACGGTGTCCCGACCCCGATCAACGACCGGATCGTCGAAGTCATCAAAAAAGAACAGAGCGGCGAGTTGAACCCGACGCTCTCCAACATCAATTATTTCAAGGAGTTTTTCAAATAATCGACCGATCAATGCATCGGCCCGGCGGTGTCCGCCGGGCCGGTTTTTTCATTCGTTCTATTCAAACAGGATGTTCATGTCGACGTCCGCGTAGATTCCGTCGATGTTTCCGAGGTTGCTCACCTGCCAGATCATGTACGGACCTGCATAGCTCGACCAGTCGGTGTAGTGCGCGAGCCAGACCGGTCGCGTATCCGTGTCCTCCCAGATCTTCTCGAGGTAGTTCTTGCTGCCGTAGAGCATGCAATCGTACCCCGCACCCGCGAGCTCGTCCTCGAACGCATCGTACAGCCGGTTGAGCGTCAGAAAGCTCATCTTGTACGACTGGAAGTCGCCGAAGTCCTCCCAGTCGAAGGCGACCGGCAGGTCGAGCTCCGCGCCATCGAGCCGCTCGATGATCCAGTCCGCGGCGCCGCGGACCTGTTCTTCTGTACTGTCATAACTATAGAGGTAGAGGCCTACGCGCAAGCCTGCCGCCCGGGCGTCCCGGAAGTTCTGCTCGAACGTGTTGTCCAGCGTGACTTCGCCGTCGATCGAGAAGCCGATCCGGATGATCACGAAGTCGCACCCCGCGGCTTTGACCGCTTCGTAGTCCACGTCGCCCTGCCACGAGGACACGTCGATTCCGAAGACTCTCCCCTCGCCCGCGTACGCGGCCACGAAGTCCGCGAACGGGGTCCGCGGCGTGTCGTCCACGTACTCCGGAAAGCTGTCGACCACCTCGACCGTGAGCCACCAGTCGGTCGCGTTGCCGGACGCGTCGGTCACGGTGACGTGAAGCGGGTACTCGCCGAGCGTGTCCGTGTCGACTTCGCCCTCGACCGCCACGACCGGCTCCGGGTCCGCGTTGTCCCCGTAGGCGATCACGTCATTGATGTTGAACGCCGACCCCTGCCCGATGAGCGCGCCGTCCCCTGTCCAGAGCGCGAGCGGCGGAATCGTGTCGATGACCGAATACCGCAGCGTGAAGTCCCTGGTCGGGTTCAGCAGGCCGCCGAACAGCGGATGCGTGACGGTAAAGGTGACTTCTTTGTCCCCGACGGTGTCGGCGTCAAAGTACTCGGCGGATGGTGTGATCTCCCCGACGTAACTGCTCACGTAGTCCATCGTGGCGTACGTGCCGCCGACGTCGACGCGCGGGGCGTCGTCAGTGAACGTGACCTCGAGTGCCTCCAGCGTTTTATTGTATGTTCTGTACGCGTATCCCGCCGCCGCGCCGGCCGCGACGAGCAGGATCAGGATCAGCCAGAGCACGACCCGGAGGGCCTTGCGGCCTTTCTTCTTTTGCGTTGTTTCCTGTGTTTCGGTTCTCATTCGCCATCCTCCACCCTTTTCTGCATTGTATCATTCCGCCCCGCATTTCTCAAGAACGTTCTTGTACATAAAAAATGCAAGAATGTACAGATTTTTCACAAATGTTTTGCAAAAACGCTAGAATTCGGAGCGCAGTCGGGATATAATATAAGGACGAAGTTACGTCTCCGGCGTCGTTACAGAAGAGGTGTGCCGTGGAATTAATCGATCTCGACGTTCTCAAATGTAAGAATTTCGTATTTCTCAGCGAAGCCGGCTCCGGCAAGACCGAGGTCTCGCTGGCGCTCGCCGCTTATCTGGAAGAAAAATTCCCGGACAAAGAGGTCCATTACTTTGACCTGGACCAGACCAAGCCTCTCCTCCGCGGTCGCGACGTCGACGGCAAGGACCATCTCGGGACGTTCACAATTCACTATCAGGAACAGATTTTTGACGCACCGGTCGTCGCGGCCGGCGTCATCACGCGGCTCAGGGACCCGAACAGCATCACGCTGCTCGACATCGGCGGCGGCGATTATGGTTCACACATGATCGGCCAGTTCGCCAATGATATCAGGGGTACCGGGTCGCACGTTTTTTATCTTCTGAATCCGTACCGCGCGTGGTCGGATTCCAAGGAGAACATTCTCCAAACCTTATATAAGGTCACAAGCACGGCTGGCGTCGGGATCGACTCGGTGATCGCAAACCCGAATCTCGGTCTCCGGACGACGGTCGATGATGTGATACAGGGGGTTGAGCAGGTCAGGAATTTTGACATCGGAGAGATCAGCTTCTGCTGCGCCCGTGCAGAGATTGCCGGCGAAGTCAGCGAACGGCTGAACATGCCGGTCTTGCCTCTGAGCCTCCAAATGACGCCCGTCTGGATGAAAAACAGACGGAAGTAACTAACACTATTTTAAGGAGGGTAGTGATGGCAAAAGGCTACGTAGAAATCAACAAAAAAGCCTGCAAGGGCTGCTGGTACTGTGTCAGCGTATGCCCAAAGAAAGTACTTGCAGAGGGCGACGAAGCCAATGCGAAGGGCTTCCTTACGGTAACTAAGGCGAACCCGGACGACTGCATTGGCTGCGGGATCTGCGCACTGATGTGCCCTGACTCCGCGTTAACTGTTTTCAAGGAGGATTAGTAATGGAAGAGAAAAAATTTATGAAAGGCTGCGAGGCGGTCGCGGAAGCTGCCGTCAGAGCGGGCTGCCGCTTCTTCGCAGGTTACCCGATCACACCGCAGAATGCTGTTCCAGAATACCTCGCTCGGAGACTCCCTCAGGTAAACGGCGTATTCATGCAGGGCGAGAGCGAAGTCGCTTCGTCCAACATGGTCTTCGGCGGCGCGGCTGCCGGCAAGAGAAGTCTCCTGTCGTCCTCCAGCTGCGGCATCTCCCTGATGAGTGAGACCGTGTCCTGGATGGCGCTCTGCAGACTCCCGGTCGTCGTCTGCAACTTCCAGAGAGGCGGCCCGGGAATCGGTTCGATCCAGCCGTCCCAGCAGGACTACAACCAGGCAACCAGAGCGCTCGGTAACGGCGGCTACAGAATGATCGTCCTCGCACCGGCCGACATTCAGGAAGCGGTCGACATGACTTATGAAGCGTTCGACCTCGCGGACAAATACAGTGAACCGACCATGGTTCTTCTCGACGGCTTCACCGGTTCCCTCATGGAGCCTGTCACACTCCCGCCGATGAAGAGCGAAGAGGAAGTCAAGGCCATCGAGGCGAGCAAGCCATGGGTCCCGACCGGTAACAAGGGCACGTTCCACAGAGTGTTCTTCCACAAGCCGGCTCCGATCCAGAACGGCGAGGACGCCGAGATGTACGAGAAATGGAAAGAGACCGAGGTCCAGTACGAGACCGACGGCCTTGAGGACGCCAAACTGGTCGTCACCAGCTACGGTGTCTCCGCCCGTATCGCGGAGTCCGCGGTCGAAGTTCTGAGAGCTGAAGGCTACAAGCTTGGCTTCATCAGAGCGAAGAGAATCTATCCGTTCCCTGAAGCTGCCTTTGAAGAGATCAACTACGATCAGGTCAAGGGTATCCTGGACGTCGAGATGTCCCAGCCGGCACAGTACGCTGAGGACGTCAAAGCTGCTGTCCGCAAGAGAGCACCGATCGAAACGTGCCTCACTTCCGGCGGCGTCATCATCGACAGAGATGACATCGTAGCAGCTATCCGTGATATGTATGAGAGAAAGGTAGGGGAATGATGAAGCAAATTACTAAAATCCCAGCAGCGATAGATTTGGAGAAAGGAAGCAATGACTTCTGTCCGGGTTGTCTGCACTCTGCCTCATTTAAGATCGTCTCCCAGACGCTTGACGAGATGGGTCTGTTTGACAAGTCGGCGTACGTTCAGGGCGTAGGCTGCTGCGCGAACGCACTCGGATACATCAGAATCGATACGATCGCCTGCCCGCACGGCAGAGGCTGCGCGGTAGCGGGAGCGATGAAGAGATGCATGCCTGATACCTTCATCATGACCTATCAGGGCGACGGCGACCTCGCGGCCATCGGCATGGCTGAGACCATGCATTCGGCGAACCGCGGCGACAACATCACCGTCATCTTCGTCAACAACGGTATCTACGGCATGACCGGCGGCCAGCTCGCTCCGACCACACTGCTCGGCGCACGCACGACCACCACACCGTTTGGCCGCAACGCCAATGAGCACGGCTATCCGATGCACATGTGCGAGCTGATCAATACGCTGGAAGCTCCTTCGTACATCGCCCGCGTCACCTGCACGGACCCGGCCAACATCCGCAAGGCGCAGAAGTGCGTCCGCGACGCGTTCCAGCACCAGCTCGACGGCAAGGGCTTCTCGTTCGTAGAGTTCATCTCGAACTGCCCGACCAACTGGGGCATGACGCCGCTGCAGTCGCTCGACCACATCAAGAACGTTGTATTGAACGAATACCCGCTCGGCGTATTCCGCGATAAGTAAGGAGGTCATCATGGAACAATCCATTATCGTTGCGGGCTTCGGCGGACAGGGAGTCCAGATGCTCGGAAAGCTCCTCTCTTACACCGCTTGTGAAGAGACCGACAAATTTGTCACTTATTTCGCATCCTACAGCATGCAGATGCGCGGCGGTACTTCGGACTGCTACGTGGCCGTCTCCGACAAGAAAGTCGGCGCGCCAAAGTTCAAAAAGGCCGACTACCTGCTGATCTTCAGCCCGGCCGCCCTCGCACAGCACAAGGACAACCTCAAGCCAGGCGGGACGATGATCATCAACACCGGCTCGATCCACGAGGACGTTGAGGTACCTGAGGGCTGCAAGCTGGTCAAGGTCGACGTCGTCGCGGGAGCCAACGAGGCCGGCAGCCTCAAGGCGCAGAACCT
>JAFRGD010000018.1 GCA_017433975.1 Mogibacterium sp. | reverse complement strand
GACCCCGAATATCGCAAAAGCGGAACCGGACGCTTTGCCAGCAGGACCCCGAATATCGCAAAAGCGAAATACGACGCTTTACCAGACCGCCCCTATCAATCGAAAAGGGTGGGCCCTGACCCCAAAAGAAGTTAAAGACCCAAAAAGGATGACCGCTTAGATGCAGTCATCCTTCTTTTTTATTTTTTGTTAACTACTAGTCTCTCCTGTAAAGGTCTCTGGAAAACACCTTGGCTTCGACGTCACCGAGCACCTTTTCATCATACCGGTTCGCAATGGTAACATCTGACATTTCCTTGAAGCGCTCCAGGTCGTTGACTACTTTGCATCCCATGAACGAACTCCCATTCTCCAATGTCGGTTCATAGATGACAATCGGTACATTCTTGGACAAAATGTTTTTCATTACGTCCTGAATTGCAGACGCGCGGAAATTATCACTGTTGCTTTTCATCGTGAGCCTGTATACACCGACCACGGACGGCTTTTGGGAAATGATCTGCTCCGCAATAAAACGTTTTCTGGTTGTATTCGACGCGACGACCGCTTCAATCATATTCTGCGGTACATCTCTATAATTCGCGAGAAGTTGCTTGGTGTCCTTCGGCAGGCAATATCCGCCATATCCAAATGATGGATTATTGTAATGCGCCCCAATGCGCGGGTCCATGCATACGCCATCGATGATTTTAGAAGAATCCAATCCCTTAATCATCGCATAGGTGTCGAGCTCGTTGAAATATGCTACGCGGACAGCCAGATACGTATTGGCAAACAGCTTGATCGCTTCTGCTTCGGTGAGCGGAGTGATCAGAACCGGAATGTCCTGCGCCGATGAACCGGCCCTTAATTCTTCGGTGCGGGCTCCCTCCAGCAAAAGTTCAGCGAACATGCTCGCCACTTCATACTGGTTTTCATCCGCCCCGACGATAATTCTGCTCGGATGCAGGTTATCATAAAGAGCCTTCGATTCCCGCAGAAATTCAGGGCTGAAGAGGATATTGTCCACCCCGTATTTGGCTCTGACAGACTCCGTATAACCAACCGGAATCGTTGACTTAATCACGATCATGGTATCCGGGCTGCACTTTAACGACCATTCGATTGCGTCTTCAACCGCAGTCGTGTCAAAGAAATTCCCGACGTCATCGTAATTTGTCGGTGTGGCGATAATGATAAGGTCCGTGTCCGAGTACGCTTTCTCCTTGTCAACAGTTGTCGTCAGATCAAGGTTCCGCTTGCCCTCTCTGGCTTCCTGAAAGAAGCGTTCGATCTCCTCGTCCTGAATCGGACTGAAAAACTGATTCAGTTTTTCTGCTTTGGACTGCGTTGTCGTGATAGCCGTAACTTTATGATTCTGAGCGAGCAGAACAGCAAGTGATAAACCTACATAACCCACGCCAGCAACTGTTATTTTCATCTTAAGATCTCCTTTTCTTATTTATTCATAACCAACCGGATCTGCTCCAGCACACCGTTGATTGCTCTTCGTTCTGTTTCCAGACGATCTGTGATAATACTGATCTCGCCCTCCAGGATCTGTGTTCTCTGTTTTATCTCGTCCCAGTCCGGGAAGTCTTCAACAAAGGTCTCAAAGCTCATTTGGTCATCAAATAGATAATTGCTCTTTGTATAGATGTTGACCTTGCTGCCGAAGGCGGTACGATACAGGATATCGCAGAATGCATTCATATCATCCGGCACATAGACCACTGTACCACAATAGGTATATTTTTTCAATGCACCCAGCACTTTTGCTTCGAAGTCTACTTCAATCCCATGAATGTTCTCGAAATGGACCTTGTCATTCATTACGCGGTAAGGTTTGACTTTGATACCCATCCCGCACGTTCTAAACTCATTCAGGTTTCTGAGGTTGATCAGCGTTGTCTCCGGATCAGCATAGCAGATCTCCTGCATTGAAGATAGCTCAACCTGTCTGTGCGGCAGCCCCATCTTCTGAAGCGCTTCATAAACGCGTTCGATCTCTTCCTGCGGGATATATATGACCGTCTCAGGCGTTTCGGTTACGGTGTTCTTTCTCAGATCATCCGGCACAAGACCCCCTGCGAACCATTTGATATTCATCTGGTCGAGGAGCGGACCTACCTCGCCGATCATCGCAGCGGCTTTTGACGAATGCTCCGCCTTCGCCTTTTGGGTGTCATGGAACAGCCCTTTTCCAAGGACCGATTTCGCCTTCTTGATCCATTGGAAAGGCCGCTGTCCTTTTTCATCGACGCCCGTCACACCCGCTTCTTTGATCTCTCTGATGATCATTCCGTTCCGCGTTTGCTTCAGAACAGAAGAATAATCCGTGTATGCGTGCTGCTTGTCTCCCGCGCGAAGGTACATGTCGCCAAGATATTTCATGATTTCCGGATCGCTTTTGTTGACGATCCTCTCTTCGAGCCTTCGGATCTGTTCCACAGACGGCTTCTCAGAAACAGATAACGACCAGACGTACGCCCGTTCCACTTCGACCTGATCGCTCATCGAACGATCTTTCAATGACTCCAGATACGTAAGAACGCGGTTGACATTACCGTAGTATTTCTCGAGCTTCAGTTCACCGATATCATGAATCAATTGTTTATCATCTTCATAGTTGATCGCATCCGGATAGAGTTCGTTGAAAAACTGCGCGTCATCCATCCGGTCAGAGTAAAGCAGCGTCTTAATCATGCAGTCAATCAAATCGTCAGGAAGCTCCGTGCGGAGCCGATGCCTCTTGTAATAATTCGAAAACTGCATTTCGAAATAATTCGAAAAGCTCGCTTTATAAGCACTCCGCTTCCGGCTGTCGAACGACCACTTCTGCTCTGAAAGCTTGTCCGATTCCTTCTTTAAAAAGTGTTGTGTCACTTTGCAAAGATTCTTCTGGTCTTCGAGCTGTTTAAAGAACTGCTCGAAAATCAGTTCTTTCCGATTTCGAAGGTGCTCATCGTAGTTATTGCGTTCTGCAATCGCGTGTATCGCTTCCTCATATTCCCTATATGAAGTGTCGATCGAATTCAGGGTATCATGCGTCAGCTTTTCACTGTCTCTCGGGACGATGTCCCAATAAGAATTATAGTTCTCCCTCATATGATGGAAAACCTTGTCGGCGAACGGGAACGGCCGCCCTTCAAAATTCAGGAATCTTCGCTTTGTGACCCATTCATCATCAAAAATATACGCAGCCGTGCTCCATCTGCCGCACCATCTGTGACAGTTCTCCCCGATTTCATATTTTGTCAGCTCGTGCTTCAGCTCTGCGATGCAAGCGTCGATCCCGTCAACCTCTACACGCCGCTTCCACGTCTCATAATAGTCTCTGTCAGTTACTTCAACCGGAAGCTTGGTATTAACGGAAGCAAAACACGGATTCCTGAGCTCTGTGTAAAGCCACAGATTTTTGCGGAACAGCAATTCTTCCTCGGGATCATCAGGGATTGGATCCATGATGAAAAGCTCAAGGTTGATCCCCATGGGTATGTTCATCGCGATCATCGACCGCGAAATCAGTGTTGTACCTGTGTCTATGTATCTTCCGATTGGATTCGTGTAAAGGGGGTATCTATCCTCCGTAACCCAGGCACGGTTCTCAAGCCCGTGATCCACCTTTTCGGATAGTACTTTGTCAAGCTTTAAATAATTATCCCTGGTAATAAGAATATCAACATCGTCATCCCAAGGGAGAAAGCCCCCGTTTCGAATCGCCCCTAACGTAGCACCGCCGGCAAGGATGTACTCTATCTGATTTTCAGAACAGATCTCGTCAAACTCGCACATGAGATCAAAAAGGATTTTTTGGGTATCATTCATGTGACAGATTATGATAATCGGTGGAAATTATCATGTCTCCTTTCTTTGTTAATGGACCGACGCACTAAAGAAAAGTGAGAACTCGGAGAGCCCTCACTTATCCAATCTGATGTTCTGCTATGAGAAGTCGTCAAAGACGGTCGAATCCATATCAATAGACAAAGACCCGCGTTTCGTCCTTAATGTTGTAGTACATCCATTTTGCGTTCGCGTAATCCACTCTGACGCAGCCCTCGCTGGCCGGCTTGCCCAGAGACATGCTCAGCTTATCATGCAGCGAGACCAAAGAGAAGCAGGTCCAGAACATTACGTTATGTCTCTCGTAAATTCTTCCGTTCGTCGGAACTTCGAACAGTCCGCATGGAGTAATCTTGTCAGGTCTTCCGGTGTTGCACGACCAGACGAAATTGTTATAGATCTTCCACGGTTTAACATATCTTCCCGAGGCATTCTTGGTTGTCGATTTGAAGACGGTAACCTTTTGTGTATACGGGTTGACCCAGATCAGATATGGTGTACCGCTTGAAATGACTTTCTTTGTGGAAGGATTGTAGTAACTGTTGATGAAATACTCTCTCTCCGCGTCTGTATAAATGTTTGTGGATGAGTAGTGCGCTACACGGTTCGTGGTTCTGCTTGTCGGTAAATAACCAGTCTTTCCGCCGTAGGTAATTTTGTATCTGGTTACTACGTGCGTATCATCTCCATCCTCCGTCTTTTCGGAATAGATGCCGGCATCATATACGCACAGCTTGGTGCCGCCAGGAATGGAACCCAAATACGAAAATCCTTTGTTGCTCTTGTAGAAAGACGTATTGGAACTGACCTTGGCGGTAATGTACATGTGCTTGACAGGAGTAATCTTTGCACCGGAAACTGTCTTGGAAATGCTCTTTGTATCCGAGTATACTCTCTCGTTGCTCAGCTTGGAAAGATAGTAAGCCGTTACGACATACTTATAATAACGATCATAGGATTCGTTTACATTGGTATCTTCGTAATAGTTGGTCTTGACCTTGGCAGTGTGGACAACTTTTCCGGTAGCCGTATTAACGCGCTGTACCCGATACCAGATGACTTCGTCTCTAGGGCCTTTTTTGCTGGTGCTGGCTTTCCAGGTAACCTTAACGCAGTCATATCCTGCGTAAGCTTTCAGCTCGGATACCGGCTGGACTCTCTTTGGAGTAATCGGATTGCCATAGGTGGTCTTATTTACTGAAACCGGCTCGCTGGAAACAACCGTTCCATCCTCGGTGGTATAGTTGGCAGTTACATAATAGGTGTAGGTAATATTGGCCAACCCATCGTATTTGTCTCTCAAATAGAGCTTTGTAATATTATCAAAAGTAGCGGTCTTGTTCTTGTTCGAGACTCTTTTGACAGTATAATAAATCTGCTCTCCATTTGGTCCTGCCTCAGTGGCTGAAGCTTCCCATTTAATGTCAACATATCCATAGGAGTTTACAGCGGTTACATTTGTAACCGGTACAGGCGCAGGAAGTTCTGGTTCCTCCGGTTCCTCGCCAGGCTCCTCCACGGTGGTGCCTTCATTTTCCGCGTAAGCGTTGAGGTTCATGCCCAGGCCGGTATTGATCATCATAACGGCGAGCAACAGAATCAACAACCTGCTCAGCAGTCTTTTGGTATTAGTCTTCATCTTTCTTCCTTCCTAATCCCTGCTTATAATTAACCGAATATAATATACCACACAAGCAGTTCTTTTGCAAGCACTGACGCGTGTTTTCGATCACCTAACACACTCTATTTTTTATTACGCAGCCGGTTCAGATTGTGCGGGTCTTCCGGCATTGCGCGGTTGTAATCTCGGTGCATAAAATGATAGAATAAAATGAGTAAAGATCAGGAGGATCATCCATGCGGACAAACAAAATCTGGCAAGCGGCAGGTGCAGTGCTCAAAATACTCAGCCTCGCTGTAATGATTATCGCAGGGTTCGTCGGTATCCGATATTTCAAAGGGAGCATCCCGACGATGCTCGCGTTTGCGTGTTTTCTGGTCTTTTACGTGCTCATACCGGGCAGACTGATTCTGGACAACCTCCGGTATCAAGGTCTCCGCTTCTCTACCATGCTGAGCCGGAGCTTTTTCATCGGCTTCGCCCTCAACGTTCTGCTCTACTATATCACGGTCCTGATCGGAACGGACGTCCTGCTTTATGCGGTGGGTCCGCTGCTCTCCGTCCTTTGGATCTTCCAATATGTGAAGAAGTCCGGATCGAATAAGTCATTCCGGAACGCCGTCGGTGTCGTTTTCCGCGCGCCCGCATCGTTTTATGTGTTTGCTGCACTGGTCTTCCTCTATTCGATCATGACGACGCAGTACACCTACATCTCGCCGGCACACGCGATGTACTCGACGATCAACCTCGACTTCGGGTACCACTGCGGAATCGTGAACGCGCTCGCACAGGGGTATCCGCCGCTCGACCCGTGGATCAACGGCTACGGAATCGAATACCACTTCTTCACGGAAATGCTCTACGCGATCCCTGTCCGGCTGTTCGGCCTGGCGTCTGAAAACATCATCATGATGTGCACGCCGTACATCATCACGCCGGTGCTCGGGCTGTCGCTGTACAGTTTCTACATGGAATCGGTCTCGCGCAAGAACCGCGCCGGGCTCTATTGCCTCGCGACGATCCTGGCGAACATGTTCATGTTGAAGGGTTTTTCGAATTCGTGGTTCCTATACCACATCCTCAGCAACATCAACAACGCCGGCATGGGCGTCGCGTGCCTGCTGGTGCTGCTCCCGATGCTGCAACAATGGGATAACGAACCGGCGGCCCTGACCGCCAATCCACAGCGCGCTTCCCGCCGGCGCTTCAACACGCGCGACACGCTGCTGCTCGCGATGATGGTCGTTCTCTGCACCGGCATCAAGGGGCCGGTCGCCATCGTACTGGTCAGCGGGATGGTCGGCACGCTGATCCTGGGAGCGATCCTCCGCAAGGTCAGTCTCCGAAATGCGGCGGCTGTCGTTCTCTCGACCATCGCCTTCATACTGATTTATGTATTCGTGATCGGCGCCCAACACTCCAACGCCTCCGGTGGCTCCCTCATCAACCCGTGGGAGGTCACCGACCTCTTCTACATCAAAGAAGACGTATTGTCCTACTTTGCAAGCTACCCGAGGATCCTCGCGCTGGCCGGGCTGTTCTTGGTGTTTATCGTCTTCTTCTTTACCGCGTTCATTTTACCGTTCTTCATCGGATACGTCCGGGAGCTCTGCCTGGTCATCTCCGGCCGAAAGGACTTCCTCTTCAGCCGCGTGACCGTATACGCCTGCGCGCTGGTCGGCTTCCTCGGCATGATGATCTTCGACTTCAGCGGACACAGCCAGGTGTACTTCGGCTTCGTCACATGCATTCTGGTTCCTGTGATCGCGTTCTGGTTCTTTGAGGACCTCCGGGCGAACAAAGGTCTGCTGATGATGCTCGTCAGAGCCCTGTTTGTGGTTGGGCTCTGCGCAGCTGCCGCCACGACGATGATCTACCTCGACCGCGGCGCCGAAAGCGCGTTGAATTATTACATGGAGCACAATGCGGATAAGACGCACTACCGGAACGTCAGCACGGAGGAATACGAAGGGCTCCTCTGGCTCCGTGACAACACCCCGGTGGACTCCCTGATCGCGTCAGACAGATACTATAGTGTAGCTCTCGATAAGTATGACTATACAGTCAATAAACACAACTACCACTTCGCCTACGCCATCTACTCGCAGCGCCGCCAGTACCTCGAAGGAACGGGCTTCACCCTGACCGCGTCCGACGCAGACACCGAGCTCCGCCGGAAGATGATCGAGACCAATGACCAGCTGCACGACCCGGAGAACGCGGGCAGAGGCGACCTCGCGCGCGACCTCGGTGTGGACTACGTCGTCGTGTCCAAGCGCTTCAATCCGGCGGTGGACCTCGCGAACGAAGATTACGTGCTCCGCTTCACAAACAGGGAGATGGACATCTACGAGGTCCTGCCGTAATCCATTGCAAAGACAACAAAAAACGCGGGGGTGCACCCCGCTTTTTATTTGCATTAATTGTTACAACGAGAGATTGAACAGGAACACGCCGGCGAGGATCACCGCCATGCCGAGGATCTTGCGGCGGTTCAGGCTCTCCTTGAGGATGAAATAGCTCAGCACCGGCACGAGCACATAACTCAGCGACTCGAGCACCGGTCCGGAGGAAAGCGGAACGTATTTGAGCGCCAGCATGGTCAGAATCGTAGAGATAAAAAACATCCCGTACGCGATGATGACGTGCGGATTCAGATATTCCCGGAGATGCGACGGATAGGTCTTGTTGGCTGAGATCTTGAGCAGGATCTGCGAAAAGACCGAGATCAGAATCGATACGAGATACACCATGACGGCGGTTCTGACATCATGCATCTGTGTCACCCGCCTTTCCGTCGCCGGCGCCTTCATTGTCAGCTCCGATGATTAAGATCCCCGCAAAAATCACGATCGCTCCGACGATCATGTTCCATTTGATCTGCTCCTGGAAGAGCAGCGCGCCCCAGATCAGCCCCCAGACCAGCGACACGGGCTTGTTGGCGTAAGCCACTGAGAGCGGCATCCTCTTGAGCACCTGCTGCCAGATCACCGCGAACAAGAACGCGCCGAACAGGTCCAGCCCGTAGAACAGGAAAAAGTGAAATGAAAACATTTCGTACTGCGCGGCGAGCTTTGCGCAGACGGTGCTCATGGTAAAGATGAATATTCCGAAGTGCATCAGAAGATACACCGGCAGCAGACTGCCTTTCTTGTTACTGTCGCTCATCTTCGCTGCTCCTGGCGGAAGGCAGATCGCTCTCCGCGGCTCCGTCGATGTTCACGCTCTCACGGATGACGTACTGCGGCGTACGCGTTGCCGTGAGAATGAGGTTTCCGAGGTATTCTCCGATGACGCCAAGCATCAGAAAGCTGAAGCCGAAGAAGATCAGGATGGCCGTCATGATCGAGGCATAGCCGTCCACCATCGTCGGGTCGGTCAGCTTGTGGACGATCGTGACAATACCGCTGATCAGTCCGATCATACAGAATAACGCTCCGAAAAACGTCGCCGCTCTGAGCGGAAGGACCGTGAAATTCAGAAACGACATGAAGAGCTTGAACCCTTTTCCGAAGGTATAGTTGGACTCTCCCACTTCCCTCTCGAAATGGGTGATCTCGACGTTTCCGATATTGCTCGTCGTCCGATAGAACAGCAGCTGCAGGTAGATCTCATTGCTGTTGTACTGGATCACCTCGTCCCGGACGTATTTGCGGACGACCCAGTAATTGCTGTCCGACACGCCCTTTGGCTTGGACACGAGGTGTCCGGTGATGAAGCGGGAGAATTTGCTGGTGAAGTTCTTGAACCAGTTGAATTTTCTCTGCTTGAAGATTCCATAGACGATGTCGTAGCCCTCTTCCATCTTGTGGAGGAGCAGCGGGATCTGCGACGGATGCGTCTGAAGATCGTCGTCCATGCCCATGATGAGGTCGCCCTCGGTATAGTGCAGGCCCGCCATGATGGCGTTGTGCTGCCCGAAGTTGCGGGCGAGGTTGATGCCTTTGACGAACGGGTATTTTGCCGCCGCCCGGCAGATCGCCTCATACGTCTTGTCGCGGGAATGGTCGTTGACGAGGACGAATTCACATTCATAGCCGTCCAGACGGTCGAACTCCTCTACGCAGAGATCGACTACCTTTTCGATAGTCAGCTCCGAATTGTAGCAGGGTATGACGATGGAAACCAGCATAATAAAAACCTCTTTCAGTAAAAATCTAAGTTATGTCAATCGCGGCATGCCGCACCCTTACACTTTGCGGATGTAGCAGCCCGCCCGGTTCGAACTGTCTGTCGTATGACCCATGCACTCGAGGTCGAGGTCAACCAGACGGATCAGCCGGTCCGGTTCGTCGCGCTGCAGGCGTTCGAACTCCGCCATGTCGTCCGGTGTGAAAATGAACACGCTCTCGACGGCAACCGGCTCGTGTTGCGGCGTGAGGTCCGGCGCTTCGCCGCAGGCAACCTGGATGACGGCTTTTACAAAATCGACTCCGGTCGACCAGTACACCAGATCGCTGCCGATGCAGTCACCGCCCATGCGGCCGCCGATCTCGATGATGCGGATCGTTCCGTTCTCGTCGATTTTAACCTCTGAGTGGGAGGCCCCGTTCTCGATGCCGAGCGTATCGAGCGCGTGCGGGACGACCTCCTGGATGCGCTTCAGCGTATCCGCATCGACCGGCGCCGGCTCGCGGTGCCCGGTCTCGATGAAGTGAGGCTCACCCGTCGTATATTTGAGCGTAACCGCGAGGAAGTGGTGCTCACCGCGGAAGGAGATGTACTCTACGCTGTACTCCTGCCCCTCGGCAAACTCCTCAATCAGGACTTTCTTCTCAAAGCTCTCTTTGGCAGCGCTTTCGACTGCTTCCCGGAGCCCGGCGCGGTCATACAATTTGCAGATGCCGCGGCTGCCGCTCCTGTCGGTCGGCTTGACGATGACAGGAAAGTCGAGGTCCAGGCCATCCAGATCCGTGCTCTCGTCGATGAGGATGCTCTTTGGGCTCGGGTCGCCGGCCGCAAAGAACGCGTTCCGCATTGCGTGTTTGTTCGTGCTGCGGAAGGTCGCTTCCATGGAGTTCCCTACCAGCCCCATCGCGTCAGCTACATAGTTGACCGTGATCGCAGCCAGGTCGGAAGCGATGCTCGTGATGCCGCAGATTCCGATCTCGCGGCATTTGTCCAGAATCTCGCCCTTTTCAACGATGCTGATCGGATAAAAATGGTCCGCCGCAATCTCCCCGACGTCGTTCGCGGCCCACGCGAAAACATGCGTGGTGTAACCCATTTCCTTTGCTTTCTCTATCAACGGCAGCTGCAGATAACTCGCTCCGATGATCGCTAGATCGCGTTTCATTGCTGTTCCCCCTTCAGACTGATTCCTTGATGATCCGTCTTATCTCCAATAACCGTGCCCGGTGAAAATCAAGTAGAAATAGAATACGTTTGAAGCAACGTGCAGCACCAGAACGCCAAGGGCCAACACGAAATAAATGAACCGTAATGGTTTGATTCCCTTCAGGAACTGTTTATCCTTCATGTTCTCCAATAAGATGGCCATCGCCGTCAACATCAGAACATAGCAGCCGATGATCTGTCCCCAGCCGAAGTTCCCGTGCGAGGCTCTCGAACCGCTCTCGCTCAGGAAGAAGAGCTCGAGATACCCAAAGATGGCGCATAAGAGGATGAGGCAGTTCTTTCTCCAGAAGATATCTTTGATGTTGAACAGGAATACCAGCCCCGCAAACGCCATGCTGCACGCCATCGCGATCAGCGTCGCGCGCATGCCCATCATGTTGGACGTGTCGATAACGACGTTGTTGTTACTGCCCTTGTTCTCGCTCTCGTAAACCAGGAAATTGATGATCAGGATATACACGCCGCTCGGTACGAGTGTAAGCCCCATCAGGATCAGCCGCCGGAACCGCTTGCCCATCGAGATCTCGCTGCCTTTGATGAGCAGTCCGAGGAACACCAGGATCACGGCCGGTCCGAAAATCAGGATGAAGCTCGGCTTGGCGTACGCCGACAGCAGGAAGAACAGCATGGAGCCGATCCAGCAAAGCGGACTGATGTGCTCCTCGTAGTTCTCCACCATCTTGAAGAAGCAGATCAACGCGAGCACCGTAAAGAACGTCATCATCTGTTGTGTCGGCGAATGCCAGGCGAAGGACGCGTATGTATTCTTATAAAAGTGTTCGTGAATTCCCTTCACATAGATCGGTCCGGCGAACAGCGCCCCGATTGACATGAGCTGGGTGAGAATCCGGAAGCCGCGCGCCTTTGTATCTATGCCGCCCCAATGTTTGAGGTAGAAATAGTTCGCGAAGATGATCAGCGCGATCAGAATCGCCAGAAAAGCCGCCGTGCCCTTGACCGGATCAAAGTGATTGCAGATGAACCGAAATACGACGAACGGCATCCGGAAGATGCTCTGGTCTTCCGCCATGAGGCCCCGCTTGACATAATATGGCAGGTCGGAGTTGAAGCGCTTGTCCGGGTTCTCGATCATCTTGCAGAACAGGATGTAGCAGACCCATGCAAATGCTCCCGTGATCGCGAGATAGATGACATCCGTAAGGATGTTTGACCGTTTCTTTTTTTCCTCAGCCATTTTCTTTCCCCGTTGTTATTTCACTTTGCAGACAAAGCACCGCTGCTTGCCGGTCTCGTCCGGCTCGAGCACGTCGAGCCATTCGATCTTGACCTCGAACTCGTCCCCGTATTCCTTCTGCATGCTCTTGCGGAAGTGGTCCTCGATCTCATCGCGGGTCATGGAGGTGTTCTGCGGGTCCGGCACCAGCTGGATGGTCATGTGGTGGTAATCCTCTTCGATGAAGCGGAACTGAGACAGTCCCACGACTTTGTTCGCCATGCGGTAGAGCATGAGCGCCGAGGAGTCGCCGTCGTTCTCGTGCTTGATGAGGTCGTTCATCCGGCCCTCGATCTTGGTGAAGTACCGGAGGCCGTCCTTGGTGTAGGACTTGACCAGGTCGAGCACGTCGTAGTTGATCAGCGGATAATCCTTCTTGTAAAGGGTCGTCAGGATCAACCGGCCGTCGTCCGCGAGCTGGTTGTTGTCGTCATATACGTTGGCGACCGCGATGTCGTTTGCGACGTAATAGAAGTCGTTGCCCGGGAATTTGTAGATGCTGCTGCCCATTTCCGAGATGCCGTAGGCGTCGATCAGGCCAGGCCCGAGTGCGTCAGTGAGCATGTTGTACGTCACCTCGTCGACCATTTCGCTGACCGGGACGTACAGCTTTGGCTTCCAGACCGGCATGTCGTGTTCTCTCGAATACGCGACGATGCGCACGAGGCAGTTCCGGCGGAAGCAGATCATGTCGGGTTTGTATTCGTTGATGTCGCGAATGGTGTCCGCGATGCCGTCGCCGGAACAGTAGTCCTCGGAGACGACCTTGCGGCGCATCAGGCCGAACTTCTGGATAAAAGAGTCGCGGCTCTTGTCGTTAGGGTCCCGGTGGCTCGTCTGGAAGGAATACATTTTGCCGAAGAGCGGCTTATATCCCGCGGCCGAGAGCGCCCGAATCCAGTTCGCGTCGCTGCAGGCCTGCTCCCGGATGGAATACAACACCCGGAGCGGCACGCCGGAGGAGCCGCTCGTCGCGTGGACGTTGATCTTGTCGTGGATTTCCGGGTGGTTGTTCCACTCCTCCTGCATCCAAAGCCGCAGTTCCGCCTTGCTCAGGGTCGGGAACTTGACGAGGTCCTCGCTGCAGTGGTAGTCGTCCGGCGTCGTGCCGGATTCGTAGAATTTCTGCCGGTAAATCGGGATCTCGTACGCGCGCTTCATGATTTCGTGGATGTCCCGGTTCTGTTTGGCCTTGATCGCTGCCGGATCGCCGTCAAAGGACTTCTTGAGCGTCAGCAGGTACCAGACCACATAGACGTTTTTGAGTTTTTTCTGAATTGACAATGCTCTGCTCCTTATTTTTTCTTGCGAATCACGTAACCGCACTTCTCGTAATGGCCGTTCACGCGGTATACCCGGTCGCCTTTGCTATAATACGCGCGGGAGAACAGTGCGTCCGCCAGATCGTATTTGCCCGGATCGAACGATGCGTTGGTCTCCTCGCACAGAAATTCGAGTTCATAGTCGCCCGCCGGCAGCTCATACGTCTCGGTGAGCACCTCTTCCCCATAGATCAGTTGTCTGAAACAGGCGTCGAGCAGGTCGGCCCCGCAGCAATGCTTGATCAGGTTCCACATATGGCAGCCGTCAAGCCGCGGAGCGATCTCGAGTACATATGGCTTGCCATCGCTGCCGAGTTTGATCTGGCAGTATACCGGACCGTCCGTCAGTCCGACCCGGTCCGATATCCGCTCGACCAGATCGATCGCCGCCGCCTGCTGGGCGTCGTCCGCGTACTTTGAAGGGATGCGATGTTTTTTGACCAGTCCGCCCGGATACTCGTCAAAGCAGACCCGGTCCGAGACTACCGCCAGCCTGGTCACGCCGCCCTGCCGATAGGCGTTGACCGAAATCTCTTTGCCGGTGATGAACTCCTCGATGATGACCTTCCCCTCGATCGAATAGTCCAACGAAGCGGCGAAGTGTTCCCGGATATCCTCGGCGGAGTCCACGCGGAAGCAGCCGCGCTGCCCCTGGGAGTCGACCGGCTTCATCATGCCCGGAAAAATATCGTAGGTAAGCGCCTCCTCCAGGGTCGAGCAGACGATGTACTTGACATTCCCCTCAAAATCCGGACCGAGGGCGTTTCTCAGTTTGTGCTTGGCATGGCAGGTCTCCGCGGCTTCGTACGAGATGAAATGCGGAAGGCCGAGGTCCGCGCTGACCTTCATGGCTGTCGGAATCGCCAGGTCCGAGCCGACCGAATAAACGATATCCGCATCGTATTTCCTTGCCAGGCGCGCGACGCCGTCAAAGTCCTTGATATCGACCTGCTCGAAATAATCGAGCAGAGGAATGCCGCTGTCCTTGGTGGTATAGCTGCATCCGATAACCTGATACCCTTTGCTGTGACAGTAATTGATCGCGTCCACCTGGCTGTTGCCCGCGCCGAGTATTAGAATGTTCTTTGAATCCACTCCGGTCCCCCTTATTTTGCGACCCTGCCGGATCGTTTTTTTCTGTCAACGATCAGCACCACGATGAACGCAACCAGCCCTGCGATGCTCGCGATGCCGCCGACTTTATAGTATTTGTAGTTGTATTTAAGCGTGATTTCATGCTCGCCGGCAGGAATTCTGGCCCCCACGAAAGCGACATCAGTACCCTTTATTTTATCACACTTTTGACCGTCAACATAGACATCCCAGCTGTCATAGGACATGAGGGACAGGAAGAGGACGCTGTCTCTGCGGGCGTTGACGGTACCCTTCACGACGTTCCCGTCGTAGGAAGAGACTTTGTATACGGATTCCGCGCACTCCGCCGCATACCGGTCAAAATTGTCCGCGCTCATGGCGTACACGTGGAGCCCATCGTACTCCCAGGTGCCTTTTCTCGTGAAGCTGATTTGGAGCTCTTCGCCGTCGTACTCCTCGTAGTAGCCCATGTTGAAGTCGAAATCGACGACGCTGCTGACCGCCTGTCTCCCGTTCTGCTTGATCGCGATCGGCCGGACTCTGCCGTTCCCGACAAAGACCGCAAAGGTTCCGTCGCTGTTGGTTCTGCGGAGCCCGTCAAACGAGACGACCAGTTGGCAGTTTTCGGCTGTTTCCCCGCTGATCGCGATGTATCCCTCAACCTTTTTGGATTTGATCGTCTGCTTGTCCAGGTCGATTTCCATGTCGTCCAAGCCGACGACTTCGTACGGAATCTCACGGACGTCGAGATCGAGGTCCTCTGCGGTGATGATCTCAACGCCTTCGGCGAGTTGAAGCTCCTTGTCCGGAACGACAGCCGCCTGAAGAAGCGCCTGCTCCCGCTCCATGCGCGTCAGTTTCATGAACTCGCTCTCCGGCAGCACCTTATCGAACGCATATCCGATTCCGGTATCGTATTTACTCTTATAAACCTTGACCCCGTCGATATCTTTG
The DNA here is from genome assembly GCA_017433975.1 of Mogibacterium sp. Classification (GTDB taxonomy): domain Bacteria; phylum Bacillota; class Clostridia; order Peptostreptococcales; family Anaerovoracaceae; genus RGIG2439. The sequence goes on along the minus strand of JAFRGD010000018.1, from coordinate 9,064 downwards.
TAAAATTCGAAGCCGTACCCCACATACTCGTCCGGTTCGGTGAAGTACTCTTTGTAGTAATTCGAGTGGCTTTGGGATTCCTCGAGGTCGTCATGCCCCAGGTAATAGCGCACACCAAGCAACTGGTCGATGCCCATCCGGTTGGCGTTCGACAGAACCGCTACCCTTTTGTGATATCCGTAGTTGTTCCCCACCAGCCGGTTGAACTCCAGCAGTCCATCCGTAATATAGCTGTTATACAGGACGATCGTCCCCTGCTCCCAGTAAGCGTTTTCGTTCGAAGGATAGTAGGTGTTGACGTAGTCCTCCATGCCGTATTTGGCGTCGACGCGGAAGAGGTCTTCATCCTCCAGATATCTCGTGGCCCGGTAAGTGGACCCCTCGAGCCGCTTGTACACAGAACTGTTCCGGTTGAAGCTGTCGAGTTCGGTATTGATGCCCCAGTTCCAGCCGATGGAAATGGTGATCATGTTGACCACGAGCGCCGCGGCAACCATGCCTTTGAAGCGCTTTTCGTTCCTGCCCATGATCCCGAAGAGGATGACGATCAGCGCACCGCCGATCAGCTGAACCGGTGTGAACACCTTGTCCGCGGTCTTGAAACTGATCCATTTCAGGACCAGGAAGCCGACCGTGACGAAGCTGAGCAGGAGAAGCATCAGCAGCATGATAGGCGTAGTACTCTTCTTCTTTGTCTCCGCAGGCGTGAGGTTTTCCGCTGCGCACCAGAACACGAAGAAGATCAGCGCGAACACCCACCGTCTCGTCCAGTACGAGAAGCCGTTGTACATCTCGTTGAAGAACGGGAAGAAGTACATTCCGAAGAGGATCAGCGACATGATCGTATTCGTTGATTTTTTTGTGATCTTGCGGAGCGACAGTGCGAAGAGCAGCAGAACGAGCATCGGGATCGCCATGTCGGAATAGTCATACGTCATGCCCCGGCCGACCACTTCTCTCCCGACGTCGAGATAGTAACCTTTGCTGAAGAGCAGGCCTTCGTCTTTGAGCGCGTTTTCGGTCGAAGCGCTGAAGATCTGGATGAACGTCGGAAGCAGGAGCACCCCCGAGATCGCGATGCCGGTGAGTCCACAGACGATGAAATGCCCGAACTCGCTGAGAAAATCTTTGAAGCGGGCCGTTTCGTCACTGTAATGGAAGAACCGTAAAGCGATATACATGAGGATTGAAATCGCCGCCATGTAAGCGAAATACATGTCCCACATCATGTAGTACGCCACTGTGAAAATGAACAGTGCCGGAGACTTTTTTTCGTAGATCCGGTCCACGCCCATGACGAGCAGCGGAAACAGGATCAGGTTGAGTGCGAATTGCGGCTGCCGGATGATGATCTCAATTGTCCAGCCGCAGAACGCGTAGAGAAGCCCGCAGGTCAGCGCCTGGATATTTGCGTAGTTTTTCTTTCTGCAGAACCAGAGGAACACCGCTCCCGCGAAGTACATCCGCAGCAGATACCCCACCGTGATTCCGGTTTCAAGGTATTTGAACGGGAAAAGCGCCGCGATCAGATTGAACGGATCGATAAAGAAGCCCGGGGTGTATTCCATGCCGATGCCCCGACTCCAGGACCACATCGAAATCCCCTTGCCGGCAAGGAGGTCACGGATCAGATATTTGTACTCCACGACCCAGAAATATCCCTGTCTGTAACTGTCACCGTATCTGAGCAGCGTCCGGTGGGTCAGTAACAGAATTGCGAAAACAGTAACCACCATGATGCAGAACAGTAAAGTATACAGAAGGTAGACTGTTTTCTTGTTCTTTTGAATTCCCATGTTCGTATCATTCATAACCATCAATAATATCTCCAGTGATCTTCTCTATGGTGTCAAAGGCACATTCAAATCCCAGCGCTTCACGGGCCTTGCTGCAGTCGAGCACGATGCGGTCCGCTTTTCCGCCCTGCGACGCTGCGTCGATTTCAACGGTGGAGCTGCTCGCGAGGGCGCGGATGATGCCGTCCGCCATCGCCTTGTTGTCGGTCCCGGTCCCCATGCTTATATTGAAGATCCCGCCGCACTCCGGACTCGAAAGCGCACAGTCGATGCCGCGGCAGACGTCTTTAATATAAATATAGTCGCGCACGTTGCTGCCGATGAGCCGCAGCGGCAGGCCCTGCTTTGCATTGTTGAAAAACACGCTGAAGAGTGTCTTTGCGTGCATGTCGTCGCCAACGACCTGCCCGAGTCTCAGACACTTAATATGCATTCCGTATTCCGCGTTGTATCTGCAGCATAGGTCTTCCATGCGGACCTTGCTGCGCCCGTAACAGTTGATCGGAGCGGTCTCGTCATGCTCCGTGAACGGAGTTTCCTTGTATGCAGGATAGACGAGCCGGCTCGACGTGAAAACAACATTGGTGATTCCGCAGCTTCGCGCAGCCGCGAGGAGGTTCTCGGTCATGCGCTCGCTCGGCGCGTACGCTGCGTCGCCCGCCTCCTCGTTTGCCTTTGTCGCCAGTGCGTAAGCGAGATGGACGACGGCGTCGCAGTCCCCCAGAATCTCCGTCAGGCTGTCGACGCTGTAGTCGGTTTCCCAGACATCAAAAGAAGGTCGCACGTTGATCCGCGACGCGTCTCTCGTCAGAGCGGCAATTTCATATTTGTCACCATACATGCTCACGAAGTGTCTTCCGACAAAACCGCTCGCACCCGTTACCGCTATTTTCATATCAACTTCCTACGACTTTTCTTATCGTATTTTACACGATAACATGCTATAATATCTAGTAGTTTATCAAAATATTGTATTATTGTTCATTTTATTGCTTATATAATGTGCTTTTAACAGGAATGTCGGAGGATCATGATGTATTCTGTCATCGTACCTTGCTATAAATCATCCCATACGATCCGGGACGTGGTGGAGCAGACCGCCGCCGAACTCGACCGGCTCGGCAGAACACCTTACGAGTTCGTTCTCGTCGACGATCACTCCCCGGACGACGGCGCTACGGTTGCCGCCCTCGAGGCGATTGCAGACGACTATAACTATGTGACGGTCATCGAGCTCGCCCGGAACTCCGGGCAACACAACGCGCTCATGGCCGCGCTCAACTACGCCTCCGGCGACTTCATCATTTCGATGGACGACGACATGCAGACGCACCCGTCCCAGCTTCACATCCTGCTCGACGAGATCGACAAGGGTTTTGACATCGTATACGGCTACTATCCTGAGAAGAAGCATAGCTTCTTCCGGAACTTCGGAAGTTGGTTCAACCAAAAGACCGTCCAGGTCCTGATCGGCAAGCCAAAGGACATGAAAGCCTCGAGTTACTGGGTGATCCGCAAGTTCGTCCGCGACTACGTGATCCAGTACACCAATCCGTATCCGATCATGCAGGGACTCTTCCTCCGGACGACGAGGAACATCTCCTGCGTACCGATCCAGCACTTCGACCGCGCGTACGGACAGTCCGGCTACACATTCAAAAAACTCATCGCGCTCTGGTCAAACACCGCGGGCTTCAGCATCGTTCCGCTCCGGGCGGCGCGGCACATCGGCTTCACGCTCTCGGCGGGCGGCCTCATCGCTGCACTGATCGTATTGATCAACAAACTGCTCCGGCCGCACATGCAGGTCGGCTGGGCGTCGACCATGGTAGCGATATTCTTCTTCTCCGGCGTGATCCTGTTCTTCCTCGGCCTGATCGGCGAGTACATCGGCAGGATGTTCCTCAGCATAGGAAACGCTCCACAGTATGTCGTGCGCGAGGTGTACCGGCAAGGCTCTTCAAAGGAAAACGACGATTAATGCAAAAGCCAATAATTTAACAGGGGTCCCCGGTGAGGGCCCCTGTTTTTTATATCTCATAGTATTCAAGATATGAGTTCAGGCTGCCTTCCTCCTTTTTCCCCTGTCGATGCAGACCTTGAGGACGATGGCGAACACGGCTGTCAACACGGTCAGCAGCAAAGTGTAAATCGCGGATGCACCCATAAGCCCGTACCGCATGACGGCCTTTCCGGAGAACAGGAGCGCCAGGAGAGAAACCCCCACGTACCCGACGATCAGGTGCCGCTGCGATCTGATGATCGTAGCAACCACGGTGATAAAGTTGACCATGGCGAGCATCCCGCCGCCGACCATCAGCACCACGAGTTCGCCTTTGGCATCTGAGAGATTCGTGTTGTAAAGCATCCCGAGCACCGGGCAGCCGATGGTAAGGGCGACTGCAATCGCCAGCAGCGTAAGCCCCGTAATGACAAGGATCTGCTTGAGGATGATCTTTCGGAACCTGTCATATTTCTGTCCGTCCCAGGCGTCCGCGAGGTCGACGAGGATCGGATTGAAGATGAAATTGGCCATCAGCCCGATCACGAAGACCGGCATGAAAATGTAGTTGAACCGCGCCTGCAACTCGTCGGTGAGGTTTGCGTCGATCGCGTATTTTGGAGCGTTACCGATATAAAGCAGGAGAAACGTCCCGAGGAAAAGCGGAAAGCAGTCGGAGGTGATCTTCTTCAGCCGGTCCGCTCTGAAATGGATGGCCGTATTGCAATACTCCGGCGCCACGACTGCCGCGGACAGCAGGAACCCCGCGGCAACAGCCGCCGCCCAGATCCAAGTGGAGACCAGGAGATCTTGCGTAACGATCAGGGAGACCGCGTACACCAGCATTCCCAGGATGATGCGGAAGCTGGACGTCTTGGCGGCGATATCCAGCCGATGGATCTGCTGGAACCTGCCGTAATACACATCGTGGACCGCCTCAAATAATTTGACCGTACAGACAGCCATCAGCACACCGGCCTTGCTGCCCGTGTATCCGAGGACTTTCAGACCGTAAATGCAATAGACCGCACTTGCCGCCATCATGACGATGCAGGTGATTATGCGGTGCGTGAAGTAATCCGAGAAGACGCAATCTTCATTTACGTCGCTCGCCTGATACTTCCTTACCCCGTATTCGCCCACGAAGGCCATCATGCTGGCGAAAGAATAGGAAATAGAAAAAATACCAGCATTCGCCTGGCCGCATGCCCTCGTAATGATAATCAGCATGACTGCTGACTGGCAGGCGAACATCGCACTGGAAACTACGTTCCAGAAATAGCTTGCTCTGCTGATATTTTTTGATTTAGTGAATATTGATCTGTAAAACTGCAGATTGGTTGACTTCATTAAAACTTGTAGCGCATTACGTAATTCTTGCTGTTGGAGCCGTACTGTCTGAGTCGCTTGGCTGCGCCACTGTGATAGCTGATCGTTCTGGCGCCCCAGCCCTCATACATCGCCTCTACGAGAATATCGCCGCCGCAGTAAATGCATGCGTGGCTGCCGGCACCGTTGTCGCCGTTGCCCCACTGGATCAGAACGTCACCCGGCTGGAGATCGCTGATCGAGAGGTTTTTGCAGGAGCCGACTTTTTCCCAGCAGTCGAATTCCGTGAAGTTCTGCCCGTTGGTGTGCATCGTCATCTTGCCCGCCTGACATCTCGCGAGGATCTGTGGATCCTTAGCGCCGTGCGCGTAAGCAGCGCCGGTGAATGTCATGCAAACGTAGGTCTTTTCATAGCCCCTTGGTTTGAGGCGCTGGTTGGTGCCGCAGAAATAGCATCCGCATCTGTGGCAGGCTGCACCGGTACCGTACGCGAAGCTGTTGTCGTCGGCGATCATCATCGCCCAGTCAACCGCCGCCTGCGCTCTGGCGCCCTTCCATACAGCATACAGATCTACCGTCTCGCCCGCCTCTGCGAGGTTCTTGATCTCCTCCTCATCGGTGTAGACAGGGCGTCCATTCTCACTCTCGGCCCATCCGAGCAGCGGGTATTCCTCGAAGCTCATCTGATTCGCCTTGAGCGCAGTGCTCTCGCCGACAGCGATCTTCTGCTCGATCGTATCGTCGGTACCGTTGTTCGCGTGGAAGATGACCGTGAAGTACGGTCTCTCCTTGACAGCGACCGTGATGATCTTTTCCGCGTTCTTATAGTCAGCGCTGTTCTCCTGCTTGACGGTGATCTCGACGGTTCCCTCTCCGATCGGCTCGATGACGCCGTTGGCGTCGACCTTTGCAACGCTCTCATCGCTCGAGGAGAACGTCAGTCCGAGACCGGAAGTCGCCTTGACACGGAGACTGTGATTGTCTCCCGGCACGTTAAGCTTGAGGTCCTGTTCAGCGTCGGAGACTTGGATCTCCTGGTCTTTCTTCTCCTTGTAAATGATCGTGGAATACGTCGTCTGTTTGTCCGAAGGGTCCTCCGCGCTGATCAGTGTGACAGCAAAAGAAGTATCCTGGTCCTCGTTGAGGTACTGCCGCGGAATCTTGATGCGGAAATAGCTCGGCGTGCCGGTGTTCGGCATGACCTTGGACGCGATGACTGCCTCACCGTTGCTGATCGAAACCGTCTGACCGGTGGAACACCTTACCTCGCCGGTGATGAAAGTCGCGTCCAGATCGCTCGTAATCTGCTCCGCATTATAAACACACAAATCAGACTGGGTCGCTGCCGAAACATTGACAGTAAACCCTGTGAAAAGTATGAAAACTGTGACCAAAAGTACAAGACGACGTATGAGTTTCATGCTTTGCTCTCTCTCCCGCTCAATTTGTTTTATATTTTACCATAGATCCCCCCTCTGTTACAACTTGATTTAACGAATTTTCACCGAAACTCTACCAAGCCGATGTTTACAAAAGTCCAATTGAATGGTACTCTAAAACAGTAGAAAAAACGATGGAGAATGAAAATGGCGGCAAGGACTCTTTCCAAGAAGAAAAAGAAGTTACTCCTGATTATCGGGGCAGAGCTCGTTGTGGTGCTGGCGATTATTCTTTTGTTATATGTCCGCTCCCTACACCTCGGAAACGAGACCCTGCTTCACAACCGGCAGGACGCCGATCAGATTTCTGCCGAGAACGGGCTTCTGTCCGTCAACGACGTCAGTGTTGAAGTCCCTGCCGAGGGAGCCAAATACACCATTACTTACGAATGGGCGGAGGACGACGAGGAATACCCGACGATTCCGACGGCTGCTTCCGTCGCATATTCCGATGACGACGGCAACGTAGTCTACGAAGCCGCCCTCTATAAAGTCTCTTTCACTCCGACAGAGGAGATTCCCGAAGGAAAAGACGTTTCCAACTGGTTTGATGACTGGGACGTCATCGAGGATGAGAACGTCACGCAAAGGAAGTACAATACCAACACGACCCATGGTTTTCTTATCACGGTACGCTCCGGCGAGGACGAAAACATGACAGTAGATTCTTACTCTTATTACTTCGTACAGTCGACATCTACCGGAATGGGACTGTATGTGCTGGAATTCACCTGCTTCGACGCGGAATACGCGCAGCAGTTCGGAACCATGTTTGCAGAATGCATGCAGCACGTTTCGCTCGAGACCAGCAAGGAGGCGTAGGCGAAGTCCCTTTCACTCCCCTCCGAACCGGCCAAACTGCAATAAAAAAAAGGACTGACGCGTTATCGTCAGTCCTTTTCGTTTTTCATTATCTGTTATACCTCATGACGTAGTTCCTGCTGTCGCTCGCATACGCCTGCAGCCGCTTGGCCGCGCCGCCGTGGGCGCTGATTGAATCCGCTCCCCAGCCCTCCGACATCGCCTCGATCAGGAGGTCCCCGCCGCCGTAGATGACCGCGTGGCTTGACGCGCCGTTCTGCCCGTCTCCCCATTTGATGAGCACATCGCCCGGCATGAGATCGTCGATGGTTAGGTCTTTGCACGAACCGACTTTCATCCAACAGGTGAAGTCTGTGAAGTTCTGATTGTTCGTGTTCATCGTCATTCTGCCGGTCTGGCAGGCCTTAAGGATATCCGGGTCGCCCGCTCCGTGCGCGTAAGCCGCTCCGGTAAAGGTCATGCAGACATAGGTTCTTTCATACCCTTTTGGTTTTTTTGTCTTGTTCGTGCCGCAGAAATAGCATCCGCTCCTGTGGCAGGCGGAGCCGGTCCCGTACGTGAAGCTGTTGTCAGCTGCGATTCTCTTTGCCCACGCAACGGCCTTCGAAGGCTTGTCGCTCGGCTTGACGGTAAATTTCTCATTCAGCAGAGTGACCACGCCGCTCTCGGTGTGGACATACACCCTGTAATAGTAATCGCCGCCTGCGAGCCTGCTGAAAAAGAGCTTGGAATCCGCTTCCGCGAGGTCGAACGTGTTAGAATCGACTTTGCTGTTCACGTATTTGTAAGCCGACCATTTTTTGGTAGCGCCGATGACGATACCTACCTCGACCTTTTTGATCTTTTCCTTGGAAGTGATCTTACCCTCGATATGGAAACTTTTCCCGACAGAGTACGTTGTCGGATAATTGTATCCTCTGACAGTTACGCCGGAAACGGTTTTTTTGCTGGTCAGTTCGCTGATCGCGCTCTTTGCCAGAACGATGCCGCCCGACGATGTCTGGCTTGAAGTCTGCGATGCCGGGGCGGTGATCGTGAACTTCTTATCCAGTACTTTCATTTTGCCGGACGCGGTAAAGACCCAGATCCTGTAATGATATGTGCCCTGCGCCAGATTGCAGAAGAGCATCTTGGAGTCCGCCTTGTTGACGTCAAAGGTCTTGGCGTTCACATTCTTATTGTCGTACACATACGGAGACCATTCGCCGAGCGAATCATCGACGATCCCGATCTTGACCCGGGTAATCGTCTTTGACGAGGTGATGGTTCCCTTGATGGTCATGCCGCTGCCTTCTTTGATGGTCGTCGGATACGTTTCCCCGGTGAGTTTGATCACGGCAGGTTCTTCCTGGCTTTCGGCCTGCGATGATGAAGAACTCTGCGATGACGACGTCGTCGTCGAAGTATTGGTCGAAGCGGCGGTTATGGTGAACTTTTTGTCCAGGACTTTCTGCTTGCCGGACGCGGTAAAGACCCAGATCCTGTAATGATAGCTGCCTGGCTTCAATTTGCAGAAGAGCATCTTGGAGTCCGCTTTGTTGATGTCAAAGGTCTTGGCGTTCACCTCTTGGTTATCATATAGATACGGAGTCCAATTCCCGGTCGTATCATCTACGATACCGATCTTGACCCGGGTGATCGTCTGCGACGATTTGATGGTCCCCTTGACGGTGATG
>JAFRGD010000017.1 GCA_017433975.1 Mogibacterium sp. | reverse complement strand
CCCGGCTGCGTGCAGGTCGCTGCAACAGCAGGAATGACTTCCGGCGCATGGCCAGTCGCCTGGATTGTTTCCCCGGTGATGACGTCGCCGCAGTGGCTGCACTTCCGGTCGGCCTTCTTGCCAGCCGTCGTGCAGGTCGGTGCAACGGCAGTATTCGGTACATCCTGATAGTCATGGCCGAGAGCCTCGATTTCCTGCGGCGCTACCAGAATCTCACCACAGACCGAGCACTTCGAGCCCTCTGTCGATCCCGGCTGCGTGCAGGTAGCTGCAACGGCAGGAATGACTTCCGGCGTATGTCCTGTCGCCTGAATCACCCAGCTGTTCGCCGCGATCTCGGTCTTGCCTTCTGCATCGCTGAAGTACTTGCCGCATCTGTCGCAGCTCCAGTAAGCGCTGTTTCCGCCCGTCTCGCAGCTCGCTGCGACCGCCGGGTGCGCCGTCAGAGTATGGCCGAGGGCCGCAATGGTTTCCGTCTCGGTCTCGTTGCAGCGCGAGCAGGTTCTCGTCTTCGTTCCTGTTGCCGTGCAGGTCGGTTCTTGCGTCACGGTCCAATCTGACCAGTCGTGACCGAGCGCAGGGATGAACTTGCTCGTCACATCGCTATATTCCTCTCCCTCAAACACGACGGTCGCAACATACGCCGCCGCGCTACCTTCCGTGCAAGTTGGTTCCGCGGATGATGTGAACGGATTCGTATCTTTAACGATTTCTATATGATTGCTCGGGTCGTTCTTGCAGACAATGGTTGCGGTCGCTTCGCTATAGTCGTCCGCCCAGACCCAGGTCGGCTCGTTCCAGTCGTGTCCGGTTGGCGAGATGTCGACCGCCTTGGTCTGGACTGTGAACGCCGCATTTGCAAACGAAGCGGAGGTGTAGGTCCTGACGCCTTTCGTCTCACAGCCGGCCGCGGTGGTAACTACACCCGTTGCCGCAACGGTCTCGGTTTCCTTATGCGATGCATCGTTTCCGCAGACTCTCGTTGCGGTCACGGTGCTGTTGTCATCAGCCCATGTATAAGTCGGTGTCCCCCACCCATGGCCGGTCGCCGCGATCACCCAGCTGTTCGCCGCGATCTCGGTCGTTCCGTTCGCGTCACTGAAGTACTTCCCGCATGTGCTGCAGCTCCAATACGCGCTGTTTCCGGCTGTCGTGCAGGTCGCAGCAACTGCAGGATGCGCCGTCAGACTGTGGCCGGTCGCCGGAATCACCCAGCTGTCCGCCGCAATCTCGGTCTCGCCGTTCGCGTCGCTGAAGTACTCCCCGCATGTGCTGCAGGTCCAGTACGCGCTGTTGCCCGGCTCCGTGCACGTCGGTGCAGTCGCTTCCGTCTTCACGAGCGTCGTATGCGTGCATCGATAAGTATTGTGGAACCACAATGACCGAACCCGGACATAAGTTTTTAGATTCGCGGCGTAGTTTCCCCAATCGGTCTTAGAGTTCGTTGTAGCCAGATATGTTTGCTGATACTGACCTGTCCCTAATGTCGTCTGGCTTGCATAATAATGATTGTTTTTTCCGGTGCCATTTCCCAAATCAGTGACTTTGCGGTGGTTCATTCTGGCGGAAGCATCGACATCACTGATCATCTGGTCCAAATCATCCGGCAGATTATCAAATTGGGAGTGATATTTATTATACTGTTTATATACCTCCTCCATGAAGTCATCATGCTTGCTAATCGTTTGATAAATGGAAGTTTTATATATTGTGCTTGGATTCGGCAATTGAGAAATGAACGCTTGATCTCCCCTCCTTCGGTCACCGTGGCTGCGATCATCTGCGTTGCCTAGGGAGCCATTCTGATAAACGGACCCCATGGCGTTGTCCAGATCCCACAACGGACCAGCAAAGAGCTTATCATCGTCGGTCATGCCGTCGCGGTGGAAATAGATGCTGCCAGCACAAACATCATAACTTTTGACGTACTCGTGCATAAGGTACATCTTTGCAAAGCTCTCGATATCAATATAGTCAGTATAGTATTTGCCTTTGCTGTTGTAGCCGGTGTCAGAACGGATCGCATCCCAGGCGTCCTGAAGCCAAGGCTTGATCGTTCCCTGAGATACTGCATCCAGATTCTCGTCACTATCATCGACCACTCCGTTTTTCAGAAGCAGATTGTCGCCGATCTTTTTAACAGTAATACGATTGTAGCAAGACGACCAGCCATTGGCTTCCCGCATTCCATCGAGTTTAAACTGCGGATCTCCGCCGTTCTCGATTCCCTCCAGATAGTTGTCCTGTTCAATCATAAAACCGTTCTTGGTAACGAATGAATCGGTTTTTGGCGTAACGGTGTAGCACCCCTGATACTCACCGTTCATCCAGACGTCTGCGGAAGCGGTATCCTGGCCGATTCCCATCTCGTGAGCGAGATGATAACCGATGCGGTTGCCGAGCAGACTGTGATCGAGGTTTTCTGCAAGCAAGGACCACTTTTTGGTCTTTTCAGAGTCGATGCCCGGAAATTTAATCTTATTTCCCAGAGTGATGTTGTACGGTTTTTTATCTTTCGATTCTATCCATGTTGCGTTCCCGCGGCCCTTGATTTTTGACAATTCGTACTGCGTACCGTTGATATAGATCTGGCCCACACAATATTTCTCGTGAGTGGTGTCGCCGTCCATGGCTGCGATGGTGTGCGGTGTCGTCTCCCCCTCCTCTTTGAAGGTCTCGTCGATATCGATGAAGATCGGTACCACAGAAGCAGACCCTTGGTAGGTTGTGATGGTATATTTATAAGTGTTTCTTCCGCTCGTGAAAGTATATGTCGTCGTGGAACCCACATCCGGAATCGGACAGCTGCCACTGGATCGAGTCGTTGTACCTACCGTCGCGTCAAGACCGCCGTCCCAGGAGAGCTGGCAACCCGACAGATTTGCGTTTCCAGGAAAGTATAGTTCGCAGGTGTACGTCGTTGTAGTCTGTTGTGTTTTTGTGCTTGAAACAAACACGTCAATCTGCACCGGAATATTGTTCGTATCGGACGGCGCAACCCAAAGCTTCGTCGGCGCAGTTGCCCGGAGGCCGCCGTCGTCCGCTGCTTTCACAACAGGTTCCTCAGCAACGTCTCCGCCGGCCGGTTCCGGCTCCTCGTCGGTGACCGTTACTTCGTCTTCCGGTTCTTCCTCGGCGGCTTCTACCTGTTCCGCTGGTTCCTCCGGCTCCCCGGCATCTGCCTCCTCCGGCGCCGGCTCCGCCGGCTCAACAGTTTCGTCCGCCGCCGGTTCTTCCTGCGTCTCTTCCGTCGCCATTTCAACCTGTTCCTCGTCGGCCTCGGAACCGTCTCCCGCAACCGCAAAAGCAGTCATCGTCGTCGGCACCACTGTGACCATGAACACGAAGAAACAGAGTAAAATGACGCTGATCCTCCGAAGGATTCCGTTGTTTCTTTTCTTGCTGGTATTCATGTAGCACTCCCTTTTCTCAAGCAAGATGTATCGTTTTTTGCTTAATATATAGTAACGAAACGCAATTAAAAAACATGGTATAAATATTAAATTATTATACCATGTTACCCCTTATCTGTCCATGATTTCCCGTATGATTCAAACACTTTACAGTAGTTCCGAATCGCAAATCACAGCTGCTTATTCTCTGGGTGAAGCGACCACGAATGGCTGCTGATACGGCTCGTCCTTTCCCGCACAAGGGCCTTCCCGCCACATGTAGAAAAAGCGGCCGAGCGGAACGGTGTAATAGCCGTCCTGATAATGGTCGGTTACGTCGTACGGGTCCGCCATGATGAGCACGTCATCGTACGGATCGTCCGTCCCGCAAGTGTCGAGGCCGATGACGACCTGCCAGTGTCCGGCCCAGTCCACCCAATCCACCAGGATCGGGACTCCGCTGTCAAGGACCGAAAGGTAGGGTTTATGTTGAGAGTGATAATAATTAATGTTATAATCACAATTGTTATTGGCATAAAGGGGGAACCTTAACTTTTCATCACATATATCATAGGGGTAATCATGAAGAAAACAAAATCAAGCGTGAAGAGACTTTTGGCATTCTTTCTGTCGCTGGCCATGATCGTAATCTATGTACCATCGTTCTCGATGGTATATTGTGCAGAAGACGATCTGACCGCGCAGGAACAGGGAACCGAGCCTACCGAAGGCGATGTTCCGACAGATACACAGGAAGAAGAATCCGATTTCGGGGAGGCTGAAGCTTTTGAAGCGGCCGATGATTTCGAGGAGGCCGAAGTTTCCGAAGTGGCCGGAGATCTCGAAGAGACCGAAATCCCAGAAGTGTCCGCCGATGAAGCCGCGGACACACCGACCGAATATGTCGTCGAAACGAATGAAGTAACCGTCAGAGTCGCGACGGACAAAGAGGCATTTGCGGAGGAAGTAGAACTTGTCGTGATGCCTCTGGAAGAGGGGTCGGATGCTCTTGAAGATACTGAAAAAGCACTGGCCAAAAGCAAACAATCATATGACGGGATCCTGGCTTACGATATTCACTTCGAGAGTGTCGCGACAGGTTTCGAAGTCGAGCCGGTTGGGAATACATCCGTCGAGGTAACGGTCAAAAAGGAAGGTCTCGAAAAAGCCGAGCTGAGCGACATTGACGCCGGATCCATTCAGATGTCGCATATCGTCGGCAATAAAGCAGAGGTCGTCGCGGACGTTTCGGACAAGACGGACGGCAGTGTTGACGTGACTCTTTCCGACACGGATATCGATTCCATCGACGCCTCTTTCGAAGTGGATCACTTCTCCTATTTTGCGATTACCTGGACCGATAACGATGGTAATGAGCAACAGTCAACGATCCACTACGTAACGCCGAATGAAGACGGCGGCTATGATGAGATTTCCGAGCCTGTATTGGTTGACGTTTCCGATGCGACCGGAAGCATCAGCTTAAACAACGAGTTTGACGGATATTCTTGCTATGGAGCGATCTACAAGGAAAGTGAAGACGCTGAAGAAAGCTTCAACATCGATCTCCAGCTTTTCAAGACTTCGACGGGCTGGGCGATGGATAAGCTCATTTCCGACGGGGAAGACAATATCAGGAAGGAAAGAACTCCGATCGCCGATGGAAGTGTAATTTACGTCCTTTACGGAGAGCATCAGACGCACCCTTCCGGCGCGGAACAAGAAGACGTTCACGGACCGACAACCGTCAAGACGGTTACGAGAAACTCGGACGGAACGAGCACGATTCGTCTGGATGTCACAGCGCCTGTCCAGCACTCGGAAGAAAAAGTCGGAGCAAACGTAATCGTTATTCTCGATACCACGAGAAGCATGAGCTACGACATGGAGAGCGACAACCGTAACGTGCCGAGAGAACAAATGCGTATGGAAGCCGCCCGATCGGCTCTCAATATTCTCGTGAATTCCCTTGACATGGACGAAAACGACATTAACTTTGCTCTTGTGGAATTCAACCTGACAGGTTCCACCTACACATGGGGACAGGGTTCGTGGACAAATGATCCGGACACGATTCTCGACTATGTTAACGGAAGAACTTCGAGCGGCGGATATCAGCTCGACTACACCACCTCAACGTCAGGAACAAACTGGGAAATCGGTCTGCGACAGGCCCAGGGGCTCTTAACGCAGGCGGAAACGGATGCAGACAAGAAGAACAACAAGACCTACGTCATCTTCGTGACGGACGGGGAACCGAATCGATGGGTGGGCTATCCGAGCGGTCCGGGATACAACAACGACTATTCACATACTGCGGAAGCGGTTGAGTACTCGCAGGACGAAGCGATCAACATCGCCGGCAGATCACAGTTCTACGGGGTATTTTGCGGAAACGCTGCAGGCGCAGACCGCCTTGAGACCCTGGTTACGATTGCGGGCGGCAAAGAAAACATCAATGCCCGCAGCAGAGAACAAATCGAAAGCGCCTTTGAAGGAATCGCGCAAACGATCAAAACGGACATCGGATCCAGCAACGTTGTAGTTGACGACGGCGTTACCCAGCTTTCCTCGGTAAGCGCCCAGATCCACGGGAACGCAGGCGGATTCAGATATTATAAAAACAATCAGAAATGGATCGGCGCCCCGTCTGCTTCCTTCAGTGACGACAACGGCGTTACCTGGGATTTGAGCACCGTCGGAACCCTTGAGGAAGAGACGACCTACTCCATCGAGTTCGATGTTTGGCCAAGCCAGGAGGCGTATGACGCCATCGCGAACCTCGAAAACGGAACGGTCAAGGTCAAGGACCTTTCCGAGAAGGACAAGGAACAGTACATCGTAGACATTCCGGGCAACGGTTCCTATGAATATGAAAAGAACAAGGGCTGGACGAAGGACGGTTCAACCTATCTTACGGATGAACAGCTTCAAGCCATTATTACATCAGATACCGAGTACAACATAAAGACAAATACTCACCTCTTCACATCTTATACATACCTCGGGCACGAATACACGGATCCTTTCGACAAGGGTCACAACAAGATGGAACTGATCACCGAAGAAATGACCGTGAAGAAGGATTTTGCCGACAACATCAACCCGGTCCAGTCACACGAAGCGGTTAGATTCTATCTGTTAAGAGACGGTGAGTATTATCAGAACAACGGAACGACGTCCCCAAACAAAGATGACGCCTATACCATCGACCTGCCTACGACTTCCGGAGACTGGTTTGACAGCATCTATATTGCACCGGGCTATCTGCGGGAAGAAACGGTAGACGGAGAGTCTGTCATTGAGGTTCTGGAGACCGGTCACGACTATTCTTTGGAGGAAGAAGTCATCTCCGGTAAAGATTACGAGTATGAATTCACGACGCAAACCGTCCGCCCGATGGTTATAAACCGGACTCTTACATACCTGACTTTAAAGGATAAATACAACACAAATCCGGACGGGGCAAAGGAATACGAGATCGACGGCAAGACCTATTACGTATCCGGAACGGGTACTGGAGAGCTGGTAGGAACGAACCGAAAAACCGGCGAGCTGGACATTACGAAGATCGTCGACGGTTCGCTTTCCGACAAGACTCAGGAACAGCTTAACAATGAATCCTTCACATATAGAGTCACCCTGAGCATTCCGGATACCGGCGATCCTACCGGTATCGTAGGATACGAGTATGTCGTAAGAGATACTTCCAATGCGTACTACCTGTACGGTTATCATGATTACGGCAGCGAACAGGACATCCCTGTAACGGGATTCGACACCGACGTAAGCCGGTTCGGAGATCTCAAGTACAGGGCGTGGAACACTCTGCTTTGGCAGTGGTTTGTTGAAACCGAGCAGCAGGGCGGCTCAACCGTCGTAAAAAGAGACGAGAACGGTCACTTCATCTGGAAAGTCCCTGCCGATGAAGACGGATATCATACGGTAACCGTCGACATGACTTTAAAGCAGCTTGAAGTAATAAGATTTACGAACCTTCCGCTCGGAACGAAATACACGATCCAGGAAATCTACGCGAATGAATACCCGGCGGACAATGTCGGCGGACAGACGTCCGGGAGAACGCCGGTTGCGAAGGCAAGCACCATCAATGAACAGGGCTACACCATCAGCCAGGTCCGTTCGACAAACGGAGAGGTAAGCACCACCGAAGTATCAAACGATACGGTATCGGGCGTCATTGAAGATCCGAACGTCCGTTACTATAACCAGTTTAAGAACAGGCTCTCTGCAACAGAGGCTGAACTTAAGGTAAAGAAGGTTACTGAAAACTATACGTTGGCAGACGATGACAGCCTTACCTTTACCCTTGCCGCTGGCGAAGCGGTTTATGCGGATGAAACGACCGGAACATCCCCGATGCCGGAAGAAGACACGGTCGTAATCACGGGTTCCACGGCCGATCTTACGGACACGTTCGGAACAATCAAATATACATCGGCTGGAACCTACAAGTATACGATAACCGAAGAGAACGCCGGCCAGACCGTTGCGGGCGTAACTTTCGGACAGGCAAAGGAAATCACAGTTACGGTGGAACTCGTTAATGGGCTGCTTACAGTTACGAACATATCCGCCACTTCTCCGGCAACGGGAACGTTTGACGAAGACACCAACACATTCACTGTAAACTATGACAACACCTATGATGCATCCGGAAAGACCACGCTTTCGGGTACGAAGACCATCGAGAACAGAGCATTCAAGAGCGGCGACACATGGACGTTTACGGTAACCTGCAACAATGCCAATGCGCCGATGCCTGAAACCACGTCTGTGACGATCGAACCAAAAGCAGGAACAACCGCAACGTTTGATTTCGGCGAGGTAAACTATACGCTTGCTGACGCAGGAAAGACCTACACCTACACTGTAACCGAAACGGGAACGGTTGCCGGCGTTACAAACGACAGCGTAAAGACCATCACAGTAAAGATTTCCGACAACGGGGACGGAACGCTGAAGGTCGAAACGACACCAAGCGGTCCATCTGCACTCGCCTTCACCAACACCTACGATGCCAGCGGATCTTATTCGCTGAAGGCGACGAAAGTCATTACAGGAAGAGCGTTCCGGTCCGGTGACGAATTCACATTCAAGCTTGAAGCGGTAACCACAGGTGCTCCGATGCCGGAAGAAACCACGGTAACGATCCAACCGACAAGCGGATACAGTGCAGACATTGCGTTCGGTGAGATCGACTTCGTTCTCGCCGATGACGGCAAGGAATACACGTACAAGTTCACAGAAATTGTACCGTCTGGCGATACAAAGGGAATAACCTATGACACTACTGAATACACAGTAAAGCTTTCCGTAGAAGATGACGGTCAGAGCAACCTGACAATAACGCCGACCTTCCTCAAAGACGGCAGTGAAGTTGAAGCGTTAATCTTTACAAATGACTACGAAGCCAAGGGCGATATAACATTTGAAGGAACAAAGAGCATCGTCGGGAGGGCGATGACCGACGGAGACGAGTTCGAGTTTGAAGTAAAGGAAGGCGACGAAGTAATCGCAACAGTAACCAACTCGGCAGCCGACGGAAAGATCAACTATCCGAAGATCGACTACATCCTCGACAAGGATAATGATCCGACCGGAACACATACGTATACGGTCAAAGAAACGTCGACCGGCGGTAATGGAATCGCTGTAGACACCACGCAATACACTGTAACGGTTACAGTAGATGATAACGGAGATGGTACTCTCGAGGTTACGCCTGACGATAATGCGGAGGCTCTTGACTTCGTAAACACCTATAAAGCAGAAGGAACCGTTGTACTCCACGCAAAGAAGATTCTCGAAGGAAAGTCTTTGGAGGAACTGTCGGACGACGAGATGTTTACCTTCCAGCTGCTTGACGAAGATGACAATGTCATCGACACCGCGGAATGCGACAAGAACGGCGACGTAGCATTCAAGGAACTCACTTACAAGATCAACGGTGATGAAGTGGATGACACAGGCGATCACAAATATAAGATCGTCGAAGTCATCGAAGAGCGGCAGGGATATGTGTTTGATGAAACACAGGCAGAAGTAACGGTCACCGTAAGCGACAACGGCGACGGGACGCTCACCGTGACATCAAATGCGCCGGAGGATGATCCTGTGACATTTACCAACACATTTACAGGTTATACCCCGGTGAAGGACGACCCTCCGGTACTCAAGCGAGTCGAAGGCGATGACGCTCCAAAGGGTGACCTGTTCGAGTTCAAGCTCGAGGCGATCAGCACCGATGCGGACGTCGATATGCCGATGCCGAAGGGATCGAACGGCAAGGTCAAGACGATCGAGGCAAAGGCCGGAGTAGAGAAAGAATTTGGAGAGATCGTTTTCAAGGAACCGGGGACGTATGACTATGAAATCACCGAGTTCGACACCGGACTTGCGGGATACGAGTATGATTCGACGGTCTACGAACTGCACTATGAAATCACCGAAGAGGACGGCACGCTCCAAAAGACTCTGACGATCTACAAGAACGGTGAAGAAGTCGACGTCTCCGTATTCACGTTCACGAACAAGTACAAAGATCCGTACGACCCTAAGAAACCTCCTACGGGAGATACCAACAACCCATTCGGATGGCTGGCGCTGTTTGCTTTGGCGACGGCATGCCTCGGCGCAGCTGTTGTCGGAAGACGCCGTAAGAATGAACAATAACCGAAACCTTATGGGATGAAGTAAGGCTCCTCCTGCCGCGCTGGCAGTGAGGAGCCTTTTTTCATATATACGCTTGCGGTAAGACGTTCTGCCTACAGTTTTTTGCAGGTGGTCTCGTTGATCGACACGCAGCCGTCGCCGAATTCGATTCTGACGAAGCCGTTTTTCCTACCGAAGGTACTCCCCCCGATCGGATAGAACTTGCATTCAAAGCGGTCGTTCTCGTCCCATACGACCTTGCCGTACAGGTCACCGTCCTTCATACAAACTTCTTCCAGAGGGAAGTCCTCCACAAGCTTCTCGTATTTCCCGCAGAAGCTCTCCCACTTCGATTTGTCAGGGTCCTTGATCGAAATGTCTTCGATCGTCCGGACCGGCGCAGGTTCCTTGCCCTTTGCGACGTCCCGCATGCCGTCCCAGAAGCCCTTGCAGGCTCTGGCGTCCTCAGAATCGCGGCTGATAAGCAGAAGGAGCACCCGGTCCGCGTCGAGGAAGCGCTCGTACCAGGTATTCAGCCCCGGCATGCCGCCGCTGTGGTTGACGATGAGGCCGAGTTCCGAATCGCGGATGATTCCCCAGCCAAAGCCGTAGCCCTCGCCGTCCTCCTCATAGACCTCACCGCTGTTCAGCTTGCACGGCGTATACATGAGCTGCTGCTCCTCATGGGTGAGGACCCTGCCGTCGCGCAGCACCCGGTCCCAGATGAGCATGTCGAAGACCGTTGTGTAGACATAGTCGTCGCCGTTCAGGCCGTCGACCGCGGCCACGTCATAATCGCCCTCCGAGTCGTCCGGGAGGAGATACCTGCCGTCCTCCCGCACCAGATTGCGGACGAAATCGTCGGACGGGACGCCGTCCCGGCGCAGGTGGTAGACACCGGTCGAGTGCATGCCGGCTGGCTCAAAGATATTCTCCTTTAGGAAGTCCTCAAACGGGACGCCGGAGACCTTTTGAACGAGCTCGGCCAGCAGATTGTACCCGGTGTTGGAGTACTCAAACTGTTCGCCCGGCGCAAAGAGCGGGCCTTCCCCGCTTTCCGTGAGGTAGCGGAGGATGATGTCGTTGGAAGGAATCTTTTTCTCCTCCTCCCAGACCTTGACGATCCAGTCTGAGTCGTAGATGTCCGGTACGCCGGCGGTGTGGGTCAGGAGGTGGCGGACCGTCGCGCCTTTGTACGGAATCTCCGGGAAGAACTCCGTGATCTCGTCCTCCAGCCGCAGAAGTCCTCTCCGGATGAGGAGCATAACCGCGGCGGCCGTAAACTGCTTGGTGATCGAGGCCAGCTCGTAAATGCTGTCCTCCTGCATCGGAAGCTTGTCATCCGCGTCGCGGAAGCCGTACGCGCCCTTCGACACGATCTCCCCGCCCTCCGCGTACAGCCAGACCCCGTTGAAGCTGCCCTTTTCGTAAGCGTCCCGGGCCAGGGTTTGCATCATTGCGTTTTTATCCATATATATATTATCTCTCATTCTTGAATAGCTCAGCAGTAATTTCTGTCAGTTTCCAGTCGGTGTAGTCGTCCGACCGGTTGGCCATGCCTGCCACGCACAGGTCCTCGGTCAGGGAGAACACCCAGCAGTTGACAAAGCCCGCGTTGTTTCCGTCGTGGCCGGCGGCGTTTTCGCCGAAGTAATCGGTGAACTCCCCGAAATTGATGATCCCGAGCCCGAACGATTCGATGACCGGCTTCATCATGCGCTCCGCGGTCTTCTTCTCGAGCAGGCCGCCCTCGCGGTAGCTTCTCGCGAGCGCGATGCCGACCTTTGCGAGCTCCCTCGGCGTCGTCCAGAGGCCCGCCGCCGCATGTTCCGGATAATAGTGATAGCCGTGCTCCGGGTCTTCCCTGAGCCCGAGCCGGCCGCCGAACGCGGCGTGAGGGACGAGGTCCTCGTCAAGCGGCTGGAAAAAGCCGGTCCGGGTCAGTCCCAGCGGCGCGGCGACTTCCTTTGCGAAGGCGTCCCGCAGCGTCGTCCCCGTCATGCGCGTGAACGCCAGCTCGGCCAGCGTGACCCCGCCGCCGGAATACATCTCCTGCTTCCCGTACGGCCGGATCCTGCGGAGCCGCGGCGTGATGCCGGCGCCGGAAAGCACGTCTTTCAAAGTGAGCAGCGGAGCCTTCGCGCGGTATCCCGGGAAGCCGTGCAGGTTGAAGCCCGCCGTGTGCGACAGCAACGCGGGGAACGTCACCGGAATCTTTACGAATTCGGGTACGACACCCGAGATGTCCGCGTCGAGGTCGATCAACCCCTTGTCCGTATATCGGAGAAGCGTCAGCGCGAACATCGGCTTGCTGACGGAGCCGGCCTGGAACAGCATGTCCGGATCCACCGGGAAGTCCTCCCCAAACCGGCCGCTGCCGGAACAATAGGTCTCGATTTCGTCTCCCTTAGCGATCGCAAGGCTCACGCCGTACCCGCGGCGGCCTTTGATCCTCATGGGTTCATCGACTGCAATGCCGTGAAATTGTTTTGTGTCGTTATTCATTCTGTAACCTCAATTCGTGATAAAACAAGTATGTCAATTTCAGTAATTTCCTCGGAACATGCTCCCGTCGTCGACGACTTCATACCCCTCGAAATAGCTGTTGAAGTCCAGCTTCAAATAGTCGCAGAGCTCGGCGAGTTCCAGCATCGTGTTGTCGTTCACCGGAATCCCCTCCTCCATGGCCCGCCGCGTGGCGATCACTTCTTTTTCGCCGTGGGTATAGATGCGCTCCTGTCCGTCCGCCTTTGGGCTCTGCCGGAGCTCCTCCATGAATTCCGACAGATGTTTCTTGATCTGTTCCGCGTCGCCGAAGATCTTCGGATCGATGGCGACGAAGCCGTGGCAGATCCCGGTTTTGTCCGGGAACGTGCAGCAGTGCGCGCTCGTGACCCCAAGGGAGAGGATGGAGCAGATGATTTCGCAGAGTATGCCGTAGCCGTAGCCTTTGTGGCTTCCGGTGACCTCCTGATTGCCGCCCAGCGGCATGATCCCGCCGCCGTATCCGCCGACGATATTGGCCAGGACGTCCGGCGCGTCGGTGCTTGCGTGCCCGTCTTTGTCCAGCGCCCAGCCCTCCGGCAGCGGTTTGCTCAGCTTATTGTAGATCTCCAGTTTTCCTCTGGTCACCACGGTGGTGGCAGCGTCGAAGAAGAACGGATACGGGTCCGCCGGCATGGCGACCGCGATCGGATTGGAGCCCAGCATGGCCTTGCGGCCGAACGTAGGCACCATGATCGCCTCCGAGTTCGTAAAGGACATGCCGATCAGCCCCTGATCGCTGGCCATCTTCGCATAAAACCCTGCGATCCCGTAATGATTGGACTCCCGCACCGTCACGATGCCGACGCCCGATGCTTTCGCCTTCTCGATGGCTTTCTCCATCGCGAAATGCCCGACCAGCTGCCCCATGGCACTGTGGCCGTCGATGACGGCGGACACCGGTGTCTCGAACACCACCTCCGGCTTCGCGTCCAGATGGATAATGCCCTTCTCGATTCCTTTGTGGTACCGCACCATCCGCTGCATTCCGTGGCTCTCGATGCCGAACAGGTCCGACGTCAGCAAAACGTCCTTGATGATGCCGCTCTCCTCTTTGGTGAACCCGAACGCCTCAAACACATCCTGGCAAAAGCGGTCCAGGACTTCATATCTCCATTTCACATACCCCATAAGTTCCCTCCTTCTGTCAACGCGCCGGCGGGTATTCGCCCACCAGCAGCCGATATGGCGGCTCGTCCTCCTCGATGACCGGAAAACGGCCCATCGGCGGATCGAAATGATTGTCCGTCTCGTCATCATTGCACTGGCTGACTTCGCCGATCAGGACCGGACCGGTCCCGGCCTCCACGGAAAAGTCGTGGTAGAGAAGCCGCGCGATGTGGATGCTCTCCCCCGGCGTCAGGCGGATCTGTCCGCCCGCCGGTACCGTGAAGCGCCGCCCGTCGCACTGCACGGTGACGTCCGACCGTTCGTCCACGCTCTCGTCCGGAAGTGACAACCAGACCCGGATCAGCAGGGTTCCGCCGCCGCGGTTGATGATGTCTTCCGTCTTGTACCAGTGGAAGTGCCGCGGGGCGTACTGGCCCTCTTTCAAATACAATAGCTTTTCCGCGTAGGCTTTCGGGTACGTTTCCGCCATGGCGCGGTTTCCGTTCCGGATCGTAATCAAGGAAAACCCGATCCGATCGAAGTCCCCCTGCCCGTAGTCGGTGATATCCCAGCCCAGCTTGCAGTCGCGGACCTCGTCATACTCTACACCCTTCTGCTGCCAGTCCTCCGGCGTAAAGCCGCAGAACGGCGGCAGATAGCAGTGCTCCCGCGCGCACGCGGCCTCCATTTCCCGGATCGCCCGGTTGATTTCCGATCGCTTCATTTTGTTCTCCTCGTTCTCCGTCAGATCCCGGACGACCGTCTCGACTCAGTACATTTCTACCAGGACCGCTTCTTCCGGTGAAAAATAGTCATCCGAACTGCTGCTGACGCCCGCAGCCTTGTATGCCTGATCAAAAGAGATCTCCTCGATATTGCTTAAATATACGAAGGATGTGTCCACAGCCGCATTCGGCATTCTGCCATTGATCTCGAGCCGGTATTTATATAAATGGTCGTCACACATCCAAGTCCCGTCCGTCATTTCATAGTATGTTTTCATGTTCCCATCGATCGTGCTTTTGACGGCGGCTTTCTTTGTGCATCCCGAAACTGTGATGGCCAACAAGACGCATAACAATGTCAATGCAATTCTTTTCATGTTCATACCTCGAATCCCGCTTTGTCGGTTGGTTTGCATCATGCTTTCGTCATCAATGTCGCGCATTCTACGTGCGCGGTCCAAGGGAACTGATCCACCGGCGTGCACTCGACGAATTGGTATCCACGGGAGGAGAGGTATTTGACGTCCCGCGCCAGGGTACCCGGGTCGCAGGACACATAGATGATCCGCTCCGGAGCGGCTGTGACGACCGCGTCGAGCAGCGCCTCTTCACAGCCCGCGCGCGGCGGATCGAGAACCACCGCGTCGGCCCGGTCGAGCCGGATGAGCGGCTCGCGGTCGACGAGTTCGTTCACTTCGTTCCACTTTTTCAGCTGCGCGAGGCCCATCATGCCCGGGAGCTCTTCCTCGGCCTTGCCGTAGATGTATCTGGTGTTGACGAGCCCGTTGATCACGGAGTTGCGGTTCGCGTCGATGACCGCCGGGCGGACGGACTCGATACCGACGACGCGGTCGGCCTTGTCCGCCAGGTAGATTCCAATCGAGCCGACGCCGCAGTAGAGGTCGAGCAGCGTCCCGATCGTGTTACTGCCGGCTTTTGCCGGATCCGCCGGGACGTCCGCCAGCGCGTACTCCGCGACTATGTCGTACAGTTTGACCATCTGCTCCGGGTTGACCTGGAAGAACGACTGCGGGCTGATTTCATATTTCAGCACCTGACCGTCGCCGCGGGTGACCTCCTCGAGGATGGTCGGCTTTCCCGCGAGCAGCGTGCACTTCCCGCTGTGGATGAGCGCGACGGATTCGAGCGAGTAGAACGGCTCCTCTCCGTCCGTTTCGGGAGCCTCTGCGCCGAGGCTGAAGACCGCGTCGTCGAGCATTTCAATCAGCTTGTCCACGTGCGGAATCTCTTTTTTGGTGCTCTCGATCACGGCCATGATCTCGCCCGTCGCGAACGCGGTCCGGACGGTGAACTGCGTCATGCAGTAGACGCCGAACTTCCGGATGAAGGTCCGCAGGGCCTCCGCGCAGACCATCGCCGCGTCGGTCTGGAGAAGGCAGTCCTCGATGTCGAGGACGTAATTGCTCTTTCCGCGATAGAAGCCGACTTCGCCGTGCGGGCCGACCGCGAAGGTCGCTTTGTTGCGATAATATTGGAGGGTATCCGCGCCGATCATGTCCCGGACGAGCGGGCTCTGGACGCCGCCGATCCGCTCCAGCTTGGAAACGACCTGGTCCCGCTTGATGCGGAGCTGCGCGTCGTACGACAGTTCCCGCATCGTGCAGCCACCGCACTGTCCGAAGTACGGGCAGTCCGACGGGACGCGGTCCGGCGACGGGAAGAGAATCTCCTCCGCGTCGGCGATGACGTAATTTTTTTTGGCCTTGGCGGCGCAGGCTCTGACTCGGTCGCCCGGGACGACGGACCGCGCCGGCAGGTCGTCCGCGCCGCGCTTCCGGCCGTCCATGCCCTTGGCGTCAACAAAAGCAGCAAGGCCGTCGACTTTGCCGATGCCCTTGCCGTCCTCCGCCATATCCGTGATTTCCACTTCAAAAAACTGGCCTTTTGTAATCATCTCTGCTCCTCACTGGCCGCCAGGTCGCGGAGCCGCGCAAAGCGCTTGCTGACGCCTGGCTTTTTGATCGGCGGGTTGAGCGCCTCCCCGATCTCGGCGAGGCTCGCCTCCGGCTGCTCCATCCGGACGCGCGCGACCTCCCGTAGCTCCGGCGGAAGGTTCTCGAGGCCGTATTTCGCATCGACCGCCCGGATCCACGCGAGTTGCTCCTGGGCCGCCGTCAGCGTCCGGTCCATGTTGGCGTAGTCGCAGTTGTCGTGCCGCTGGGCGGTGCCGCGCTGCCCCCGGTAGATGCGGATGTTCTCGAAGTCCATCATCGCGCCGCCGGCGCCCATCAGGGCGAGCATGTCACTGATGTAATCCGCTTTTTTCATATATACAACGTACTGTTTGTTGCGCTGGCTGACCTTGGCGGACAGGTCGACGAAGGACCCGATCAGCTTGCGGAGGTCCTGCGCGGTCTGCTCGCTCGTCAGCGCGAATTCGAGGTGGTATCCCTTGCGCGGATCGGACATGGTGCCGCAGCCGAGGAAGATGCCGCGGAGGTAGGCCCGCTTGCTCCCCTTGGAACGGACGACTTCCGGATAGATTCCGTCGCTCAGGTAATCGTAGCCCTCGCGGATCAGCAGAAGCCCCGTCTCGCGGAGGATCTGCTGGCTTTTTTCCTCAGGGCTCACGGTAAGGATGTAGCGGTTCTCGTTGCTCTTGCCGGGCACCATCGACTCGCCGACGCTGAGGCGCACGGTGCTGCCAAAGTAACTCTTGATGAGTTTCTTGTAATGCCGGGCGATGGCCGGGCTTTCGGTGTTGCAGACGATCGTGAAGTTTCCGCCGCCCGCGAGGCGCATGCTCGCCGACACGCGAAGAAAGCCCGCTATTTCAGCGAGCTGTTCTTGTTTCTTATCGGTCATGACGCGGGACAGTTCTCCTTTGAGGTCGGACGAAAAAGACACGGTATTCTCCTAAATAGTGCGTTATCTTCCTTTTGTGATGAAGTCGAGGTCTCGGTGTGTAACCGTGACGCGGTTCCCCTGCTCCGAAAAGATCCGGGCCATCTCGTTGGCGACGGCGACCGACCGATGGTGACCGCCGGTGCAGCCGAAGGCGATGTTGAGGTGGCTCTTGCCTTCGTTAATGTACCCCGGAATCAGCTCGTTGACCAGCGCGTCGACCGAACGGATGAACTGCTTTGTAATGTCGGCCTTGAGCACGTAATCCCGGACTTTCTTGTTGTTCCCGGTCAGCTTGCGGAGGCTCTGTACGTAATACGGGTTTGGGATGAACCGCATGTCGAACACCAGGTCAGACTCGGCAGGAATCCCGAACTTGTATCCGAAGGACGTGATGTTGATGCTGAAGCTCTCCTGCCCGTTGCCGATGAAGATCCGCGTCAGCTCGTTCGCGAGCCCGTTGCCGCGGATGCCGGTGGTGTCGATGATGTAGTCGGCGGGTTTGCGGATACCGAGGAGCATCTCCCGCTCGTCCTCGATAACCTTGGCGCTGACCTTGCCGCCGGTGAGCGGGTGGTTGCGCCGCGTCTCGTTGTAGCGGCGGACGATGGAGTCCGTCGACGCCTCGAGAAAGACGACCTTGCAGTCGATGGTCTCGGCGCTGCGGAGCTCGTTGACCGTCTCCTCGAGCTCGTCAAAAAAACCGCCGGTCCGCACGTCCGCGACGATGGCGACGCGGTCGATCCGCTCCTCCGCGATGACCAGCGAGAGGAAGTTCGGAACCAGCGGCGGCGGCATGTTATCCACGCAGTAGTATCCCTGGTCTTCGAACCAGTTCGCGGCGCTGGTTTTGCCGGCGCCGGAGAGACCGGTGATGATGACGATTTTCATAAGCTCTCCTATCTGAAAAAGCCGCAGTTACGTCGTTTGTTATTTGAAAGATGAGACCGGCTCGATGTTGACGATCCGGGTGAGGTCCAGCCCGGCATGCAGCGCCCGGAGCATACCGCCGGCGTAGTTCCCGACCTCCTGCGGCCGGTGCGCGTCGCTGTCGATGATGAAGCGGACGTCGTACTCCATGGCGGTCCGAAGCTCGTCGGCCGTCAGGTGGCGGTGCCGGGTGTTAATTTCCATCAGCGTGTTGGTCTCCTCGCAGGCCTTGCAGAGCGCCCGCAGATCAAACGGGCCCTTGTCGCACGGGTGCGTGAGGGTCATGATGTCGTGCCCGTACAAGGCACGGAGGGTCATATCCGTATTGTGCGCGGACAGGCTCGCCCGGCTCCCGGACGGCGTCAGCCGGTGGGACGTCATCCAGTTGCCCAACATATGCCCCTTGGCCGTCCCGTAGTGGTAGCCGGCGAGGACGAGATCGTACTGGCTGAAGTAGTCCTCCGACACGTCGAGGCCGCTCGGCGTGTCGACGATGTTGGCTTCGACCCCGAGCCAGACCTTGACGCCCGGCACGAGTTCCATCGCCCGCGCAATCTCTTCGCGCATGCGCGGGAGGTTGGCCTGATCAAGCCCGTACAATTGATGGCCCGGACCGTGGTCCGTGATGGCGACTTCGCACAGCCCACGGGCCGCGGCGGCCCGGACGTTCTCGAGGATCGTCCCTTTGCCGTGCGCGTAAAAGATTCCGTGCGAACACACGGTATGCGTATGCATGTCGCGGGTCAGGCGGTATTGTTGAATGATCTGGGATGCTGTCAGAATTGTCAAAAAAGTACTCCTATGGGATGATCCGGACCTCCGGCTCGAGCCGGATACCGGACATCTCGTATACTCGGTCGCTTACGATCTGCATCAGTTCCAGCACGTCGGCTGCAGTCGCGCCGCCGACGTTGATGACGAAGCCGGCGTGTTTGTCCGATACCATGGCGCCGCCGACGCGGGTCCCTTTGAGGCCCGCCTGGTCGATCAACGCGGCGGCAAAGCCGCCGACCGGCCGCTTGAACGTGCTGCCGGCGCTCGGGTAGTTGAGCGGCTGTTTGCTCGTCCGCCGCTCGTTCAGGTCCTGCATCCGGGCCTGGATGGCCGCCGGGTCGTCCGGCGTCAGCGCGAAGTCCGCGCGGAGGACAATCTCTCCGGTCTGCTGGAGCGCACTATTGCGGTATGCAAAGGCGAGGTCCGCGGCGTCGCACTCATAAACAGCGGTTCCGTCCGGCGTCATGAGGCGGGCGCGGACGCAGACGTCCTTGATCTCCCCGCCGTACGCGCCGGCGTTCATGTAAAGCGCGCCGCCGACCGAGCCCGGGATGCCGGACGCGAATTCCAGCCCTGCGAGCCCGTGCTCGCAGGCCGCTGCCGCGGCGCGGGACAGGAGGCACGCGCCGCCGGCAGCGAGGACGCCGCCGGTCACGGCGGCGTCCTGGAATTCGCCGCCGAGCCGCACGACAACCCCGTCGTACCCCGCATCCGCAAAGAGCAGGTTCGATCCGTTGCCGACCAGCATGTGCCTGATCTCGTTCTCCGTCAGGTACCGCAGCACCGCGGAGAGCTCTTCTTCATTTATGACCGTGACAAACCACGCGGCAGGCCCTCCGATCCGGAAGGAGGTGTGCCGCGCCATCGGTTCGTCCTGTAATATCCTGTCCTCGTCGATTCCGAGGTCAGAGAATGGATTTCTCATGTTCATTTTCTTCAAATAGCTCGCGTTTGTCGATTCTGTAGCTGCCCAGATAATAATAGTCCTCGGTCTCCTCCGGTTTGTCCTTGCGGCGGAGCCGCCGCTTTGCACCCTTGTCGATATACCGGTAGATGACCGCGAATACCGGCGCGCCGAGCAGCATGCCGAGCACGCCGTACAGTCCGCCGCCGATCAGGACCGCCATCAAGACCCAGAAGGACGGCAGATGGATCGCGTTTCCGACGACCTTCGGTCCGATGACGTTGCCGTCGAGCTGCTGGATCACCACGATGATCACGAGGAACCAGAGCGCCTTGACCGGGCTGTCCATCAGGACCAGGATGAAGGACGGAATCGCGCCGAGGAACGGTCCGAAGAACGGTATGATGTTGGTCACCCCGACGATGACCGCGATCAGCAGCGGCATGTTGATTCCGGTAATCAACAATACGATATACGTGAGCACCCCGATGATCAGCGCGTCGAGGATCCGGCCGACCAGGAAGCCGATGAAGGTCTCGTTCAGGACAGCCCAGAACTCGTACAGACCCTCCGCCTTGTTGTCGCTGACGCAGGACGTGACCAGCTTGCGTCCGATCGTGAACAAAGTCTCCTTATAGTTCAGCAAATAGATGGAGATCAGCAGGCCGATGAAAATGTCCTTGAGCAGGGAGAACACCGAAAGAACGCCGCTCGAAATCGCCTGCGCGATGGACATCCCGCCGTCCGCGGATTTGAGGATGTGATCCTGGACCCACGCGATGATCTCCGGCGTCCCGCTGCTCGCGATGCTCTTGATCGACTCCACGACCTGCGGGAAGCGCGCGAGGTGCACCTCGGACCAC
Organism: Mogibacterium sp.; assembly: GCA_017433975.1. Taxonomy (GTDB): domain Bacteria; phylum Bacillota; class Clostridia; order Peptostreptococcales; family Anaerovoracaceae; genus RGIG2439. Next base: position 200,811 of record JAFRGD010000017.1, on the reverse strand, counting down.
ATGACGAACGCGTTCATCCGCGCCGGCAGTGTGTTGATTAAAATGATGACGTTCTGGATGACCTGTGGTACCACGAAGTACGCGAACAGGAAAACGAGTCCGATGATCAGGCACATGCTCAAAGCCGACGCGACGACCCTGGAAACGATCATCGCACGTTTCCTGCCCTTGACCGTTTCGATCGGACCGTCGTTTACGTTCTTGTGCAGCTTCATCGAGCTGTATCCGGAGTTGCTGGTAAGGTACCGGTAAAACACCCGGACGATGCTGTTGTACACCGGACAGATGATGAACGTGATGAAACAGCCGATGTAGATCGGCATCATCGTATCCGTGAATTTCTGCGCCGCGCTCCCGAAGTCCGTCGCCTTGACCCAGTTGAAGAACAGAATCAGCACGGCCCCCGAAATCAGGAACGTCGCAGCCGCCTTAAAATAAGCGCTTCTTACAAAACTCCTCAGCAAATTGACCCACTCCTTTGTTATTCTGACTTCATTGTACAACAAAAAAAGCCGGTGCACAAACGTTGTTGCACAAATCCGGCTTTTTTATCCTGTGTGGGTGCGCCTTCGGCCGCGGGTCCGGGGTGCTCCGGCTTGCCGCAGCAGAGCGTTCGCCGTCAGATGTCGAACGGCTCGTATTCGAACAGGACCTGACTCTTGTCGGAGCGGATGTGGTAAATCTGAAACTCCCCCGCCGCGAGGTCGCTTCCGGCGCGGAACGCATCAACCGTGGCCTCAATGCGGTCAGGCTCGACGCGGACCGCGATGCCGCAGCTAGTGGAAATCGCGCGCGGGACCGGCATGACAATGCAGCCGAGCGGCTTGAGCAGCCGCTCGGTCGAGATCGCACCGTGCGTGGATTCAAAGGTGTACAGATAGTACTCGTCTGTCATGGTCCGGTCGGAATCCTCCGATTAAAGGGTGATGACCTTGGAGACTTCCTGCATCGCGCTGAGGATGTCGTACATGTTGGAAACGGTTCCGACCTTGCAGTCGTCCTTGATTCCGAAGTAATTGAGGCAGGTTCCGCAGACGAGGACTTTGGTACCCTTTGCGATCAGGGTGTTCAGGTTGTCGACGATCTGCGGCTCGATGCCCGTCGTCAGCTTGACGCCGTCGTTCATGAACAGGATGTAGGACGGAATCTTGTCGCTCTCGCTCAGCGTGTAAATCGCCATCTTGGCGAGGTTCTGCCCGAGCTCGTCGGACCCCGTACCGACTCTCGCTTTGTTGAAGAACACCGCGTAGCTGCCTTCGTTGTAGCCGTGCGCGGCCTCCGGGATCGTGCCGTCGCCGTCCGCGAACTTGACGAGGAATTTCTCTCCGCAAGGCTCGACCGTCACCGGTCTGCCGTAGGTATTGCCCAGCCGGGTCAGATTGTCGATCTGGGTCTGTCCGTCTACGATAATTTCAACGTCTGCCGCGCCTGCGTCGAGTTCCTTTTTGGCCATGATGACCGGAATCGGGCAAGCCTTTCCGCCTGCATCTAATCTCATTTGTTCGTATCCTCCTGGTTGAAGTCGGGCTCTCTATTGTCGCTTTTCCTTGCCCGCAAAACCATCTTACCGCCCGCTTTACCGTGCTTCAAACAGAAAGCGTCTATAGCCTCGTTCTGTGGTATAGATTTTTTCTATACTTGTTATTTCTGCAGATTTTCCACCTTGTCGAGCTCGCTGCCGCAGGCGTCGAGGATGTCCGCGCCGCCGATGACGCAGACGCCGGCCGTCCGGCATACCGTGTCGAGCTGGTCCGCGACGCGGCAGAGGTCCTCCGCCGTCGTGTGCAGGACCTGGCTGCGGACGCGCTCCCGGTCCTCCCGGGTCTGCCCGAGGAAGTACTGCAGAATCGCTTTCTTGCCCTCGAGGCGCGGCGTGAGGAGCGGGTCCTGGCCGCCGATCGTACTGATGATGTAGTTGTCCAGCGGCTCGCCACCCGCGCAGACGTCCCGCAGGGCGTCGGCGGCGCGGTCGAACGAGTGGATCGACCTGTCGCCGCTCGGGTCGCGGAACGAACTGAACTGTACGTCGCCGTTCAGGGCCATCCGGAGGCCGGTCCCGTAAGCGCCGCCCTTCACCCGGATCGTGTTCCACAGATAACCGTACGTCAGGATCGTCGCGGCGACCGAGGCGGCGCCGGTGTATTCCTCGCCGAGCGCGTACAGGTTGCCGCCCTTTGCGGTGAAGCTCACCGCGGCCGGAATCCGGAAGCCCTCCGCCTTTGGCCGGTCGCTCACGGTGTATGGAACCGCCGGCCCCATCGGGGCGTCGCCGAGCAGGGTGAGGACTTCGCCCACCCAGGCCAGATCGACCGGACCGGTCACACAGGCGGTCACGCGGTCTTTGGTAAAGATGCGCTTCGCGAATTCGCCGAGGCTCTGGCAGAACGCCGCGCCGTCTGCTTCGTAAGACGCCTCAAGCTGCTGCACAAACCGCAGCATATCGATTCCGTAGACCGCCTCCGTCAGCGCGCCGAGCACCGTCGTTCCGGCCACCACCCGCTGGCGCGCGTAACTGTTGCCGCCGGCGATGATGGACTGCTCGAGCCCGATGCGGGCCTGCTTGATTTCGTTCAAAATGTAACCGGTATCGTCAAACCGCGACTCGAACAGGACCTCGCGGAGCAGCCGCACCGCGGCGTCCTTGTTTCCCTCGAGCAGCGATACGCTGACGTTGATCATCGGCGTCGCAGCGTCCGTCACGCCCGTCTGCCCCCGCAGGGAAGCGCTCGCCGACAGCCGGCCGAGGTTCGCGTCGATCTCCGACTGCAGGTCATTGACGTCGTAATGCGTCGTCGCGACGTCGCCGAGCAGCTTTGCGAAGACCGCAGCCTTCTGCAGTTCCGGAATCTCGAGGTCCGGCACCGCAAAATACAGGTCAAGGTAGATGATCCCTTCGGTGTTGACGTCCGCGTGCAGGACCGTGCGGCCGTCCGCCTCCGATACGTTGAGCGGAACCTTCCGCACCTCCACCGGCACGTCGTCCAGCGAAAGCGTCGGCAGTTTTGCGATCTGCTCCGGCGTATCCTCCGCGGACTGCTTCTCCCGCAGAACGCGGAACTGCTCGATCGCATCCGCAACGTCCGCGTCGTCCCAGGTCGCCCGGACCGCCGCGAGCCGCGCCCGCTCCGCGGCCGCCTTCTCCTCGCCCAGCGTCGCAGATGGCGTGAGCGTCACGCGCCCGGTATGTTTATTATCGATCATGCACTCGCGCAGGAGCGCTTCAAAGTATCCTTCGTCGATCCGCGCCCGGAGCTGGTCGAACACGTCCCCGATCAGCACGTTTTGCATCGGGTCGCCGCCGTAAAGCCACGTGTCGAGGGCCATCATTCCGTACACCAGCCCGCGCGGCGTGGTCCCGTAGTCCTTCTCCCGCGTCGTGAACTCGAGGCGGTTGAGCGCGGCGTGCAGCCGTTTGTGGTCCAGGCCGTCCCGCGCGACCTGCTCCAGCGTCTCCTCCACAGCCGCCCAGGCTTCATCATGTTTATCCAGCGGTGTGTTCTTGAGGACCAGTACCAGATACGGCTGCAGGATCCCGTCCATGCCCTGGAGGTCCACATCCATCGCGAGGCCGCGGTCCAGGATCGCCTTGGTCAGCGGCGCCTCGTTGGAGCCCGTCAGCACCTCCGCGAGCACGTTGAGCGCGTAGGACTTCTCCTTGTCCGTGAAGTCACCGTAGACCCAGCCCTGCGCCAGCATCAGCCGCTCATCGCTTCCCTCGGACACCTCGTACGGCCGCGTCACCTCGTCCGGCGTGACCGGCGCCTGCATCGGAATCTCCGCGTCGACCGCGAGCGCATCGTATTCGCAGAGGAAGCTGTCCAGCTTGGCCAGCGCCGGCCCGATGTCGACCGCGCCGTCCAGGAAGATCCGGCTGTTGGCCGGGTGGTAAAACCGCCTGTGGTCCGCCACGAACTGTTCGTAGGTGAGGTCCGGAATGGCCTCCGGGCACCCGCCCGACTCGCATCCGTAACAGGTATCCGGGAAGAGCTGGCGGTTGATCTCAAACTGGAGCACGTCCTCATATGACGCGAACGCCCCCTTCATCTCGTTGAACACGACGCCGTTGTACGTCAGCTCCCCGTCCGGCCCATCGAGTTCATAGTGCCAGCCCTCCTGCCGGAACGCGTGCGGGTCGGTAATCGCCAACGGGTGCAGCACCGCGTCCATGTATACATCCATCAGGTTGAGAAAGTCCTTGTCATTCCGCGAAGACACCGGGTACATCGTCTTGTCCGGAAAGGTCATCGCGTTGAGGAAGGTCTGGAGCGAGCTCTTCAACAGGTTCACAAAAGGCTCCTTTACCGGGTATTTGCGCGAGCCGCTGAGCACCGAGTGTTCGAGAATGTGAAAAACGCCCGTGTCGTCATCCGGAATCGTCTTGAACGCGATCGCGAACGTCTTGTTCTCATCCGGCCGGTCGAGCCAGATCAGGTCCGCGCCGTTCTTCTCATAAGTCATCCGGACCATCGTCGCGTCCAGTTCCTCCAGCGGACGGACTTCCGTCACCCGGAAGCCGTGCAGTCTCTCGTCTATCTTCATAAAACTAAGTTCCTCCATCGTTATTTCCGTCATTATACCACACTTCTACGATGCATAGGGTGACTTCCTGCGCGCTTTGTGGTAGTGTTTCTGCAGGAGGTAAGAACATGGACACAGAAAAGACAGGCAAATTCATCGCGGCGCTCCGCAAAGAAAAGAACCTCACACAGGCGCAGCTCGCGGAAAAAATACTCGTCTCGGATAAAGCCGTTTCGCGCTGGGAGACCGGCCGCGGCTTTCCGGACATCAACAATCTGGAGGCGATCTCCGGGTGCCTCGATGTCTCGGTCGCGGAGCTCCTCAAGGGCGAACGCGCGGCGGACGAGGTTTCGAGGGAAGAATTACAGACCATCACGACCGAAGGCATCTCCCTGACAAAGGCCTTCCTTAATAAGAAGAATTTTATCAACCTCATCATGGGCTTCATCGCAGGGCTCATCATCCTGACCGTCGCCGCGGTCCACCTCGCGAGCCCGCTTTACATCAAAGGCTCCGACGGCGCCCTCAAGGTCGAAGAACTGTCCGACGGGAAGGTCGTGGCGGTCCTGGACGAAGGCGTGTCGGGCTACGACATCGAACGGGTCACGGACCCGGACAGCGGCACACCGATGGTCTTTATCGGCTGCTACCGGACAAAGCTCAGCCGCTTCGACGGTCAAAAGGGCGAGACGCTGGTTCTGCTCGGCGAGAAAAGCGACCTCGGAGAAGTCTATTATTATCCGACGGGCGACGCCGACGAACTGATCTATCGGGGCGGTCGCGCGCCAGCCGCCGCGGACAACTCCGGCGGCGTCGTGACGCTCCCGCGGCTCATCTACAACGGCTGGTTCGTGATCGGCGCGGTCCTCTCGGTCATCGGAATCGTCCTCTTCCTGGTCTTCCGCAAGCGGTACTTCGCGGGCAAGGTCCTCAAAATTGTCCTGCTGCCAATCGCCTTCACGGTGAGCATTCCGCTCTGCCTGGCCGGCCACGGCGACGAGGTCTATAACGCGGCGTATTATCTCTCCGGGATCCTTCTCCTGACCATCGCGCTCTACGCGCTGGCGAACCTCGCCCTCGCGCGCACCTTCCGCAAACGGTGAAACCAAGGCAACGAGTGGTTCCCGGTGTGATACCGATAACAGAGGCTATTCGCCTCCGAATTAATAAGGTTCCATGGCAATGATTCCGAAGCGATCGGCTCTTGGCGCGACAAGGGCGGCCCGAAAGGGCCGCCCTTGAGCAAGGAATCATTCGTCATGGAACCTCTGTTATTGTACGGATGCTGTAAAAACCTCCGTCACCGGTTTCAAGCGATTAGCACTCGAAGCCGCCGTCGACCTTGATGACCTGGCCGTCGATGAACGACGAGTCGTCGGTCGCGAGGAACAGGGCTACGGTCGCGATGTCCTCAGGCTGTCCGCATCTCTTGACCGGGCAGTTGTCGATCATGCCCTGGAGAGCCGCCGGGCCGCCGAGGCCGTCGACCATCGCGGTGTGGATCAGGCCAGGAGCGATCGCGTTGACTCTGATTTCCGGACCAAGCTCCCAAGCCATGGACTTGGAGAGACCAGCCATCGCGTGCTTGGACGAAATATATGGTGCGAAGCCGTGGTGCGCTGCGAACGATGCGACGGAAGCGACGTTGACGATGACGCCCTTGCCCTTCTCCTTCATGATCGGAGCGACGAGCTGGCACAGTCTCAGTGCGGAGTCGACGTTGACGCGGAAGATCTTGTCCCACTCTTCCATGGTGACCGCAGTCACGGAGGAGAGGCTCAGCATGCCGGCATTGTTGACGAGGATGTCGACGGTGCCATAAGCCTCAACGGTCTTGGCTACGAGCTCATCGCAGAATGCGAGGTCGGAAGCGTCGCCGAGGACGTACATGGCCTCAAAGCCTTCTTCTTTGATCTGATCAACGACAGCCTTCGCGCGGGCTTCGTTTCTGCCTACTACTACAACTTTTGCGCCTTCTCTTGCAAAGAGGACCGCGGTCGCGCGTCCCATACCGGAGGTCGCACCGGTAACGATTGCTACTTTGTTCTCGAGCTTCATATTATCTGTCCTTTCTGTTTTGATAAAACCCCTAGACTTTGTTAAAAAAATATCGTTCATATTTGGTATATCACAACAAACCCATAATTGCAACTGTTCTGTAGCGTTTTTTTATGCTATTATAGAAAAAGCAGTTATATTCTTTGTATAAAGACATCAAGACAATGGCTGACACCAATCAGGCGGACCAACGGCTATGGCTGCGCCACAGGAGGATCTGGAGCGTTCTCGTGGTGCTGCTCCGCGGCTGGATCCGCCGCAAGTTCAACTTCACATATGAGCCGCTCAACGTCGAGGGTCCCGTCATTCTGATTCCGAACCATTCCTGCGCGTGGGACCCGTTGCTGGTCGGCGTCGCCATGGGCAGGCGCCGGCAGATCTATTTCGTCGCGAGCGAGCACATCCTGCGGTGGCGCTTTGCCGGGCCGATCCTGCGGGCACTGGTCGATCCGATTCCGCGCAAGAAAGCGGTCATCGGAGCGGCCGCGGCAAAGACCTGCCTCCGGCACCTCAAGGCCGGCCACTCCGTCTGCCTCTTCGCCGAGGGCGAGCAGACCTGGGACGGCCTGACCCAGCCGGTCTTCCCGTCGACGGGCAAACTGGTCCGGCAGAGCGGCGCGACACTCGTCACGTACCGCCTCGAAGGCGCCTATCTCAGCCTCCCGCGCTGGGCCAAGGGCGTCCGTCGCGGCAAGGTCTACGGGCATCCGGTCAACATCTATCCGCCGGAGGTCCTGCGGACCATGAAGCCAGAGGAGATCACAGCGGCCATCGACCGCGATCTGCAGTTTGACGTATGGAAGTGGCAGGAAGCCCAGCCGGAGGGCCCGGCTTCGTACCAGGGCAAGGACGTCGCGCCTGCCGGCCACCTGGAGCGGGCGCTGTTCGCCTGTCCGTCGTGCCGGTCAATCGGTACGCTGAAGGCCGCCGGTGACGAGCTTCACTGCACGAATTGCGGCTTCCAGGTACGGTATCTCCCGACCGGTTTCCTCGACCCGCCGGAACCGTTCCGGACCATCGCGGACTGGGACGCCTGGGAGCGCGTGGAGCTGACCAACCGGCTGGCCGACGCAATCTCCGGCGGCGAGCCGCTCGCGTTCAACGACGGAACGGCTGAGCTTTCCCGTGTCGACGAAGATCACACGGACGTCCTGCTCACGACGGGCGACCTCGCGTTCCGCGCGGACGGTCAGGCAATCACGTTCTCCGTCGGCGAGGAACAGTTCGACCTGAACGACGTTACGCTCATGGCGCCGGTCCTGACGAGCCTTCTGCTCTTCTCCATCCACGGCGTTTACTACCAGATTCACCCGGAGGACGCGAACGTCCGCAAGTACGTTCTCGCGTGGCAGTACCTTCATAAACAATAATCATTAAAAAAGCACTTTTAGGAGACTTCATGGATTTTTCAGCAGCTAACCATACCCTTTGGAACTTCGTCATTCAGTTCGGATACATCGCAGCAGTCATTCTCATCGCGAACTGCCTGCGGCAGAGGATTTCCTTCGTCCGCAAGAGCATGATGCCGATCGCGGTCCTCGGCGGCTTTCTCCTCCTGATCGCAAAGCAGATCGGTATCGTCCATGTGGATCAGAACCTGATGGAGACGCTGACCTACCACGGCATCGCGCTCGGCTTCATCGCGATGAGCCTGCGTGTCCCGGAGAACAAACAACAGACCAAAAAAGGCCGGGTCGGCCTGCGGTCCGGCGCGGTCATCGTCAGTACTTACATGGTGCAGGGCGTCACGGGTCTGATCATCACGCTCGCGCTGTCCTTCACCGTCATGCCGAACATGTTCCAGGCGGCCGGTCTGCTGCTCCCAATGGGTTACGGCCAGGGCCCTGGTCAGGCCAATAACGTCGGCGCCAGCTATCAGGCGCTCGGCTTTGCGGGCGGGCACAGCTTCGGCCTCGCCATCGCGGCGGCAGGCTACATCGTCGCCTGCCTCGTCGGTGTCTTCATCCTCAACGTGCTCCGCAGGACCGGCAAGCTCAAGGACGTCGTTTCCGGCGGTCCGGAGACCTACAGCGAAGACTTCTTCCACAGCAAGGACGAAATCCCGATCTCCGAATCCATCGATAAGCTCAGCGTCCAGCTCGCCATGGTGATCCTGGTCTACGTCGCTACATACCTCGTGGCGTGGGGCATCACCTCCGGCATCGCAGCGCTCAGCCCGGGTGTCGCCAAGACCGTCAACACGCTGATCTGGGGCTTCAACTTCATCATCGGCGCCGCGCTCGCCATGCTGCTCCGCGTCATCCTCGAGCGGCTCCGCAAGGCCAACGTCATCCACCGTCAGTACCAGAACAATTACCTGCTCAACCGCCTGTCCGGCGCGTTCTTCGACGTCATGATCGTCGCCGGCATCGGCAGCATCAACGTCGAGGACATCCGCGGCCTCGTCCTCCCGTTCGTCCTGCTCGTCATCGCGGGCGGCGTGGTGACCTGGCTGCACCTCAAATATGTCTGCAAAGCGGTCTACCCGGATTACTATAACGAAGGCTTCATCTCCATGTTCGGCATGCTGACCGGCACGATCAGCTCCGGCGTGCTCCTCCTCCGCGAGGTGGACCCGGACCTCTCCACGCCGGCTGCCAACAATCTGATCGTCGGCAGCAGCTTCGGCATCCTGCTCGGCGCGCCGGTCCTGATCCTGGTCGGCCTCGCGCCAAAGAGCACCACCATGTGCATCGTCACGCTCGGCCTCGCCGCGGCGTACCTGCTCATTCTGGACCTCGTGATTTTCCGCGTCGGCCGCGGCAAACGGTGATGAAGGACCGGTCCAAACCGAATTACAAAAGAACCTGCAGCGCCGCGGTGATCCTTCTGCTCACCGCGGGGCTGCTTTTGTTTGCCGCGCGCAAGGTTCCCGGCTTTGCGGAGTGGTATAGTGCACACGTTTATCCGATCTGGCAGGGCACCCTCGGCCGCCTCGCCGGCGCGGCGCCGTTCTCCGTCGCGGAGGTCCTCTGCTTCCTGCTGCCGGTCCTCCTGATCATTGACATCGTCCGGAACCGGCGCCGTCCGCTCAGGGTCCTCGTGCACCTGCTATTCACAGTTGCGCTGCTCTTCTTCCTCTACGCGGCGAACTGCGGCGTGAACTACTACCGCGACCCGTTCGTCCCGCGGGACGTCTACGCGTCCGCGGCCTTTACCGACGACCAGCTTTATGACTTCTGCGCCTACGCCGTCGACCGCCTGAACGACAACTCGGCGGCGTCCGGCGGCGGAATCGCCTACCCGGACCACACCGAACTGCAAAAAAAATCCCGGGCCGCCATGCAGCGCCTCGGGACAGAATACGAAGGCCTCCGCGGCTACTACCCGCGGCCAAAATTCTTCACCGGGATTTCCGGGTTTTTCTCCAGCATGGGCGTCACCGGCATCTATTCCCCGTTCACCATCGAAGCTAACGTCAACGGACAGATTCCGGGCTACAACAAGCCCTTCACCGCCTGCCACGAACTCTCGCATCTCCGCGGCTATATGAACGAGGGGGAAGCCAACTACATCGGCTGGCTCGCCTGCATCACCTCGGGCGACCCCGTCTTTGAGCGGAGCGGCTGGATCTACGCCTGGATCTACGGCGGGTGGGAGCTCCGCAAGGTCGACCCGTATCGCTTCTCGATCCTCCGCGCAAAACTCCCGAACGATGTCGTCCGGGAGCTGATCGCAAACGATGAATTCTGGGCGGCGCACGAAACCGCCGCGTCCGACGTGCAGAACGAGGTCAACGACGCCTATCTCAAAGCGAACGGCCTGGAGGACGGCATCGCGTCCTACGACCGCGTGACGACGCTCATGCTCTTGTGGTACACCAACCAGCGGTAATGCAGTACCAGACGATGATACGCCGCCAGGCTCCTGCGGTAAGCCACGCGTCGGGCTGCGCCTCCTACTCCAATCCGAAGAGCAGGACGCCCGTCAGAAACGACGTCAGGTTGGCGCCGAGCGTCAGGAGCAGCAGGCGCCGCGACCGGCCCTCCGCCGCCGCGTACACCGCGTACTCCACGAGGACGACTACCACCTCCAGCGCCAGGATGAACGGGACGGTCCGATAGACCATCAAAGTCAGGTTAAGCGCCAGGTTGGTCGCCACGTTGACCGCAACGCAGAGCAACATGAAATACCGCCGCCTGCCGTAGCCGGCGATAAGAAAGAACAGCGTCTCGAGCGCCACGGTGAGCGCGCAGCCAACATACAAAATCATCGGTTCTTTTTATTTTTTTCTCTTTTTTGCACGGATGATCAGTACGATGACGATGACCGCCACGACGACGAGCAGGATCGGCAGCAGGACGCTTGCCGTCTGCTCGATCGGATCCGCGACGTCCGCAAATACCGTCCCCGCCGCCGCGAGCACCATCAGCAGAGCCCCTGCAACAACTCGAAATCTTTTCATTTCTGCAATCTCCTTTCTGTGATTAGAACCGCGGCCAGTCCCGCCGCAAAGCAGAGGACCGCGAGCAGGCCGGCCCAGACGCCGGTCAGGTGGATCAGTTTGCCGGCCAGGGTGCCGGGCCAGAGCGCGGCCGCCGCAAGGCCGAACGCGAAGCCCGGGCTGTCCGGGAAGAGCCGGTAGATCAGGTACAACGTCACCGGCATGGACAGGTTGAGCGCGAACTGCCCCAGAATGGACGGCGCCATCCATGTGTGGCAGAACACGATCAGGACGGAAGCCAGCACGACCGACAGGACCGCCGTCCTGCGGACCCCTTCGCGGTCGGCGAGGAAGCCGCCGCACAGCTTGCCGAGGAAGACAGCCGATACTAGGATTGCCCCGGCCGCCAGGCTTGTCTTCCACGGGAACACGACCACGGAGCCGCCGACCGCCCGCGCCGCCACCGCAACCAGCAGCAGCCCTGCGAGGGTTGCACGGTCGCGGTCGGACAGCGTTTTTCCGCCCGCAACAGCAGTCGGTTCCGCCGACGTGGTCCGACATGCGTTCGGCTCCGCTCTGCCGGCAGCCGCATCCAGCGCGCCAGGGTCCGCTGCCACGCGCTCCGCCGCTCTTGCCGCAGGGTCCGCCGCGAGCACTGCAGCGCAGACCGCAAGCGCGGCGAGGAACGGCAGCCGCAACACCGGAAAAGCCGTCCCGAGGAACAGGCCGATCGCGCCCGGCGCGACGAATGTCCCGAGCGGGCCCATCGTGTGGCTTCCCCGCAGCGTCATCCAGCCGCCGCTGACGTGAAAGAGGCTGTTCCCGAGCCCGATGATAACCGCCTGTACGACAGCCGGAACCGGGAGCAGCGCCCCCGCCGCCAGCATCAGCACGGACAGCAGGACGAACAGCCTGCCCCGCCCGTACTTGTCCGGCAGCATCCCCGTCAGGCACTGCGTCGTGAACGCGCACGTATCATATATGAGAATCGCTCCCGCGAGCGCTGCACCGCTGTTTCCGAAGAGCGCCGCCGCGCAGACCCCGTCCACCAGCAGGTGGCAGACGGACAGGAGCAACAGGTCTTTCCTGCTGATGTCCATACGTTTTCTCCCGCTTTTCACTCAGTTCTGTAAATTAAGTGCAGCTTTGCCGCGGAAGTGTTGCAGGCCGCACCGTTACTTTTCCAGCATCTCCAAAACCCGGTCATTGAAGTCCTTCGCCTGCTCGTAGACGCCGTGGCTGTAGCCGTGATACATGTACAGCTCGCTGCCCGGAATCCGGTCGCGGATCTCGACCGACGCCTCGCCGCTGAGGACCTTATCCTCGTCCGCCGCGATGATATGGGTCGGGCACGCGATCTTCCCGAGGTCTTCGTAAACGTCGTGCTCGAGGCATGACTGGCAGAGGATCCGGAACCGCGTGTAATCCTTTGGCTTGAAGTTCGAAATCACCTTGTTCGTCCGCTTCGCCCGCTTGAGGTAGTCGCCCGTATAGGACCGCTCCGCGGTGTCGAGCATGATGCCTTTGTAGTCGTTCCGGTCCGCCATCGCGAGCCACGTATCGATCGACTCCCGCAGCACCTCGTTCGGCCGGGCCGCCGTGACCGCGAGGAGGAGCTTGCCGACCTTGTCCGGGTGATGGATCGCAAGCTGCTGCGCGATCATCCCGCCCTGCGAAACGCCGAACACGTTGGCGTTCCTGAGGTTCAGGGCTTCCATGATCGCGTTCAGGTCGTCCGCCATGTCGCGCGTGGTAAAGCCCGCCGGCAGATTGTTCCGCCGGCTAAAGACGTACACTTTGTACCCCTTCGCAAAGCAGCGGTACATCATCGCGAACGGGACGGCGACGCCCTTGGCTGTCTGAAAGCCGTCTCCCACGCCCGGGAGCATGATGAGCGGCTCGGTCCCGGTCCCGAAGGTGATATAGTCGAAGTCCGCTCCGTTGACCCGGATGGACTCATTTTTTGCGTTCCAAAGCATGTTCGCACCTCCTTTGCCCGCTCCCGCAGGCGTGTTCCACTGCCGATAGCAGCCTATAACTGTCGGTACAGGTCCCGCGGGCGGATCCCGTTCCTGCGCGCGGTGCGGTTCCAGTTTCTGTTCGCGATCTGGATGTAAAGCCAGCGCGGGAAGTTGCCCGGGCCCCGAAAGAACTCTCCCCTATACTCGCCGGCGTCGATCGCCAGCGCGAGACGGTCGATCTGCGTGTCGATATTATAGAGCGGACCTTTTCCGAATGGCAGGAGATCCATGAGGCCGCCCACGAGTTCGCCTGCGCTCACCCCGAGGCCGCCGCAGTAGAGGAAGCCAACGCTGCCGCACCACTGCCGGACCATGCTGAACAGATTCTCCAGTTGCTTATTCTCGTACAGGCCCATGTTGGCCAGCACGTAAACGTGAAGCGGCTTTCCGTCATACGCGTCCTCGACCCGTTTCATGAACCGGACGACCTGGGACGGCAGCCCGTCGACGTACAGCGGAACGCAGAGGACGAGCGCCCCTGCCCCGTCGAGGATCGGAAGCGGGTCCGCTTCACAGTTAATGTAATCGCTCAGGTTGACGATCTCGCACATGGTCTCCACCAGCCCGTACAGCCTGCGGGCGAGCTTCGCGGAGTTCCCGTTCGCGGACCGCATGCTGCCGTTGAGCAGGACGACCTTGCCCTTGATTTTGTTCAGCTTCGGCTTGTTTTTAGTGGTAGCCTGCCCGGAATCGTCCGCACCGCCCTCCTCCGTCTTCCAGAAGAGCACGTCTTTGACGTGTCCCCGGATGTTCGCACAGACCGCCGTCACGTACTTGCGGGCGCTGTCTTTTTCGAGTCTGGTCAGTTTCGGGCCGTGGAATATGAATGTGAACGGCTTATCCTCGTCGTAGCGTTTCTTGTGGTGCGTCTCCTCGTTGATGACTTCGAACTGCGGCAGGACGTAGCTCAGGCAGCGGTCGAAGACGTTCTTAACGAAGCCGGAAAAGCCGCCATACGTGTATCGGCTGATCACGACGACTTCGTCCGCGTGGTGGATGAGCGCCCCCATGTTCTCGTAGCCGTCCCGGATCACGCACTGCCCCGGGGTCCGGTTCCAGCACGAAAAGCACCCGACGCACGGGCGAATCGTGCCGCGGTCGGAGACGACCGTCCAGCCTTCGTATTTCTCACAGACCCGGTCCCAGTCCGTCGGGCTCAAGTCGTGTATCACCAATCCCATCCTGGTTTTCACCTCCATCATCGTCATCGTCGTCGTAATCCTCACTGTCGTCATCAATGACCGGCCGCCCCCTGCGGAACCAGACGCGGGCAGCGAAGGCCGTCAGGACAGCGACCACCAAGATGAACAACAAAACATTTCCAGCCGAAAACTCATTCAAAAACGGCACATCATAATAATATCTGTATGTGAGCGGTACCAGCGCCAGCAGAACCATCGCCGTCAGGAAGTTCCACCGGTTTCGGAACCGCAGGAAGCCGCGGAATGCCATCGTAAAGATGAAGAACATCATAACCGTGGCGGAAATGGTCCGCGCTATGACGAACGAGTACGCGTAGAACGTCAGAAACTGCGTCAGCACCGCGAAAACCAATATGTTCAAGGCGCGGATGTTGACGCTGAAATATGCGGAGGCCCGCCCGTAGTATCCTCTCCACCACCGGACTCTCCACCGGATCCCTACGAAGTCGTTGATTATATTTAGTAAGACGACGAACCCCAGCACGATCACGACGATCCTTATAAGCATGTCCAGCGTCAGGTATTCCGGTGCGGCGCCGACGAGCTCCTCCCGCATCATGTTGAACGGCGAGGCGTGAAAGACTACGCCGGACTTCGTGTCCAGGCGGCCGGAGATCACTTCCGGCCTCTTCATCCCCAGAGACGGTTCAATGGCGATCTCGTAATCCCCCGCATCGACCTCGCAGACGAACATCGTCCCGCCGGTCGACTTCAGATGCGACACGTCGCCAAAGACGTCGTAATACGTCAATTCCTGCCCATCCTCGTCCGTGTGAATGATTAACCGGTACGCTTCATCGTCCGGCAAAACGACCATCACGGTTTCCGCGTTCCTCATGGAAAACAGTTTACTGGTTGCGTCCTCCGGCACTTCGATCTGCCCCTCCCGATCCATCGTCTGGATCAGCTTGCCACCGGAGTAGACGGCCAGGCTGAAGTCACCCTTCAGAAACACCCGCCGATAGGATGTGTTGGAGGTGAAGAGTGACTCCGGGTCAGCGTCCGTAAAGAGCCATTTCAGATAGGTCGTCGGCCGGTGCTCCAGAACGAGGTTTTCTCCGAGAGACTCAAAGGTGCGCCAGCTGCCGTCGTCGATCTGCCGCTGATTGGCCCGCATGTGCTGTCCAACCACATACGTAACATAATTCAGCAGGACGTCCGTGGCCTCCTCCTCCCACTTGCTGAGGTCGTCCATCTGTTTGACGGAAATCAGCAGGATCTCTGGAACGTGATCGACCTCCGGCTCCTTCCAGTTCTTGACGAGGATGTCCTGAAACCGTTCTGCGTAATCCGCGTTCGTCGGGAAGAACCAGCTCATGAACTCCAGCGTCAGGTGGAGCTGGTAGTTGATCTCCGGGTTGTTCCGGAAGCGCTCTCCGACGTACAGAAGGTCCCCGGTCTCGGCGGCGGCCTTGGCGAGCGGGAGATACCCGCTGTCCGACTCCTGCGCCGGCGTGTAGACGTCCGTCCCGTTCCGCGCGAAGCCCCAGGTCGCGAGCGGCGTGTTCGGAACCGGGTCGAACTGCCCCATGATGTTATAAATGCCCGGATAAGCCGCCGGGTGTTTTGTCGTCCGCGGCACGCCAAAGAGATACGCGTAGACCGCTTCGTATTCTCCGGAGTCGATCATGTCGGCCGCCGTGAGGTTCCCGACCGCGCCGGCCCGCGAAAAGCCGGTGATCCACATCTTTTTTGGCCCTTCGACTGGGTATTTTTTATAGTATTCCTCGAGTTGCCCCTCCAGGATGTCCGCCGCCTGGCGGAAGCCCTGATGCACGTCGCCCGGGCCGACCGTGAGGTTTCCGCCCCATTCCTTGCCATAGCCCTGCCCGCAGGCCGCCATGGCGATGACGGTATATCCGTTGACTTCCTTGCGCGCGATGACGCCCGAGAGCGAGTCGATCCTCGTCGGCTCGTCGTAACCGAAAAGGTAAATATCC
Organism: Mogibacterium sp.; assembly: GCA_017433975.1. Classification (GTDB taxonomy): domain Bacteria; phylum Bacillota; class Clostridia; order Peptostreptococcales; family Anaerovoracaceae; genus RGIG2439. The sequence goes on along the minus strand of JAFRGD010000017.1, from coordinate 184,688 downwards.
GTGAAGCCGGCCGCTCTGAGGTAGGTCTCGTAGGTCGGATCGATGATGCCCTTCGTGCTGCGGAACGTGGACACCGCGAAGCCGAACGACCCCTGCGCGAAGACCTGATTGAACTCTTCCGGCGGGGTCTCAAAGAACTCGTCGGAGTACGGGAAGGTCCATTCATGCGCGACGGTGGACGTGTCGAGGAAAATGAACGTCGCCCCGCTGACGTCCCGGAACTCCGTCTTGTTGATGACCAGCGGCTTCTGTTCGGTGCCGAAGCGCTCTTCCGGCGTCAGCTGTAGGACTTCCTGGACCGCCTTCGGGTCGTCCTCCGGGTCGTCCAGCGAGTCTTCGCCGGCCTCTGCCGGTTCGCCAATCTCCGTCGGTTCACCGGCCTCCGCAGTCGCCGCGTCGTCCTCGCCGACCGCGTAGACCGCGGCAGGCAAAACCGCGGACATTATAAAAATCGCTGTAAACAGTGATAGAAATATTGATAATACTGTTGATGCGAACCTAGTATGCCTCGTATGCTTCATCGTCAAATATACCCTTTTGTCTGAAATGATTATTTTATTTATTATACTATGACCGCGGCGCAAATGATAGATACGACAGCCGCAATCCACGTTCAGCGTACTTCTGCCGACAGCGGCAAAGTTCATTTTTACTGACTTCATACCATGTTCCGCTATAAGGTAAGTAATCCCTTTGCGGTATTGATGCGTTATCGTTCAAAAGGAAGCAGTTTATGATGCGATTTACTGGAAATATTTAGTCCGCAGCCTGGAAACGGGGCTTTTTCACCTTAATATAGGGCAAAGAAACACTGCCCTCTCTCGTCAGTAAGTAATAATTACTTACTTTTACATGATAATTCCCGTTTGTAAAGTAAAAACGAACTTCACACTCCATAGATGGGCGAAACAGGCGAACACGCATAGACAAAAAAAGAGCCGTTGGAATTCCAACGGCTCCCTTGGTGGAGCGTACGAGATTCGAACTCGTGACCTCTTGACTGCCAGTCAAACGCGCTCCCAGCTGCGCCAACGCCCCTCATCATTATTGCTCTCGTGAACATTGCTATTGTATCAAAAAGATTTTCACATTTCAACACCTTTCTCATTTCTGATATAATGTGATTATCACAACAATAGGAGGTCTCCCATGCTGATCTTAACATTGAATCTCGGCTCCACGTCGTCCAAGGTCGCGATCTTTGAGGACGAGACCGAGCAATACTCCGTGACCGTCCGCCATGACGCGGCGCTGCTGGCGCAGGCGAAGATGCCGGCACAGCAACTCGGGTTCCGGAAAGAGAATATCTACGCGGCGATTGAGAAGGCCGGGTACAAATTCACCGACTTTGACGCGGTCTGCTCGCGGGCCGGCGTACTGAAGCCGATCGAATCCGGCACTTACATCATCGACGACAACGTCCTCCGCGACGCGCAGGACATCGAGCTCGGCGGCCGCCAGCCGCACGGCCTCGGCATGGTCATCGCGAAAGCGATTCATGACGAGTTCGGCGTCCCGGCGTATTTCTGCGACCCGGTCTCGACGGACGAGCTGCCGGAGGTGGCAAAGGTCACCGGCTTTGAAGGGATGGAGCGCACCAGCCGCTTCCACGCGCTGAACCAAAAGGCGGTCGCGCGCAAATGCGCCGCCGCAATCGGCCGGCCATACGAAGAGCTCAACCTCGTTGGCATCCACCTCGGCGGCGGAACCTCCGTTGCCGCGCACGAGCACGGCCGCTGCGTCGAGATCCACGACTGCGGCGAGGAAGGCGCGTTCTCGATGGACCGCTGCGGGCACCTCCCGACCAACCAGCTGATCGATTACTGCTTTGGCGGCAAGAGCAAGTCGGACATCAAGTTCACGCTCCGCCGTGAGGGCGGCGTGTTCTCGTACCTCGGCACCAGCGACATGCTGGAGGTCGAAAACCGCGCTCTGGCGGGCGACGCCAAGGCCAAACTGATCTATGACGCCTTCATCTACCAGCACGTCAAATGCGCGGGCGAGATGGCGGCGGTCATGCACTTCAAGGTCGACGCGTTCTTCATCACCGGCGGCATCGCCTTCAGCAAGATCATCGTCGAGCGGCTCCGGAGCTACCTCGAAGAGCTCGCGCCGGTCTACGTGTTCCCGGGCGAAGAAGAAATGCGGTCCCTCGCGGAAGGCGCACTGCGCGTTCTCCGCAAAGAGACCGAAGCAAAAGTCTATCAGGGTTAATTATCGGGTCCGAAAGGTTAATTGTCGGATCCGAAAGGTTCATTATCGGGTCCGAAAGGTTAATTGTCAGGTCCGAAGCGCTGCCGGGCGGCGTTCTGCCAGCCCGTGGCGTGCGTCAATCCAGGTGGTACAGGATCAGTCCGCCGCGCTGCTCGTAGCCGGTGTTCCAGAACTCCTCGAAGTTCAGCCACTCGTACTCGCTGTACGTGACGACTTTGACGCGCATCGGTGTCGTGCCGGTCGGTATCACGCCGGCCGGCTTTTGATTGCCCGCAAAACCGCTGGCAGCCGCATCGATGGTCGAACCGGTTGTCGCGTCATTCGTCGAACCAGCCGTTGCACCCGCCGGGTCGTCGCCGGTGTCGTACCCGTTGATGAGGAACCAGTGCCAGACGTAGTCGCGGTAGCGGCGCATCGCGTGCCGCAGCATCAACATCGTCACCGGGTAGCCGGCGTCGATCTGGCTGCGCACGGCCGCGGCGGCCTCTTCATACGGCTCGCTCCCGGAAAAGCCCCGCATCGTCAGGCCGGTGACGCCGGCGTCCTGCAGGTACTTGGTGTAGCCGTCGATGAAGGTGTCGAGCGTATTGATCCCCATGCGGCGCGGCCATAGGTACCGCTCCATCTGATGGCCGAAGTTTACGTAGTCCTCGCGCGTCAGATGGCCGGCGTCGAACGGATAGATGTTGGCGACGCCGCGTTCACGCGCGAAGTAAATGCTTGCGTCGCAGGCGGTCTCCGCGCCGCAGCCGCCGAGCCGCATCATAAACGTGCGGAACCACTCCTGGTTGCCGCCGTACGAGCTGCCGATATTGAAGTGCGGGAGTTCTTTTTTCATCGTACCGTTCCCTGCCGCTTCCGCAAAAGCAAAAAAAGCCGGCGCTCCGTCAGGAGCGCCGACGGACTCTCGTATCCTACGCCTCGAGCGCCGCGTTCAGCGCGTCAACCAGCGCGTCTCCGTCCAGACCGTGCACCATGCAAGCCTCTGCGATGGACTCGCCCTGGGACGCCGGGCAACCGATGCACATCATGCCGTTCATGAAGAACGTCCGGACCAGCTCCGGATGCTCGTTGAGCACTTCGCCGATGATCATGTCTTTGGTAATTGCCGCCATTGTACTATCCCCCTTTAAAATCGTTCCATTTAACGATGTAAGAATAGCACCCTTTTCCGCGTTTTGCAATAGATTTCACAAGAAATCCACAATTCCGACCGGAATAGTAGGATTTCAACATAACGCTTTCAATTGCTTACAATCTATTGTATAATACGGAGCGGAGGTGTGTATGATCGACTTTAGAGACATTACGCTGGAGGACCGTGACCGGGCCGCTTCGATGATCTGCGCGAGCGGCTGCCACGGGGCCGACTACAGCTTTGCAAACATGTATATCTGGCGGAAGGCGTACCGGCCGCAGGTTTATTTCACGGACAACCGCATGCTGGTCGCGATGCCGCAGTACCACGTTTACGCGTACCCAAAGGGCGGCGGCGACGTGACGGAGTCACTCGAGCTGCTGCTCGACCACGCGCACGGGACGGGGCGCAAGCTCTTTCTCCGCGGCCTGACGGACAAGACCCTCAAGGAGTTCCTGCCGCTGTACGGTGACCGCTTTGAGATAACGGAGGACCGCGACAACGCGGACTACATTTACACGGCGGAAAAGCTGTGCAAGCTGCCGGGCCGCCACCTCTCCTCCAAACGCAACCACATCAAGCACTTCGAGCGGAACGGTCCGTGGCACTTCGACCGGATCACCTGCGAGAACTGCGATGTTGCCAAGGCCTTTGTCGACGAATTCTACCGCGAGAAGGGCGACCCTTCCCTCGCGGCCGAGGCCGAAGCCATCGACCAGATGTTCGAGCACTACCGCGCGCTCGGCTTCCTCGGCGGCCTTCTGTACCAGAACGACGTGCCGGTCGCGTTCACTGCGGGCACGCAGCTCGACGACACGGTGTTCGACGTGCACTTCTAGAAGGCCCTCCCGGGCATCGACGGCGCCTACACCATGGTGAACCGCGAGTTCGCCAACCTGGTCTGCGAGACGATCCCGGAGATCCAGCACTTCAACCGCGAAGAAGACATGGGCATCGAAGGGCTCCGCCGCGCCAAGGAATCCTACCATCCGGACGTCCTGCTCATGAAATACTTCGCAAAAGAGAAATAACGCGATGCAAATCCGACCATTGACCGCAACCGACCGTCCGGCGTTTCTCGCGCTCTGGCAGGCCGCCTTTGGCGACGGCCCGGACGTATATGAAGCGATGGAAGCCTGCTTCGGAGACGACCTCCGAAGCTTTGTTCTCGTGGACGGCGAGGTGGTCGCCGCGCTCACGCAGTTCGTCATGGGCGACTTCACGGGGCCGCGTTCTGCGGCTGGCGCGCGCTCTTCAGTCACATCGGGAACCGCACTGCCGGTCTACGTCAGCTACGCCATCAACACGCGTGCAGACGCGCGCGGCCGGGGCTACGGCTCCGCCATCACGGAGTTCGCGCGCGACCTCGCGCACAGCCGGGGCGGCGCCTCCCTGCTCTGCCCGGCGTCCCCTTCCCTTATTGACTTCTACAAGCCGCTCGGCTACGCGCCGTGGGGCTACGCCCTGCAACGGCCGCTTTTCAGCTCCCTCTCGGACCCGGTCGACGACCACCGCGCTTTTGCTGCGTCCGATCCATCAACATCACGTGCTTTTGGCCTCCCGGCGGCGGAATCATCATTCCGGGCGCTGACCGCGGAGGAATACCAGGCGCTCCGCGAGCAGGCGCTCGCAGACCGCACTCACGTCACCTTGTCGGATGAGGCGCTTGCATTTGTCGAGCAGACCGTCAGCGGCCTTGTTGAACTCGGCCTGCGTATTGCGGAGCCGGGCTATCCCGCGGTGATTCAAGCGGTTGCCGCGTATACGCGATCCGCTGACGACGCGTTCTCCGCTGGCGATGCAACGATCCCGACCGAACCTGCCGGAAACACCGCGAGCCTTTTCATCGACGAACTCCTCGTAACCGACGTGGAACAGGCGCCGGACGACTTTGGGACAGAAGCCGCCGCCGACCTCGCGGCCGCCTTCCTCGCCGATCACTTCGCAGATTCGCGCTGCGCCTACCGCACGCCGGCTCCCGCAGAAACCTGCGCGAACGATCCGGGTCTCTACGTGCAGGCGATGATTTCGTTGCCCGCCGCAGCGGCGGAGTCTTCAGCGGCGGAGTCAGCGACGACGTCGCTCCCGTACTTCGGCTTCCCGTTCGATTGAAGCCCTATGAAATGAAAAGACCCCCTCAGGATGTTCCTTTGAAACAACCTGAGGGGCTTTTGATTGCATCGATAGAACGCGCTGCTGCCCGGAGGCAGGCACGCGCCTATTTCTCGAGCACGGCCATGCTGTCCGGGTCGAGGTACGTGTAGCCGAATTTGAGGTACGACTCGTCGAACGGCCGGTCCGCCAGCACGTAGATCCGGCTGCCGGCGCTCGCGAATTCCAGGATGAAGTCGTTCATTTCCTTGAAAACCTGCTGTTCGCAGCCCATGTCGCGGTAGTCCGGCGCGACCATGATGTCGCAGAGGATGAAATAGATGCAGCCGTCACCGACGATGCGCCCGAAGGCGACCAGCTCATCGCCGTCAAACAGGCCGACGGTCAGGAGTGAGCGGTTGATCGAATCCGTGATCGTGCGCGCGCTGATCCGGCGTCCGCCGCAGCGGAGCATCAGCTTTGCGTAGTCGAGTGGTTTTGTTTTGTTGTATTTGATCTCCATATGGTGTTCCTTAATGGCTGAGGTCCCAGTCGACCGGCTCCAGCCCGTGCGTCGTCAGGAAGTCGTTCGCGCGCGAGAAATACCGGCCGCCGAAGAATCCGCGGTGCGCAGAAAGCGGGCTCGGGTGCGGTCCGGTGATGACCAGGTGGCGGCCGGCGGACAGCCCCGCCCACGCGAGGTCCGGGTCCGCCGCGTTCGTGATCAGCGGCTCTTTGGACTTTGCGTTCGCACCCCAGAGGATAAAGACGATCGGCTTCTCCCGCTCGTTCAGCACGCTGATGATCCGGTCGGTCAGCTGCTCCCAGCCCTTGCCGCGGTGCGACCCGGCCTGGTGCGCCCGTACCGTGAGCGACGTATTGAGAAGGAGCACGCCCGACTTTGCCCACGGGATCAGGCAGCCGTTATCGTACGGCGGCGGAGCGATCCCGAGGTCGTTTTGCAGTTCTTTCAGGATGTTCACCAGCGACGGCGGCTGCGGCACGCCCGGCTGGACCGAAAACGCGAGCCCGTGCGCCTGCCCCGGCTCGTGGTACGGGTCCTGCCCGAGGATCACGACTTTGACGTCCTGGTACGCGGTGTATTTGAGCGCGTTAAAGATGTCGTACATGCCCGGGTACACGGTCTGCGTCCGGTACTCCCGGATCAGAAACTGCCGCAGCTGCAGATAGTATTCCTTATCGAATTCACCGGCCAGGACTTCGTCCCAGTCGTTGCCGATGTGAACCATGCGGTCCTCCTTTTGCAAATCAGACGTAGACCTTGTCCAAGCGGAGGCCGAAGTCGCAGAGGACTTCGTAGTTAATCGTTCCGAGCTTGGCCGCGAGTTCCTCCGCTGTGATCTCTTCGTCACCGTCCCGGCCCATGACCGTGACCGGGTCGCCGCGCTTCACATCCGGCACGTCCGTCACGTCGATCATGCACTGGTCCATGCAGATATTGCCGACCACCGGCACCCGGACGCCCTTGACGAGCACCTCGGCCTTGCCGGAGAGCGCCCGCGAATACCCGTCCGCGTACCCGATCGAAATCGTCGCGATGCGCGTCTCGCGGTCCGCCGTGAAGCGCCGCCCATAGCTGACGCACGTCCCCACCGGTACCGTTTTGACGTGCACGATGTTGGCGCGGACTGACATCACCGGCCGGAGGTCGATGACCGACCGGTCGACTTCGTCGGACGGGTAGCAACCGTAGAGGATGATGCCCGGCCGGACGGCTTCAAAGAGGGTCGCCGGATACTGAATGATCGCCGCGCTGTTCGCGATCGTCCGCCACAGCAGGTCGACGCCTGCGGCGGACAGCCGCGCGTAGACTTCTTCGAAGCACTGAAGCTGAGAGTCCGTGTACGCCCGCTCATATTCGTCGGACGATGAGAAGTGCGACATCAGGCCCACGATGCGGAGGCCTTCGAAGTCGTTGATCTCGCGGATCGCCTCAACCGCGCGGTCGACGTCCGCCCCGTTTCGCACCGGAAAGCCGATCCGGCCCATGCCGGTGTCCAGTTTGATGAAACACGAAACGCGCCTGCCCTGCGCCAGCGCCGCCGCGGAGAGCCGTTCCGCGCTCTCGACGGAGCTGATGACCGGGACGAGGTCCTCCTGCACCACGACGTCCGCGAACTCGTCCGCCACGATGCCGAGCACGACGATCTTCTCGTCAAAGCCGGCCTCGCGGAGCGTCCGCGCCTCCTGCAGCGTCGCCACCGCAAAGCGACTGACCCCGTTCGCCCGCAGGACCTCCGCACAGCGGACGGCCCCGTGACCGTACGCGTCCGCCTTGACCACGCCGATGACCTGCGTCTCCGGGCGGAGGCGCGCTTTGATCGCTTTGATATTGTGATCCAGCGCCCCGAGGTCGATCTCGACCCACGTCTGGCGCAATGGTTCGTTATACATAAATGATATCCTCTCTGGCAGGACCGTTCGACACCATGCTGATCCGGACGCCGATCTCCTGCTCGATCTTTCTGATGTAATTCTGGCATTCCTGCGGCAAAGCGTCAAAGCTGCGGATGCCGCGGATGTCGCACTTCCAGCCCGGCATCATCTCGTACACCGGCTTTGCCCGTTCGAGGACCGGGGTGTTCGGGAAGTCGCGCGTGACCGCGCCGTCGATCTCGTAGCCGACGCAAATCGGAATCTCGTCCATGTACCCGAGGACGTCGACGACCGTCAAAGCGACCTCGGTCGCGCCCTGCATCATGCATCCGTACCGCGTCGCGACCGCGTCAAAGGCGCCTACGCGCCGCGGCCGGCCGGTCGTCGCACCGTACTCTCCGCCGTCACCGCCGCGGTTTCTCAGTTCGACCGCCGCGTCGCCGAAGAACTCGGTCACAAAGGCGCCGGCGCCGACCGCCGAGGAGTACGCCTTGACCACGCAGATGACGTCGCGGATCTCCGTGACCGGGACGCCGGCGCCGACCGCGCCGTAGCCCGCGAGCGTCGACGAGCTCGTCACCATCGGGTAGATGCCGTGGTCGGTGTCCTTGAGCGTGCCGAGCTGCCCCTCGAGCAGGATGCGCTTGCCCTCGCGGGCCGCCTGGTTCAAAATCACCGACGTGTGCGCCACGTACGGCCGCAGCATCTCCGCGTAGCTCTTCAGCTCGTTATAGATCTCCTCTTCGTCGAGAAGAGGCTTGTTGTACAAGCCGCCGAGCAGGGCGTTCTTGATCGTGCAGACGTTCCGCACCCGCTCCCGCAGCGGCTCTTCGTCCATGTACAGTTCGCAGACCTGGAAGCCGATCTTCGCGAATTTGTCCGAGAAGCACGGCGCGATGCCGGACTTGGTCGACCCGAACGACCGGCCCGCGAGGCGTTCTTCTTCATAAGTATCTAATAAAATGTGGTAGGACATGACGACCATCGCGCGGTCCGACACCAGAATCTGCCCGTGCGGGACGCCCGCCCGCTCGATGGACTCAATCTCCTCGATCAGCTTTGGCGCGTTGACCGCCACACCGTTTCCGAGAATGCTGACCGTCTTCTGGTTAAAGATTCCCGACGGCAGCAGGTGAAGCGCAAACTTCCCGTACTCGTTCTTGATCGTGTGTCCGGCGTTTCCGCCGCCCTGAAACCGCACGACATAATCCGCATCCTGCGCAAGGACATCCGTGATCTTGCCCTTGCCCTCGTCGCCCCAGTTCGCTCCTACGATGGCCTGTATCATCTCGATCCCCCCTTTTGCGGCATCGGCGCGGAACTCCCTTGTTGCACCGCCGCGTCAAATATACAATATATTGTATCACATCTTCCGCGGCTGTGCGACACTTTTACGATGAGTTGCTTTTACAAACCTGCCGCGGTATAATGCACTTGAAAAACGGCGGTTCTCCGCCGCAGCATCGGAGAGAAAGATCAACGAGGTGAACCCTTTGTTAAAGAATAAGACCATTGTCCTCGGCGTCACGGGCAGCATCGCCGCGTACAAAGCCGCTTCTCTGGCGAGCGCCCTGCGGAAGCAGCACGCCGACGTCCACGTCGTCATGACCCGGAGCGCAGCCGAGTTCATCTCGCCGCTCACGTTCGAGACCCTGACCGGCAACATGTGCGTCAAGGACATGTTCGACCACGACTTCGTTCCGGAGGTCCTGCACATCTCGCTCGCGCAAAAGGCCGACCTCATCATGGTCGCCCCTGCGACCGCCAGCGTCATCGCCAAGGCCGCGCACGGGATCGCGGACGACATGCTGACCGCGGTGCTCCTCGCCGCGACCTGCCCGGTCATGATCGCGCCGGCGATGAACACCCACATGTATGAAAACCCGGCGACGCAGGAGAACCTCGAGACCCTCCGCCGCCGCGGATACGACGTCATCGACCCGGCGTTCGGCCTGCTCGCCTGCGGCGACGTGGGTAAGGGCAAGATGCCGGAGCCGGACTTCCTGCTCGACTGCATCCTGGACAAGATCGCGATGAACAAGGACCTCGCGGGCCGCTCCGTCCTCGTGACGGCCGGTCCGACCCAGGAATCCATCGACCCGGTCCGCTACATCACCAACCACTCCAGCGGCAAGATGGGCTACGCCATCGCACGGATCTGCCGGATGCGCGGCGCGGACGTCACGCTGGTCAGCGGTGAGACCGCGCTCGACACCCCGTACGGTGTGACCCGCATCGACGTCAAGAGTGCCGAGGACATGTACGACGCAGTCATGAAATACGCGCCGGACGCGGACATGATCTTTAAGGCCGCCGCCGTCGCGGATTACACGCCGGAGACGACCGCCGACCACAAGATTAAGAAGAAAGACGGCGACCTCTCCATCCCGCTCCGCCGCACCCACGACATCCTCGGCGAACTCGCAAAGATCCGCAAGGACAGCCAGATCATCTGCGGCTTCTCGATGGAGACCGAAAACCTCGTCGAGAACTCCCGCGCCAAACTACAGAAGAAATCCCTCGACATGATCTGCGCGAACAGCCTCAGGACCGAGGGGGCGGGCTTCCGCACCGACACCAACGTCGTCACCGTGATCACCGCCAACGACATGATCGAGCTCGGCAAGCTCTCCAAGCTGGAGACCGCTTCCCGCATCGTCGACATCGCCCTCACGCTCAAATAGGCTCATGAATAAAAAAGCAGCGGGGCCGCATGGCCCCGCTTTTGCGTTGTCGTGTTACCGCGATGGACGCGTTCCCGCGCCGTCGTTAGCTCGCGTAAATCGTCCGGTTGTAGACAACCGTTCCCTCGTACTCGACGATGATCTGCATGGAGATGCCGTCGATGCCGGTCTGCGACTCGATGCCCCGGAGCGAGTTCTGGAGGTCAGCCTCGGAATCGTCAAACGCCTCGTCGAAGCTGTCCCAGATGACTTGCTTGGTGCTCTCGTCAAGCGTGATGCCCGAGCCGAGCGCAGCTGTGATGTCGACGTCCATGATGATGGTATTGCCCTCGATCTTGACGTAACCGTCCAGGTTCTCCTCATCCGCGAACGCGTTCTCGATCTCGCGCTGCATGGACGGGTTGTTGGCCGCGTACTGTTCGAGCGTCATCGGTGCGGATGGTTCTGGTTCCGGTTCCGGTTCTGTTGGCTGCTCGACCGTAGGCGTCTCCGTGGTGGAAGACGGTGTCGGCGTGCTGCTGCCCTTGGAGCCGAGGCTCTTGCCAACGAACAATCCGATCACGCCGACCACGAGGACGGCCGCGATGGCGATGATGATCTTGGAAAGATTGCTCTTCTTAGCTCCTGTATCCGCCTTGACATTTGCATAGGCTGGCGGAACCGACGAAGCCGCCTGGAACGGCTGGGCTGCCGGTGCGGCCTGCTGATACTGCTGAGGCTGCTGGACCGGCTGTGCCTGCTGGACTGGCGCTGGCGCCGGCTGTTCAATCTTGGCACCGCAGAACGGGCAGAATGCGCTGTCGGACGGTACTTCCTGACCACATATATTGCATTTCATGTTGAAAATCCCCCTGATAATTCTTTACTCTCGAGGCAAAAACTTGTTATCATCAGATTAGCACAAATCCCCCACCTTGTGCAAGAAGTACACAAAAAAACAGGAGGTCCATATGACTCTGAATAAGCTGAAAGCCGCCATCGCCGCAAAAGGAAGCGTCGTCGGGACCTTTCTGACGGTCTCGACCCCTTCCATCGTCGAAACGCTCGGCTACACCGGGCTCGACTTCGTCATCATCGACACCGAGCACGGCCCGTACGATACCATGCCGATGAGCGACATGATCCGCGCCGCCGACAGTAAGGGCTTATCCCCGGTCGTGCGCGTCGGCGACGTGACGCACAAGGAAATCCAACGCGCGCTCGACAACGGCGCCGAAGGCATCATCGTCCCTTGCCTGCGGGACGTCGACGACTTCCGGCGGCTCGTGGACCTCGGCAAGTTCGCGCCGGTGGGTAACCGCGGCTTCATCAAGGGGCGCGGCAGCGCGTTCGGGAACGAGCCGTGGGCGCGCGGGACGCTGACCGAATACATGGAGAACAGCAATGAAAAAGTCCTGCTCCTCCCGCAGTGCGAAACCGCGGAGGCGCTCGAGCATATCGAGGAGATCGTGGAAAGTCCGGGCATCGACGGGATCTTCATCGGGCCGTTTGACCTGTCGATCTGCATGGGCATCCCGGCGGAGTTCGACCGGCCGGAATTCCAGGCGGCCATGGGCCGGGTCCTGCAGGCCTGCAAGCGCGCGGGCAAACTGTGCATGACCTACACCAACACGCCGGAGGAGGCGCGCCGGTACCTGGCGCAGGGCTTCGACGCCGTCGCGAACAACCTCGACTCCGTCCTCTACGCCGACATGTACCGCGTCATGGTCGACGAGATCCGCCGCTGAAAAAAAGATGAAAACCGGAACCGTCCCCGATTTCACCCGGAAATTTTCGCAGTTCACACATTCAACATATCAATTCGATGCCGGGTGTGATATATTAAAGGGTAACAACGATAATTTATTAACAATGTTCTGAAAGGATTCGATTTATGTTAATTGCAGTAACTTATGACAACGGCTCTGTCTTCCAGCACTTCGGGCGGACGGAGCAATTCAAACTCTATGAGGTCCGGGACGGACAGGTCCTCTCCTCCGAGGTCGTCGGGACGGGCGGCGAAGGCCACGAAGCCCTGGCCGGCGTCCTCTCGAGCTACGGAGTCGACCTGCTGATCTGCGGCGGCCTGGGCGACGGCGCACAGGCTGCGCTGGCGGACGCCGGCATCGTCGTCTTTTCGGGGGCCGAGGGCGACGCGGACGAAGCGGTCGCGGCGTTCCTCCGCGGCGAACTGGTCAGCCAGGGCGTGAACTGCGACCACCATGACCACGAGCATCCACACGACGAATCGGACGAGCTCGACTTCTCCGGCGGCGGCTGCGGCGGCTGCGCTTCCTCCGGATGCGCGTCGGGCGGCTGCGGCGGCTGCAGCGGTTGCGGTCCGCAGATCCTCTATGACGGCCCGAACGCCGGCAAGGTCTGCCGCGTGCACTACACCGGAACCTTTAACGATGGAACCACGTTCGACTCCTCCTACCGGCGCGGCGAGCCGCTCGAGTTCATCTGCGCCGTCGGAATGATGATTCCTGGCTTTGACCGCGCGGTCTGCGGCATGGCGCCGGGAGACGTCGTCGACATCCACCTCATGCCGGAGGAAGCCTACGGCATGCCGAGCGAAGACCTGATCATCACACTGCCGATCTCCATGCTCCCGGACGCGGAGCAGCTCAAGGTCGGCGACCAGGTGGTGCTCTACAACCCGGCGGGCCAGCAGTTCCCGTCGACGGTCGTCGCCTGCGACGAGTCTTCCGTCACCTTTGACGCCAACCACGAGATGGCCGGCAAGGAGCTCAACTTCCGCATCGAACTTCTCGAAGTTCTTGAATAATCTGTAACGTTACTGCTTTTTAAAGGGAGGCATGAAATGTATAAAATCATCCACAAGAAAGTACTGAGACCGACCGTGACCCAGCTCGAGATCGAAGCGCCGCTGGTCGCCCGCAAGGCAAAACCGGGCCAGTTCATCATCCTGCGTGTTGACGCGGACGGGGAACGGATTCCGCTGACCATCGCCGGGACCAACCAGGAGGAAGGGACCGTCAAGATCATCTTCCAGATCGTCGGCGCCACCACCGAAGCCCTCAACCACAAGGAAGAAGGCGACTACCTTCAGGACTTCGTCGGCCCGCTCGGCAGACCGACCGAGACCGAAGGCATCAAAAAAGTCTGCATCGTCGGCGGCGGTGTCGGCTGCGCGATCGCGTGGCCTGTCGCGCAGGAGTTCCACAGACTCGGCGCGGACGTCACGAGCATCATCGGTTTCCGGAACAAAGACCTGCTGATTCTCGAAGACGAGTTCAGAGAGTGCTCCGACAAGCTCATCGTCATGACGGACGACGGCTCCTACGCGCGTCAGGGCAACGTCACCGTGCCGCTCAAGGAGATGCTGGCCGCGGGCGAGACCTTTGACATGATCATCACCATCGGACCGCTCATCATGATGAAGTTCGTCACGCTGACGGCCAAGGAATTCAACGCCCCGATCACGGTCTCGATGAGCCCGATCATGGTCGACGGTACCGGCATGTGCGGCGGCTGCCGCCTCACTCTCAACAAACCGGAGGGCAAGGTCATGAAGTTCGCCTGCGTCGACGGACCGGACTTCAACGGCTACGAGGTCGACTTCGACGAAGCCATCTCGCGGAGCCGGATCTACTTCGATTACGAGAGAAAAGCGCACGAGGAAACCTGCAATCTGTTCAAGCAGGCGGAGAACGCATAGAGAATGAGGAGGTAAAGACACATGGCAATCAATCCTAAGAAACACGAAATGCCTTCCCAGGACCCACTGGTGCGGGCTCACAACTTTGACGAAGTAGCTCTCGGATATACCGAGGAACTCGCGCTCGCCGAGGCGACGCGGTGCCTCAACTGCAAGAACCAGCCTTGCATCGCCGGCTGCCCGGTCAACGTCAACATCCCTGGCTTCATCAGCAAGATCAAAGAGAAAGACTTCGAAGGCGCTTACCAGGTCATCGCGGAAACGTCCTCCCTTCCGGCTGTCTGCGGCCGCGTCTGTCCGCAGGAGACCCAGTGCGAAGCGAAGTGCACGCTCGGTATCAAGTTTGAACCGGTCGGCATCGGCCGCCTCGAGCGGTACGTCTCCGACCTGCATAACGCAAAGACCGAAGAGAAGCCGGTCCGTCCGGCGTCCAACGGCCACAAAGTCGCAATCGTCGGCTCCGGCCCGTCCGGCCTGACCTGCGCGGGCGACCTTGCAAAGAAAGGCTACGCGGTCACCGTCTTTGAGGCGCTCCACACCGCCGGCGGCGTTCTGGTCTACGGTATCCCGGAATTCCGTCTGCCGAAGGCCATCGTCGCGCGTGAAGTCGACGGCCTCAAGGACCTCGGCGTCGACATCCAGACCAACGTCATCATCGGCAAGACCCTCACGGTCGACGAGCTGTTTGAGATGGGCTATGAAGCCGTCTTCATCGGCTCCGGCGCAGGCCTGCCGAACTTCATGAACATCCCGGGCGAGTCGTACAAGGGCGTCTACTCCGCCAACGAGTACCTGACCCGGAGTAACCTCATGAAGGCTTATCTCGACAACCCGCACACCCCGATCATGAAGGGCGGCAAGGTCGCGGTCGTCGGCGGCGGCAACGTCGCGATGGACGCTGCGAGAACGGCCCTCCGTCTCGGCGCGGAGCACGTTTACATCGTCTACAGACGGTCCATGGAGGAGCTCCCGGCGAGAGCGGAAGAAGTCGAGCACGCCATCGAGGAAGGCATCGACTTCAAGCTGCTCAACAACCCGATTGAGATTCTCGGCTACAACAATCCGGACGACCCGCGCGATCCAAAGAACGGCTTCGTCACGGGCATGAAGTGCATCCGCATGGAGCTCGGCGAGCCTGACGCGAGCGGCCGCCGGAGACCGGTTCCGGTCGAGGGCAGCGAATTCGTCCTGGACGTTGACGCGGCCATCATCGCCATCGGTACGAGCCCGAACCCTCTGATCAAGTCCACGACCGAGGGCCTCGAGGTCAACCGCAAGGGCGGCATCGTCATCAACGAAGACGGCCTCACCTCGCGCGAGGGCGTCTACGCGGGCGGCGACGCGGTCACGGGCGCTGCGACGGTCATCTCCGCGATGGGCGCCGGCAAAGTCGCCGCGGCTGCCATCGACGAGTACCTGTCGGCGAAGTAACAGCGGGCTGGTTCTGTGGAATCGGCTCCCGAAACACACTAAAACGATCACATGAAAAAACGATACCCGCTCAGTGAGAACGCCGAGCGGGTATTTCCTTATTTGAAAGCATAGCGCGGCCTGCTGTAAGCCGCCACGCCACTATGTAAGCTGCCACACCACTATTTTTTGCCTGAATGCTTCAATCGCGCTTTGAGGCAAAATTGTTGCCAACTATTTGTGAATTTCAAGCGAACTTCTCTTTGAAGTCCTATGTTTGGCACCTGTTTCCATCGCGTTTTCAGCTGAAACGCGGCATTTGCGCAGGGCTCTCGCTTCTTTTTCGATTTTTCACTTTAGCCCGCTAAAGTATTTTTTGCCTGAACGCATAAAAACCGTTTCAAGGCAAAAAAAGTTGGTGTGGACTTGTTCAAATGAAGTCAAAGCGTCTGCGGAGAAGTGGAATCAGCACTCGCGGGATGGGCTGCAGTTCAGCGGGATGGGCTGCAGTTCAGCCGGCTGCGCTACGGTTTGGCCAACTGCCCCCTATCCTGCCGCGTGCACCTCATCCAGGAAGGCCTCGACGTATTCGCGGTAGCGCTCCGGATCGGTAATCATGGACATCGCGTGGTCCGCGTCTTCAATGAGCTGAATCTGCTGCAAGCCCTGGGTCCGGTCGGACATGTCCTGCGAGTTCTTCGGGAGGATGAAGCTGTCCGCCGCCCCGTGGATGAAGAGAATCGGGACCTGGTTGTCGTCCAGCGAATCGATCGGCCGCATGGCCTTGAGCGACTGGCGGTACCGGAGCCGCGACCCGAGGTCCGCGAGGTTCAGAAAGACGGCCGGGATGTGCATGTCTTTGAACGCCCCCTCGAGCACGTTCCAGATGTCGGAGAAGCCGCAGTCCGCGACCGCGAAGTCGACCGCCGGGCGGTATTTCATGACCGTGACCGTCGTCGCCGCGCCGAGGGACTCCCCGTGCAGCCCGAGCTCGGTCAGGCGCGGATAGCGGGTCCGCGTGTCCTCGATCAGGCAGAGCAGGTCCTGGCTCTCGAGCACCCCGTACGTCGTGTACGTCCGCTCGTTCTCCCCGTGCCCGCGGATATCGTAGAGAATGCAGTTGTAGCCGAGGTCGAGGTACATTTTGGCATACTTCAGCGACCCGATGTGGTTGTCCGTGTACCCGTGCGTGATGATCACGTACTTGTCCGTCGGAACCGGGTTGCGGAGCGCCTCGACGTGGAGGACGTAGTTCCCGTAGCCGCAGACCGCATAGTTCGTCTTTGCAACGGCCGTATAAAACGACGTGTCGTAGTGGTCCGACTGCCACTGCATCGCTTCCTCGAGCGTCTGGCGCTTTCCGGTCACCACCTTGGACGCGAGGACGCACGCCAGCAAAAGGGTCAGTGCGATCAGTATCAATAGGATCATAAGAGCGGTTTTCATCGTTTCATCCCTCTGTCTGTGTGGGGCAGCTGCGCGTGCCGGCCTATTTGTGGTACGTCTCGCCGGCGTTGATCTTGAACGCGCGGTAAATCTGCTCGAGCAGCATGACGCGCGCGAGCTGATGCGGGAAGGTCATCGGCGAGAATGAAAGCAGCCGGTCCGCCCGGCGTTTGACCGCCGGCGAGAGGCCGAGGCTGCCGCCGATCACAAAGTCAACGGTCTGGTAGCTGCCCTTGCCCGCGCCGCCCGGTGCGGTCCCGGTGAAGATGCCGGAGAGCGTCCGGGCGAACGCGATCGAATCCAGCTGTCGGCCCTCGACCGCCATCGCGATGACGTAGTCCTCACGCGCAACTTTGGCGAGGATCGCCTCGCCTTCCTTCTCCATGACGATCTCCTCGTCGCGGGCGCCCGCGTTGGCCGGGAGCTTCGCTTCCTTGAGTTCGACCACTCTGACATTGCAGTACCCGCCGAGCCGCTTGAGGTATTCGGCCGCCGCGTCCTGCCAGTATTTCTCCTTGAGTTTTCCGATGCAGATGATGTTGATGTTCATGGTTCGTTCGTATTCCGCGCGAAAGCGTTGTCCGGTAATCCGTCACTCCACGACGTCGTCCGCGCCGTAGACCGGCGCGTCCATCGGCGTGATGTCGCTCTTGGCGGCGATGTTGAGCAGGTAATCGTTTCCCGCCGCGAAGCCGTGCTCCCGGAGGACGTCCTTGACCGTGAGGCGGGCGTTGTCCGGGGTGTTGTTGGTCGTACTGAGGTGCGCGAGCATGACGTGGATCGGGTCCTGCCCCGCCTTCACCTTGTCCACGCGGAGGTCGACCGCCCGGGCGAGCGCGTTGCCCGCCGCCTCGTTGGACAGGTGGCCGACGTCAGAGAGGATCCGGCGCTTGAGCATGTACGGGTACGGGCCGACCTCGAGGACGCTGACCTCATGGTTCGCTTCGAGGACGAGCTTGTCCGCCCCGGCGATTTCGTAAAAAATCTCATCGGTGACGACGCCGGTGTCTGTGACGACCGTCAGCGACTCCCCGCCCGAGGAGAACGAGAAGCCGACCGGTTCAGCCGCGTCGTGCGAGAGCGAAAAGGCCCGCGCGTAAATGTCGCCGATGACGAGTTCGCTCTGGGACTGCACGAGTTTGAGCCGGTCCGGGGCGATGAACTCAAAGGCCGGACACGCGTTCCGCGTCCCGCGCGATGTCACGATCTGCGCGTCCGCGCACTCCCGCGCCATCATCCGCAGGCTCCGGATGTGGTCGATGTGCTCGTGCGTGACGAAGAGCCCGTTGATGTCTTTTGCGCAGAGCCCGAAGCCCGCCAGGGCGCTCTTGATAACCCTGCCGGTCAGCCCGACGTCCAGCAGGAGGTTCGTCCGTCCGCTTGTGATTAAGTACGAATTGCCGGAGCTGCTGCTCCCGATCGAAATGATTTTGAGAGGCATGTATCGCTATACTTTCCTGTAGTTATTATGTCTGTATGATAGGTCGAAGCGGCAGATCGCCTGGTAGTCGCAGTTCTGGCACTCCCGCCGGTGCGATTTGGCGAGGACCGTCGGCTCGATCCGAATGTCGCCGGAGAGGATCCGGCTGCTGATCCGCGCGATGGAAGCCCGCACGTCCTGCTCGAGGGCGGTGAAGGCCTCGCGCGACAATTTGATGCTCGACGAGTTGATGACGTCGAGCGGCATCTTGCTCGTGATCTCCGGTTCGTTCACGTAGGCGCCTTTGAGGTCGAAGCGGGCCGCTTCCGCGTCCGCGAGCTTTTTCTCGAGTTTGTCGGAGGAGATTTCGCTCGCCGCGAGGTCGCGGTCGCTGATGTTGAAATAGAACATCCCCGCCGGTTGGAGGCCGCTCTCGACCGTCCCTTCGAGGTAGACCATCAGCTGCATCTTGTAACCGGACCGCATCTGGTCGAGGTCCAGCTTGTCGCTGCCGGTCTTGTAGTCGACGATCCGGACGTTTCCGCCGGAGAGGACGTCGACGCGGTCGATCTTGCCTTCGATGAAGACTTTTTCGCCGTCAAAGGTGTATTCGATCGGTGCGAAGCGGCAGCCCCGTCCGAAGCGCTCTTCAAAGAAAAGCAGTTCGAGCTCGCCCCGCTCCATCTG
Source organism: Mogibacterium sp. (assembly GCA_017433975.1). Taxonomy (GTDB): domain Bacteria; phylum Bacillota; class Clostridia; order Peptostreptococcales; family Anaerovoracaceae; genus RGIG2439. The sequence continues at coordinate 165,540 of JAFRGD010000017.1, read as the reverse complement.
GTCCGCGAGCGCGCGGACCGCGTCCTCACAAACCGATGCGATGCGGTCGAGGCGGTATTTCTCGCGTTCGTTCGAGACGAACAGGCCGCCTTTGTATTCCTCCGAAAGCGCGGAAAGCTCCTCGCGCACCATCACGGCGATCTCCTCCTCGCTCGCTCTGGCGCGCGGCTTCCCGTCCTCCGTCATCCGCTGCGAGACCCGCATGATGCACTCGTGGTAGATATCGCCAATGGACAGCCGGTCGCCGGTGAAGTCCTTCTCCCCCTGCGGCCGCAGACCGTATAGGACGAAGTGCCGGAACGGGCAGTGATCGTACCGCTCGAGGCTCGAGGCGCTGAACGAGAAGTCTCCGTCCCGCCGCGCGTAAAGGCGCTTGGCGAGCGGGCGGGACAGCGGCTCGGCGCGGTTTTCGCTGCGGCCGGCGCGCACCATCGGTGCGAGGACCTCCGGCGCGTTGTCGTCGTACCAGGCCATCACCGCGTGCGCCAGGAGGTCCGGCGCCGCGGCGCCCGAAGCCGCCGGGTCCCCCGGCGGCACTGTCTCCGCCGGCGGCGCCGCCGGCCGCTCCTTGATGTAGTCCATCAGGTGCCGCAGGGTCTCCCGCCGGTCGTTCACCAGATCGAGCCCGAAGCCCTGCGTCACGATGTCCTTCTGCACCGCGACGCGCGGGAACACCGTGCGGACCTGGTCGATCAGCGGGGACGGTTTCATGTCGCGCCCCTCCCCGTCCGTCATCGAGTAACTGATATATACTTTTTCCGATGCCCGGGACATCATCCGGTACATCGCGACGTTTTCTTCCAGCATTTTGAGGTCGTCCAGCCCGCCGAGCGGGAAGTCCATCTCGCTGAACCAGGCCTTCTCGTCGACCGAGAAGAGCCCCTCCGGCGACGGCTCAAGCGGCAGTACTCCCTCATTCGCTCCGAGGATCAGGACCGCCCGGACCGGCAGCGGCCGCGTCCGGATCATCGTTCCCATGGTGATCCCGTCCGCCGCCTGCGGAATCAATCCGACGTCGACGGTCTCGATCCCCGTCTTATAGATCTCTATGAATTCCTCCAACTGAAAAGCGTCTTCGCCGAGGACCCGAACCACCTGGTCCAGAATGTCCATCGCCGCGTCATAGCTCTGGGCTGTGCGCTGCGCCTCCCGGACGTGTCCCTGCTCCGCCTGCGCGGCCGCAAGCGCTTCGAGCTTTGCCTCGAGCTGCCACACCTCCGCGAGGTACCGCCGGAAGCCGTCCGCAAACGCGTCGACCTGGTCGCTCGCCTTCACGAGGTCCTCCAGCGCCTGCACCCGCGCCATCACGTCCGCGCGCAGTGCCTCCAGCGCCGCGAAGTCCTCCTCTGCATATTCAAAGCCGCCGTATTGGAACGGCTTGTCCCACATCGACCCGCGGATCCGGTACCCCTTGACGTAGTTCTCGAGGTTCCAGATCTGCTCTTCGTCGTACCCGGTGAGCCCGCTTTTGAGCACCGTCAAAAGGTGCGGGGTTGCGTGCCGCCGGCTGACGAACTCCAGCAGCCCGAGGATGAGGCTCACCGCCCCGGAGTCGCTGATGCCCCGCCGCGCGTCGACGAAGAGCGGCAGACCGTACTCCGCAAACGTCCGGACAACCTTCGGCTGCATCCCGCCCTCGTCGTTCGCGATGATCACGATGTCGCGCATACGGTATCCCTCGTCGCGGATGAGATGGTGCACAAAAGCCGCTGCGCTCTCCGCCTCGTGGTACGGGTTCGCGCACTCGGTCACCGTGAGGTCCGCCGGGAGGAAGTCCCGGTTCCGCGCCGCAGCCCGGCTCTGGTCCGGGTCGAAGAGGTCGCGCTCGATCCGCACGGCCGTTTCACTCTTTGCGAACTCGTACCCCGCCGGAATCTCGCGCACCGCGACGCCGACGCCGCGCTCCGCTGCCTCCGCCTTGAGCACCGCCTGCACCGTCCGGTCGAGCCCGTAGTCGCTCCGGCTGAGCACCACGTTGACCGTCGTCTGCCCCGCCAGCGCGAGAATCGCGTTGCGGAACTTCGGCGTGTAACTATCATAACCATAAATCCAGATTTCCTTGCCCCGGACCAGGGCCGCGTCCGCCATCGCTTCGGTGTACATCGCGATGTAGTCCTCGCTGTCCGTGTACCGGCCCGCGATCTCGCGCTCGTACTCCTCGACGATCGTCCGGAGCTCCGTCAGCTTGCCGGCGAGCGTCTCCCCGGCGCGGCCGCTTTCCAGCATCGCGTCGATGTCCGCCGCCGTCCGGTCCTGCTGCTTGAGGTCCGAGATGAAGTCGTTCACCATCTCGAGGAACGTCGCGCGCCCCGCCGCCTGGCGGAACATCCCGAGCTCGTCCCGGTGCTCCCGCACGATGCGGCTGAGCAGCATGAACCGCCCGTATTTATCCAGCGCCGACACGTTCTCCCGGCCGGTCTCCGCGAGCACGCGCTGCCCGAGGCGCCGCATGCTCGTGATTTCAACATCAAAAAGACAAGCCTTGCCCATGTGAGTCAAAGCTTGCTCCTCCGCCGCGAGCGTATATTGGTCCGGTACGACGATAAACGCCTCGCCGCGTACGCTCTGGTATATGAATCTTTCTTTGTCCACGCTCTCGCGCGCCGCATAGATGTTCAGCATCGGTTCCTCTCCGGGAAAAGCGGGACGGTACCCCTAAATCAGTTCGAGCAGCTCCTCCGGCCGGTCGATCACGTGGCACGGGGTGAAGCCCTGCCGGGCCATCTCCTCCGGCGAAACCGGAAAGCTCCACGTGACGAGCACGCTCTCCACGCCGGCGTTGTTCGCGCAGCCGATGTCAAACCGGGTGTCGCCCAACATGATCGCGTCCGCCGCGTCCGCCCCGAGCCGCTTGAGTGCGATCAGGACCGGCTCAGGGTTCGGTTTGTGAATCGTCGTATCGTCCGCCGTGATGATGACGTCGAACATCCCGCGGATCCCGAAGACGTCCAGATACTGGAGCGTCGTCGCGCGCATGCGGGACGTCACGATGGACGCCGACCGGCCGGACGCGCGGATCGCCTCCACCAACTCCCGCAGCCCCGGGAAGATGCGGATCTCTTTTTCCCAGCTTTCCATCTGGTACTTCCGGTAGATCCGGATCGCCTCCTCGGTGTCAACCTCGGGAAAAAGCGCCTCCATCGACGTCCAGAGCGGTTCGCCAAAGGTCGCGTAAATCACGTCCGGGTCGCCCGGAACCCCGCGGTAGTGCTCGTAAACTGCCTGCCACGAGTTCAGGACGAGCTCGTTGGTATCGATCAATGTGCCGTCAAAGTCAAAAATGACGTATTTCTTTCTCAAAGCGCACTCCTTCACGCCGCCGCGGCCTTACGCGTTCTCCTTGGCGTCCTGCACCAGCTTGGCCTTGATGAACGGGTCCAGATAGCCGTCCATGACTGCCGCCACGTTCCCGACCTCCGCGTTCGTCCGGTGGTCCTTGACCATCGTGTACGGCTGGAAAACATACGACCGGATCTGCGAGCCCCACGCCACCTGGTTGAGGTCGCCCTTGAGCTCGTTGAGGTTCTCTTTGTGCTCCTCCTCGGCCAGCTTGACCAGCTTGGACATGAGGATCTTCATCGCGACCTCCTTGTTGCGGAGCTGTGACCGCTCGTTCTGGCACGTCACGACGATGTTGGTCGGCAGGTGCGTGATCCGGATGGCCGAATCCGTCGTATTGACGTGCTGCCCGCCGGCGCCGCTCGACCGGTACGTGTCGATCCGGATGTCCTCCGGGTTGATCTCCACGGTGAGCTCGCCCTCGAGCTGCGGTGTGACTTCGATGGCGGCAAAGGACGTCTGGCGCTTGCCCGCCGCGTTGAACGGCGAGATGCGGACCAGCCGGTGCACGCCGTGCTCGCACTTGAGGTAGCCGTACGCGTTGTCCCCGCTCACGACGATCGTTGCGCTCTTGATGCCCGCCACCGTATCGTTCTGCACGTCGATGATGTCGGCCTTGAAGCCGTGTTTCTCACAGTACCGCAGGTACATGCGCTCGAGCATCTCCGCCCAGTCCATCGCCTCGACACCGCCGGCGCCCGCGTGGATCGACAGGATCGCGTCGTTCGCGTCATATCGGCCCGAAAGAAGCGTCATCAGGTTCAGGTCGTCGATTCCCGCCGTGACCTTGGCGACGCCCGCTTCCAGTTCTTTGTATTCGTCGCGCAGCTCCTCCGGACCGGCTCCCATCTTTTCGGACTCGTCGATGAGCTCGGCCATCGCCTCCGCGTCCTCGAGTTCCGCCTCGAGCTGCTGATATTCTTTCAGTTTCTTCTGGATGTCTTTCTGCTCCTTGAGCACCCGGCTCGCCCGCTCCGGATCGTTCCAGAAGCCGTCCTTGACGACTTCCTTCTCCAGCGTCTCCGCCCGCTCCCTCAGCTTACCGAGGTCAAAGAGAGTCTCCTGTCTCTATGAGCTTCTTCCGCGCGGAAAGAAGGCCCTGCCTGAGATCGGCCAACGTTTGCATGGTACGTCCTCCTAAATTGTATGAAAAAACTTATCGTCTGTCGCAGTCTCCCGGTCTGCCGCGGTCACACCGCTCCAAGGTAGAACAGCGCGACGATGTATATGATGATCAGAACCACCGGCAGGATGATGTTGGTACCGCCCTTCTCAGTCAGGTAGGACCGGATGTCGGCGTTCACGCGGATCGCGTCGTGGACTTTCTTCTCCATCTTGTTGTGATAGAGGAACGGGAAGAGCAGCCCGAACGCGACCGACACGGCCAGCGTGATGTACCAGTTCGAACCCGAATCGGTGAACATAGTGAGCACGAACGCGAAGGCGTACGCGATTCCTGCCTCGAGGTACAGTTTGCGGTAAAGCAGGTAGAAGATGCCCAGGAAAAACGCCGCGAAGTTAAAGCCGCGACCGGTCGCCGTCATATTGACGAGGCGCTCGGACGGTTCCCTGGATCCCTTGCCCTTGGCGAAGTAATACGCGAGCTCGTGCGCTTCCGCCTGCGCGGCACGGGTCGTGTCGTAGGTCGGTACCTGGTCGTACCGGCTGTACTGATTGCTTTGGTTGTACTGGCTACCGCTCGGAGCGTCCTGCTGCTCACCGTAGCGTCCGCTGAACGAGTTGTTCGCCTGACCGCTGTCGTACTGGCCGCCGTACTGTCCCTGGAACGGGTCCTGCTCCGGCTGCGTCTCATAGTCGACGTCCTGCGGCGGCGCGTCGTTCCCGTTGATCCCGCCCGGGAATCCGCGGAACAGATTTCCGGTGATTTCGTTTTCCCAGTTGCTGTCCGGTTCGTTCTCTATGCCGGAGCCCGGCCGGTGCCACACTGGCCCGTTGTTATAATTGTCTGCCATTCGTTAGTACTCCTTATCTATCCCTCTACGGTGCAGCCGTCCCGGTTACAGGTTGCGGCCGCAACAGTTCTTATACTTCTTGCCAGAGCCACACGGGCACGGGTCGTTCCGCCCGACCTTCGGGAGGTCTCTGCGGACCGTCTCCTGCTTGCCGGTCTTGTTCGCCTTCGGCGCAGCCGCCGGGCCGCCCGCAAGGTCACCCGACTTTGCCATGATGCGCACCGCCGCGCGGTTCTGCCTGGCCGCTCTCGTATCGTCGTCCTCGTAGTCCTCTTTGCTGCTTCTGCTATTCGAAACGACGTTCCGACGCTTGGTGCTCGTGGTGACCGATACGTTGTAGCAGTACCGGACGATCTCCTCGCGGATGTCCGAAATCATCTCTTCGTACATGCCCATGCCCTCGGTCGCGTACGCGACGGCCGGGTCCTGCTGGCCGAGCGACCGCAGGCCGATGCCGCGCTTCAGCTGATCCATCGCGTCGATGTGGTCCATCCACTTGTTGTCGACGACGCGGAGCATGATCATCCGCTCGACCTCGCGCATCTTGTCCGAGCCGATCTCCGCCTCCTTGGCGGCGTACAGCTCGTCAAAGACCTTGCGGACATCGTCCTTGACTTTCTGCTCGGTCAGGCCGTGGATCTCGTCCTCGGTGTAGGAGAGCTTGCCGCGGAACGCCGGGGAAATCCTGGCGCAGTTCTCGTAGAGCTCGTCCAGATTCCACTCCTCCGGGTACTTGGACACCATGACCATCGGCTCGACCATGCCGTCGATCAGGCCGTCGAGCATGTTCATGATGTAGTCCTTGACGTCCTCGCCGTCGAGGACCATGCGGCGCTGCTCGTAGATCATCTCGCGCTGCTTGTTCATGACGTTGTCGTACTGCAGGACGTATTTACGGATGCCGAAGTTCTTGCCTTCGACTTTCTTTTGCGCGTTCTCAATCTGGCGGGAAAGCATGCCGGCCTCGATCGCCTCGTCGCTGTCCATGCCGACGCGCTCCACGACCTTTTGCATCCGCTCGCCGCCGAAGAGCCGCATCAGGTCGTCCTCCAGCGACAGGAAGAACTGCGTGTCGCCCGGGTCGCCCTGACGGCCGGACCGGCCGCGAAGCTGATTGTCGATACGCCGCGACTCGTGGCGCTCGGTACCGATGATGCAGAGTCCGCCGAGGTCGCGGACGCGCTGCTGTTCGGCCTTGCGCTCCTGTTTGAACCGCTCGTGCAGCTCGGTAAAGGTCTTGCGCGCCTCGAGGAGCTCCGGATCGTCGGACCGCTCGAAGCCCGTCGCAAAGCTGATCTGCTCCGGCGTGTACTCCATCCGCCGCATCTCGCGCTTCGCCTCGAATTCCGGGTTGCCACCCAGGATGATGTCGGTACCGCGGCCCGCCATGTTGGTCGCGATGGTAACTGCGCCTTCGCGGCCCGCCTCTGCGACGATTTCGGCCTCGCGCTCGTGCTGCTTGGCGTTCAGGACGTTGTGCTTGACACCGCGCGTGCGGAGCATGTCGCTGATCAGTTCGGAGATCTCGATCGAAATCGTACCGACCAGGACCGGCTGGCCCGTCGCGTGCGCCTCGACGATGCGGTTGACGATCGCCTTGTACTTGCCCTTTTGCGTCGAATAAACCGAGTCTTCTTTGTCGTCACGGATGACCGGCATGTTGGTCGGGATGACGACGACGTCCATGTTATAGATGTCGCGGAACTCGTCCTCCTCGGTCTTGGCCGTACCGGTCATGCCCGCGAGCTTGTTGTACATTCTGAAGTAGTTCTGGAGCGTGATCGTCGCGAGCGTTTTGGACTCGGAGCGGACGTCCACGCCCTCCTTGGCCTCGATGGCCTGGTGCAGGCCGTTGCTGAAGCGCCTGCCGTACATCAGACGGCCGGTGAACTCGTCGACGATGAGGATCTCGCCATCCTTGACGATGTAGTCCACGTCGCGCTTCATGATGTAGTTCGCGCGGAGCGCCTGGTTGACGTGGTGGTTAAGCTCCATGTTGTCCGGGTCGGAGAAGTTCTCGATGCCGAAGTAGTTCTCGCAGACCGTGACACCCTCGTCGGTCAGGGCGATCTGTTTGTCCTTTTCGTCGATCTTGTAGTCCTGCCCCTCGACCAGCGTCTTGACGAACGTGTTGGCCGTCATGTACATGTTGCTCGAGTCGACGCCCTTGCCCGAAATGATGAGCGGCGTTCTCGCCTCGTCGATGAGGATCGAGTCGACCTCGTCGACGATCGCGTAGTTCAGCTCGCGCTGGGTGAGGTTCTCCTTGTAAATGACCATGTTGTCGCGGAGGTAGTCGAAGCCGAACTCGTTGTTGGTACCATACGTAATGTCCGCCAGGTACGCGGCCTTGCGCGCCTCGCCGGTCACCGCGTGGATGACGCAGCCGACCTTGAGGCCGAGGAACGTGTACAGTTTGCCCATCCACTCCGCGTCGCGCTTGGCGAGGTAGTCGTTGACGGTGACCACGTGGACGCCCCGGCCCTCCAGCGCGTTGAGGTACGCCGGCAGGGTCGCGACGAGGGTCTTGCCTTCGCCGGTCTTCATCTCGGCGATCCGGCCCTGGTGCAGGGCTACGCCGCCGATCAGCTGCACGCGGAAATGTTTCATTCCGAGGCTCCGCACGGCGCCCTCGCGGCACACCGCAAAGGCCTCCGGCAGGAGGTCGTCGAGCGTCTCGCCCGCCGCGAGCCGCGCCCGGAACTCGTCCGTCTTGGCGCGGAGCTCGTCGTCCGTCAGCGCCTGCATCGCGGTATCGTACGCCTCGATCTTATCAACGATCGTTTCAATCTTGCGGACTTCTTTTGTATTCAGGTCTCCAAAAATCTTTTCCAGTAAACCCATGCATTCTGCTCCCTTCGTTATATGTCATCGTCCGGGCGGTCCTCGACGCGGATGTGCGTCATGAGGGCGCGCCGGCTGTCCGCGCTCGTCACGCGGACGTGGAATATCTTGTGTCTGGACTCATAGGTGAACGCGTCGCCGACCTTCGGCAGGCGGTCCAGCTCGATCATGACCCAGCCGTTGACCGTGGTCGCGTCCACGTCGATGTCCTCGTCGAACATCTCGAAAAACTTCTCTACATTCGCGCCGCCGGCCACGGTGTACGACCCGTCGTACAGCTCGGTGACCTCGCGCATCTCGATCGCGTCGTGCTCGTCATAGATCTTGCCGACGAGCTCCTCGATGATGTCCTCCATCGTCACGAGGCCGGTCGTGCCGCCGTACTCGTCCACGATGATGGCGATGTGCGTCTTGTTCGCCTGCATCTTCTTGAGGAGAACCGCCGCCTTGATGGTCTCCGCCACGTAAACGACCGGCTTGATGTACTCCTGCACCGGTCGGTGCTCGGCGATCACGTAGTTGTGATAGTCCTTTTGGTTGAGGACGCCGATGATGTTGTCCAGGTCGTCCTCGTACACCGGCAGCCGCGAGAGCCCGGTGCTCTTGAAAACCTGCCCGATTTCTTTCTTTGACGTACCGAGCTCAATTGCCACGATGTCCACGCGCGGCGTGACGACGTCGATCGCCTCCACGCTCTCGAATTCGATGGCGTTGGTGATGAGCTCGCTCTGCGCCTCGCCCAGGCTGCCCTCCGTCTTGGCCTCCTCGACCAGCGTGATCAGCTCGTCCTCCGAGTACGCCTGCGAATCGGACGGACCGAACATGACGTCCAGCAGCTTGCGCCACAGAGAGAAGATCCAGTTGAGCGGCATGAGGAGGATCCGGATGACGTTGATGAGCGGTGCCGCAAAGAGCGCGAACTCCTCCGGTTTGTCCTTGGCCAAGTTCTTTGGCGTGATCTCTCCAAAGATCAGTACCACCACGGTCACCACGACCGTCGCGACCGTCGCGCCGATGTTACCGTATATTTTGATGAAAAGCACCGTCGCAATCGCCGTCGTGACGATGTTGGCGATGTTGTTCCCGATCAGGATCGTCGACAGCAGCTGGTCGTACCGGTCCGTCAGCTCCAGCACAAGGTCGGCGTTCCGCACGTCGTCCGCGGCCATGTTCTTGATCTTGACCCGGCTGAGGGACGTAAACGCCGTCTCCGTCGCTGAAAAAAACGACGACAACAGTACCAAACCTACAATGCTGACGATATACCCTGTCAAAGCAACCTCCTATATCCGGCAGATATTCATACATAGTGCATTATACTATACAAACGTGACGAAATAAAGGAGCAATGTGAAACACGGGGTGACCGCGCGGATCAAATAACTGTTCCATCACAGGCGCTTTTCTGCTATAATGAGTTCAAATTTCGTAAGGAGGGTTGTATTATGATTACGAGAGAACAGGCATGGGATCTGCTGACCAAATATAATAAAGAGCCGTTCCACCAGCACCACGCGGTGACGGTGGAGGGCGTCATGCGGTATTATGCAGAAAAGACCGGCAATGACCCGGATTTCTGGGGCATCTGCGGACTGCTGCACGACATCGACTTCGAATGCTGGCCGGAGGAGCACTGCGTCAAGGCGCCGGAGCTGCTCGCGGAGATCGACGCTCCGGAGGAGGTCGTCCACGCGGTCTGCAGCCACGGCTACGGGATCTGCAGCGACGTCGAGCCGACCCATGACATGGAAAAATTCCTCTTCGCGGCCGACGAGCTCACGGGCCTCATCGGGGCCAAGATCATCCTGCGGCCGTCCAAGAGCTGCAAGGACATGGACGTCAAGTCGCTCAAGAAGAGCTTCAAGGACAAGCGCTTCGCCGCGGGCTGCGACCGCGACATCATCCGCAAGGGCGCGGAACAGCTCGGCTGGGAGCTCGACACGCTGTTCGCCGAGGTCCTCGAGGCGATGCAGTCCATGCCGGACCCGGATGAACTCGACGCGATCAACGGCATCGGCTAATCCGGCTTACGCCAGCCGTCACAACTGACGCTCGCGATGGCCGGGAATCGTTATTGACTTTTGAATAGCATCCATTATATAATAACACCGCTGTGCGGCACCCGCACAGCGTCGTGCGCCCGTAGCTCAGTGGATAGAGTAGCGCCCTCCGAAGGCGAAGATCGCGAGTTCGAGTCTCGCCGGGCGCACCAACAGAAAAGCGGTCCCAACCGGGACCGCTTTCTTTTGTTGTTCTTGCTCTTACACCCGCCGGCCGTCAGCCGGCATGAGCCCGTTTAAACTGAAATCGCGTTCAGATTATGCAATCGGCTGTGCGTAATGGAAGAAGTAGTAACCCATCGAGGTGTAACCAACATTCTTGATGGTCTTGTTGCAGTACATGTTGGTGTAGTAGTAGACCGGGCAAACCGGGAAGCCGCCTTCGCCGAACAGAGTCTCTTCAGCGGTGTAGAGAGCCTTGTCGCGCTCTGGACCGGCATCCATGCTCTTCGCGGAAGCAATCGCCTCGTCGAACTTCGGGTCGCTGTAGACGCCGTAGTTGTAAGCGTTGCCGGTGACCATCAGCTCGAGGTACGTGATCGGGTCGTTGTAGTCAGCGATCCAGCCGAGACGCGCAACGCCGAACTTGTGCTCGCCGAGTCCGTTGGTGTAGGTCGCCCACTCCTGGTTCTCCAGGGTGATCTTGAGGCCGAGGTTGTTCTCCCAGTCCTGACCGCAGGCTTCTGCGATGGCCTTGTGAGCTTCACTCGTGTTAAAGTTGTAAACGATGGTCGCGTCAGCGTCCCATGCGCCTTCATCAACCGCTTCCTGATAGAGCTTCTTACCAAGGTCGCATCTGCCTTCGTAAGTTGACAGGTCATAGTCTGGATATGCCTCAGACAGCCATGCATAGATCGCGCCGAGGTCGGACGAACCATACGCGAAGTCCGCGCCGGTGGAGTCGAGGATGCCGGACGCAACGAAGCCGGTCGCCGGAGCCTGTCCTCCCTGGGTAACGTTCTTGACGATGTTCTCACGGTCAACGCAGAGGACCATGGCGGCTCTGACTCTCCAGTCAGTGATCTTCTCGCAGTTCAGATACAGATAGTATGTGCCTACGTACGGATCGATGAAGCAGTCGCCGGAATCCTGCAGGGCGCCGATCATGTCGGTTGGGAACTCCTCGATGAACGCCCACTCGCCGGACTGATACGCAGCGAGAATCGCGGTTTCGGAGTCGGACAGGTACCAGTCGATCTCGGTTGGTCCGAGGTTTGCGACATCATAGTACTGGTCGTTCGGGACCATCTTGATGACGGAGTCGTGGGTCCACTCGGACAGCTTGAAAGCGCCGTTGCAGACCATGTTCTCTGGGGTCGTCCAGTCGTCGCTGCCTTCAACGACGTCCTGTCTGAGCGGCATCAGCGAAGCGAATGCGCACATCTCGAGGAAGTACGGGGTGTCCTGGCAAAGCGTGATCTCCAGCGTGGAGTCGTCGATCGCCTTGATCCCGAGCTCGCTCGGATCCTTCTCGCCTGCCTGGATCTCAGCAGCGTTGACAACGATACCGTCGAGGAAATATCCATACTCAGAAGCCGTGGCCGGGTTGACCAGTCTCTGCCATGAATATACCCAGTCCTGAGCCTTTACAGGCTGGCCGTCGGACCATCTCGCGTCGGATCTGATTTTGAATGTATAAACAAGTCCATCCTCAGATACATCAACGCTCTCAGCCTGACCGAAGTCGACCTTGGTGAAGATCATGTTTCCGCTTTCGTCCGCGGCTTCGCCGGTCTGGACGTACTTCATCAGGTTCTCAAACATATGGTTGACATATGTGGAACCGTCAACGGAACTGATCTGACTCGGGTCGATGGTTTCCGGTTCGGACGCGATGCAAGCAGTTACAACAAAGCCTTCCGCTTCGCCGTCGCCGCCTTCGTCGCTGCCACCACCGCCGCCTCCGCATGCTGCGAGAGAAATCATCACAGTCAGGCAGAGGATCAGAGCAATAAGTTTCTTCATAAAAAATCCTCCTTCAACATAATGAAAATTTAAGGTTTTATATTTAGGTAACGTAACGTTACATAAATAACTCGATTGACTTACTTCTCAAGTAAGTGGCACGCCGCGAAGTGGCCGCTGCCGTAATCCCGGAAGGCCGGCGTCTCCTCTTTGCAGCGCTCCGTCGCGTACGGGCACCGCGTGTGGAACTTACAGCCGGACGGCGGATTGATCGGGCTCGGGATGTCGCCCTCAAGGATCAGCCGCTCTCTGGACCGCGTGATCACCGGGTCCGGGATCGGAACCGCGCTCATCAGCGTCTTGGTGTACGGGTGGATTGGGTTCCGGTAAAGCTCGTAGGAGTCCGCGAGTTCGACCAGGTTTCCGAGGTACATGACGCCGATGCGGTTCGAAATATGGCGGACGACCGAGATGTCATGCGCGATGAACAGGTAGGTCAGTCCGAGCTCGGCCTGAAGGTCTTCGAGCATGTTGACGACCTGCGACTGAATCGACACGTCGAGCGCCGAAATCGGCTCGTCGCAGACGATGAACTCCGGCTCGACCGCCAGCGCGCGGGCGATGCCGATGCGCTGCTGCGGTCCGCCCGAGAACGCGTGCGGGAAACGGTTGGAGTGCTCGGTGTTGAGTCCGACCTCGCTGAGGAGCTGCTTGATTCTCGCGTCTCTCTCGCCCTTGCCCGTGTAAAGTTTGTGGATGTCCAGGGCTTCGCCGACGATCTCGCCGACCGTCATGCGCGGGTCGAGCGACGCCGAAGGATCCTGGAAGATGATCTGCATCTTGCGCCGGTACGGGAGCATGTTGACCGCGACTTTGCTGCCGGAGTCGTAAATCGGCTGTCCGTCGTAAACGATGGTGCCCGAGGTCGGCTCGTACAGCCGGATGATCGTACGGCCGAGGGTCGTCTTGCCGCAGCCGGACTCGCCGACGAGGCCGAGGGTCTCGCCTTTGTAGATGTCCAGCGACACGCCGTCGACCGCCTTGACCGTCTGTTTCTTATTCAGACCGCCTTTTTTGACGCTGAAGTGTTTCTTTAAATCCTTGACTTCCAGGAGTTTTGTCTGTTCTGCCATGATCACTCACCTCCTGTCTTGTCATCGGATGCGGCGTCCGCGCCCGCCTTGCCCATGAAGTGCAGCCAGCACGCGGAAATGTGCCCGTCGCCGAGGTCGGCGTACGGCGGTTCCTTGGTGAGGCAGATTTTCATGCAGTGCGAGCACCGCGGGCCGAAGTGGCAGCCCTGCGGCGGGTTCAGAAGGTCGACCGGGGTTCCCTCGATCGGGATCAGCCGCTCGTGTTCGTTCGCGTCAAGCCGCGGCATCGATTCGAGCAGGCCCACCGTGTACGGGTGCGCCGGCCGGTAGAAGATGTCTTCATCCGTGCCCTGCTCGACGATCTTGCCCGCGTACATGACGGACACCCGGTCGCACATCTCGGCGACGACGCCGAGGTTGTGCGTGATGAAGATGATCGCCGTCCCGACTTTCTTTTGAATGCTCTTCATCAGGTCGAGAATCTGCGCCTGAATCGTCACGTCCAGCGCCGTGGTCGGCTCGTCCGCGATCAGAAGCATCGGGTCGCAGATGAGCGCCATCGCGATCATCGCGCGCTGCCGCATGCCGCCGGAGAATTCGTGCGGATACTGGTCCACGCGCTTCTCGGCGTTGTTGATGCCGACGAGCTCGAGCATCTCGATGGCTCTCGCTCTGGCTTTATCCTTTGGATAATTCTTGTCGTGGCAGGTGAGCGCTTCCATCAGCTGGTTTCCGATCGTGTAGACCGGGTTGAGGCAGGTCATCGGGTTCTGGAAGATCATGCTGGCCTTGTTGCCGCGGAACTCCCGCATCTGCTCTTCATCATACGACAGGAGGTCTTCGCCGTCAAAGGTAATCGATCCGCCGATGACTTTGCCCGGGCTCTGGAGCAGTCCCATGACCGCATACGCCTCGACGGACTTGCCCGAGCCGGACTCGCCGACGATGCCCATGACCTCGTGCTCACGGAGCGTATAACTGATTCCGTCGACCGCCTTGACTTCGCCGGCCGGCGTGAAGAAGGACACCTTGAGGTCCTTTAATTCAAGTATGACTTTTCTTTCGTCTGTCATCGTTCCGCCCTCCTTACTTCTTAAGCCGCGGGTCGAGGGCGTCTCTGAGTCCGTCGCCGACCAGATTGAGAGAAAGAACGATTATGGTAAGTACAGTTCCCGGGAACAGCAGCCGGTACGGGAACAGCGTGATCGTCCCGAGCGCGTCCGAACAAAGCGACCCGAGGGACGCCATCGGCGCGGAAACGCCGAGTCCGAGGAAGGACAGGAAGGACTCGAGGAAGATGGCCGACGGGATCTGCAGGCAGGTCGTGATGACGAGCTGGCCCACGCAGTTCGGCAGCAGGTGCCGCTTGATGATCCTTCCGTTGGAAGCGCCGAGCGCGGTCGCTGCGGTTACGAATTCCTGCTTCTTGAGCATGAGCACCTGGCCGCGGACGATACGCGCCATGCCGACCCAGTAGAGGGCGGCAAACGTGATGAAGATGCTGACGATGCCGGCGCCCAGCGTGGAGAGCGCGTTCGCGAACCACGTCTTGGACGTGTTGAACCAGACCTGCAGCGGATCCTTGAGGACGACCTGAAGGAGCAGTACGATCAGGACTTCCGGTACGGAGTAGATGAGTTCGACGATCCGCATCATGACAAAGTCCACCGCACCGCCGCACAGTCCGGAGATCGCTCCGTAGATGGAGCCGATCACCAGGACGATGAGGGCGGCTACGATGCCGATGATGATAGAGACCCTCGCACCATACATGGTCCGCGCGAGGATGTCACGGCCCTGCGAGTCGGTTCCCACCATGTGCGGGAACACTTTCTTGACGACCGTGAGCTCCTTGGCGCCCGGAGTGATCTCGGTGGTGTATTCCAACGGCGTCGACCGCTTGATCTCGCCGTTCTGGATGTGAACCTCCCGGACGGTGGACAGCTCTCCGTCCTTCAGGATGATGACGGAGTCCGCGAACTTCTTTTCGAAGCTGAAGCAGTAGGTTGTTCCTTTGTATTTGAAGTAGTAGGAACCCGGGTCGAGCGCGGTCGTGGAGCCCGGCTGGAGCGCGGTCGCGAACATGCAATCCGTCTGCCCTTCGATGCTCTTGATGAGCTTCTCCTGATCGGAGTATTCGAACGGACCGAGCTTCTGCGAGTTCCGGTACTGATTCGCATAGTCGTATGGAATCAGCAACGGCCCGACAAACGCGAAAAGCAACGTCACGAGGAAGACGAAAAGCGCCACCATTGAAACGGTGTTCTTTTTGAATCTCCGCGCCGCGTCTTTCCAATAAGAGACGCTCTTTCTGATTTCTACCATTTCTTCCTTCTCCGCGTCGGTCGCCGGCGCGAAGTCGGATTCGTTCAGACCGTAGTCCGCCCAGACTTTATCGGGATCAACCTGGAACGGGCTGAGTTTTTTGAATGCCTGTTTCACGGTTGCCTCCTTATTCGTCTGTCGAACTCAAGGTGATCCGAGGATCTATGAGTTTATATACGATATCCACGACCAGGTTCATCCCGATGACCAGGATGGATACGACGACCGTCGTCGCCATGATGATCGGGTAGTCGCGGTTAATGACGCTCTGGACAAAGTACTTGCCGAGGCCCGGGATGGAGAATGTCGTCTCCACGACAAGCGAGCCGGTAATGATGAACGCGATCAGCGGTCCGAGGAATGTCACGACCGGACTCAGGGAATTCCGCAGCGCGTGCTTGAGGACGATCCATTTGTTCTTGACGCCCTTCGCCTTGGCGGTGCGGACGTAATCCTGGTTGATCGCGTCAAGCATGGACGTTCTCGTCAGTTTGGCGATGTAACAAACGTCGTAGAACGCGAGGGAAACGACCGGCAGAATGCATGCCTTGAAGCTGTCCAGCGAGCCGGAAAGCGTCGGCAGCCACTGGTGCTTGACCGCAAAGAAGATGAGTAACGACGCCGCGAGTACGTAGGACGGTATGGCGACGCCGACCGTAGTAAGTACCCGCAATAGCCCGTCGACCCACGTACCTCGTTTGTAAGCCGCCAGGCACCCGAGCGGAACGCCGAAGAGGATGGCGACGATGACCGCGCTGATACCGAGCTTGATGGACAGCCGGAATTTGCCCTGCTTGAACAGGATGTTCTTAACAGGGGTTCCTTCCTGCATCTTGAGAGATACACCGAGGTCTCCGTGCAGATAATTCACGATGTAGTTCTTGAACTGGACCGGGAGCGGTTTGTCAAGGCCGTATTTCTCGTTCGCCAGCTGGATCTGTTCCGGCGTGGATTTTTCGGTCAGGAACGGACTTCCCGGGATGGTATTCATCAGGAAGAAAGTGATCGCCATGATCACGAAGACAGTTCCCACTGCTGCTGCGAGTCGTTTTAATATATAGACTAGCAAAACTTCACGTCCTTTCCTAAGGTGATTTGTCGGACTGAGTATAATAATAAGTTATTGTATCACATATGCTGAAAAAAAGCGAAAAAAAGCATAAGATTTCACAAAAAAATATCACCTTTTGTGAAAATATGCAATTTTTTTCGCCAAATTTGTGTTATTTCATTATAACGGCGTCTATACGTTCAGCCGGTCGTAGTCTTCCCAGCAGTCCAGGCAGACTTTTTTGCCATCGAGGATCCGGATCCAGTTCGCGCCGGTCTTCTCGCCGCAGCATTCGCAGATGTACGAAGTGAACAGTTTGGCCTCCCCCGGAAGCTCGATGACGGTGTCCTTGACATCGAACATGTCTTCGTTCCGGCAGGTTTTGTAATACTCAAAGCGCTCGTTCCGCGGTACGTCGGCCGGCGCCGGCTTCTGCACCAGCCGGACCGATTTGCCGGTCAGGCGGTTGTAAAACGAAAAGGCCTGCTTGCCGCGCATGTGGAACAGCAGGTTCCCCTTGCCGACCGTACAGCCGAGGACCGCCTGGATCGCGTCCACGCTGCAGCTGTCATTCTCCGTGATGCAGACGACCTCCTCGTCCGATGCGCGCTCCAGATCCAAAAGCTCCATCGCGTACAGGGACGCCCGGAACCCGATCATCCGGCCGCCGCATACATGTCCGTGAAAGTCCGCCGCCCTCTGCCACAGTTGTTCTTTATCCATTGTGCACCTCCGTTCTGTAACCATTATATTCGACAGACATGAGAATGCAATTCAAAGTATCATTCCTTTTCAGAAGAGGTCGATGCGATCATGCGGACCAGGTCCAGGTAGAAGGCGCGCACGTCGCGCCGGTGGCGTCTGCCGCCCTGCAGGGCCATGTGGTCTCCTTCGTACGTCGGGAACACGTTCCAGATTCCCGGCCGGATGTCGCTCCGGTCCAGGGCTTTGCGCGGCGCGCCGGACGGTGCGACCGCGGAAATCGTGTTGACCAGTCCGTCGTTCTCGCGCCAGTCATCGCCGACGACGGTTCCGCCGCGGGTGGTTCCCGTGTAAGCACCGATCTGGAGGCACCGCCGGAGGATCAGCGGCTCGACAGCGCCGCGGGCCGGCCGATGTGTCCCGTCCGCCTGTAACGTTGTGCAGCTGCATGGCACCGAGAAATAGTAAACGTGCGGCAGCGTCTCGATGCCCGCATAGAACCGGATTGCGTTATCGATGAACATGTCGAAGTCCGCGTAGTCCGCCGGGTCTCTCGAATCCCTCTGCGGCTTTGTCGCCGACGCCATCATCTTTGCCAGGATGTTGCTCCACCACGGGACTTTGACGGCGTTCGGATCGAAGTCCGGGTCAAAGTTCAGGTCATAAGCGGACGTCCCGTTCATCGGTGCGGCTAACGTGACAATACTGTGCACGCGGTTCCCCAGGCTGCCCGCAAAGAGCGGCGACAGGAAACTGTCCTGCGTCGCCTCGCGCTCGGCCGTGTTCCCGTTGGCGAGCAGTTCCGCGAACTGCCGGATCGTCGCTCCGCCGAACGAATGCCCGATCAGAACCAGCCGGGTATCGTCGTTCCATTCCGGAATCAGCGGGCACGTCGAAAAGTCCCGGCCGTACCGGTCGTGCCCGTACCGCCGGCTATGCGCTTCGCCGTAGTCGACCCGCGCGCCGGCAATCTGCGCATAGAGCTCGCACGCCCGGTCCCAGGCGCTGCCGGTCGGCGCGACCGACGCCGCGTAGCAGTCGTAGCCTTCCTGGCGGAGGTACGCCAGCACGTCGCCGTTGTGCATGCCCCAATACGGCTGCTTCTCATATTTCTTGTCGTAACTGCCCCAGCCGGCCAGCCCGTGCACGAACACGAAAGTCAGTTTTCCCATCTCCGTCCTCCTCTATTCGCAGATCCATGTGACCGGATTGCCCGTCCGCGGCAGCTCGGTCCGCACCGGCGCGCCGTCATAGCCTTAGCCGAGGATCGGCCCTCCGGTGATGTACTCGTTGTCTGCAAGGCCGAGCCCTTCCATGTACGCGCGCACCGCCTCGTTGTCCGTCAGCCAGCGGAGCTGGTTGATCCAGCAGGACCCGAGGTCCAGCGCGTTTGCCGCGATCATCATGTTCTCAAGCGCGCAGGCGCTGTCCGCCAGTGCATTGCCGTAGCCGATGCGGTTGGCGGTCACGATCAGGACCGGCGCATTGTAGTGGAAGTAGTAGCGGCCCGCCTTGGACGCGGTGATGGAATTGCGGAGCGACACATATGTGTCCGGCCCGACCTCCATCTTTGCGAATTCCGCCTGCACGAGCTTCGTGAGCTCGGTCAGGACCTCCCGTTTTGTAATGACGATAAAGTGCGTGGTCTGGCTGTTGGAGCCGCTCGGAGCGGCCCTGCCGGCCTCTATGACTTTTTCGATGAGTTCCATCGGCGGAAGGTCGGAGCTCATCCGCCGGGTGCTCCGTCTGGTAAAGATTGCCTCAAAAGCGTCCATCTCATTCCCCTCTCTGTTCCAGGTGCATAACGTTTGGTTATTTTGATTATACGGGCGGAGCCGCGGCCGGGCAATATACGGAATGCACAAAACCGGTTCAGTCGAGTTCAATCAGCAGTCCCGCGTCCTCCGCGTTCAGGCGCTCGATTGCGCTGAGTTTCTTCTGAATCTTGCGCGTGCGGACTCCGACCAGTTTGTCCAGCTCCTCGTTGGCCTGACTGATCCGCCGCTGCGTGGTGTCCAGCACGCCTGCAAAGGTGTCGAATTCGGTCTTGACCGCGGCGAGCAGCTGCCAGACCTCGCTCGACCGCTTCTCGATTGCGAGCGTGTTGAAGCCCATCTGGAGCGAGTTGAGGAGTGCCGCCATCGTCGTCGGGCCGGCGATCGTGACCTTGTACTTGCGCTGGAGGACCTCCAGCATGTTCGCGCGCACGACCTCCGCGTAGAGGCCCTCGAACGGCAGGAACATGATGGCAAAGTCGGTCGTGTTCGGCGGGTCGATATACTTGTCGCGAATCATCCGCGCCTCGCCCGCAATCGTCTGCGCGAGTCGCTTGCTGCACTCGCGGATCCGCTCCCTGTCGCCGGAATCGTAAGCGTCCAGCAATGCGTTATACGTATCGCCCGGGAACTTCGCGTCAATCGGTAAGTAAACCGGACCGGCTTCGTCCCCCGGCAGCTCGATCGCGTACTCCACGCGGTCTGTGCTGCCCTCTTTGGTCACGACGTTCTCGACGTACTGTTCCGGCGAAAGAATCTGCTCGAGAATCGCTCCGAGCTGGACCTCTCCGAGGATGCCGCGCGTCTTGACGTTGGAGAGCATCCGGTTGAGGTCGCCGACGTTGGCCGCGACCGTCTGCATCTCGCCGAGGCCCTTGTACACCTGCTCCAGCCGGTCGTTCACGAGCTGGAACGACTCGCTGATCTTTGCGTCGAGCGCGTTCTGGAGTTTGTCCTCGACGGTCTCGCGGATCAAAGCGATCTGCTCGTTGTTCTCCCGCCGGAGCTTGGAAAAGCTGTCTTCGTTCTCCATCCGGAGCCGCGAAAAGCTGTCCTCGAGCGCCCGGAGCCGCTGGTCCTGCTGCTCCGCCATCCCGCGCTGTAGCTCGATCGCCGCGTCGGTCGTCACGCGGTTGTTCTGCTCGATGTGCCGCATCTGCTCCCGCGACGCGTACAGGTTGAGCACGCTCATCAGCACCGCGAGCACTGCGAACACCAGCGTTATGATTAAAAGGATGATAACCGGGTCCATACCCCCTCCTTTCCACCGCTTACACGAACTTATGTTCGCATTTTACCACGATGGTCTTGGGAATTCAATAGGACAGCGGGTAAAGCCTTACCCACTGCCCCGCTTTGACGAAAAAAAGGCCTCCCGCAGGAGGCCCTTTTGCATTTGTACTGATTTCCCGATCGCAATCAATCCTCGATTACAACCTCGCGGTTGTCCTTGTTGAGGATGAATTTCCTGACCGTGCCGCCGAGCTCCGCCTCGATCATGGCCGCCATCTCGTCGAGCGCCTGTTCGAGTACGCTGAGGCGTTCCGCATTGACCATCTCCAGGCACATGAACGCGTTGACCGTCTCCTCGCGGAGCATGGTCCGGACGGACTCGCGCCAGTTGTAGCACCGGCAGATCGCGCCCGCATCGTCTTTGTAGATGACCTCGCCCGGGTACGGCGGCTCGCTCTCGTTGCTGCCATACGTGACGAATTCTTCCGTACCGTCTGCCAGCGTGAGGCGGTTGTCGCCCACGAACTTGTCGATGTCCTCGCCGCCGACCGGCAGCCCGTATTTAAGCGAAATCCCGTTATAAATGTCGACCAGCGGGATGATGCAGTTGATGTCGCCGCCGTTCTTGATGCGTTTCAGGAGCGCCTCGATAGAACAACGCGCGCCTTTCTTGGTGCGGAACTTGTAAAACGCCTCGCGCCACTCCTTAATGACCGGATTCTCGATGAACGTGTCGTTGGTCACGTACTGCAAAGCTTCCTGCTGGCACGCCGCGAGCCATCCGGCGTAGCGGTCCGGCTCCTTGACGTGATTGTCGATCCCGTTGCACACCAGGATTCCGATATGGCTCTCCGGCAGCACTTCGAGGAAGTCGCTCTCCAGTCTGAACTTTTTCATAGTCTCTACCCCTTTTAATACCGTCCGTACAAAACGGCCGCGCCGCCCCTACAGCGCGATCCGCCGCTTGTCCGGGTCGCGTTGGCGCCGGTACAACACGAAGCGCCTGCCGAGGGCCTGCACGAACTCCGCGCGCACCATGCCCGCGATCTCGTAGGCGGCTTCCTTGGCGTCGAGCTCGATGCCCTGTTGGATCGATACCTTGATCAGTTCGTTCTTCTCGAGGTAATCGTCGATCGCGTTGACCAGCGTCTCCGTAATGCCCGCCTTGCCGATGCTGGCCGCCGGGGAAAGCTGGTTCGCCAGCCCTTTTAAATAACTCCTCTGTTTGCCTGTTAACATGACCGCTCCTATTTCACGAACATCTTGATGGCTTCGTTCAGCTTGTCGATCGTCTCCGTGTCGCCCTCCTCCATCGCTTCCTTGATGCAATGGTCGATGTGGTTGCTCAGGATGAGGCGGCCGGCGCTGTTGAGCGCAGAACGGACCGCGGCGATCTGAATCAGGACGTCACTGCAGTCCTCGTCGTTCTCGACCATCGTGCGGACATGCTCAAGGTGCCCGCTGATCTTGGCGAGGCGGTTCATGACGGCTTTTTTCTCCGCGACGGAATGCACGTGCTTGTGCACGTGGTCCCCGTGAGAGTGCGTAATTACGGTTCCGTCCGTATGCGTATGCGTATGGACGGCGCCTTCTTCATGCGTGTGCGTATGGACCGTTCCGTCCTCATGGACGTGGGTGTGGGTGTGTTTCTTATCTGGCATTATTTATAACCCTCGTTTGCACTCTTTTTGCTCGCGTTGTTGAGGAAGACCCACAGCGCGAAGGCGACGCCGGTGAAGACCAGGATCGCGATGAAGTTCGTGATGTAGACGCCGCCGCTCGCCTCGAGCAGTTTGGCCGAAATCATCGGACCGATGAGGGCCGCCGGGAGGAGCGAGAAGTTCGCGATACTATAGTTGGAAGTGAAGTTCTTTGGGCCGAAGGCCTTGTTGATATACGCCGAAGTCAGGGTCGGGCAGCCGCCGTAGGCCATGCCGACGAAAATCAGGCCGATGATGATCAGGAAGAGCCCCTTCGTGATGTGGCCGAACACCAGCAGGACGCCGGCAGCCGCCATGAAGAGCACGTTGATCAGCGTCGCGAATCTCCGGCCCTTGCGGTCGAAGTTGTTGCCCGCGACGATCCGGCCCGCGCCGTTGAAGAGCGAGACGATCATGCCGAGGATCGCGGAGCCGCCGTACATCACGGAGATGTTGGCCGCGCTGTTGATGACCATGAGGCCGGCCGAGTTGATGAAGATGCACCAGAGGAAGAAGCCCCAGAATCTGCCCGTCCGGAGCATCTCGTGCGAGGTGATTTCGACCACGTCCGACGAGGCCGCCGCAGCTTTGTCATCGGCAGCCGGCTTGGCCGGCGCCACCGGCGCTTTGACGATGAGGACGCCGAGGAGCAGGACGATGGCCGTCGCGAACGCGAGCAGGCGGAACGTCGGGAAAAGCCCCATCGACCCGACCATTCCGGTCACGATCGAACCGAGCACCAGCCCGCCGAGGCCGAAGCCCATCAGCATGATGCCGGACGCCAGACCAACCTTGTCCGGGAACCACTTTGTAATCGTTGTAATGACTGCGTTGTAGCCGATGCCGACGCCGCCGCCGCCGAGGATGCCGTAGAAGATGTACAGCTTGGTCAGGCTCGCCGCCGCGTTCGCCGGGTTCAGCGTGGAGACGCCAAAGAACCCGATGAACAGGCAGACCGCCGCCAGGAGGAAGCGCATCTTGACGTTCAGGAACCGGCTGAGCTGGCCGGACAGGAAGCCGCCCAGGCAGAAGCAACAGATCGAAATCGTGAAGGTCATGGAGAGCTGCGAGACCGTCCAGTCGGTGAAGATTTCACTGAACGGCGCCCGGAACAGCGACCACGCGTAAATCAGCCCCAGGAACAGCAGGATCAGCGTTCCCGTGAACAGATAGAGCCATCTTTTGCTATTGTTTTCCATTTTTCTCTCCTTGTTGAGCTTACAGCTCCGTTTCGAACTCCATGCAGTCCTTATTGATCAGACCGCACTTGACCGTTCCGCAGAAGCATCTCTGCAGCAGCTCCGCGAGCTCCGCCCTGCACTCCATGATGCGGTCGAGGTTGCTGTCGAAGCCGTCGATGATGAAGAGTACATGCGAAGTTTCCTCGGTCATCATGCCTTCGACGCCCTGGCGCCACGTCCATCTGCGGGTCCGGACCTTGTTGCCCGACGCGTAGACGACTTCACCCGGTTCTACCGGTTCCCGCGGAGCTCCGCCGAACGGAAGGAAGGTGTCTCCCTCCTGCGACAGTCTCACGCCGAAGCCCTCCGGCTCCATGGTGTCGAGGTCGTGCGCCCCGATCGGCAGGCGGTATTTGAGCGACAGCGCGTTGCCGACGTCGACCAGCGGGTTGATGACCGGCATGCCCTGCTGTTTCGCGATTCTGCTCATCAGAGCCTCTGCTGCGCACATGTAGCGGTTCGGGTTGATTCCGATCGCACGAAACGCTTCCCTGTAAGGAACGATTTCCGGCTCTTCCTTGACCTTTTTGCCCACGTAGAGAGCCTCGCATTCCTTGACGCTTTCGTTCAGCAGCGTCTCGATTTCCGCGATGGAGCCGTGGTTGTCCGCGCCCTTCACGCTGACCAGTCCGAACTGCGCGTCCGGCAGCTTATCAAATACGTCCTGTGTTACAAAAAACTTCATCTCTTGTCCTCCTTATGATAAACGGTTTATGAATGACTATCTGTTGCGATAACGGCTTTCGATAATTGTTCCAGCGCGGCGAAGTCCGTCCGGCTAAGGGTCTGCGGGGTGATGACCGCGTACCCGTTATACAAAGCGGCCACATCGGTGTCCTCCGCGCTGTCCGGGCGGTCCAGAAGGTATCCTTCACAGTAGTACATGCGCGGCTCGTTGTCCGGGACGTACCGGATGTCGAAGCACCGCCCGCCGCCCCTGCGGACCTGAATGCCGCGGATCTCGTCCGGCGGAAGGTCCGGCGCGTTGACGTTGAGCACCGTGTCGGTGCTGAGTCCCTCTGAAAGGCGGATCAGCATCGGTACCAGGCTGCAGATGTACTCGAAGTGGGTCGCGAGGTGTCCCGCGACGGAAAGCGCCGCGGCGTGATAGCCCTGAAGCGCCCCTTCGAACGCGCAGGCGACCGTCCCTGAATAGTGCGTGTCCATACCCACGTTGGCGCCGAGGTTGATGCCGCCGAGGACGAAGTCGATCTCGACGCCGCGCTCCCGGCACATCTGCAGGCCGAACTTGACGCAGTCCGACGGCGTGCCGTCCACGATGAACGCGAGCTCCGCTCCCTCAAGCGGGACTTCGTACGCGCGCATGCGGTCCCGGAACGCCGAAATGCTCATGGCCTTGGCGCTCTGCTGCCGGGCCGGCGCCGCCACGTACACCTTGGCGTACGCCGAGACCGACCGGACCAGCTCGGTGAGCCCGATGGAGTCGATGCCGTCATCGGTGCTTATAAGGATGTTGTACATGCCCGCTCCCCTCGCCGATGCGCCTTCAAAAACTTGATATATTTTATCATATTTCGCCGGATTTCTCTACTGTTTATTTGCGCTCCGGCCTTGTCCGTCATACTCAGATGTTGTCCGGATAGTTAAAACAGTGTTGCTTGTAATAGTCGATGTAGCCCGATGGGTCGTACGGGTCGCGGAAGAACGCCTCGGTCAGGCCGGCTGCGATCTCGTCGATGATGGCCTCGCGGACCTGCTCTGCCGCGGCTGCGGCTTCCGGCGCCGCGTCAAAGAGGAAGCCGACCTTGTCCGCGAGGTCCGGCGGGACCGGCGCCGGGTACAGGTTGGCCCCGATGCCGATGACGAGCCGGTCGAACGGCGCCGCGCCTGGGTCGGCTGTGGCGGCGTTCGTGGCGTTCGACGCTGCGGCGGTCCCGCCGCCCGGAACCGTTTGGCTCCTTGAGGCCGGTTCTTCGCCCGGGACCGCCGGCACGCCCTCCACGAGGATGCCGACGAGCTTGCGGCCGCGGCGGTAGATGTCGTTGACCCATTTAATCGTCAATGCGTCGTCCGTATGCCGCGACAAGACCTGATGGACGACCGCCGCGGTCACCAGCGTCGTGCGGGCGGAGTCCGTCTGCGGGAACGCCGGCCGGAACGAATAGGTCATGTAGATTCCCGTGCCGCGCGGCGAGTGAAAACTCCGGCCGTACCGCCCGCGGCCGGCGATCTGCTCTACCGCCGTCACGAGCACGGGCCGACTCCCGCCGCCCGGCGCATCGTACACCGCGCCGTCCATCTCTTTTGAATACGTATTGGTCGAATCAATCGCATCGAACGCGATGCGTTTGACTTCAGTCATCGTCATAAAAGCAGTCTCCCCGATTCTTAAAACAGATGAAAACGGAACCGTCCCCGTTTTCACCACGCGTTTTCACACGTTTTTACCAATGGCGCGCGCGGTCGGCTTCGGCCCGCCGGACGTTGGCCACGTACATCTTGACCAGGATCCGGAGGAGCGACGCGGAAACGCGGTAATAGTAGAAGAAAAGGACCTTCTCATTATCGGTGCTCATCTCATCGATTGGAACCATCGCGAGGCCGAGCGACCGGCCGATTTCGCACAGCTTTGCCGGGGTGAGGCTGCTCCGGACCCGTAACATCAAGCCGAGGCCGGACTTGGAGTCGAGCGCCTGGAAGTCCTCCCCGCCGTTCGCTTCGAAGAGCCCGATCGTGTGCTCGAGCTTGTCCGCGTTGGCCTTGCGGCACTTCTTGATGTGGCGGTAGAAGTACCCGTCCTCCATGTAAAGCGCCAGGCAGATCTGCTCGGCCTTGGAGCAGGTCTGGCTGTAGCGGTCCTTGATCGTGTTGAAGACCTCGATGAGGTCCGCCGGGAGCACCATGTAGTTGATCTTGATCGCGGCGAAGAGCGTCGCCGAGAAGGACCCCATGTAGATCACGCGGTCCTCGCTGTCCAGGCTCTTGAGCGCCGGAATCGGCTGGCCCGTGTAGCGGAGCTCGCTGTCGTAGTCGTCCTCTAGGATGTAGCTGTCGTTCTCGCTGGCCCACCGCAGGAGCTCGTACCGGCGCCGGATCGGCATGACCGCCCCGGTCGGGAACTGGTTGGACGGGCTGACGTAGACCACGCTCCGCAGGTTGGTCGGGAGTTTCTCAATGGTGATACCCACGTCGTTCACCGAAACGTCCGAAATGTTGAACCCTTCATCCGAAAAGATCTCCCGGATCGGCCCGTAGCCCGGGTACTCCGTCGCCGCGTGGCGGATGCCCCGCGCCCGCAGCACGCGGACGAGGTGTGTCGCGAGCGACTGGGAGCCCGCGCCGATGACGATCTGCTCCGGCCCGCACTTGACGCCGCGGCTGGTGTAGAGGTATTTCGCGATCTCGTACCGGAGCGACGGCTCGCCCTGCACGTCCGCCTCCGTCTGCAGGAGGTGCGGGTACTCGTTGAACACCCGGTTCATGCATTTCTTCCACTTGGAGAAGTCGAAGCCCTCTTCATCGTGGAACAGGGTCTGCGGACCCGTGGAAGCGTACTCGGAATACGCCCTGCGGCCGTCCCACGAAAGGATCTCCTCCAGGCCGCTCTCCTCACCGCTCCCCTGCGGCCGCACGCCGCTCGCCGCCTCCGCGATGTTGCCCGCGACGTAGTAACCGGAGCGATCCCGGCTCTCGACGTAGCCCTCGACCGCCAGCTGATCGTACGCGTTCTGCACCGTCGTCAGGCTGACCTGGTTCTCCTCCGCGAAGCTCCGGAGCGACGGAAGCCGCGTCCCCTCCGGCAGGTCGCCGTCCAGGATGCGTTTCTTGAGCTCGCCGTAAATCTGTACATACAGACTTTTGTCCGAACTGTGATCTAATGTCAGAATAATGCCGTTCATTTGCCTTTTCTACCGCTTTCTGTCATCCCTAAAAGTACTGACTTTGCATATTTAATAGTATACAGTATCATGGTATCATATGTCAAACAAAGAGTCATCGGAGGGTGCCATGACGAGGCAAAGCGCGAAAACAACTTCACTGACGATCACCGCGATGCTCACGGCGATGGTCTTCGCCGCGACGACGTTCTTCAAAGTCCCGGTCGGGCTGGGGTACATCCACTTCGGGGACGTTTTTGTGATCCTCGGAGCGCTCATGCTGCCGCGCCGGCAGGCCTGCTTTGCGGGCGGCGCCGGGGCTGCGCTCGCGGACGTCATCGGCGGCTTTGCCGTCTGGGCGCCTTGGACGATCTTCATCAAAGTCGGAACCGCCCTCCTCGTCGCGCAGGCACAGGCCATGATCCGCAAGGGCAACCGTACAGGCGAGGTCCCGGAGGAGCCGGCCCGTTCTGCGGACTTCCGCGACGGCGCCATCCGCGCCGCCTTCTATACGCTCGCCGCGGCCTGGACCGCAGCCGGCTACTACGTCGCCGAGGGCGTCATCTACGGCAACTGGGTCGTCCCGCTCGCCGGCATCCCGTTCAACATCCTGCAGATCGCCGTCGGCGCCGTCGCCGCGCACTTCCTCTTCCACGTGTACGCCCGCATGGGCTCCGCCAACTAATTTTCAACAATAAAACGCACAAAGAAAGATATACGGATATTCGCATCATGAAAAAAACGCAGCGTCTTCTCATCCTTCTGCTCGCCGCCCTGCTCATGCTGGCCGCCTGCTCCAAACCTGCCGGCAACGGTAACGCCGGGCAGGAAGACGCCGGTAACGCCGGGCAGGAAGACGTCACCGAGAACGAAGCTGGCCCGACCGCACCTGTCGACGCAAAGGACGCGGCCGAACTGATCGGCATGCTGTCCTCCCGCGTGACCGCGGACAACGCGTCCGAATACGACTTCACAGACCAGGCCATGGTCTATCTGGAATACCTCGGCACCCACCTCAGGAACCGCAGCTACGGAGAGGCCGCCATCGAGAGCAACCGCCCGGACGAGGAGAACGCCCACGAGACTGCGCAGGAGTGGATCGTGTCCGAGCTGAAACAGGCCGGGTACACGGACGACCAGATCCAGCTTGAGCCGTTCAGCGTCAACTGGGGCCCTGCTGACGTGTTGGAGGGCCGCAACATCATCCTCACCGTCGAGGGCGAAGACCCGTCGCGCCAGATCATCGTCGGCGCGCACTACGACGGAGACGGGGTTGGTGACAACGGCTCCGGTACTGCACTGCTCCTCGCGACCGCCGTGGGCCTTCACGGCACGCAACCGCACTTCACGGTAAAGTACATCTTCTTTGACGGCGAAGAGTTCGGCATGATCGGGAGCGGCTACAACGCGAGAAACATGACCCGGGAAGAAATCGACAGTACGATCTATATGA
Source organism: Mogibacterium sp. (assembly GCA_017433975.1). Classification (GTDB taxonomy): domain Bacteria; phylum Bacillota; class Clostridia; order Peptostreptococcales; family Anaerovoracaceae; genus RGIG2439. The sequence goes on along the minus strand of JAFRGD010000017.1, from coordinate 137,006 downwards.
TCAACATGGACAGCCTGGCCTTCGGCGATTACTGCAACATCTACGGAGGGACCACCGGGGAGTTCATGGAACCGCTGGAGCCCGAAGACATGACGCCGCCGCAGGCGACCGAAGCGTACGACTTTGCCGCCGCGACCGCGGAGGACCTCGGCTTCCGCGTGCTGCGGACGGCGGACCTCGACGGCTATTACGCGGAGCACGGTACCGGCCCGGAGATCACGGCCCGCACGCTTTACACCAATCCTTGGACCCCGGACAACCCTGCGCCGGCCAACAACTACGCGATGTCCCCGGCAACAATACCGGCGAGCGACCACGTCTATTACATGGACAACGGCATCGAATACATCTACTTTGAAGCGACCAACTGGTTCGCGGAGAGCGCCGACGGCGACATCTACGGGACATCCTATACCGGCTACATCGAGACGTACAACAGTTCCCTCGGCGAGCACGGGATGTTCATGAACACCGAATACGACACGTGGGAAAACCTGAACGCGTACTTCCCGGGGCGGGCAGAAGAACACTTCCACATCTTTTCTCCGCTGCTCTCGGCCCTGCTCCTCGCCAGCCCGCAATAACCCGCCAAGTGCAATATAAATGATGCCCTGACCGGATTGGTCAGGGCGTATTTTTTCCGCTTTTCGGTATTCTAATGTTTTTCGACCCGCGCTTACTTCTTCAGCGGCATCAGTTCGTACGGCAGGGCCTTGCCGAACTCCTCGAGCGACAGCTCGACCAGGTAGCCGCCACCGCCGCCGTTGATCATGATCGTCTCCTGCTCCCCGGCGACCTCATCGAGAATCGTCCGGTACTGGTGCTTCATGCCGAGCGGCGAGCAGCCGCCGTGCACGTAACCGGTCAGCTTCTTGAGGTCGATCGGCTTCAGCATCTGGAGCTCCTTCTCCCCGAGCGCCCGCGCCACCTGCCGCTGCGCCAGCTTGCTGAGCGCCGGAATCGCGAACACGTAAACCGTGCCGGAATTTCCCTGCATGACGAGCGTCTTGTACACCCGGTCCGAAACGTCCTTCCCTACCAATTCATTGACCGCTTTGCAGTAATCCTCTCCGCTGACCGACCCCGGAACCTCCAGAAATCTGTACTTCGCGCCCGCTGCCTCGAGCGCCTCTACGGCAGGTGTCATAACCATGTTGTAAGTCTCCTTTCAATGATAGTATTTATTCAAATTTATATTAATTGACGAGTTTGGTGAGGTCCTCAGCCCATTTATAGGTTCGGACCCGCTTCATGCCGAGGATCATGCGCACCAGCTGCTCGATCTGCGCGATGAGCAGGACCAGCGCGATGCCCTTCAGGTGGAACACCGTGACGCTGAGGAAGGCGCACGGAAGCCCGACCAGCCACTCCAGCCCGGAGTCGAGGAACTGAATGATCTTGGCATCCCCACCGGCCCGCAGGATGCAGAAGATCAGGAAGTTGTACATCCGCAGCGCGGCCTTGACCGCAAAAACGAACACGATCGTCACCGCGAGCGACGACGTCGCCTCGTCCTGCCCGAAGAGCGCCACGAGCGGCTTCGCGAGGATGATCAGGACCGTCACGAGGAACGCCGCGAGGATCGTGGCGAGGCCGATGTGATAATTGCACTCCCGCTTGGCCCCCTCGATGTCTCCGCTGCCGAGCCTGGTCCCGAGCATGATCTGCACCGCGCCGCCGTACCCGTAAATGAGGAACGTCACGAAGTTGTAGATCTGGTTGCCGATGTAATACGCGTCCATCTGGGCGGTCCCGAGCAGCCCGAAGGCTTTGACGAAGAGCGTCTGCCCGACGCCGAACAGACCTTCGTTGATGATGAGCGGGGCGATTCTGGCGAAAATCGGCTGTACGAAGTCCATGTCGAGGCCGAACATCTCCCGGAGCGGTCCGATGAACGGTTGCTGCGTCCGAATCGCGACGACCGTGAGCAGCGCCGCCGCCACGAGCTGGCCGATGACCGTCCCGAGCGCCGCGCCGCGTACCCCCATCTCCGGGAACGGGCCGACGCCGAAGATCAGCAGCCAGTTGAACAACACGTTCGTGACCGAGCCGACGATGGAGCAGATCAGCGCGATCCGCGGCTTCCCGATGCTGCGGTACATGTTGGAAAACGCGAAGTTGTACGACGTCAGGAAGAGGCTGTACTTAAAAATGGACAGATACAGCAGGCCGTTCGCCACGACCGCCGGATCGTCCATGTAAAAGCGCAGGATCTGTTCCCCCGCGACCGTCGCCAGGAAAAACCAGAAAATGGAATTCGCAAACGACAACGTCAGGCCGAGGCCCATGCAGCGCTTCAGATTGTGCTTGTCCCCCGCGCCGTTGAACTGCGACGCAAAGATGCCGACGCCGCCGGTGCACCCGAAGACGATCATGCTGTGGAGGACGTCGACCTGAGCGGCCGTACCGACCGCCGACACCATCCCGATCCAGGAAACCATCAGCGTGTCGACCATCGACATGCAGCTGATCAAAATGTTCTGGAGAGCCATCGGGACGGTGATGCGCGCCGTCGCCTCGTAAAAGTGTTTATCTGTTGTAAAATACTTCTCCCGAACGCTCATTTAAATCGGCACGCCGGCCTTTCGGATCATGGAAATGTAGCCTTCCTTCGGCTGGCTGTAGTCCGGGAGCTGCGGGAAGTCGTAGCCGGTGTACGGGTTGGCCTCGATGATGACCGGCCCCGTCGGCGTCACGCAGACGTCCCAGCCGATGTAGCGGACGTCCGGCGTCACCATCGCGGCGCGTTTGAGCATGTCACAGACTTCTTTATAATACGGAACCTGGAAGCCGACGAACCGGACGCCGGTCGCCGGGTGCACTTCGACGAGGTCCATCGTGTTGGTGTGGCCCGGGCCGATGACGAGGCCCGTATTCACGTCCATGTGGCAAGCGTAGCCGCCGTTCTCGAGGTTGTCGACGAACTTGCCGTGGTTGCCGGTCTTGAGCACCGCGTAGATGATGCGCGGAACCGCGTTCCAGACGATCGTGACCATGCGGAGGCAGTTGACCGAATGCGGGTAGAGGCGGTTGAGGTCCGGGTGCTGCTCGAGTACGTTCTCGACCAGTTCAAACCGCTTGTCCGCGCGGCGCAGGTAAACCACCACGTCGTGCGGGCCGTTGAAGTCCGCGATCCGGAGCTTCTCGATTCCCTTGCCCGACTCGCCCTCCGCAGGCTTTGCGAAGATATAGTCCTTGCCGCTGACGAAGTCCTCGAGCTCCGCGTCCGACGTCTTGTGCAGGTCGCGCCAGTCGCGCCCCAGGAATTCGTCGTAAAGCTCGTTGAACGTGCACTTGTTGTCAATGAGGTTGACCAGCGACTCGTCCGGGTTGAGAAAGCTCGTCATCTTGCGGTTCTTGATGCGCGTCATGTACGTCGCGCGCTGCACCGCGTTGAGGTTGTAGAATTCAAAAAGCATGTAGTCGTGCCAGCCGGCTCCGTAGAGCGGGATGCACTGCAACATGTCCGCGTAAATGAACGCCTTGCTCTTGCCGGAGCGCTTGGCGCATTCGTTCACGCAGTCCGCAACGACGCCGGCGTCAAAGCCGCCGGCGATTCTTCTGAGGTATCCGAGGTCCATGAAGATGTCCTTTCGATTAAAGCTTGGTACCCTTGAGTCCCACAGTCGGGTCGTTGAAGTATTCGTTCTTGAGCGCGATGACTTCCTTGCTGAGGATCAGGATCGCGATCAGGTTCGGGATGATCATGAGGCCGTTGCAGGTGTCCGCGAGGTCCCACGCGAAGCCGAGCGTCGTCTGGGAGCCGACGAAGACGGCGATGACCCAGAGGACCTTGACGACGATTTTGCTGCTCGCGCCGAAGATGTACTCAACCGCGCGCTCTGCGTAGTTGTAGTAGCTGATCAGGCAGGAGAAGCCGAAGAGCACGACAGACGCGATGCAGATGTAAGCGCCGATGCTGCCCGGGAGCATTTTCTCGAACGCGGCAACGGTCAGCGTCGCACCGTCGAGGCCGCTCGTCCAGAGGCCGGACATGACGATTGCGAGCGCGGAGATCGTGCAGACCAGAATCGTATCGAGGAAGACCTCGACCGGTCCCCAGACCGCCTGCTCGATCGGGTGCTTGACCTTGGCGCTCGAGTGGACCATGGCCGCGGTGCCGAGGCCAGCCTCGTTGGAGTAGAGGCCTCTCGCCACGCCGCTCTTCATGCAGATGAAGAACGAGCCCGCCACGCCGCCGAGGTATGCCGACGGATTGAACGCCGCCTTGAAGATGGTCGCGATGGCGCCTGGAAGGAGCTTGATGTTCAGAATGATGATGAGCAGGCCGGCGACGATGTACGCGATGCCCATGAACGGGGAAACGATCGCGCACGCCTGGCCGATTCTCTTGACGCCGCCGAAGACGATGACCGCGACGAGGATCGCAAGGATTGCGCCGGTGACGATCGTCGGGGTTCCGAAGCGGTCGTACAGTGTCAGAGCGATCGTATTGGTATCGACGATGCCGGAGATGACGAAGGCGAACGGGATGACCAGGATCGAGAAGATGATACCGAGCCACCGTGCGTGGAGGCCCTTCTCGATGTAGTACATCGCGCCACCGGTCAGCGCGCCGTCTTTGTCTGTCTCTCTATATTTGATGCCTAGCGCGATTTCCGCGAATTTGGATGCCATGCCGAAGAGCGCCGCCACGATGACCCAGACCAGCGCGCCCGGGCCGCCGACCACGATCGCCGTCGCAACGCCGGCGATGTTGCCGGAGCCGACGATCGCCGCGACCGATACCATGGCCGCCTGGAACGACGTCAGGTCACCTTCGATCTTGTCGTAGTCGTCATCCTTTTTTGCAAAAGCCTTTTTGATCGTCTTGCGGAAGAGATACTTTGGATGCGCGAACTGAACCGCGCCGAGCCGGATGGTGTAGTACACGCCCGTCAGCAGGATGAGCATCAGCAGCGGAACGCCCCACACGATACCGTTCACAAAGTCATTGATAGAAACAATAAAGTCCATACTTGTCTCCTATTCTCCACTAAAGGTTCGTACTTATCTAAAGATTATATACCACATATATTATTATTGTAAAGAAAAAAGACGCCGAAGCGCCTTTTTTTATTCTTTCTCACAAAGCCTTGATGGGTGAAATGCCCGATGGCGATGTTATGTCGTGAAGTACTCGACGGCGGACTCGAACAGGCCGAGCTCGTAGACGCCGGTAACGTTTTTGTACAGGCCCTTGCCGATGCGCTCGGAGTGGCCCATCTTGCCGAGGACGCGGCCGTCCGGCGAAACGATGCCCTCGACCGCCATGACGGACCCGTTCGGGTTGAACTGAATGTCCATCGTCGGCTCGCCCTTGAGGTTGACATACTGTGTCATGATCTGGCCGTTCTCGACCAGCGTGTTGATGTCGTCGTTGTTTGCGACGAACTTGCCCTCGCCGTGCGAAATCGCCACGTTGACGATCTGGCCGACGCGCGCCTTGCGGAGCCACGGCGACCGGGTCGTGCAGACCCGCGTCTGGACGATCTTGGACTGGTGCCGGCCGATGTCGTTGAAGGTCAGGGTCGGTGACGACGCGTCCTGCGAGGCGATGTTCCCGTACGGCAGCAGGCCCATCTTGATCAGCGCCTGGAAGCCGTTGCAGATGCCGGCCATCAGACCGTCGCGGTCGTTGAGCAGGCCCATGACCGCTTCGCTGACCTCCGGGTTGCGGAAGAACGAGGTGATGAATTTTCCCGAGCCGTCCGGCTCGTCCGCGCCGGAGAAGCCGCCCGGCAGGAAGATGACCTGCGCGCTGCGGATCGCCGCCGCGAAGTTCTCGACCGACCGCTTGAGGTATTCCGAGTTGAGGTTGTTGATGACGAAGACCTCCGCCTCGCCGCCGGCCGCCCGGACCGCCCGCGCCGTGTCGTACTCGCAGTTGGTCCCCGGGAACACCGGAATCAGGAACGTCGGCTTGGCCTTGATCAGCGTCCGCGGCGCGGTGACCCCGCGCGTCCAGTACGTGACCTCGGACGTCTCGTCGCGGCCCGTGCGGATGTTGCACGGGTAGACCGGCTCGAGTTTGCCCTCATACAGGCCGTTCAGCTCGGCGAACCGTACGCTGCCCTCGCCGGAGGCGATGGACGCGCGCGCGACGGTCTTGCCGATCTTTCGCATGTCGTCGGTCAGTTTGGCGTCGCTCGTCAACTCGATGACGAAGCTGCCGTATTTGTACGCGAAGATCTCGTCGCGTGAAACGCTCTTATCGAACTCGAAGCCGATTCCGTTACCGATCGCCATCTTGTAGACGGCCTCCGCGAGCCCGCCGTAGCCAGGCGTGTAGCACGCGGCAATCGCACCGCTCTCATGGAGCTCGGCGACCTTGGCGAAGCACTCCCGCAGGGACGCCGCCGTCGGCAGGCCGTCCTTACCGAGCGCCGGCTCGATTAGGATGACGTTGTGGCCGCGGCTCTTGAATTCCGGCGTCAGGACGCTGTCCAGGTCGTCCGTCGTGACCGCGAACGAAATCAAGGTCGGCGGGACGTGGATGTTCTCGAAGGTTCCGCTCATGGAGTCCTTGCCGCCGATCGCACCGACGCCGAGGTCCATCTGCGCGCGGAACGCGCCGAGCACGGCCGCGACGGCCTTGCCCCAGGACGTCGGGTTCGTCCCCAGCCGCTCAAAGTACTCCTGCAGGCTGAGGTACACGTTCTCAAAGCTCGCACCGGCAGCGATCAGCTTGCTGATGCTCTCGACCACGGCGAGATATGCCCCGTGGTACGGGCTCTTCTCAGAAATGTACGGGTTGAAGCCGTACGCCATGTACGAAACCGTCTCGCTCTCGCCCGCGAGGACCGGGACCTTGTGCACCATGGCCTGGATCGGGGTCCGCTGGTATTTGCCGCCGAACGGCATGAGCACGGTGCCCGCGCCAATCGTCGAGTCGAAGCGCTCGGACAGCCCGCGCTTGGAGCAGACGTTGAGGTCCGAAACCAACTCGCGCATGCCCGTCTCGAAGCGGAGCGGCGTCTTTTTGTGGTAGCTCCGGGACTGTTCGACCTCGGCGCGCGCGAATTTGGCCGCGCCGTTGGTGTCGAGGAAGGCCCGGGAGAGGTTGACGACCTGCTGGCCGCGGAATTCCATCGATAGGTACTCGCGCTCGGTTACCTCGGCGACCACGGTCGCCTCGAGGTTCTCGGACGCAGCGAGTTCACGGAAGAGCGGGACGTCCTTGTCCGCGACGACGACCGCCATGCGCTCCTGCGATTCGCTGATCGCGAGCTCGGTCCCGTCGAGGCCGTCGTATTTCTTTGGAACGTTGTCCAGGATGACCGTCAGGCCCGGCGCGAGCTCGCCGATGGCGACCGCGACGCCGCCGGCGCCGAAGTCGTTACACCGCTTGATGAGCAGGGTCGCCGCAGGGTTGCGGAACAGACGCTGGAGCTTGCGCTCCTCCGGCGCGTTGCCCTTCTGTACCTCGGCGCCGCAGCTCTCCAGGCTCGCTTCGCTGTGCGACTTGGACGAGCCGGTCGCGCCGCCGATGCCGTCGCGGCCGGTCCTGCCGCCGAGCAGGATGATCTTGTCGCCCGGGACCGGCCGTTCGCGCCGGATGTTGGCCGCCGGCGCCGCGCCGATGACCGCGCCAACCTCCATCCGCTTTGCAACGTAGCCCGGATGGTAGATTTCGTCGACCAGGCCTGTGGTGAGGCCGATCTGGTTTCCGTAAGAACTGTAGCCTGCGGCCGCCGTGGTGACGATCTTGCGCTGCGGCAGCTTGCCGCGGATCGTCTTGTCCGCCGGCGTCAACGGATCACCCGCGCCCGTCACGCGCATCGCGGCGTAGACGTAGCTCCGGCCCGAAAGCGGGTCGCGAATCGCGCCGCCGATGCAGGTCGCGGCGCCGCCGAACGGCTCGATCTCGGTCGGGTGGTTGTGCGTTTCATTCTTGAAGAGCAGCACCCAGTCCTCCTCGCGGCCGTCGACCTTGGCCTTGAAGTCCACCGTGCAGACGTTGATCTCCTCGGACTCGACGACGTGCTGCAGCCGCCCGTCCGCCTTGAGCGCCTTGACCGCGACGGTGGCGATGTTCATCAGCGTGACCGGCTTGGTCACGCCGAGCCGCTCCCGCGTCGCGAGGTATTCCTTGTAAGTGTTCGCAACCGCCGTGTTCCGGAACGAAACGTCCTCGATGACGGTGTTGAACGTCGTATGTCTGCAGTGGTCCGACCAGTACGTGTCAATCACGCGAATCTCCGCGAGGGTCGGGTCCCTTTCTTCTTCCTTAAAGTAATCGCGGCACATCGTGATGTCCGCGAGGTCCATGGCGAGGCCATAGTCCTTGATGAAGGCGCGCAGGCCGTCCTCGTCCAGCGCGGTGAAGCCCTCGAGCACCGGAACCGGCTCCGGCTCCGGATAATCCATCCGCAGCGTCTCCGGCACGGAGAGCGACGCCTCCCTCGCCTCGACCGGGTTGATCAGGTAGCCGCGGATCTTGTCGAAGTCGCGCTTGCCCAGGTTGCCGTACAGCAGGTACATCGTGGCGGAACGGACGCGCGGGCTCTCGTCGTGCGCGATGAACCGGAGGCACTCCTCCGCGGAGTTCGCGCGCTGGTCGAACTGCCCAGGCAGGTACTCAACCGCGATGACCGTTTCACCGGTGAAGTCCAGCGCCTCGTAACACACGTCCGTCGGCGGCTCCGAAAAGATGCAGTTTTTGGCCTCTTCGTACGCCTCGTCGGAAAGGTCCTCGACAAAGTACCGGTTGAGGACGCGGACGCCCTCGAGGCTCCGGACGCCGAGGATGTCCCGGAACTCCCGGGTCAGCTCCTTTGCGCGGATCGCAAAGGCCGGTTTCTTCTCTACATATAAAACTTTTACCATGGTGTCCTCCCCTGCTATTTCGCGGCCAGGGCCCGCTTGCCGATGTCTTTGCGGTAGAACATGTTGTCAAAGTGGACGGTCTGCATCGTCGCGTACGCCTTGTCAATGGCCTCCGCGAGCGTCGGGGCGGTCTCTGTCACGCCGAGCACGCGGCCGCCGTTGGTGAGCTGCACCGTCCGGCCGTCTTTGTCCGCCAGCCGGGAGCCGGCGATGTAAATGGTATCGTGCTCCTTTGGCAGGGTGATCTCGAAGCCCTTCTCGTAGTGCTCCGGGTAACCCGACGAAGCCGCGACCACGCAGCAGGCGCAGCCGTCCTTGAACGAGAAGTCCACGTCCGCCAGCGTGCCGTTGGTCGTCGCCTGCATGATCTCGAAGAGGTCCCCCTCGAGCATCGGCAGCACGACCTGCGTCTCCGGGTCGCCGAATCTGGAGTTGTATTCGATTACTTTCGGTCCATTCTCGGTGATCATCAGCCCGAAGTACAGGCAGCCGCGGAAGGTCCGTCCCTCCTGGTTCATCGCCTCGATGGTCGGGAGGAAGATCCGCTCCATGCACTCCGCCGCGATCTCGTCCGTATAGTAAGGGTTTGGCGCGATGACGCCCATGCCGCCGGTGTTCAGCCCGCGGTCGCCGTCGAGCGCGCGCTTGTGGTCCATCGACGAGAGCATCGGCCGCACGACCTTGCCGTCGGTGAACGAGAGCACCGTGACCTCCGGCCCCTCGAGGAACTCTTCGATGACGATCGTGTCCCCGCTCGCGCCGAATTTGCGCTCCTGCATGATGGTCCGGATGCCCTCGACCGCTTCCTCGCGGGTGTCCGCGATGATGACGCCCTTGCCGAGCGCGAGGCCGTCCGCCTTGACGACGATCGGGCCTCGGCAGGTATTGACGTAGTCAATCGCTTCCTGCATGTCGCTGAAGATCTCGTAGCGGGCCGTCGGGATCCCGTATTTCTTCATCAGTTCCTTGGAAAAAGCCTTGCTCCCCTCGATGATGGCCGCCGCCTTGTTCGGGCCGAAGCACGGAATGCCCTGCTCGTTCAGAAGGTCGACCAGGCCCATGACGAGCGGATCGTCCGGTGCGACCACGACGTAGTCCATCGCGTTCTCAGTGCACCACGCGACGATGCCGTCCAGGTCGGTCGCCTTGATATTGACGCAGGTGGCGTCCTCCGCGATGCCGCCGTTGCCCGGCAGCGCGTATAGCTCGCTGACGTCCCTGCTCTGTTTCAGTTTCCGGATGATGGCGTGTTCCCGGCCGCCGCCGCCGATCACTGCTACTTTCATTCTGTTAACTCCTTTGCTACCATTTCAACTGCCTGCGGGAGCAGGATCCATTCCGCCTGCTCCATGACGCGGCGCTGGAGGGTCTCCGGCGTGTCGCCCGGCAAAATGTCCACCGCGCGCTGCGCGATGATGCGGCCGCCGTCGGTGACCTCGTTGACGAAGTGCACCGTCGCACCGGTCACCTTGACCCCGTAGTCGAGCGCCGCCTGGTGGACGCGCAGCCCGTAGAATCCGTCACCGCAGAAGGACGGGATGAGGGACGGGTGCACGTTGAGAATCCGGTCCGGATAGCGCGACACGAAGTCCGCCGAGAGGATTCGGAGGAAGCCCGCCAGGACGATGAGGTCGATGCGGTTCTCTTCGAGCGTTTGAAGGAGCGCCGCCTCAAAGCCTTCTCCGGCAAAGCCCGCCTTTGGAATGTATAAGCGCGGAATCCCGGCGCGGTCCGCGCGGGCCAGGCCGCCCGCGGTTTCCTTGGAAGAGACGACGAGGGCGAGGTCCACGTGCGGGAGGTCGCCCGCCTGCCAGCGGTCGATGATCGCCTGCAGGTTGGTTCCGCCGCCCGAGATCAGTACCGCGACGCGCGCTTTTTTGTCTGTTGCATTACTCATATCTATAATCCGTTGTTCCTGTCGCAGAAGTGGATTGGCTTGTCACGTCACTTATTCCGCGACGCCCGCGATCGTCACGCCGACGTTGCTCTCGATGATTTCGCCGATCACGTACGCGTGCTCGCCGGCGCCTTCGATGAGCTCGATCGCGCGGGCCGCGTCCGTCGCCGGCACGACGACCGTCATGCCGATGCCCATGTTGTACGTATTGAACATGTCGCGCTCCGGCACGCCGCCGCGCTCCATGATGAGCTTGAAAATGCCCGGAATCTCGAGCTTCTCCTTGTCGATCCTCGCGGACAGGCCGTCCGGCAATGCGCGCGGGATGTTCTCGTAGAACCCGCCGCCCGTGATGTGCATGACCGCGTGCGGCGTCATCTCCGCGAAGAGCGCCTTCATCGCCTTGACGTAGATGCGGGTCGGCTCGAGGAGCGTCTCGCCGAGCGTCCGGCCGCCGAGCTCCGCCGGCCGTTCCGAGAGGTCTGCGCGCTCAACGTCGAAGACCTTGCGCACGAGCGAAAAGCCGTTGGAGTGCACGCCCGAGGACGCGATGCCGATGATCACATCGCCGGCCGCAACCTTGTTAATGTCGATGACCTTGCTCTTATCAACGATGCCGACCGCGAAGCCCGCGAGATCGTACTCGTCCTCCGGCATCAGGCCCGGGTGCTCGGCCGTTTCGCCGCCGATCAGGCAGCACTCCGACTGCACGCAACCGTCCGCGACGCCCTTGACGATCTCCGCAATCTTTTCCGGGAAGTTCCGCCCGCAGGCGATGTAGTCCAGGAAAAAGAGCGGCTTGGCCCCGACGCAGAGGATGTCGTTCACGCACATCGCGACGCAGTCGATGCCGATGGTGTCGTGTTTGTCCAGCAGAAACGCGAGCTTGAGTTTGGTGCCGACGCCGTCCGTGCCGCTGACGAGGACCGGCTCCTGCATGCCGGTGAGGTCCGGCTGGAACAGTCCGCCGAAGCCGCCGACCGGCGCGGTGTTGCCGAACACCATGGTCTTGGCGACGTGTTCCTTCATCAGCTCGACCGCGCGGTACCCGCTGACGATGTCGACGCCCGCCTGTTTGTAGCTTTCGCTGTGGCTCTTCATGTGGTCTCCTTGTCTATCTATGAACAGTGAAGTCAGTCGTTGAACTGCGCCGCGACCTTGGCGTCCTTGGCGAGGACGTCCGCCGTCGCCTTGGCGCGCTCGTCCTTGAGCCGCGCCGCGAGGTCCGCGTCCGCGATGGCGAGCATCTCGACCGCGAGGATGGCCGCATTCTTGGCGCCGTCGATCGCGACCGTCGCGACCGGAATGCCCGGCGGCATCTGGACGGTCGAAAGCAGCGCGTCGATGCCTTCGAGGGCCGAGGCCTTGATCGGGATCCCGATCACCGGCAGCACGGTGTTGGCGGCGAGCACACCGCCGAGGTGGGCTGCCTTGCCGGCTGCGGCGATGAGCACGCCGAAGCCGGCGGCCTCGGCCCCTTTGGCGAAGCCGATCGCCTCCTCCGGCGTCCTGTGCGCCGAGTACACGTGCACCTCCGTCGGCACCCCGGATTTCTTCAGCTCAACGATGCACGTCTCTACGAGAGGCAGGTCGCTGTCGCTGCCCATGATCACTGCAACTTTTTTCATGATATGGTCCTTTCCTCGTAAAGGCTCCAGCCTACAGTTTGATTTCCTTGCCTGTCAGGAGCTCATAAGCTTCTTTATATTTCGCGATCGTCTTGTCGATGACGTCGTCCGGCAGCAGGTAATCGCTGTCCGGGTTGGCCTTGAGCCAATCGCGGACGAACTGCTTGTCATACGACGGCTGGGACTTGCCGACCTCGTAACCCTCGAGCGGCCAGAACCGCGAGCTGTCCGGCGTCAGGACCTCGTCCGCGAGCACCAGCTCGCCGGCCTCGTTCAGGCCGAACTCGAACTTGGTGTCCGCGATGATGATGCCACGCTCCCGCGCGTAGTCTGCGCATTTCTTGTAAATCGCGAGCGTCATGTCGCGCGCCTGCCGGGCGTAACACTCGCCCTTTCCCGGGAAGGCCTTTTCCATGACCTCGATGCTCCGCTCGTACGAGATGTTCTCGTCGTGCTCCCCGAGCTCCGCCTTGGTGCTCGGCGTGTAAATCGGCTCCGGCAGCTGTTCAGACTCCTGCAGCCCCTCCGGCAGTTTGATGCCGCAGACCTCGCCGGTCTTCTGGTAGCTCGCCCAGCCGCTGCCCGTGATGTAGCCGCGGACGATGCACTCGAGCGGGATCATCTCCAGTTTACGACACATCATCGTCCGCCCTTCGAACTCTTCCTTTTGGAAGAATTCCGGCATGTCGGCGACGTCCGTGGAAATCATGTGGTTTGGTGCGATGTCAGCGGTCAGGTCGAACCAGAACTTCGATATCTGCGTCAGGATCTTGCCCTTTCCGACGATTTTATTCTTGAGGATGTGGTCAAACGCCGAGATCCGGTCCGTCGCGACCATGATCAGGCTGTCCCCGTTATCGTAGATTTCCCGCACCTTTCCCGACTTAAAAGGCTTAAACTCTTTCATTTTGCTCCTCCTTTACCACATGTAAATCGCTGTCACGAGCAGCGTGCCAAAAATCAGCAGGCCTGCCAGGATCAACGCTCCGATCCGGATGCCGAGGCTGTGCGAACTGTCGCTCCCCGTCTGATTCTTTTGTTCCTTTTTTGCCACGGCTTTTCCCTCCTTTGTAACAATTAATTATACACTATCTGCACCCGGTACTTCAACGCGGGCGCCGCATTTTGTGGTACGCCTCCGCACAATTAATAATTCTACGCACGAGAAAAGCGCCCCGTAGGGCGCCTTTGTTGACGAATTGCACGCAGCCTTCCGGCTTTGCTCCTCTTACTTGTCTTCGATCGCATCCTCAATGACGATTGTCGTTGCTACGTAAATAAGTTCTGCGATTCCCAGTGCGAATATTGCTGCCATGATGTTACCTCCTTTGTATCTACAGCGCCGGACGCTCGTTCTTGTTCGGCGCCCTCTCTTCTCTTCTTGACTAGATTATAGAATCGATTCTAAAGAAAGTAAAACTATAATATTTTATTTATATATTAAGTAATACTTAACAAAAGGGGCTTTGCCATCTCATTCTTCGATAATAGTTCATTTTTACTTACTATTCATACATGAACCGTCAATAATAAGTAATCGACATATCAGGTCATGCCCTTTTTACCTGGATTCGCTTTTGCCTTGAGCTTTTGTTGTGACATTTCGGCCTACCGCTTTTGATCAAAGCCATCTTTTCGCCTTGGAAGAAAAGTTCTACCCGCGAAGAGAAGATAAATCAGGAACGCGGTTACTGACCCTTCCGGCTTTTTCTCGTAAAGGTCAGTAAAAATGTATTTATCCATTTATCGCTGAGCTCCTGCCCAGTGTTCTCCGTTCCATCAATTCGCCTCCTCCTCCGCAAAATGATTCTCTGCTGTCTATTGACAAGCATCAGTTAGAGCCATACAATTTTTGTTAGAGTTGTATAATCACTCACGGAAAGGAATGCGGTGCGGAACGCGCCGCAAGACGAACACATGAATCTCAGAGAACTCAAGGCAGGCCAGCGGGCCGTCATCAAAGCCGTCGGCGGGGAGGGCGCCCTGCGCCAGCACCTGCTCGACATGGGCGTGATTCCGGGCGCCGCGCTCACGATGGTGCAGTTCGCACCGATGGGCGACCCGATGGAGATCCGGATCCACGGCTACGAGCTGACGCTGCGCCTCGCCGATGCGGAAAAAATAGAAATCGAACTGCTGGACGACGCCTCCTGCGCGCAGAGCACGCTCGTCTGCGGAAAGGACTGCACCTCCTGCAGTCTTTACGCGGAGCATTCCGGCCTCTCCGGTACAGGTGACCCCACCCCGGTTGACAAGCCTGCCCGTCCTCAGGCGGTGCACCACCCGGGCCTCGGCGAAGGCGGCAAGTTCCACTCCAAAGAGGATGAGAACCCGCTGCCGGACGGCACGCTTCTGACCTACGCCCTCGTCGGCAACCAGAACTCCGGCAAGACCACGCTGTTCAACCAGCTGACCGGCTCCAACCAGCACGTCGGGAACTTTCCGGGCGTCACGGTCGACCGCAAGGACGGCCAGATCAAAGGCCACCCGGACACCCTCGTTACGGACCTCCCGGGCATCTATTCGATGTCGCCGTACAGCAGTGAAGAGCTGATTTCGCGCGACTTCGTCCTCAAAGAACATCCGAAGGCGATCATCAACATCGTCGACGCGACCAACATCGAGCGCAACCTTTACCTCACCGTTCAGCTGCTCGAGACGGGCATGCCGATGGTCATCGCGCTGAACATGATGGACGAGATCTCGGGCAACGGCGGTTCCATCGACGTGAACACGATGGAGCAGCTGCTCGGCGTACCGGTCGTACCAATCTCGGCGGCAAAGAACCAGGGCGTCGACGAACTCGTCGAGCACGCGATTCACATCGCGCACTACCAGGAGAAGCCGCTTTACCAGGACCTCTGCGACGAGCGCGACTTGAACGGCGCCGTCCACCGGTCTATCCATGCGGTCATCCACCTCATTCAGGACCACGCGGAGCGCACCGGCATCCCGGCGCGGTTTGCCGCGGCCAAGCTCATCGAAGGCGACACGCTCATTGCGGAGCAGCTCGGCCTTGACGACAACGAGATGGACCTCCTCGAGCACATCATCGTCCAGATGGAAAAAGAAAGCGGCCTCGACCGGAGTGCGGCGATCGCGGACATGCGGTTCCGATTCATCGACCGCGTCTGCCAGGCGACCGTCACCAAGCCGGCCGAGATGAAGGAGCACGTCCGCAGCCGCAAGATCGACGCCGTCCTTACCGGCAAATACACCGCCATCCCGGTCTTCATCCTGATTATGGGCGTGGTGTTCTTCCTGACGTTCAGCGTCATCGGCGCGTGGCTCCAGGGCCTCCTCGAGCAGGGCGTCGACGCGCTCACAGTACTGACAGACACCGCCCTCACCAACGCCGGCGTCAACGAGACCATCCACGGCCTCCTCATCGACGGCATCTTTGCCGGCGTCGGCAGCGTCCTCAGCTTCGTCCCGATTATCGTGACACTGTTCTTCTTCCTGTCGATCATGGAAGACAGCGGTTACATCGCCCGCGTGGCGTTCGTCATGGATAAACTGCTTCGGAAGATCGGACTCTCCGGGCGGAGCATCGTCCCGATGCTGATCGGCTTCGGCTGCACCGTGCCGGCCGTCATGTCGACGCGGACCCTCCCGAGCGAGCGCGACCGGCGGATGACGATCCTCCTCACCCCGTTCATGAGCTGCACGGCCAAGATTCCGATTTACGCGTTCTTCGTCAACGCGTTCTTCGCAAAGGGGAAATGGCTCATCATGACCGGGCTCTACGTCCTCGGCATCGTGACGGCGATCCTCGTCGCCCTCCTGATGAAAAAGACCCTCTTCCGCGGTGAAGCGGTCCCGTTCGTCATGGAGCTCCCGAACTACCGGATGCCGGGCGCCAGGAACGTGCTCCGGCTCCTCTGGGACAAGGCCAAGGACTTCCTGCAGCGCGCCTTTTCCGTTATCCTGATTGCGACCATCGTGGTCTGGATCCTGCAGAGCTTCGACCTCCACCTGAACCGCGTCGACCAGGCCGACAGCATCATGGCCATGCTCGCCGGCGTGCTCGTACCGGTCTTCCGGCCGGTCGGCCTCGGCGACTGGCGCATCTGCACCTCACTGATCTCCGGCTTCATGGCCAAGGAAAGCGTCGTCTCCACCATGGAGATGCTCTTCGGCGGAAGCCAGGGCGTCGCGGCGGTCCTCGCACCGGCGCAGGCAGCGGCCATGCTGGTCTTCAGCCTGCTCTACACCCCGTGCGTCGCGGCGGTCGCCGCGGTCCGGCGGGAACTCGGCCGGCGCTGGGCGTTCCTGATGGTGCTCTGGCAGTGCGTGATCGCCTGGCTCGCCGCGCTGATCGTCTACAACATCATGATCTTGTAATAAAAAAGGGCGGCTCATTGCCGCCCCTTTTTGATGAAAATGGGGATGGTTCCGTTTTTCATCTTTCTCAAAAGGTAAGGATGTGTACACTGAATTAAACAAATAACAGCGCCCTGGAAAGCGGCTTTCCGGCAGCCGGTTCTTAGCGATTCGCGAGCGTGAGCGAAGCGAGAGCTTAGAACCGCTGCGTCGCCGGAACGAGACGAGAGCCGTACGCTTTCCAGGGCGCTGTTTATTTGATTTTAAAAAAGTGTAAATACCTCTGAGTCAGTTTCAGTAAAAGATGAAAACCGGAACCGTCCCCAATTTCATCTCTATTCAAACGTCTCGGCGACCCGCTTCAACTCGTCCCGGATCGCGATGTGCTGCGGACAGGCGTCCTCGCATGCGCCGCACTCGATGCACTCGCTCGCCGGCGCCTTCCCGCGGAGCGCGAAGCCGAGGTTGCGCTTCGCAGCTTCTTTGTTACCGTATAGCGTCAGCATGTTGAGCGAGTTAAACGACCCGGAAATCGCGATGTTCTGCGGGCAGACCTTCGCGCAGTAATTGCAGGTCGTGCACGGAACGACCGGAATGCCGGCAAGCGTCTCGCGCGCCTTCTCAACGACCGCCCGCTCCTCGTCCGTCAGCCCGGTGAAGTCCTTCATCTCGGCGACGTTGTCTTTCATCTGTTCGAGCGAACTCATGCCGGAGAGCACGACCATCACGCCCGGCAGGTCCGCCGCGAATTTAATCGCCCACGACGCCAGCGAAGCGTCTGGTTTGGCCGCCTTGAATACATCCGCAACCGGCTGCGGCGGCGTCGCGAGGAGTCCGCCCTTGACCGGCTCCATGACGATGACCGGCTTGCCGTGGCGCCGGCAGACTTCGTAGTTCGCCCCCGCCTGGATGCTGCCGGACTCCCAGTCCGCGTAGTTCAGCTGAATCTGCACGAACTCCATCTCCGGATGGTCGGTCAGAATCTTGTCGAGTTCCTCCGGCGTGCTGTGGAACGAGAAGCCGAGGTGCTTGATCAACCCCCTTTCCTTTTGCTCCGCGAAATAATTCCACAGATCGAATTTATCGAACGCGTCGGTCCGCGGCGTCCCGAGGTTGTGCAGAAGATAATTGTCGAAGTACCCCGCCTGCGTAAGCTCGAGTGACGACTCAAACTGCGCGATGGCGTCCTCCCGCGTCTTGCACTCGATCCAGGCCGCGCACTTGGTCGCGAGCTGGTAGCTCTCACGCGGATACCGCTCAACCAGCGCCTGGCGGATCGCGTCCTCCGACCAGTCGTACGCCCAGGCCGTATCAAAATACGTGAAGCCCGCGTCCATGAAAACGTCGACCATCTGCTTGACCTGCTCGATGTCAATCGGGTTCTTTCCTTCTTCCGGCGCTGCAAGCCTCGGCAGCCGCATCAGCCCGAAGCCCAGTTTTTTCATTGTGTTGCTCATCTTTTTCCCTCCTGCTAAAATAGCCTAAAATAAGATGCTTAAAACTTTAAAAGATACTTAAATCACGCCAGATCAGCAGCTTGGACTTGACCAGGAAGCCCTGCTGGTCCTGCATGTAATCGTCGTTCAGGACCTCCGCCCCGAGGTGCCGGTAGATGTACTCCGCCTTGTCGTTGCCCGCGAGGACGTCGATGACCATCTGCGGGTAGCCCTGCGCACGCACGCGCCGACCCATCTCCGCAATCAGACGCTTGCCGATTCCCTCGCCCCTCGTGTCCTCGTTGACGTCGAGGAACTCGAGCCAGAAGGCCCCGAGGATGTCCGGGGACGGCCGTCCGGCCGCGTAGCCGAGGAGCTCCGAGGAGTCCGGGTTGTCCGGACCGATGCCCGAGCCGCACCCGCCGCAGGTGATGACCGGTTCGACATCCGCGGAGCCGTCCACCGCCGCCGCGTCGTCTGCCGCTACCTCCGCCACAGGCGCAGCCGCCGGGGCTTCCTCGTGCGCCGCCGCGACGATGAGGATGTTCTCCGGGTGCGCGAAGTAGTTGATCATCTGCTGCGTGCACTCCGAAGGGGTCAGAAACTCCAGATACCGGTAGTCGATGTACTTGTCATTCAGGGTCGTCCTGCTGTTGTACGAGCGGAGCTCGCCCATCGCCGGGAGGTCGCCCTCCGCCGCCGTCCGGATGATATAGTCTGCCATTGAAACTCTCCTTTTCTACGGTTCAATATCTTTCACTGACTACAGTTTATCATACGATTCGTTGACAATCAAAAGGTCCTGCTATATTATTTTGTAAGAGAGAACCCATCCCTCTTTAATTAAAGAAGCATACAGGAGGATACAAAATGGATATTTATAAACGCGCGCAGGAGATCCTGCCGGAGGTCATCGCGAACCGCCGGTATTTGCATCAGCATCCGGAGCTCGGCTTCCAGCTCGACAACACGGTCGCCTTCGTCAAGGAAAAACTGACCGAGATGGGCTATGAGCCGAAGGACATCGGAGACCACGGCGTGACGGCCACGGTCGGCGGCAAGAAGGGCGGCAAGTGCATCCTGATCCGTGCGGACATGGACGCGCTCCCGATGAAGGAGCAAAGCGGACTCGACTTCGCTTCGCCGTGCGAAGGCGCGGCCCACACCTGCGGCCACGACACGCACACCGCGATGCTACTCGGCGCGGCTAAGATTCTCAAAGAGATGGAGGACGAACTCTGCGGCACGGTCAAGCTCATGTTCCAGCCGGCGGAGGAGCTCATCTCCGGCGCGAAGAACCTCGTCGAGGCGGGCATTCTGGAAAACCCGAAGGTCGACGCAGCGCTCGGCACGCACATCTTTGCCGTAGCGCCGGCTGGCCACCTCTTATACGCGACCGGCGCGATGCTGGCGTCCGCGGACGGCTTCGCGATTACCATTAAGGGCAAGGGCGGCCACGGCTCCGCGCCGCACACCGCGATCGACCCGATCTCCGTAGCGTCCTACATCGTCGTCGCCCTGCAGGAGCTGAACGGCCGCGAGGTCGAGCCTGGCAAGGTCGCCGTTCTGACGCTCGGCTGCATGCAGGCCGGCAGCGCTTCCAACATCATCCCGGACAAGGCCGTTCTCAAGGGTACGATCCGCACCTTCGATCCGGACGTCCGCAACTTCGTGAAGCAACGCATGGTCGACATCGTCAACGGTACCGCGGCCATGTTCCGCGCGGAGGCGGCCGTCGACTTCGAAGTCGAAACCGCTCCGCTCATGCTGGACCCGGAAGTCATGAAGGTCGTCGGCGGCGCAGTGAAAGAAATTCTCGGCCCGGGCATGGTACACGACAACATGACCCCGCTCTCCGGCTCAGAGGACTTCGCGTACGTTTCGGACAACGTCCCGACCGGCTTCTTCGGTCTCGGCGCGATGCCGACGGACTACCCGGCGTACCCGCAGCACAGCCCGCAGATCCGCTTCAACGAGGACGCGTTCGTCTCCGGCGTCGTCGCGTACGCGGCCGGCGCGGACGCGTGGCTCAAAGCCAACCAATAAAAATCGATTTTTCGAAAGGACGTGAAACAACCTTAGGCCACAATTGAACAGAGCGAACTTAGGAGGATGCCATGCCTAACGTAATTATCGGACAGTCCGGCGGCCCGACCGCCGTCATCAACTCCAGTCTTGCCGGCGCGATCAAGGCCGCCAAGATGTACGGTATTCCTAAGGTTTACGGGATGCACTTCGGAATCGAAGGCTTCCTCAAGGGCGACATCATCGACATGGACGACTACCTCCATGACCTCAACGACCTCTCCCTGCTCAAAAGGACCCCTGCCGCCTTCCTCGGCTCCTGCCGGTATAAACTCCCGGAGCCGGAGGATAACGAAGAGGTGTATCAGAGAATCTTCAGCCTGCTCGAGGAGTACGACATCGAGTACTTCCTCTACATCGGCGGAAACGACTCGATGGACACCATCAAGAAGCTCCACGACTACGCGCGCGACCACCACAAGCCGCAGAAATTCATGGGGATTCCAAAGACCATCGACAACGACCTGGCCGGCACGGACCACTGCCCGGGCTACGGCTCGGCCGCCAAGTTCGTCGCCACGTCGATGACCGAGCTCATCGCGGACAACGAGAGCTTCGGCGCGAGCGACCCGAGGATCTGCATCGTCGAAATCATGGGACGCAACGCCGGCTGGCTCACCGCCGCCTCCGTCCTCTCGGACGACTCCGACTGCGACGGTCCGGACCTGATCTACTGTCCGGAAGTCCCGATCGATCTCGATAAGTTCATCAACAAGATCAAGGAACTCATCCAGGTCAAGAAATCCATCGTCATCGCGGTCTCCGAAGGCCTCCGGACCCCGGACGGCAAGCTCGTCTGCGAGCTCACCGACGCGTACGAATTCGTCGACGCGTTCGGCCACCGACAGCTCTCCGGCTGCGCGCGGTACCTCGCGAACCTCGTCGCACGCGAAACCGGCATCCGGACCCGCGCGATCGAGTTCTCCCTGCTGCAGCGCTGCTCGACGCACCTCGCCTCGCGCGCGGACGTCGACGAGGCCTACAACGTCGGCTTCATCGCCTGCGAGGAGGCGATCCGCAACAACTCCGGCAAGATGATCACCCTGCACGTCCGCAGCCGCGAACCATACGTCTGCGACTACCAGAGCGCCGACGTCCACGAGATCGCCAACGTCGAAAAGAAGCTCCCGCTGCACTGGATCACCCGCGACGGTACCTACGTATCCAGGGAGTTCATCAACTACGTCAAACCGCTCGTCATCGGAACGATCACGCCGTACTACGCCGGGGGCATCCCAAAGCACATGAGCCTCAAGTACAGCAAAGTCCGGCATGATGAAAGCGAAATGATGGAATAACTGCCGGCGGTTTTCGTCCCTCCGGGGTGCAACAATCACAAAAAAAAGAAGCAAAAAGTCCTTGCAATTGCAGGGACTTTTTCATATAATAATTGAGCGTGTGCGAGCACGCACGGGGCAGGCTCCATTCGCCGTCAGCCCCAAGCTATCAGTCATAGTTTGTCGAACCAGATTCCACGATCCCAGTAGACGGGCCGAACGCAATTCCCTTCGTGCAGCGGCGTCACACCGACAGGGCGGCGACCGGACGCACAGGCGAACCCAGTAGGCAGAAAGGAAGAGTTATGAAGTCTTACATCGCAAAGCCTGCAGAGGTCGAGCGTACATGGTACGTGATCGATGCAGCAGACAAGACTCTCGGTAAGGTTGCTGTCGAGGCGGCCATGATCCTGAGAGGCAAAAAGAAACCAATCTACACCCCGCACGTTGACACCGGCGACTACGTCATCATCGTCAACGCAGCCAAGGTAGCCGTCAGCGGCAAGAAAGAAGATCAGAAGATCTACAAGAGCCACAGCGGTTATCCGGGCGGACTCAAGGAGATCCCGCTCAAGGAGCTCCGCGCGTCCAAGCCTGAGGAAATCGTCCGCCACGCCGTCAAGGGCATGATGCCAAAGGGCAAGCTCGGCAGACAGATGTTCAAAAAGCTTAAGGTTTACGCAGGACCTGAGCACCCGCATGCAGCTCAGAAGCCGGTAGAGTACACATTCTAGGAAGGAGGATTTAGATCATGGCAAAGACACAGTATCAGGCCACCGGCCGCAGAAAATCTTCCGTCGCCAGAGTCAGACTCCTCCCGGGCACCGGCAAGATCACCATCAACAAGAAAGACCTCGAGGACTACTTCGGCATGGAGATTGTCAAGAACGAGGTTAAGAGACCGTTCGACGTCACCGGCACCGCCGGCAAGTTCGACGTCATCGCGACCGTCCAGGGCGGCGGCTTCACCGGCCAGGCCGGCGCGCTCCGCCACGGTATCTCGAGAGCTCTCTGCGAAGTCGACGCTGAGGCGTACAGACCGGCCCTCAAGGCCGCTGGCTTCCTCACCAGAGACCCACGTATGAAAGAGCGTAAGAAATACGGACTCAAGAAGGCCCGTAGAGCCAGCCAGTTCTCCAAGCGTTAATCGGGACTGCCTGCAGACTACAAGGACACCAAGACCCCCGGAACCGTTCGGTTTCCGGGGGTTTTTCGTATTCAAATCGATTGGTGATTTAGAAAAGAAGTGCTTGACAGACGATGATTAATTTGATAATATTTAATTGCACAAAATTGAATAGCAGAAAGCAAGCTCACGATAGAATATAAAGGAGGCACGAAATGAAAACGGTTTATGATTTTACGGTAAAGGATAGAAAAGGCAACGACGTCAGCCTGTCCGAGTATCAGGGCAAGGTTCTGCTCATCGTGAACACGGCGACCGGCTGCGGCTTTACGCCTCACTACGAGCCGCTCGAGGCGATGTATAAGGAGATGAAGGACCAGGGCTTTGAGATTCTGGACTTCCCTTGCAACCAGTTCGCGAACCAGGCGCCGGAGAGCGACGATGAGATCCACGCGTTCTGCACGCTCAAATTCGGAACCGAGTTCCCGCAATTCAAGAAGATCGACGTGAACGGTGAGACCGCGGACCCGCTGTACGCGTGCCCCTCCACCGAGAAGCCGTTTGAGGGCTTCGGCAAGGGCCTGAAGGCCGCCGGCCTCGCCAAGTTCGCTGACATGAACAACAAAGAGTTCGGCGACAAGGCTTACATCAAGTGGAACTTCACCAAGTTCCTGATCGACCGCGAGGGCAACGTCGTCGCGAGATTCGAGCCGACCGTGGACATGGACGAGGTCCGCAAGGCCGTGGCCGCCACTCTGTAAAAGATGAAATTGGGGACGGTTCCGAATTTCATCTCCTGAGACATAAGTACATTCACTTCGGACGTAAGAAAAGACCGCGCGCAAGCGCGGCCTTTTGTTGTTCCTTTTGGTGAAAACCGGAACCGTCCCCGGTTTCATCTTTAGTTGGCTTTTGTATAGATGTACTTCCAGGTGACCTCAAAGTCCTCACCGTTCTCGTCCGGGTACGTCTCGGAGCCCTCGTCAACCAGCGTGTCGCCGTCGATCTGGAACGTCGCGTCGCCGGCGTCCGGATGCGACGGATCCGCCTTGACCAGAACGGTCGAGCCCTTTTGCTCATACTCACCGTTCAGCGTAAAGGCATCCGAATACTCATATGCTTCCTGAACCATTACATAGGTGCCGTCCTCGTTGAACGTAAAAGACCGCGTCCCGGCAAAGCCCGCGAGCTCCTCCCCCATGATCTCTCCGGATGAACTGACGTATGTGTTCCCGGCGATGGAGTTCCCGGAAGAACTGCCGCTGCCGCCGCCACATGCGGTCATGAACACCATGGTAAAGACCAGTACTAGAACTGCGATTGTTTTCTTCTTCATTTTTTGTATAACCTCCTTGCAGTTGTCCTAAACAAATTTATCATAGCCGCCGGCGCCGGTCAAGCGCGGCACCACACATTATATCTCCGCCAGCTCCCGGAAATACTCCGCCACGGCCTTGCGGACCAGCGGGCGGTCTTTGTGGAAGGAGTGATCCGAGTCGAAGAGAACCTTGCGGTGATTCCCCTTGCCCTCTGCGTCGATCGCGGCGTCTAGCCGGTCGATGTGGTCCGCCTTCGGGAGCAGGATATCGCGCGCGGCCGACACCGTGAGGATCGGCTTATCCGCGAGCGCCGGCGCGTAAGCGATCAGATCCATCTCGTCGAAGTGCGCCGCGGCGTCCTCCCGGAACTTCGCCCAGCTCAGACCCGTGACCCACGGTTCCGAAACGTCGATAATCATTTTATAATGGCCTTCCCTGCCCTCCAGCGCCTCCTCGGCGGCGAGCCGGAAGTCCATCGGGACCATGATGCACGCGCCCTGAACCAGCGGCGAGAGCGCGGTCACGCGCGAAGCCATCAGGCCGCCCATGCTGTGGCCGAGGGCGTAGACGCGGGACAGGTCGAAGTCGCCCGCCGCGTTCTCTTCGATGTGATCGAGCACGGTGAAGCAGTCCTCAAAGCAGTGCGATACCGCGTAGACCCCGTCGCTTCCCCAGCAGCCGCTATAGTGGAACGTCACCACCGCGAAGCCGGCCTCGCGCAGCCCGACCGCAAAGTCGAGCAACTTCTCGATGCCCGGGATTCCGTGCATCAGCAGGATGACCGGATACGGGCCGTCGCCGCCCGGAAGAAATATGTTTCCTAACAGTTTGCCGCGCTTCCCGCGGATCAACAGTGCGCGCGAGCTCGGTGCCTTCGGTTCCTTGATATCCATGTTTCTGCTCCTTTTCCCTTATTTGGCCTGGTAGTCGACGCACTGCTGGCGGTCGAGGAAGAAGTGAATCCCCGGCGAGGAGTCCTTCCACCGGTCTTCCTGGAAGCCGTTTGCCGGCTCGAGCCACTTACCGACCTCGTAATAGAAGTCCGGGTCGACCGTGGACTGCGCCCAGGTGAAGCTCTCCGACTCGTCGATGCTCGTGATTTTGAGCACTTTGACCTTGGCCGCGCGGCCCGTCTCGAGCGTCGACATGCACCGCTTGGCGTCCGCCGGGACCAGCATCATGACCACGCGGAGGTCTGTGCAGCACTTCCACGCGATGAACGCCTGCCCCACCTCCGGGCAGCGCATTTTGTACCATTTGGTGTTATCGTCGATGATGACCTTGTCCTGGTTGGTCGCGTCCTCGAGCACCGAAGAGTAGATGTTGGCGCCGGAGAGGTCGATACCGGTCATGTCCTGAAAGCGGAAGCTGCAGCCCCGCGCCAGGCAGCCGCGGAGCTTCATGTCCCGGATGTCGTTGTTGTAAAACGCGACGTGGTCCAGCTTGGAGCCGCTGAAGTCCGTCCCGCGCAGGTTGCAGTTCTCAAACGTCGCCCACGAGAGGTTGAGCCCGGTCATGTCCCAGCCGCTGATGTCGATGCCTTTGAAGACCGTGTGGCGCATGTCGAGCAAAGAGCCCGGCGTCCGCTCCGCGAGTTTTTCGCGCAGGGCGTCGGTCGTCTCGATCCGCGGCTTGTCCGCAACCGCCATCGGAACGTAGGATTCGTTTTCCTTGATGAAGTCGGATTCAGACGATGAGAAGTTCATGGGGACCCTCCTATAATATCTTCTGAAGTT
The DNA here is from genome assembly GCA_017433975.1 of Mogibacterium sp. Lineage (GTDB taxonomy): Bacteria > Bacillota > Clostridia > Peptostreptococcales > Anaerovoracaceae > RGIG2439. The sequence goes on along the minus strand of JAFRGD010000017.1, from coordinate 111,350 downwards.
AAAGGACTACCGTCATGACGATGTCAGCGACGACGTGGACGAGCGCGTGGCAGAGCATCGCGTACTGGATTCCGTACCTGCGGTACAATCGGCCGAAGAGCAGCCCGTAACCGCCGTTCACCAGCAGGCAGCGGAGCAGCGTGACCGGCGTGATGCCGAGCGCAGAGGCCGCCGTCGCCGGGAGGTGGGCCGCCGCAAAGAGCAGCGCGGCTACAACGTTCGCGGCGATCAGGAGCTTGTCCGGAACGGTCGTTTCCCGCCGAGCGAAAAGCTTCCACAAGATCCAGGTGATCAGGCTCATCGCGAACCAGCGGAGCAGGATCTCTTCGACGATGCCGCCGTAGAGGACGTGCGACACCCAGGTGTACCACGGGATGCTGCCCGAAGCCGCTTCGCGGATCGCCGGGATGAAGGCGCCGAAGACCCAGTAGTCCAGGCTGAAGAGGACCCCGGCCACAAGTGAAACGACGAGCGTCCGGAGCAGGACCGGCCGGTCAAACCGGAGCGGCCGCTTCAGCCCTGTTGCGCCCGCGAGCAGATACCCGAAGAACGCCGCGACCATGGACAGGAACATCGGGTTCGAGACCTGCACAGCGAGGAAAGCCGTCCGGCTCCCGAACTGGGCGATCACCTGGTCGATCGTGGCCGGATCGATCGTGTCGAGCGTATAGAGCGCGGTGCAGTAGCTCGCGATCAGAAAGACCGGGAGCAGTTTGATCGTAAAAAAGAGTGCGCTCCGGAATCGGTCGGTATCGTTCATTACTATAAACTCCTCAAGTGGTAATACTGCATGTCTGTTTTGCAGGGTTACAGTACCCGGACGCCGCCGCACGGGCGCACCTGCAGGACGCTGCAGGCGCCCGCGCCGAACACCGCGTCCATCTGCGCCCGGTATGCTGCGACCATGTCGTCCGGTACGAAGGCCTGCACGGTGCCCGCGAAGCCGCCGCCGTGCACGCGGCACGCGCCGCGGCCGCCGAGGACGTGCTCGGAAAGCGCGAGCGCGAGGGAAATACTCTGATGCTGCACATCAGAGTTGGTATATACATTTTGTAAGTATTTGAAAGACGAGTTGCCGGAGGCGGTCACAAGACGCAGGAACGCATCCATATCGTCTCCGCGGAGCGCCGCGACCTCGCCGCGGACACGATCGTTCTCGGCGAAGAAGTGCAGCGCGCGGAGCACGCTCCGGTCTCCCGCCGCAGCGCGGAGCGCTTCGATGTCTGCCAGGACCGCCGCCGCGTCGACGTCCCGCAGGACTTCCTTGCCGAAGGACGCGGCGACGCGGCGCATTTCCGCCGGAACAGCCGCGTAGTCATCGGTCAGGTCCGCGTGACTTCCGCCGGTATTCGTAATGCAAAGCGCGTATCCGTGCCCCCGCAGGTCAAACGGGACCTGCTCGACCACCGGCGCCGCCGGGTCCGCGAAGTCCACGTGGATCATTCCGCCGACGGAGCTCGCCATCTGGTCCATGAGGCCGCACGGCTTCCCAAAGAAGACGTTTTCCGCAAACTGCCCGACTGCGGCGACCTCCGCCGACGGGACTTTCCCATCGTTATACAGTCCGGAAAGGACCGTTCCAATCAACGTTTCGTACGCAGCCGAAGACGACAGACCCGCGCCGACCGGCACGCTGCTCACCGTATAGGCCTCGAAGCCGCCGATCTGATACCCGCGGTCCCGGAGCCCTGCGAGCACGCCTTTGACCAGTGCCCGCACCGTCCCCTGCTCTTCCTCGCTCGGGGTGAGTGCCGGTGCGTCAAGCGCGCGGTCTGGCGCATCGAAGGCGCAGTCCGGTACGTCGAGGGCGACCTCGACCATGTCGAAGCCCTCCGGGTAGATGCGGACGACTGACTCTGCGAACGGCCGCACGACCGCAATCACGTCCCGGTTGACCGCGGCGGCGAGCACTTCGCCGCGCTGGTGGTCCGTGTGGTTGCCGCCGATCTCGCTCCGCCCCGGCGCGCTGTACACCGAGACGTCACCCGACGCGTCGTCACCGCCACCGTTCGAAGCACCGCAAATCATGCTGCCATCGTCGCCGCCGAACACCGCCGCGAACTTCCGGACCGCCGCCGCGTACCGCGCCGGCTGTTCGGCTGCGTATTCTTCATCCACATAGATTTCCCGGAAGCGGTCCGCATAGCTTCCGCGCTCCAGTGCACCGATCAGTTCTTCGATTCTCATGTTCCTGCCTTCCTCCCGCAGCTGCTTTATTGTATCTATTATATCAATATTCCCCGCCGCGTGTTAGTGAATCTTTCAAAACGCGCACAGACTTCTAAATATCGTTTACACAACCCTATCCGGCAATCCATGTCTCATCCTCCAGTAATAGTTCCCGAATCATCACATCGATGATATCGGAGTTCAGATTACCTTTGAGATCCTCAAACGAAAGCAGAAAATCGACACCCGGTACCAGCTTTGCCCAATGATATGTATCCATTTTGAGCGCGAAATCATTTCGGTACCTTTCTGAATGCAGCATGCCAACGTGTTCCCAATAGATGATCCTGCCTGTCTTTGGACAGTAAATTGTAAAATCGGGACGAATCCATTTGCCACGCACCTTCACTGGCAGTTCATATACAAATGCGATTCCGGCATCGAGCAGCGCGTTTGCGATGACGACCTCCGACTTGGACCGCATCATGACGCCGTTCTTTGCTGAATGCTTCAGTTCCTCCGGATACGGGACCCCGAGCAAGGAATCCAGCCGCTCCTTTTCTAAAAGCGCCTGCCGAAGCCACTTCTGCGCCTGGTCCGCTCCGATCACTTCGCGCAAGTGATCCTCGGCCAGCTGATATGCTTTGGGAAGGCTCGCATTGATTACCGCTGCGTCAAACGGCCGATACTCCCGCCCGAATTTTTCCAGCCGGCGAATGCTTTTCTCGAGATTCAGCAGTGCCCGGTCCAGAAACCGCCGCTCTTGAACAACCTTTACTTCTTCGCTTGCCGAGGTTCCGAGGTATCGTCGCGTATCATTTGTTTCCCCAATCCGGACCGCGTAATAATATCCGCTGTTCCGCTCGTCACGAAGCAGTCGGATCGTGTCTGCCGCTCCGAGTCTGTTCCGCCTTCGCACCAGGCGATAATGCAGTTGCCTGCACCGTTTCAGTTCTTTTGTCAGATCCATGTTGCGCTCACTTTCACCGCTGCGATTCTCAGTTTTATTACTTCTCAAAGGTCGTACTCCTCAAAAGTAACAAACCACTTCTTCTACATTCCTTTCCCCTAAAGAAATACAGCGTTTCAACACTCAATTCGATTCAATTCTCTTGAATTAAGTGCTCCATTTATGCCCGACTACACCGCAATCTCATCGTCACCCTCTTCATACGGCATCATCCGAATGAATTGTTGTTACTTTTCGATGTTCCGACCCCTCAGAAGTAACAATTGCGAAGAATCCAAGGGCTTCGGCCGCGTGTGAGTCGCCGCGCAAGCACAGTGCGCGGCTCGGGAAGTATGTTCTACCACATCGGCGTAGACGATTTCAACAATATAAAAAAAACAGGGATTATAATGTTGAAAAAAGGGATATTTCTGTAAAAATATTTTCGCGCGACTATAACCGCAACCCGGCACACGAAGATCCCGTGGTCCGTTGCACGTCGATTCGGCCCACACAAAACGGCCCCCTTGGGGGCCGTGTCAGATACAGTGATCGCGTTGTGCCAGCCGACACCGATTACCGCGTCATTCGCATTCGCCGCAGCAAGCGCGATGTCAGCTGTTATTTCTTCTCTTTGTAGACCGTGTCGCAGTACAGGCAGCGGTATCTTTTCTTTTCGCGGTCGGCGAGCCGGAATTCGTGCGGGATGCCCTTCTCGACCGACGTGATGCACCGCGGGTTGCGGCACTCGAGGACACCGACCAGCCGCTCCGGCAGTTTGAGTTTGACTTTTTTCTCCAGGACGCCGTCTCTGATTTTGTTCACCGTGATCCGGGTATCGAAATAGCCGAGGATATCGAGATCGATGTCCGTGTCGCCGTCGATCTTGATGATGTCTTTCTTGCCGTATTTGGTGCTGTCGACACGCTGGATGATCGCGACCGTGCACTCCTCTTTATCGAGTTTGAGCAGATTGTAGATCTCCCAGCCCTTGCCTGCCTGAATGTGGTCAAGCACGGTTCCCGTTGTTACTCCATCTAAGTTCATGAGGTCCTCCTTTGCTGGTTGCCGGTGCGGTTTGCCTACTTGATTCCGAGCAGGAACAGAATCAGCGCCATCCGGATGTATTTGCCCATCAGCGCCTGGTAGAAATATGTGGCGCGCGGGTCGTCGTCCACGTCGATTGCAATCTCGTTGACGCGCGGCAGCGGGTGCATCACGATCATGTCGTCCTTGGCCGTGCTGAGCATCGCGCGGTTCAGGATGAAGCTGTCCTTAAGACGAATGTAGTCCTCTTCGTTGAAGAAGCGTTCCTTTTGCACGCGTGTCATGTAGAGCACATCGAGCTCCGGCAGCGCCTCCTCGAGGCTGCTGACTTCACGCCAGTCGACGCCTGCTTTGTTCAGTTGTTCCTTGATATAACTCGGCAGGTCGAGTTCCTCCGGGGAAATCATGACAAAGTGGATATCCTCATAGCGGATCATCGCTTCAATCAGCGAGTGAACCGTCCGGCCGAATTTGAGGTCGCCGCAGAGACCGATGGTCAGGCCCTTGAAGTCGCCTTTTTTGCGGTGGATCGTCAGAAGGTCGGTCAGGGTCTGCGTCGGGTGGAAGTGGCCGCCGTCGCCGGCATTGATGATCGGAACCGTCGAATGCCGTGCGCCGACGAACGGAGCGCCTTCCTTCGGGTGGCGCATCGCTACAATGTCCGCGTAACAGCAGGCCATGACGATCGTATCCGAAACGCTCTCGCCCTTTGACGTCGAGCTGGAAGCCGCCTGGTCAAAGCCCAGCACGTTGCCGCCGAGCTCCATCATCGCAGCCGTAAAGCTGAGCCTGGTCCGGGTGCTCGGTTCAAAGAACAGCGTCGCCAGTTTCTTGTGCGCGCAGGCATCCCAATAGGCTTCCGGGTGCGCGATGATGTCATCCGCAACGGCAATCAGGTGGTCGATTTCCTCCACCGAGAGGTCCGTGATGTTGATCAGATGGCGCAGTTCGCTCATAAAAAACCTCCTTATGAAAAGGCCTTCGTCCGGCGTCCGCCGAGCGAAAGCCCGTAATCTCCTCGCGTCTTATCGTAATAATGATACACTATTCCGGTACCGGTTTCAAGGTCGCTGGCAACGGGAGCGGTGTCTTTTGACACTTTTTCGTATAGTGCGGAACTGCCCGCTGCAGCGTACGGCTCTCGCCTCGTTCCGGCGACGCAACGGTGCTAAGCTCAAACTTCGCCGCCGGCTCGTTTATCGCTAAGCACCGGCTGCCGGAAAGCCGCTGCTGCGGGCAGTCCCACGCTATGAAAACCTGTCAAAAGGCACCGTTCTCACTGCCGCCTTACCGCTGCAGCAGCCGCTGTTCGTCGCAGACGAGCTCACCACCGCGGTAGTACAGCCGCGGTACGCGCGCCGGCAGGCAGCAGGTGAGTTCCGCCGCGATCGTTCCGCTGCGGTTCGCGTCCTCCTGCGCGGTGATGTTGCGGCCGTAGACTTCGACGACGTCGCCGGCTTTGACCTCCGGGAGGTCCGTCACGTCGATCATGCAGACGTCCATGCAGATCCGTCCGATCTGCGGCGCGCGGCCGTAAGGCGTCATCACGTCGACGTGATTGCTCATCAGCCGGACCAGGCCGTCCCCATAGCCGATCGGCAGCACCGCAATCCGCGTCTCGCGCTCCGCGGTGAACGTCCGGCCGTAGCTCACGGTGTTCCCGGCCGGAATCGTCCGGACAACGGATACCGTCGTCTTGACCGTCATCGCCGGAATGCCGCCGACCGCGTCCGCCATCGGGCTCATCCCGTACGTAATGATTCCGTTGCGGACCATGTCCATCGCCATGTGCGGGAAGAACGCGATGCCGCCGGAGTTGCAGCAATGGTGCAATGGGAACGTAAAGCCGGACGCGGCTTCGACCGCCTCGATCCCCTTCTGGAAGCGCGCATACTGCAGCCGCGTATAGTCTTCGCTCTCGACAATGCCCGGGTCGTCCGACACCGCGAAGTGCGCAAAGATGCCGGCCGGCTCGAGCCACGGCAGCCGCACGACTTCGGTGATCTCCTCCGCGAGCTGCTCCAGGGTATCCTCCTCACAGAGGAACCCCATCCGGCCCATGCCGGTGTCGAGCTCGATCTGCACGCGGAGCTTCCGGCCGTACGCAGCGGCCGCGTCGTTCAGCGCGCGGGCGTACGCGAGGCTGTGGACCGTCTGGTCGAGGTCCATGTCGAGCAGCCGGCCGATCTCGCTCGCCGGGGTATCTCCAAAAATGTGGATTGGCATCCGCACGCCGGCAGTCCGGATCTCTTCCGCCTCGTCGATGCAGGCCACGCCGAGGTAGTCGACGCCGATTGACTCCAGGTGCTTCGCGACTTCGCGGGCACCGTACCCGTAGGCGTCCGACTTCACGACGCACATCATTTTGACGTCGTGACCGTTCGCCTTCGCGATGTGTTCCTTCGACTTTTCGACGTTCCAGGTGATGGCGTCGAGGTCGATCTCCGCCCAGGTACGCCGGAACCGCGGCGCCGCGCCATGTTCATTACTCATTGCTTTCATAATTTTCCTCTTGACACAGAATGACCCTGCACAGGCAAAGCCGTACAGGATCATTCTGCAATAGGGTTCGATCAACTAGGGATTTTCACTATTTCGCAGCCTTCGCAGCCTTCTTGGCTTCCTTTGCAGCCATGTCAGCGAGGTAGTACATTCCAGGAGTATTGAAGTACTCGTCCTGGAGCTTCTTGACCTCTTTGAGGTGGTAAACGCAACCGATCATGTTCGGGATGATCGCGAAGCCGAGCAGAGCGTCGGTGACGGAGTAAGCAGTGGTCAGGTCCATGCCGAACGCAGCGATGATCATCATAGCCGGATAGACGAAGAACCAGATCTTGGAACCCTTCGCGCCGAAGAGGGTCTCGGACTGCTTCTGGCCGTAGAACGCGATAACGATTACGGTCGAGAGTACGAACAGGAATACGCAGATCGCTACGAAGTAGTTACCGGCATTTCCGAAGACGGTAGCAAATGCAGCCTGTGCAAGAGCGCCGTTCTCAACGCCTTCCATCGTCCAAGCGCCGGAGGTCAGAACTGCGAGAGCGGTGATGTTGCAGATGAGCAGGGTGTCAACGGTAACCTCGAACATGCCCCAGAAGCCCTGACGGACCGGGTGGTCGACGTCCGCGCCAGCGTGCGCGACAGCCGCTTCACCGAAGCCAGCCTCGTTGGAGTAAACGCCACGGGCAGCACCCCAGCGGATGGTCGCAGCGACAACGGAACCGACGAAGCCGCCCATCGCAGCGTGTGGTCTGAACGCATACGCGAAGATGCTCGCGATTGCAGGGAGAATGTTGTTCGCGTGAACAATGATGACGACCAGAGCGCCAGCCATGTAGATGACGGACATGATCGGAACCATCAGGTTCATCGTGTCAGCAACACGGTTGAAGCCGCCGAGTACGACGACGCAGGTGACGATCGCGATCAGAACGCCGACGATTCTCTGGTCCATACCGAAGACCGCCGTCTGGGAGGTCGCGGACAGGCACTGAGAAGCAACGGACGGAACGATCTCGAGCATCAGAGCGATGGAGAAGAAGTAGCCCAGGAAGAGGCCCAGCTTGCCGCCGATCGCCTTGCAGTAATAGAACGGACCACCAGCCCACTCGCCGTTGGCGTCCTTTTCACGGAATCTGACACCGAGGATAACCTCGACGTACTTGGTCGCGCAACCGAGCAGCGCGATCATCAGGATCCAGAATACCGCACCAGGGCCGCCCAGCGCGATCGCGACTGGAACGCCGACGATGTTGGATGCGCCTACGGAAGCAGCAAGAGCCGCGCAGGCAGCAGCGAAGGACGAAACGCCCTCCTTGTCGTTCTTTTTGAACATGGTACCGAAGGTCTGGCTCAGCATGTAGCCGAATCTCTTGATCTGCGGGAAGCCCAGATAGAAGTTGATGATCAGGCCGCCGCCGAGAACGACGATCAGGATCGGGAGGCCCCAGAACCAGTTGCCGAATGCCGCAAGGGCATTGATAATAAACATATGATTGCTCCTTTTTTAATAAACAACAGCCGATAATTGAAGAGAAATAAAAAGTCGAGTTAATTGTATTGTATTGTTACAACAATTAAACCCGACCGTCTCAAAAAGATTCAAAAAAAGTCACGGAAGCGCTTTTTATTCCATTGTTCTTTTAGAAAAACATAAAAAGTGCAATATTTTTTTCAAGCGTTAGTCAAGTGCGGGTGCTGGCGGTGCGCCAAGGGGTACGGCTCGCGCCTCGTGCCGGCAACGCAGCGGTCCTAAGCTCTCGCTTCACCCTTGTTTGCGGTGACGGACTCGCGAATCGCTAAGGACCGGCTGCCGGCAAGCCCCCTTGGCGCACCGCCAGCACCCGTACCCGTCCAACACCTGAACAAACTTACTACTCTCCTACTCTACACAACGGCTGTACAGCATCAGGCCTTCCATGAACTTGGAGATGCTCACGCGGCCGCCGGTGACGCCGCGGCCCTGCTGGTAGTTCATTTCGTCCTTGAGGGAGGTGAACTCGAACACGTAGTTCGCGTAGATGACGAACGTCTCGCTGCCGAAGTCGTCGATGCCGGCGGACGCCGCGTTGGACAGGCCCCGGCGGATCGCGCGCCGGACGCGCTGCTCGACGTTCTTGACCGTGTCGTTCATCTGTTCCGCCACCTCGGTCAGGATGGATTTATCGTAGACGCAGTCGTGATCGATCATGTATTTATAGATTGCGCGGATATCCTGCACGCCGCGTTCGCCCAGCATGCCGAGCGCCCCGAAGAGCACGTCGAGCTTGCGGACCTCTTCGTCCACGCGGCTGACCTCCGGCTGGATGCGCTTTGCCGCAGGCGCTGCGGACCCGACCTCCGCCCCTTCAAAGACCGTCCGGAGATTCGCGAGCATGGCCCGCATCCGGATCCGCTCCGCCACGTTGCCGAGCACGCGCTCGACCTCGACGAGGCTGACCGGCTTGTTGATGAAGAACTCCACGCCCGCGTTGTAGGCGCTCTGGACCATCGTCTTATCCGTGACCTTGGAAATCATCACAAAGCAGATGTCGGGGTTCGTCTCGCGGACGCGGCTGACCAGCGTAATTCCGTCCATGCCGCCCATCAAAAGATCCACCAGCACGATGTCCGGGCAGAGCCTGCGGATTTCCGTCACAGCGGCCACCGGGTTGGTCTCGGTTCCGACGACGGTACCGAGCTTCCGCTTGGTGACGATGTTCTCCAGCGTCTTAACTGTTGCGATATTGTCATCCACGATGTAGTAATTCATACCGTATTCTCCTTGACGTGTTGTGCGGTTGGATCACTCTGATTATCTTTTACTTCGTCCCGGGCGACGATGTATCTGCCCGGAATCGTAATCGTAAAGGTCGTCCCCTTCCCGACGGTGGAGTCCACCTGAATGGTTCCGTGGAACGTCTGCTCTATGTAGTCCCTGACCACGCTCAGCCCGAGGCCGCGCTGAATGTAACCTGTAATGTAATTGAATTTAGTCGAGTATCCCTCGAGAAAGATGTTTTCGAGCTCATCCTCGGGGATTCCGGGCCCGTCATCGTGCACAATGATCTCGTAATCGGCTTCCTCCGGAGCAGCCGGGCTGTCCGGAGCCTTTCGGACCAGAACCGTAATCGCTCCCTTGCCGCCCTCCTGTTCCGCAATCGCCTCCGCCGCGTTGGTGAGGAGATTCCGAAGAATCGACATCATTTTGAAACTCTGATCCAGGATGAAGTCTGCGGTGATGCGGGTTATAATCACAATGTCCAGTTTGCGCTTTCGGATCTTGGAGAGCACGTTGGCCTTCACGAGCCGGACGACCTCGGACATGCGCATCCGCTGCGTCTCCAGGTCTTCATCGAACAGGCTCTTGAGCACCCCGATGACGTCCTGATAGTCGCCCTTGACCTCGTGGGTGTTCTTTGCGACGTCCAGGACCTTTTGCACGACCTCGTCCGGATAGTCCGCTTCGTCCATCTCGCGGTAAAGCGCGTAGGCTTTCTTCATCAGGTCCTCGATTTCCGCGACGTTCTTGTCCATCAGCCGGACCTCCTCCGCGATGACCGTCGCCTGCTCGATCAGCCGCTGGTACTCAATGTCCCGTTCCTTGCGCAATACGATAAACAGATAGTTCTCGATCGCGGCGATGATCGCGACGACGATGAAAGTGCGGACGAAGGCAATCGCGACGACGTCGCCGAACACGGACAGGTCGAAGAAGGCACGCGCGGAGATGACGCTCCGGAGGAGCAGCTCCGCGGTGTTCCCCGCGATATCGCTGAAAAATATGACAGCCGGGAAGGTCTTTAAATTCTTGGTTCTCGCGAAAAAAAGCCTATAGATCAACGTGAAGACGATTCCGAACGCGAAGTAGTACGCGAAAGCCGGTAACTCGCGGTTCGCGGCGTACGGCACGTTCCGCGAAAACGCCGCGGCGAGCGCAAACCGGAACATCGGCGACAGAATGCCGGAGAGCCCCGCGACGAACATCGGCGTCAGGTCTTCAAAGCAGTATAGAAAAACCTCCATGACAACGATGGAGAGCGCGATGATGAAGCCCTCCGTCAGGTTTGTCAGGAAGTTGAAGCTGACCAGGGATGACAGCGACACGAATGCCGCAACCAGGAAAGTTTTGCGCCGCTTGCCGGCGTTCATTAATAGATCCACGTCATTCTCCTTTTGCCCATCATACCATAGATTTCGGAAAAAGTAAAAAAGAGGCCCTGCACTGGCAAATTATTCAGTGCAGGGTCCTTTGGATCAAGTCATTTCAGGCTTTTCCGGAATTACGCAAAGGTGATGACCGTGCCGGCCTCGCCCTTGAGCGCCTCGACTGCCTTGTCAAGAGAGGTGATGATCGCCTTCTTGTTCGGGTACTTGCGGACGAATCTCATCGCCGCTTCGACCTTTGGCAGCATGCTGCCCTTCGCGAACTGTCCCTCTTCGATGTACTTGGAAGCCTCTTCGAGCGACATGTGCGCCAGGTTCTCCTGGTTTGGCTTGTTGAAGTTGATGGCGACTTTCTCGACCTCGGTGAGGATCATCAGGATGTCGGCGTCGACGCCCTCTGCGAGGAGCTCCGCTCCGAAGTCCTTATCGATGACCGCTGCAACGCCTTCGAGCTCACCGTTGTTCTTCTGGATGACCGGGATCCCGCCGCCGCCGACGGAGATGGTGATGGTCGTCGGCCACAGGGTTCTGATGGCATCGATCTCAACGATCTGTCTTGGCTTCGGCGACGGAACGACTCTTCTCCAGCCGCGGCCGGCGTCTTCCTTCATGGTGTAGCCTTTTTCCTCGGCGATCTTCTTGGCCTCTTCCTCGGTGTAGAACTTGCCGATCGGCTTGGTCGGGTCCTTGAAGGCCGGGTCTTTCTTTTCGACGACGGTCTGCGTGACCAGGGAGACGACCGGAACGTTGCGGTTTCTCTTGTTCAGCGCATACTTGAGGCCTTCCTGGATGTGGTAGCCGATGTATCCCTGGGACATGGCGCCGCAGACGTCGAACGGCATCGCCGGAGTGACGTCCTGTGCGGTCTCGGACGCGAGGAGGATTCTGCCGACCTGCGGTCCGTTGCCGTGTACGATACCGATCTCATAGCCCATGCAGCTGATGTCCGCGAGTCTCTCGCAGGTCTTTTTGACGACCGCGAGCTGCGCCTCAGCAGTGGCATCGCTCTTGGAGGACTGGAGCGCGTTTCCGCCCAGTGCGATTACGATTTTTTCCATGATTCGTATTCTCCTTTAATCAGACGATACGCTGTGTTCCCGGGATTAGCCGATGGTAGCAACCATGACAGCCTTGATGGTGTGCATTCTGTTCTCAGCCTCGTCGAAGACGACGGAGTTCTTGCTGGAGAAGACTTCCTCCGTGACCTCACGGATGTCATAGCCGAGCTCCATCTGCTGCTTCGCCATCGTGGTGTCGAAGTTGTGGAACGCTGGCAGGCAGTGCATGAACAGGCAGTCCGGATTCTCGGTCTTGGCCATCAGCTCCGTGGTGACCTTGAACGGGGTGAGCAGTCTGACTCTCTCCGGAATCTGATCCTCTTCGCCCATGGAAGCCCAAATGTCAGTGTAGATAACGTCCGCGCCCTTGAGGTCTGCAGCGTCGCTGCTGACGATGATCTTCGCACCGGTCTCAGCGGCAACCGCGTTCGCTCTCTTCAGAACGTCAGCGTCAACCTGCTCGCAGAGTTCCTTCGGGCCATAAGCGACGAAAGTGGTACCCATCTTAGCGCAGCCGTACATCCAAGCATAAGCCATGTTGTTGCGGACGTCGCCGACGAAAACGACTTTGCACTTGTTCAGCGGCTTCGCGATGTGCTCTTCCATCGTGAGCATGTCAGCCAGGATCTGGGTCGAGTGGTCAACGTCGGTCAGGCCGTTCCAGACCGGAACGCCGGCGTTGGCAGCCAGCTCTTCGACGACCGCCTGGTCAAAACCTCTGTACTCGATACCGTCAAACATTCTGCCGAGAACCTTCGCGGTGTCAGCGATGGTCTCTTTCTTGCCCATCTGGGAGCTCTTGCTGTCCAGGAAGGTGACGCCGGCGCCTTCATCCTTCGCGCCAACTTCGAACGCGCATCTGGTTCTGGTCGAGGTCTTCTCGAACAGCAGAACGATGTTCTTTCCTTCAAGCATGTTGGTCTTGATGCCGGCTCTCTTCTTGGCCTTGAGGTCATGAGCGAGGTCGAGCAGGTAACGGATCTCGAGCGGCGAGAAATCCATCAGAGTGAGGAAATGTCTTCCTTTCAGATTAACAGCCATTTTTGTTTCTCCTTTTCTTTTAACAATGGAAGTGTGTAGTGATTGATGGGTGGTGTTGTCTGCAGCCGGCGGCTCTGTCCCGGCCGCAGGTTGTATTCATACTAGTGTTAAATTAGTTGTTAGCCATACTTTTGATTTTCTTTTGACGCAAAAAATCGAATTAAAGTATTGGCGCTAATCTCTGCCCCAATACAATTAACTCGACACTTGAAATTTATCACTACTTTGTCAAAAAGTAAACACTCTTTTGAATGTTTTTTTATAAATACACACCGCGCGGCGGCCTGCTGGCCTACACGCGGCGGCGCGCTGCCTTCGCGCGGCGGCCTGATGCCTTCGCGCGGTGGCTTATGACCGCGTCAGGCGAACGGATCGGCCTCGAAAAGCTCCTCCCCGCGCCGGCGGCGGCTCAGCAGCATGGCTGCGAGCTCGGTTCGGTGTGCCTTGTTTGCCTGTTCCAGCAGAGCGGACGCCGCCGCGCTGCCGATCAGGCCCTGCTGAATCATGTAATTCAACGCTTTCTTATCATTTCCGTCGATCAGGATCCGCCCGATCTGCTCCGCGCGGTCCGCGATAAATGCATGGATGACGGATTGCCCGTCGGCCGGTACGTTCTCGTCGTCTGTCGCATCCCCCGCTCCCGCTTTTCCGGCCGGGTCCACCTCCCGCATGTAAGTAATCGCAGCGAGCACGCGCTGGCGGTCCGGCAGCAGATCGATCTGCGCCGGCGCGATGTGGATTTCGCGGAGGTTCCGGCACGTCGCGAAGGCGATCGGGTCGATGGACTGTACGGTCGCAGGGATCGTCAGGCTCGATAGGAAATCGCAGCACACGAACATCCCGGCGTCGATTTCCCGGACGCCCTCCGGCAGGTCGACCCGCTCCAGTTTGCGGCACTGCTGAAAGGCACCGATCCCGAGCCGGTCCACGCGCGCCGGCAGCCGGAGCCGCACCATGTTGCTGCAGATCTTGAACGCGTAGTCCCCGATTTCGGTCACGCTGTCCGGCAATGTCAGCTCGATGAGCCGCCCCCGGTCGTAAAACGCGTTGTCCGCGAGGCGCCGCACGCCGTCCGGCACCGCATAGTATTCGTCCTGCCCTTCGAAGCGGACAAGAGTATCTCCGTTAACCTCTATGCACACTTACTGTACCTCTTTGTTCTGTCACGCAATCGCGTCGCAGCTTGCTGTACAACTTTTTTTAATCACTTTACGGGTTTTCGTTGCAGCTTTGCTTAAAGAAAACACTCTGACCCGCTTTGAACCATCGATATCTAGCGAGGTTCTTTGGTTTTTTCCTTTTTTTGAGTCAACTTATCGGAGAAATACACTGTCCTTTGAACCAATTCTGCGGCATATGAGAGGAAAATGCTCTGCTCCTCCGATACTTTAAAAGCAAATAGCCCGAAAAAACTGCAAAGTGCTTAACAATTTTTGTACAGTTGTTTCGCGCTGCTACAACCGTCCCCGCGTAGCTGCAACTGTTCCAACGCTGCTACAGTTGTTCCAGCGTCACAGCAGCTGCTCCAACTTTACTGCAGCTGCTCCAGCGCTCCGGCGAGGTCCTTCTCGCGCTCGTAGAGCAGCAACCCCTTGTTATGCCTGAAGTACGCATCCGAGCCGTAGGTGCTGATAAAGTCGGCGCTGTACTTGTTCTCGGTCAGGGATGTCGTGAAAATCAGAAGCTCGCGGTCGGACGCGTCGCCGATCGGCAGGCCGGTTCCGATGTCGACCGACGGTCTTTGGCCGAAGCCGCCTTCGCCGGCGTTCGCGTCAAAGCTCTCCGTCGTGAGGCCTGTTCCGCCGTACGCCTGCTCCAGGAAACGGTACGCGTGCTCCAGCCGCTCGCCCGTACGCGTCGAGCGAGCTTTGCGCTCCGCGTTCTTTGCGCTAAAGAACGCGCGAACGACGTCCTCGAGGCGGCCATCACGGTCGCCCGCTGTGTCGGCCGGTCCACCTACGACAGTTCCGGCTTTCCGCAGGTACATATCGAAGTCCGACAGCGCGGTTTCCACCGCGAGTGCGATGCGGGCGTCTTCTTTGGAGATCGCCCGGGACATGCGGCCCTTGGCCAGAGCAGCCTTGTTGGCTTCGCGGACCTTTGCGACCGCCGCCAGCGCGCCGTCGAGGGCCTCCGGGAGGTCCCCGGAGAACGCTTCTTTGTTGTCCTTAACGATCTGGAGCAGCGCCCGGATCGTCTTTCCGTCCTCATACACGTCGCGGAAGTCCTGGTGCAGTGCGTCCGTGATCATGCGGACGACCGCGAGCCGCTCGTCAAAGCGGGACCGCGCCGCGCGCGCCAGAACGTCCGGGCCGAGGACCCCGTCCAGGACCTCATCGATCCGATAGTCCTTACGGAATCTGTAAAACAAATCGTAATACGCGGAGAAGTCGCGTGCGATCCGTTCGTCGTGAACGTACTGGCGGATCAGATCGATTGTGACCGGGAGGTCGTTCTTCTCGTAAAGCTTGATCATGTCGGAGAGGTCCACCCAGCCGCGCGCCGTTACGAATTCCTTCCCGTCGATCGTGGTCCGGACCGAATAGAAGTCGTCTTTTTTGATCTCCAGATACGTGACGACCGCCGCGTGGACGTCCTCCTCCGCGGCATAACTGAGCCACGCCTTGACGTCCGGCTCGATGTCGAGTCGTTTCAGGCGGTCCAGCGTCGCGAGGTCGAAGTCGCGGACGGAGTCATTGTATTCCGCAGGGTTTCCGGCTGTCACGACGACCCAGCCCTCCGGCACGCGGTGCCGGCCAAACGTCTTGAACTGGAGGAACTGCAGCATCGACGGGGCCAGCGTCTCGGAGATGCAGTTGATCTCGTCGAGGAAGAGGATTCCTTCCTTCTTGCCCGTCGCCTCCATGACGTCGTACACGCTCGCGATGATCTCACTCATAGTGTATTCCGTCGTCCGGTACTCCTGGCCGCCGTATTCCTTGGTTGCGATGAACGGCAGCCCCAGCGCGCTCTGGCGCGTGTGGTGCGTCATGGAATACGAAACCAGCGCGATGTCCATCTCGCACGCGATCTGCGTGATGATGTCCGTCTTTCCGATGCCCGGAGGGCCCATGAGGAACAGCGGGCGCTGGCGCTCGATCGGGATGATGTAGTCTCCGAACTCGTTGCGCGAAAGGTAGGAGATCACAGCGTATTTGACCTGTTCTTTTGCTTCTGTAATGTTCATCGCTTTGCCTTTCCATTCTTTTTTGACGGGCGGGATTCGTTGGGGACTCTTTCTCATGCCTGCACAGAGCCGGCATTACAAAGCCTGCAAATGAACCCCCGTCGAAAGCTTCGTTACAGTACCGCCTTCATCGCCCACGGCGGCACTTTGCAGCGGGCAGCGCTCTCGTCGTCGGCAAAGACGAACGCCGCCTCGTATTTCGGTTTATGTTGCGGGAAGGTCCCGTTGCCATCGGTAAAATAGATCAGTCCTTTGAGGTCGGTGAAGGCGCCCTGCGCAAGCAGTTCGTCCACGTACCGGAACGCCGGCCGGAAGTCCGTCCCGCCGTGCCCTTTGATCCGGATCCGGCTGAGGTAGGCCTCCGCGTCGGCCCGCGTCCGGAGCTGCACGTCCTCCTGGACCGCGGCGTCGCACTGGAGCAGCCGGACGTTGAACCTGCGCTGGAAGTCTTCGGCCGTCATCAGCACGTCCATCGTCTGCCGGACGAACGACTCAACCAGCTCCCCCTCGGTCGAGGCCGAGGAGTCGATGACGATGACGAGGTCCCGCACCTGGCGGTCGTCGCGGTACTCGAGCGGCTCAACCAAAGGCATGTCACCGT
This sequence comes from Mogibacterium sp., assembly GCA_017433975.1. Lineage (GTDB taxonomy): Bacteria > Bacillota > Clostridia > Peptostreptococcales > Anaerovoracaceae > RGIG2439. The sequence continues at coordinate 94,653 of JAFRGD010000017.1, read as the reverse complement.
AAAGCTCCAGCCCGTAGGTGTAAAAGATGTAATCGAACGACCCGTCGTCCACCTTGAGGGCCTCCCGGCGCGTCGCAAACTTGCGGAGGAACGTACTGTAGTCGACGGTGTCGTCCCCCAGGCGCCGGAGCTGGTCGGCCAGCTTGCCGCTGTCGCTCTCCCCTGCGCCCTCGCCGGCTTCGATCGCCGCCTTGACCATCTCGGCGATCTTTTCCCAGTCCTGCTCGGTATCGAGCTCGGACCCGACGCTGCCGTCTTCGTCCTCCCCCGCGTCGTCCGGTTCACCGGCGTCCGCCGACGGATCGCCGGTTTCGTCCGAGGCCTGGTCGGCCGCTTCGCCGTCCTCGCCCTCGTCGAGCACGAGCGGCAGCCCGCTCTCGTACCAGAGCGCGTGGTCGTCGACGTAAAAGAGCTCCTGCAGCGCCAGCAGCCGTTTCTCCGGCAGGCGGCTGTCCAACAGGTACCGATAAATCCGCTCCGCCGTCAACTGCCCGATGTTCCGCCGGAGCAGGATCAGCTCCTCCCGGATTCGCGCTGACGTGGCGGTTTCCAGCGCCTCCATGCGGAACGACTCGATGACCTCCTCAGCGGCGATGTCCGCCGCGAGGTTCCAGTACCGCTTCCGGACGGTCCCCCGCACGAAATAGTGCCGGAAGATGCAGTGCAGCAGCACGTGCATGTAGTCGTGCGTCAGCCGCGTAAGACCGTCCCGGACCCGCCGGAGCACATCGTCCGGCGTGTAGATCAACTCGGTTCCGTTCGTCCGAAGCCCGCGGCCCGCCGCGTCCGGCCCGGTCTCCGCCCGCAGCCGGAGCGCGTAGACAGCCGGGTCGAGAAACCGCATGTTCGCGACGATCTTGTCCTCCGCCATCCGGAGCGCCATTGCGGAGAGCGTCTGTTTCTTCAGTTGTTTCTCCTGTCGGGAAAAGTCCATGCGCGGCGCCTCGGCTCCTCTCCGGCCCGTATCAGCCGGTTTTCTTAAATCTATTATAACGATTCTTCCGCAGAATGAAAAGGCGGACCGCATGATTGCAGTCCGCCCGTCGCAGTCAATGGGATCCTCGGATCACGCGCTGCATTGCGGATTAGTACTCCAGACCGAGTCCGTTCGCGATGTTGCAGATGAAGTCCTGCACGTTCGTCACGATGCCCTTGGAAGAGAGCGAACCTCTGTCCGCGAGCTTGTTGATGACGAATTCGGAGACGTCGCAGACGTAGAAGTACGTCTGACGGACGGTTCCGTCCTCGAGAACGCGGAACGACGGGGTCATGTTGCCGACCGCGATGGAGTGCAGCATCGTCGCCATCGAGATGACGGTCGTAGCCTTCTTGACGCAGTTACGCATCGCGTCCTGCGCAGCGTAGCAGTTACCATAAACCTCCGGCAGCGGGCCGTCGTCACGGATCGAGCCGCCGAGCACGATCGGAACGTTGTGCTTGACCGCGGTTACGATGATACCGTTGTCCAGGCCTTCCTGCTCGATGAACGCAGGGATGGAACCGGCAGCGCGGACTCTGTTGATGAGGTCGAGGTGGTTGTAGTGACCGTTGTGAACGTTCTCCTGGGTGTAAATGTTCTGACCGAGCGCGGTGTTCATGTAAGCGCCTTCGAGGTCGTGCGTCGCAAGAGCGTTTCCTGCGAGAACTGCGTCCGCGTAGCCGTTCGCGATGATCGCGGACAGGGCCTTGCGGGCTCTGACGTCAAAGGAGAAGGCAGGTCCCATGACCCATACGATGTTGCCGTGCTCTTTCTCGTGCTTGAGGAGCTCGACGATCTCGTCGAAGTCCTTGCCGAAAGCGGTCTCTCTGGATCTGCCGGTGCGGAACGCGAAGGTGTCGCCGCCCTCAGATGCCTCGTTGAAGCCGTTCGCGTGCATGTAGATTCCCTCTTCGCAGCACTCGGTGCGGCCGCAGACGACCATGTCGCCTTTCTTCAGTCTCCGGGCTTCCACGGAAAGCATTTTTTCGCCGTCGAACATCGGTACGGTGTCCATTCTGGACTCCTCGCACATGATCCACTGTCCGTTCACCTTAAAATACTCAGGAAAAATAGAGAGCGCATGAAAATCGAATGGCGCGATCCCGTCCATCGGGGCCGGCTCCATTCTGCAATCAGGCGACTCTACGAACTTCTGTTCCGTGAAATCCGGGTGTGTGTACTCTCTAAGTTTAAATGCCATGACATATCTCCTCTAAAAATGCTTCAGATCTTAGATATCGGGATTCATCTTATAGCGTCCAACATACCCATATTCGATTTTCTGCGTCGACTGGATTATAGCATTGACGGTTTTGATATGTCAATGCAGAAATTGTGATTTCACATTTGGCGTTATATGGTATAATGTTTAAAGTAATACTTATCATATCGTTAAGTAAAAATAGTTATCTGGGGGTCTGTCATGGAAAGCGCACGGTGCAAGGCTTTTTTGGAATCGATCGATTGCGGGAGTTTTAAGGCGGCGGCGGACAAGCTCGGCTACACGCCGTCCGGCGTCAGCCAGCTGGTGTCCGCGCTGGAGAAGGAGCTCGAGCTTACGCTTCTGTTCCGGACAAAAAAAGGCGTCGTCCCGACCGAGGAGGGCCGTCAGCTTCTACCGGTCGTCCGGTCGTTTCTCAAGCGTGAGCAGGACTTATACGTGCTGGCCTCCGAAATGCGCGGCCTGACGGTCGGATCGATCACCATCGCGGCCTACCCGAGCATCGCGACGACCTGACTGCCGGAGCTCGTCCGCGTCTTTCAAAAGAATTACCCGAACATCCAGATCAATATCCGCGAAAGCATCCGCGACGAGATCTTCGCGCACCTGGACAAACACGAGGTGGACATGGGCTTCCTCGCTTACGTCGAGCCGATGCCTTACGACTGGATTCCGCTGTCCGACGACGACATGATCGCCGTCGTCCCGGAAAACCACCGGCTCGCCGGCGCGTCAACCTACCCCGTCCGCGAATGCGAAAACGATACGTTCATCATGACCTCCTGGGGCAACGACGCGGAAATCCTTGACGTTTTCAAACGGAACAACGTCTCCCCGACGGTCAAATATACGACCTACGACACGCCGGTCACGCTCGCGATGATCCAGATGGGCATCGGCGTCAGCTTCGTCAACGAACTCAGCGCCTCGCGGTGGACGGACCACCTGGTCAAGCTGCCGCTCGAACCGCGGCACCGGATCACCTTCGGAATCGCGGTCCCGTCGCTCGAGCACCTGTCCTCGGCGGCGCGGAAATTCCTCGATACCGCGGTCCAGCTTCTGACCCGTTCCGAGCAACAATAGGAAAGCCATGAGACTTTTTGATCAATTCAGTGACAAAATCATATATTCGTACAGTACGCGGCAGGGCGGCGTGAGCGACCCGCCGTACGACACGCTCAATCTCAGCTTTTCAATGGGAGACGACCCGGACAAGGTCCGGCGGAACCACGAAATCTGGCTTGGGAGCCTCGGCGTGGACCCGCATCAGACCGTCATGCTGTCACAGATCCACTCGAACCACGTGATTGCGGTCGGTAAAGAGGACTGCGGGCACGGGCTCTTCCGCGAGCGGATTCCGGACGCGGACGGGATGATTACCAACGAGCCGGGCGTCGCGCTCGTCACCGGCCACGCGGACTGCGTGCCTGTCTATCTCTACGACCCGGTCCGCGAAGTGATCGGAATGGTTCACGCGGGCTGGCGCGGCACGACCGCGGAAATCGCTCGCGTCGCCGTCGAGCTGATGGAGGATTACTACGGCTGCGACCCGGCGGACCTCTACGCGATGATCGGGCCGTGCATCTCGATCAAGTACTTTGAATGCGACCGCGACGTCATCGACGAGGTCGAGGAGATGACCTGCGACACGTACCTGACGTATTACTATAACGAGTTCACGGGAAAGTACCACGTGTCACTCGCCGGGCTGAACCGCCAGGTGCTGAAGTGCGCCGGCGTCCCGGCGGAGCACATCGACATGGAGGACAAGTGCACCTACGGGAACCCGGACCTGTACTTCTCGCACCGCCGGGACGGCATGGCCCGCGGCGGGCAGCAGGCGCTGCTCATGCTGCGCGAGACAGGCCCGTCCGACCGGGCCGCTGCCGACGGGCAGCACGCCGCGCCGGCGCACGGCGCGACTGACCATTCTGCAGCAAGCGCGATTGGGGCTACGGCCACGACCAGTAACGCTTCCGCGGACTCCTTCCCGACGCTCGACGAGTTCAAAGCCATCGTCGCGGAGCTCCTCGACGAGCTCCCGCGCGCGTTCTTCAAGGAACTATCCGGCGGCGTCATCGTCTCCGAGGCGGTCAACCTCTCCCCGCAGGCCCGCGCGAACGACCTTTACACGCTCGGGACGTACTCGGTCGGTCCGCTCGGCCGCCAGGTGACGATTTTCTACGGATCCTGCCAGCGGGCGTTCCGACACCTCGGCCGCGCCGCGCTCAAGGACCGCGTCCGCGGCATCGTCCGGCACGAGTTCCGCCACCACATGGAGTTCCTCGCCGGCATGCACGGCGCTGACTCGCTCGAAGCCGCCGACAAGCGCGCCATGCGGGAGTACCTGAACAATAATAAATAACAAAACGACGAGCGGTTCGGAACCCCCGGACCGCTCGTTTTTCATTATTGAAATGGTAGATACATCAGCCGGCGCGGATAAAGATTGCTTATGAGCCGAACCGGCTGAATTGTGATAATATAATGATTAGCCAGATTATAATTTTATGACAGTTTTTCGGGGAGGATACAATAATGTCAATTACAGCTGAAACTGCTGCGCATCATGCGAATGATCCTGCGGTCCTGTGCTGCAGACTGGAAGCCGGCAACATTCTGACCGTCGCGAACTTTGAAGACCCGGGCATCTTCCCGGACCTCGAAGACGCGGGTCTGCTCAACACCGCCGGCGCGCTCAAACTCGGCCAGTGCCTGAACGGCAAGACTAAGATGACCAAGACCTGCGATTCGCTCACCCCGCTCACGCCGGACAACTGCGAAGGCTTTGACGCAGAAGTCGGCGGCGCGGAGGAAGCGCCAGCCGAAGAAGCTCCTGCGGCTGCGGCACCGGCCGTGGCGGGCACGGTCGAAGGGGTCTCCGTTTCCACATACGGCGGTGTCTTTGTTCTTGAAATCGGGGAAGGCAAGGACATCCGGATCGAGTTTCCAATCTAACAGACTACAATAGAGTGACATTGCTCCTTAAGAATATGCCGGCTGTCCTGATCAAACAGCCGGCTTTGCCTTAATTATTACACTCTTCAGGAGGACCCATGAGAGAACTACCATTGCCGGCGGATTTTGAGGAATTCCCGGAAGCACGAAAGAAAGCCTTCATCCAGATGAAGGAACTGAAAGAAAGCGGCCGACGGATCGTCGGCGTCTTCTGCACCTTCACCCCTTGGGAGATCGTCGAGGCGGCGGACGCCATCGCAATCAACCTCTGCGGCGTCGGCGACGACAACGCGAAATACGCCGAAAAGCGCCTCCCGCAGAACCTCTGCCCGCTCCTCAAGGCGAGCTACGGCGGCGCCCTGCACGACCGCTGCCCGTTCTTCTACTTCAGTGACATGGTCCTCGCGGAGACGACCTGCGACGGTAAGAAGAAAATGTACGAGCTCCTCGGCGAGCTCCGCCACTGCCACATCATGCAGCTCCCGCCGGGGCGCTACGGCAAGGGCGCGCTCGAATTCTGGGAGAAGGAAGTCATCGACGTCAAGGAGGACCTCGAGCAGTTCTACGGGATCACCATCACGGACGACGACATCCGCCGGGCGATCCACCTTCGGAACCGCGAACGCAAGGCGATCCTGGACTTCTATGAAGTCGGCCGCCTCAAACCGACGCCGCTGACCGGCTACGAGATCACGACCGTCGTCTCGTCCAACGACTACCAGTTCGACCTCGAGAAAAAGATCGAGTACCTCGAGCACCGCACCGCAGAGCTCAAGGACCTCTACGAGCGCGAGTTCAAGGGCAAACCGTCCCGCCCGCGCATCCTCGTGACCGGCTGCCCGACCACCGGCGTCATGGAAAAGGTCGTCAAGCGCATCGAAGAGCTCGGCGCGGATATCGTCGGCTTCGAGAACTGCTGCGGACCGCGGGAAAAGATGGACCCGATCGACGAGGAACTCGCCAAGACGGACCCGATCCGCGCGATTTCGGAGAAATACCTCCGCGTCAACTGCTCCGTCATGAGCCCGAACCCGGGCCGCCTCGAAGCGCTCGGCAAGATGCTCGACGACTACCAGGCCGACGGCGTCATCGAAGTCCTGCTCGTGGCCTGCCACACCTTTGCCATCGAGTCCGACATCATCAAGCGGTACGTCACCGAGGATAAGGGCCTCCCGTACCTCAGCGTCATCACCGATTACTCGCCGGCCGATCAGGCGCAGCTCGACACGCGCATCGGCGCCTTCATCGAGATGCTCGCAGAGTAACCCCTCTGCATCGAAATAAGAATCCTTACCATCCTAAAGGAAAGCGAGCGGCCCGGAACCCCGAACCGCTCGTTTTTCTTTTGTTTTGGTCATTTTTCGTCTAAATGGTGTTTTGCTTATTGAAGCCGTCAGAGCACCCTACTGCTTCTCCCGGGCGATGAGCGCCGCGCCGAGCGCGCCGGCGTACCGGCCGTCCGCCGTCGGCAGAACCGCCCGGCCCAGCTTGTTCGACAGGATGTGCGCGAAGTACTCGTTGTCGGAGAGGCCGCCGGTGATGATGATCGTGTCCATCAGGTCCTTCCGCTGCATGAGCGTCGCGACCTTGAGCGCAACGGAGTCGATGACGCCCGCGGCGAGGTCTTCCTTGGTCTTGCCTTCACCCATGTAGTTGATGACCTCGGACTCCGCAAAGACCGTACAGATCGAACTGATCGGAATGACGGTCCCGGTCTTGGCGAGGTCGAACATCTCTTCGATCGTGAGGCCGAGGCGGTTCGCCATGACTTCGATGAACTTGCCCGTCCCTGCGGCGCACTTGTCGTTCATCAGAAAGTCGACCGCCCGCCCCTTCACCACGTTGATGAACTTGGTGTCCTGGCCGCCGATGTCCACGATCGAGCAGTTCCGCCCGATCAGCTCGTAGCCGCCGCGGCCGTGACAGGTGATCTCCGTCACGACCTTGTCTGCATAGGCGACCGAAATCCGACCATAGCCGGTGGCGATGATCCTGCTGTCGTCCAGCGACCCGAGCCGCTTCATCAGGCTGTCGTAAATGATGCCGGACGTGATCTTGCCGTTCCAGCCGGTCGGCATGACCTGAAATTCCGGCGCGCCGTCTTCCGGCAGGATGCAGACCTTGGACGCCGTCGATCCGATGTCGATTCCGATGTAGTTCATAGTGCTCCTTTTGAACGGGGCGGTCCGAAAACCGCCCCATCTCAACTTTCATTAACCGTACCGGTGCCGCTGGTTGTTGAACTCGTTGTCGAGCCCCTCGATCCCGATATACCCGAGGTCCTGCTCCGCGGCGAGCGCGTGAATCCGCTCAACATCTTCTTCCTGGACCAGCAGCGAAATCCCACAGCAAACCGAAAGCTCACGGGGCGTCGGCGAGATCTGCGCCTTCATGCCCGCGGCCTTGACCGCGTTATACATCGCGATCCCTTCGGTGTGGTTGTTGAACAGTACGTAATAGTGTTTCATTTGATGAAAAACGGAACCGTCCCCATTTTCACCTTAGCCGAGGACCTCGATGAAGGCCTCGATGCGGGTCTTGAGCTGCTGCGCGTCGGAGTCGGTGTAGTCGGTCTCGATGCCGAGGACCGGGATGCCGGCTTCTTTGAGGCGCTGCTCGAGCGTGTAGCCCTCAACGTCGTAGGTCTGGCAGAACTTGAGGTTCTGGTCGATGACGCCGTCGATCTGGTGCTCTTTGCACAGGCGGATGATGTCGTCGAATCTGCCTTCGTTCGGCGTGAAGCAGGCGCAGTTGATCTTCATGTATCTCTCCGCGATCTTGTCGATCATCTCGTCGACCGTCTCGCCGGACTCGTCGATCAGGTTCTCGAAGTATCTGGTGCCCGTGCAGGACTCTTCGCAGACGACGGCGCCGCCGGACGTCTCGACGAGGTTGTGGAGCTTCCAGTTTGGAATGACCATCGGGGTACCGGAGAGCATGATTCTCTTGGTGCCCTCTGGGAAGACGCTGACGCCTTCGGCGTTTCTCTTCTCGAGCTCGTCGCACAGGGTGTTGACCATCTGCGTGAATCTCTTCGGGTCGTCATAATACGCGATCTGGAGCGCAAGGATGACGTCGGTGCCGCTGATCGGGATGTTCTTGCCCTTGCGGCAGTCAAACAGTCTCTGCAGCGCTTTTCTCTTGGCGTTCGTGATCTTGATCGCTTCCTTGAGGGACTCGGCGGTGACCTTGTTGCCGGTCTCCTTTTCGACCATGTCCTTGAGCTCGCGGATCTCGCCGGCCCACTTCTTGACGTCCTTCTCGCGCTTCATCTGCGGGAGGTCCATGACGTACATCGGAACGTCGGTGCCGAGGATCTCATAAGCTTTCTTTTTGCCGTCGCAGGTCGTCTCGCCGATATAGACGTCCGCCAGTCTGTAGAACGGGCAGGTGCGGTCGAACCGCGCACCGAGCATCGCCTTGATCAGCGGGCAGGTGTTGGCCGGGAGATATTTCTCGCCGCCCGGGACCCAGAACTGGGAGCCCGCGCAGAGGCCGGTCGCGATTGCGCCGGCAGCAATGATCACTTCGTCCGGAACGTACGCGCAGAACGTACCGAAGACCTTGCCGCCTTCCTCGCGGAACTTGACGAGCTCCGCCGGTCTCACGCCGTGGACCTCCGCCAGCACGAAGTCAAAGTAGTCCATCTTTTCCGGCCGGTTCTTCTGCGACAGGAAGACGTCGCCGATCGCGCCCGGTAACACGCTGCACAGAATGTCGTGCATCTCGAGGTTCATGCCGAGGTCTGCCCACATCTTTTGATAATCTGCCATCTTTTTTCCTCCTGAATGTAAATTGTCAGTCTCAAAATAAAGGGTGCTGTCGTGCACTCTTATCTAACTGAATTCTAACATTGTTACGGAGGAGATACTCATTGCGTTCCGCGATACGAAAAACGGCCGTTATTTAATTAAACTATACTTTAGGCATGAAAAAACGGCCGGAGCCGGCCGAAAATGTCTATTGAAGATGGTTACTGCGGAAGCTTTTTCTCGAGGAACGTCACGATCGGGTTGTTATCGTACAGATAGCCCGCGATGAAGGAATGGTCGAGATTCTGGTTGATGGCGGGAATCTTGTCCGGCATGAAAATCCCGGCGACCGGCATCATGAGCGCCAGCATCAGGAAAACGAGCAGCGCGCCGCGGAGCGCCCCGAACAGAAAACCGATGGCGGAGTCGACCGTACCGACGAAGCCGCCCGACTCGCGGCTCCTGCGGAGGCTGCCGCGGATGATCGATGAAAGGATCCACACCACAAGGACGATCAGTACGAACGAAAGCACGAGCATCAGCAGCTCGGTGCAGCGCGTGACCTCCACCGTCTGGTCGCCGCCCAGGACGACGATCAGGTTGCCGAGCTTGCCCGGCAGGACGCGCACCAAGTCGATCGTATCCGACTGCGCGAGCTTCCGGAGGTTTTCCGCGAGGATCTCGTCCAGCGGTGTCATGCAAAGGTACTCCGAAACGGTTCCGTTGAACTTCACGCCAAGATAGACGCTCAGAATGAGAGCGCCGAGGCGGATGACCGTCTCGCCCACGCCTTTGTTCTTGCCGCGGATGACCGAGATCAGAAAGATGAGGATGATGATTGCGTCGAGTACCATATTAATATTATAACACGTTGCAGCGCGTTCATAAACAACATCTTGCAACGACCCGCCCGCCGTGGTATGATTGTTAGGCGTTCAGGGCGGGCGGCCCGTCCTGACACGACAGGTCCCGGTAGCTCAGGGGACAGAGCACCGCTCTCCTAAAGCGGGTGTCGGAGGTTCGAATCCTCTTCGGGACGCCATCATCAAAAACAAGAAACCCGTTGGAACGGCTGTGTTCCAGCGGGTTTTCATTTTCAGGAAGACGGGCAGCGCACCGCGGAGCGCCTCGCAAATGGCGGCTACTCTTAAACGATTTCTTGAAGCGGTTACTCCGCCTGGCTCTCCAGCCAGCCGACCGCGCCGGCGACATAGGCCGCGACACCGTTTACGAAGGCGTCTTCGTTGAAGCGGATCTGCGGGCTGTGCTGCGGATAGGCCGGGTAATCGACCGGGCACCCGCCGAGCACGAAGAAGGTGGACGGGACTTCGCAGGTGACGAACGCAAAGTCCTCGGACCCGGAAATCGGTGGGAGGCTGCCGTCGACATTCTCCGCGCCGATCACGGCTGCGACCGAATCGCCTATGATCCTGGCGGTTTCCGGGTCGGTGATGAGGGCGCCGCCCTCGCCGTGGAACTCGACGGTCGCGTTGGCCCGGTATGTCCTCGCCGTTCCTTCGACGATTTCGACGAGACGTTTCTTGATGAACGCTCGGACGTCATTGTCAAAGGTCCGGATCGTCCCCGACATGAATGCGGAATCCGGAATGATGTTGAATTTTGACCCCGCCTGGAAGCAGCCGATTGTCAAGACGGCGGTCGCGTCCGGCGCGATTTCACGGGCGTTGATGGTCTCGAGACCCGTGACGATGTGCGAACCGATCACGACCGGGTCGACCGAAGTATTCGGCTGCGAACCGTGGCCGCCTTTGCCGTTGACCCGGATCTCAAAAATATCGATGGACGACATCATCGGACCGACCGAATACAGGACCCGGCCCGCAGGCAGACTGGCAAAGATATGCAATCCGAACGCCGCGTCGACGTGCGGATTCTCCAGGACGCCGCCCTTGACCATGCTGTCCGCGCCGGTGAGCATTTCCTCTGCCGGCTGGAACATCAACTTGACCGTGCCCGGAATCTCATCCTCCATCTCCTTGAGGACCTTTGCCGCACCGAGCAGCATGGCGGTGTGCGTATCGTGGCCGCAGGTGTGCGCCGCGCTGTCGGTCAGCGAGCTGAACTCGAGCCCGCTCTCTTCCTTCATCGGAAGCGCGTCCATGTCGGCGCGGATGAGGATGCACTTGCCCGGCTTCTTACCGCCTGCGAGCGCCACCACACCGTGATCGCCGCAGTCCTTCGGCTCATAACCCATCTCGATGAGCTTCTCCTTGACAAAACACACGGTGTTGTCCAGGGCGTGCCCAAGCTCCGGGTGCTGGTGCAGATAGCGGCGGTTCGCGATGACTTCGTCTTTGATCTCGTTCGCTCTCTTCAAATAATCCATAGAAACCTCCTTGTCATTCATCGACCCTTCTTATAGTTGCTCTATAAAAGATGTTGAAAGTCAGATATCAATTAACCCTATTATAAACCATTGATTATTCAGTTGATAGTATTGATTCGCGGAAACCGGGGCGCCACGCAGAAGCCCCGACCGTTTCGGCACAGCGGTCAGTTATTCACAACGTCCGTTGAGTCGGTTTATAAACCCAGCTGCGCTTTCAGCCCGTCCTGCAGGACCTGCGAAAAGTTGATTCCCTTCGCGATGGCCGCTTCATTCAGCCATTCCGGAATGGACAGCGTCTTTTTGACGGCTCTGTTGTTGTTGCGCTTCTGGTATTCGATGGTATCGCAGGCGATGAAATTGACAAACTCGTCACCGGTTGTTTCGATGTCACTCAATGTGGACGGTGCGGGAATGATCTTCCGTCTTTTTTCATAGTCGTACAAGGTGAATGCTAGGACATCTGCCGCCATGTAAAGTGCATCCGCCAGGTCATCGCCTGTTGTGTAGCAACCCTCTAGATCCGGAAAAAAGACCGAGAAGCCGCCATCCTCCGGTGTAAAAACAGCTGGATAAACATATTTCATTCTGTACCTCCTTTGGATAACTGCGTGAAACGAAGTTTATTTCAGGCCTGCATCCTTTAATATTCTCTCCACAGTCCCCTTTCTTATTTCTTTGCCGGGGTGCCGCGGAACTCGGAAGTCTTTTCCGGTAATTTTACTGTGCCATTTATCGTGTTCGGAACCGTGTTCAACCAAATAGCACTTGCCCGACTTCCGTAGTAGCTTTAGTAATTCTGAGGTTTTCATCTGTTCTACCTCTTTGCAAGTCAATTTTACTACGTAACATTACGTATGTCAACGATTGTATATGAATACACAGACCCGTTGGAGCATCTCCAGCGGGCCCTTTATAGCAATACAAAATTAAATATTCTTTATTACAAATAACAGATCATGTTCAGCGCGTCCGGGACGTCCTCGTCGACATAGCCGGAATCAGTAAAGCCGTACTTCTCGTAGAGGCGGATCGCCGCGGTGTCCGCTTTCTTGACGCAGACCTCCACGTGGTCGTAGTGACCTTCCCGGCGTAGGTCGTCCAAAATCAGGCCAAGCGCGGCGGAGCCGAAGCCCCTGCCCTGGTACTGCTGGCCAATCATGAACTGCTGCAGGTCGTAGCCGAGCGGCTCGTCGTCAAACTCCTTGACCAGGGCGACGCCGACGACCGCGCCGTCGTCCTCGATGACGATTACGCGGGCGTTGCTGTTGCGGTAGACGTATCCTCTGGCGAGGATGTCAATCGCGGGTGCGAGGAACGCCTTCTGGCCGTCCCGCACGGAAAGGGCGGCGACGTCCATCCAGTTGGCTTCCGTGACCTCTGCAAGTCTAATCATTATTCTGCACCCGGATCTTTCCGTCCACGATCACGTATTTCACGACGGTGTCGCTGACCAGCGGGTCGCCGTCCGTCAGGACGACGTCTGCGTCCTTGCCAGCCTCGAGGCTGCCGACGCGGTCCTCTACGCCGATGTGCCGCGCAGGGTTAATCGTGATCGCCTGCAGCGCCTGGAAAGGGTCCATGCCGGCCTTGACCGCCTGCCCTGCGCACAGGGACAGATACTGTTGCGGGATGACCGGAGCGTCGGTGATGATCGACACCGGAATGCCTGCCGCTGCAAGAACGCCAGGGGTTTTCCAGGTTTTGTTCAGGAGTTCTAATTTGGACGCACCGGAAAGGGTCGGACCGACCGCGACCGGAACATTGGCCGCCTTCAGTTCGTCCACGATCAGGTGGCCGTCGGTGCAGTGTTCGATGGTGACCCTGACGTTAAACTCCTTGGCGATGCGGATGGCCGTCATGATGTCGTCGCTGCGGTGCGCGTGCGCCTTTAGCGGGATCTCCCGATTCAGAACCGGAATCAGGGCTTCCATTTTCATGTCGAACTTCGGTTGCTTGGAGACATCGTCGCCGGTTGCCTCTTTACGGCGCATGTAGTCGTGCGCCTCAAAGAGCATCTGCCGGAGCTTCGACGCCGTCGTCATCCGCGTAGAGCTACTCTTGTCCTTGTACATGCGCTTCGGATTCTCGCCAAACGCGCACTTCATGGCGACCGCCGGGTTGATCACGGCCTCGTCGACGGTCTTTCCGTACATTTTTACCGCGAGAAACGTTCCGCCGAGCACGTTGGCCGATCCAGGGCCGGTCGAAACGGTGGTCACGCCGCCCGCCAAAGCCATCGGAATCGCTGCGTCCATGGCGTAGTAACTGTCCATGCCACGGAGCTGCGGGCTGCAGATGTCATTGAATTCATTGTAATCAAAAGTCGTTCCCGTCGGCCCGCCGTATCCGTCCAGCCCGATGTGGCTGTGGGCGTCCACAAAGCCCGGGTACGCGTGGAGGCCCGACGCGTCGAGCACTTCGTCGTCCCCCGCAGCGGTCCCGCCGACCGAGACGAGCTTGCCGTCCTCAATCAGGATGTCTCCGCTGTATGGTTCTTCATGGATCGCGTCGTGGATGATGGCATTTCGGATGATCATAGTTTTTTCTCCTCTCTTTTCGGCCGATTTCTCTATTCCTCCGGCCAGATAAAGCGCGCGTTGCCGGCTTCGAGCCCGTCGATCAGGATGTTCTGGCCGGTGCAGAAGCGGTTGGTTACGGTCATGAAATAGATCCACTCCGCGGCCTCTTCGACGGTCATCCAGCGCTTCAGCGGGGTCTGCTCCATGATCTGGGCCCAGAGCACCGGGTCCTTGGTGACCGGTTTGTTGAGCTCGGTCAGGACGCCGCCGAAGTCGAGGCTGTTGCAGACCGCGCCGTATTTCGCCACGCGGAGCGCGATGTTCTTGGTGTATGCGAGCAGACCGCCCTTACTCGCGGCGTACGCCGGAAACTCGGAGCCGGTGTGCGCGCTCGCGGAGCCGACCATGAGGATCGACCGGATGCCCGGGTGCACTCCGAAGCGCTCCGTGACGGCCATCGTCCCGATGAGGTTGACGTCGATGTCCTCCTCGTTCTGAACGCCCGCGCAGTTGATCAGGATGCCCGGCAGGTCCATCTTTGGCCAGGCGTCCGCCTCGCGGATATCGAGGATGAAGTGTTTGTAATCCGGATGGTCGAGGCTCGAAGGGTTCCGGTCAATGCCGACGACGGTGTGCCCGCGGTCCAGGAAGAACTCCGCGGTTCCCCTGCCGATGCCCCGGGACGCCCCGGTAATCATGACTTTCATGCTTTTCATCGTTCTCCTCCTCCCTCACATTGCGTACTGCTCGAGATATGCCGCGCCGACGTTTTCCTTCTGCCAGCGCTGGCAGATCCGGTATCCGACCGGCGAGAAGATCATCTCGCAGAGCAATTCAACGACCGCGCCGGTGACGGCGCAGGTGAAGCACTGTAACGTCGTCCAGCCGAAAAAGGTCCGGCTGACGATGAACGCGAACGTGATGTTGTCGACGAACTGGCCGAGGGCCGTCGAGACCCAGCTCCGGCACGCGAAGTTGAGAAACGTATCGGTGACGCGGCTGCGGCGCTCCTCGCTCCGCCGGAGCAGGACGCCGATATACCAGTTCGAGAAGTTATTGACCAGCGCGGACACGAAAAACGCGATCGAACTGCCGAGCAGAACGAACCAGGTCCCGCCGAAGGTGTGGTCCAGCGCAGTATTTATTATGATCTCTGCTCCGTCAACGTAGGACTCTCCCCAGGTGCCCGGGATGCGGCTTCCGATGAAGAAGATGAAGCACATCGCGAGGTTGACGGCGATGGCGGCAACCGAAAGCAGGGTCGCGGCGCGCGGCCCGAATTGCCGGGTGACGATGTCCATGCAGAGAAATATGATCCAGGAAACGATAATGCCGCAGTCCAGGGCGAGCCAGGAAACCGGCAGATTGATGCTCTTGTTGGCCAGAAGGTTCATGGATATCGTGGCGATGAAAAAGACCGCCACGATCAGGGACGGGATGCTGCGGAGCAGCGTTTTCAGTTCGTTCATTGGGTTCTCCTTGGTTTTATTATTTAATGAGAAGGATTTAGAGGCCGAACTCCTCAGACGGCTCCCCGCCGCACACGCGGCGGGTGAGTCGACATTGCTAATATATACCGAATGAACGAAAAAAGCAACGCTTTCCGCTATTTCACCCGCTTTCTCCGCGTGATGAACCTTCCTGCAATCAAAACACAGCAGGTGACCGCCAGAACCCCGAGGAGCCCCGCAATCCAATCCGTATGCCCGGGAACGCCGGACCGCGTGGCGCCGTTCCGCGTATTTGTAAATGTAACCGTGACAACGCCGTCCGCCGCGTCCAGCGTCTCCTCGGCTGTGGACAGGGACTCCCAGTTCTTTGCATTCGCCCCGGCAACCGCAACAAAGGATGGGTTTTCTGCATCTGATGTCAGTTCATACGACGCGACATGGTCGCTCTCCGCCTCTGTCACCGTATAGCGGCAGCCAACCGGCAATTCGCAAACGGTCGCACTCTGACCGCCTTTCAGTTTGAAGACGACGCTCGCGGTGCCTGTGTCCGTTGCGACAAAGCCGTCGCCCTGCCGCGTCCCGTCCGTGACCAGATACAGTTCACCGCCGCGGGACGCGGTCGCGTAGTACGCGCCGGGCGCGAGCCCGGCCAGGGCGACGGTCAGCTCAAACTGCTTCGTCTCGTCCCGCAGATCACCATGAACTTCTTTTGCGATGGTCAAATCATTCCAGACCATGACAGAAGTTTCTGCCGTCGTTTCACCGTCAGTTACCGTGTTCACGATTGGTCCTGCAATCGCTCCCTCTTCATAAGCGGTCCAGTTTACCACAGCGGAATACGTTAACGTCAACCGCTGCGGGCTGCCCGAAGCATCCGGCGTGTCAAACGCAATCGAGATCCCGGTATCGTCAGCCCGATTGATCGTGTACGACCCGCTGTCCACCGATACAGTTACGGATTCCGGATCCATCTGCAGCAGCCCGCCCGCGAGGTCATCCTCCAACGTGATTGTCCCGGCACACGCATCTGCCGCAGTTTGTTCAACTGTAACCGTATATTGAATCGGCTCTTCGCTGCCATACTGAACAGACTCTATGTCCGCTTCTTTTGCCACGGTGTATTTTGGCTGTCTGGAAAAGACCGCTTCTATCGTATAGTAACCACTCTCGGTTGCCATCAGAATTTGCCCGTTCCGGATATTCCGGGTACCGAGCGGATACTTGTTCAGTCGCTGGAACGTATAGACCCCTCCGCTCTGCCGCTCTTCTTCGGTCAGCGGCTGCGACACTCCATCGACTTTAAGATCCTTTACAAAATACCCCGCAGATGGTTTGTATTGATATTGCGTCGCACTGTTCATAATGTAAGTTGTACTCTTCCAGGCGCCCTCGTAGGACTTATCCAGGGACCCGCCAGCAGACCGCTTCGCCTGTACTGCTACGGTTGGTTGCCCGCCGATTCCGGTTCCCATGTAGCCCTGAGAGGTCTTTCCACCGGGAACCGAACCGGTCCAGCAGAAACGAAACCCCTGCGGCGAAGCAGGCGCAATCAACCCACTATAATAAGATGCCGTGTCGTCCCACGCACCGGTCGCTTCGTACATCTTCTGATACTGCTGTCCGCTGCCTTTGATCTTTGTATTGCCGTTGACCGACTGCGCTTCAACCAGGCACTGGTTCTCAATTCCGTCGCCAGAGAGCGGTGCCAACGCAACCGGACTCTTCCACCCGGAGATCAGTTCGATCCCCTCTGCATATGTTCCGTTATACCAGGCACTTGCCCCTGCACTGGTCCGAATCGTCTCATCCCGGACGTCCAGGTCTGTAAAGCCAACGAGCATGGTCGGGCAGGTCTCCGCGCTGACCGGTGCACCGATTGCAGTCCCTTCTTCATGTTCACAGATTCGAACCGTTACAGGGATGCGAACCGCTGTTGCTGCCCCTGAACTATGGTCCTCTGCTGTGTACTGCCAATTTGAAAAGCTGTCTTTGGGCGGTGTTGCACAAAAGGCGAGTCTCTTTGCTCCGGTCATGGAATGCAGCACCGGTACCTGCACAGTAGTATTATCCCGAATAATATCATTATAGCTGCAACCGACGGCGAGAGTCCACGCGCCAAATTCCATGACGACGTCCGCCTCCGTACCGTCCGAAAGCTTTGCTCCATTTGCAAATTTGACCGTGAAAGCGGGCATGGTATTGCGTTTTACGACAGCGTCCGTTGTGGTTGTACGCTTTGCCGTGCCAAAGCCGGCCGGCAGTTTTCCCTTATAAACCAATATGTTCCGCGTGTCCTTCGCGTTCTTTCCCAGCTGTCCGCGGATGATCTGATACTTATCACCGCCGCTGACAATGACCGCATTTTCGAGTCCGATATTTTGCAAATGGACATAATTCGCCGGCAGGCTGTTGTAGACATTCCCGCTGCCGTCGTCATGCCGGACCGAAGGGGTGTCCGCATATGCGGACAATGTCCCGCAGGAGAAAAGAATTGCTGCGGCTGCAATGGCCGCAACCATGTGTCGAAGTCGGTTTTTCATAATCGCTCCTCAATGAACCGTCAGCGTGTCCGAATCCCAGACCCCGTCAAACCGGGCGTCCGAACTGTCAGTGAAAGTCTTCCCTATAGAATCCTCCGGACCGCCATCACGATTCGTTTCTTCCGCAAACACATAGGTCAACGTCGTCCCGTCTGGAACAGCCGAAGCCGCAAGTTCCGACTCCGGAATGGCTTCTCCCGCTTCATAGGTCAGGATTGGTTGATCTGCCTGAATGGAAAGCAGTTCATACCCCGCAGCTGGCTCGTAACACCAAACATCGTCCACAAGCATCACCGACCCGGAACCTCGTATAACTATGGTTACCCCATCGGGTTCCTTTTGTTCACCATTCTCCGCGGTCCCACTGGCTCCTGTTTCGGCTGCCGATTCCGTTATTTCCGGTGGTTCCGTCGTTTCTTCCAACGCGCCGTCCGCTGTATTCTTCGGACCGGCCTCCTCGTCCGGTTCCGTGTCCGCTTCGTCCATTGGAACTGCTTCCGTATCCGGCACCGTCACTATAGTCGATTCCTCCTCGACCGTCGTCGCCACGCCCTCTTCCTCCATGGTCTCCGCTGCCGTCGCGATAGTGCCTGCCAGTATAATCATCAGTGCCAGCACCGCCGCCACTGCTGTTGATTTCTTCCTGTTCACCTTTCTTTTTCCTCCATAAAACTATGAGCAAGGTTCCCGCTGAGACGAAAGCGATCGCATACCGCTTTGGCAGTGTCGTTTCATCGCCCGTATCCGGCGCCTGCCGCTCCGCTGCCGGGTCCCGGTACACATCTTCGTAAAGAATTCGCTCTGCTTTACTGTCGGTTCCCTTCTCATAAATGACGAGCTTTGCCGTACCGTCGTTGAACGCCGCGACCATGACGTCGTACACCGCGTTGTCCTCGGTCAATCCCGTCATGTCGGCTGGTTCCCGAAAAACCGTGTAATAATAAACGTCTGGATAGTCGTATCGTATCTCCCCGAAATCCGCCATCCCGTTGCCGCGTACTGTTACAGTCTTCCGGCCGTCCACACTGCCCTCCGGCATCGGCGTCCCCACGTCCCGGGCCACCAACACGAACGTAGCGGTGCGGTTCCACTCATCGCCCCGCGTCAAATGCTCGACCGGGATGGTGACCGTAACCGTCGGGAGGCTGGTCGCCCAGACCCGCATCGTCAACGCATCGATGGCCAGAATCACGCCAGCCAATGATAGACAAAGCATCATTGCAATCCATATTGCTTTCCACCGATATCGCATGTTTCACTCCTAAATCGTTCTGCTCCGCATGACTGCACAGGCCCGCCCTATCACCCGTTCCATCGGTACCGGCCCGAACGTCCTGCTGTCCGTATCCCGCCCGCGGTTGTCGTTCAAGACAAAGAACTCTCCGTCCCGCAGCGTCAGCGGCTCCGTCAGGTGGTCGCCTGCATAAGTCACCTCAAAGATTCCCGCGCGCGGCTGGACAGGCTGGAATGTCCCATCGACCGTCAGCTGTCCGTCCCCCGTGCGGGAGATGACCGCCCCGGACTTCGCCCGGATCCTGCCGCATCGGACTGTTCCGTCCTCTGTTTCAAACACAGCGACGTCACTGGCCGTGAGGTCACCGGTTCTGTAATACAAAACAATGTCGCCATCGCACAGCGTCGGAAACATGTCGTTCCCCTGCACGATCAAAACCCCGAAAATCCGGGAAAAGGCAAACAGAACCAGCGCCGTAAAGCCTACTGCCTTTGCAGTCGTTGCCCAGATCAGGTTCCAAAGCTCCGCGCGCTTCTTTCGCGTCCGAACGGCCTGCCTCAGTTCAGTTGCATTGTTCATTTATCTGTCTCCGTTCCTCCGCGCAATGCACCGCCCGCCGCTGCAGCAGCAGATCGACCGCCCGCTCCAGCGCGCGTCGGGTCACATATAGCGCATCGTCCCGCTCCTCGAGCGCTGCACGAACCGTCCGTACCTCGGCCTCGAACGCGGCGGCCCTCTCCCGGTCCTTCGCTTCGTAATACCGCTGCACGTTCAGAACGACGGCCCAAAGGTCCTGCGGGTCGACCCCAAAGAGCCGGTGCCGCAGCCGCACAGAGCGGATGTACACCGCAGCCTCCACATCGAGCTCGTCAGCCACATCGCTTTCCTCTCGTTTTTTCATTGGTTCTCCCCTGCATACCGCATCCTGCAAAAGACCGCCGTCCTGTTGTTGCTCATGTCGCCGGAGCACGTCGAAAGCAGCAGTAGCCTGTCGCCTTCCGCAAATGCGACATCGCGCCGCAGGCTGCACCGGTCCAACAGATTCATTGGCAGCGGCCGGTCCTCGGATGTGTAATAAACTTCTGTGTCATATGCATCGACCGTTGCGGCCCCGACGACGGTCAGCTCGTAAACGCCGTCCGCCGTCAGAAGCCGTCCGCTCGAATGCTCTTCAAAGAAATCGCTCTCAAGATACCCGGACAAATCACCGAACATCGCGCCGTGCGCCATATGGTGTCCATGGATAATCAGGTACGCCCCGGTCAGCGCCGGGTCGCACTGTTCATCCAAAAAGATGCACCCGCCGGCATAATCGTTCCCGTAAAAATCCTTATCCAAATATTCAAAATTGTCTTCCCCGCGAACGACCGGGTGGTCGATCCGGGTCCCGTCCATCGTAATCCATGCGACGGTATCCGGGTTGATCCGCTGAAGCTCCGCAAAGTCGTGGTATTCGACGATCTGCATCCCCGCTGCGGTGAACCGCGCAGCGTCCCAGGCCGCCGCCAACACAGCAACTGCGGCCAGTATCATCACGATTGTGATCAGCCGTGTGATCACCCGGTCCGCGATGCTTGCGGCGGCAATCCATACGTCGATCCGGTCCCTCTGCATCGATTCTTCTCCAATTATTCTTCGCCGACCGTTCCGCCCCGCCGCCGCATCACAGCCGCGGACGCAACCGCCAGGATCCCTGCCAGCCAGACCGGAACCGCCCGTACAGGCAGTCCGGTCACCGGAGCCACCTCCCGCTCATTTGTAAACGTCACCGTATATGTGTCCAGCGTATCGACCGTCTGCGGCCCGGTACTGAGCGGCCGGTATGACGTGCCCGCCGTACCGCTCGCGACGACCGTCCCACCGCCTCTCGTAACCTCATAGGATGCCCGGTGGTCACTGCCCGCCTCTGTCACTTCAAATGTCGCACCGATCGGGACGTTCCCGAACTCAAAGGACGCGTCGTCCTGCAACCGAACCGTCAGTTCGGCCGCTCCGTCAGCACCGGAAGTAAACGTCGCGGTCCCATCCGGCATTTCCGCCGAACCGTCAAAGCCAGTTTCCAGCACAGCGCCGTCGTTCACGATGACATACGTCTGCCCGGCGCCGAGCCCCGTGAGTCGTACAGTAAATCGGAACTCCTTGGTCCGGTCGCCGAGAGACCCGGTCACGTTCTTCTGCACGCGGACGGTCCCCGTCTCTGCGTCGTTCCAGAATTTGTACGCCGCGAGTGAGTTCGTACCGATTCCGACCTTGCCGAAGGTTCCCGGCCCGTCGTTCGGTTGTGCCGCCGCGCCGTCGGTGTCCGTCACTGCAGAAATATCCGTGAGGTCCGGCCTGCGGCCTGCCGCGCCGGCGTTGTTGTGCCACGCGGTAATGTTCTTTACAACAATCTGATCCGACACCTCGTCCTCGTACTCCACATAAACAACCGCGTAATAGCTTGTCGCGTCATACCTGACGCCGGCTGCAGTGCCAGGTACCTCGGCAATCCGGTACATGTACCAACCCGGCGCCTCGTACGTAATCGCGCCGACACTCATCGCCGCAGGTACCCCCTGCCGCACACCAGCAATCGTAACCGTCTTGGTCGTTTCCCCGTCCGCAGTGCCCTCCGGCATCGGGACTTCGCTTGCCGCAATCCTGCGGCCGGACGCGCTGCTGCTTTCGTTCTCGTGGGTCCAGCCCTCGACCGCTTCGATCACGAACTGAAACTCCGTCTCCGAGGAGTTCGCGGTCAACGTCTTTCCGACGACGATGTCCGCCTGGCAGGTACTGATTTCCTGCCAGACCGCCGTCATCGTAACCGTGCCACCGTTGACCGCCGTCAGATTCGTCACCGTCTGTCCGTCGTCGTATCCGGTCCCGCCTGCGGTCCAGCCGGCAAACCGGTACCCCGGCCTGACAAACGCATTTGCAGGCAGCGCCGCTGCCCTGTCGTATGTCATCACCGCGGCCTCCATCGCCCCCTCCGCTTCGTCCGCCCCGGGGTCAAAAAGAATCTGATACGTATTCGGGACCCAGTTCGCGTAAATTGTCACCGTTTTGTTTGCCGTTCCGTTGAAGCCACCGAACACCGTCGGCGAATAGTTGACATTCTGGTCATAGTCACGCCCCGTCCCTGCGGCGTTCGCATTCCACTCCCGGCCTGCCTCAAAGTGATACCCGGTCCGCACCAACCCCGGCGTCGTCGTGTTGTGCAGATCATCGGTCGCACCGTAGTAACAGGTCATGGCGAGCATGTCCGCCCCGCTGTAAATGATCCCGTTGGATACAGAGTACCCCGCCTTGGTCACCGTTCCGCCGTTTGCGTTGTAATGAACCGTGACCTTCCGCTTTGGGCCGAGCGTGATGTTCGCGTACGAATACGCTTCGCTCTTATTGTTCACAAGCCGCAACTGGACGGTCTGATTGCTCGTCGTCAACGGTATGGACGCCGAAGCGAGCGCGCCGGACGGAAGAGAGTACGTATTTCCCTGGGTCAGTTTTTTGCTTGGGGAGTTACCGCTTTTTTTCTTCAGGGTGTTCCCGAGGTAAATCTCCGTGCGGTAAGTGCACGCGGTTCCGTTCTGGATGTCGCCCTGGTTCGCGTTGACGGTCGCGTTTGTGATCGCGACCGTCGCGTTGTTCCCGTTGTATGTAATGGTGTAGGTAAAGCTCGCATACCAGACCTGCAACTGGTTGCCGGTCGCCGAGGCGGCGTACGCCTGCCATGCGCCGAGCAGCCCCGCCCCGCAGATCATGAGCACCGACAGCGCCGCGGCGACCGCCCTCGTCCAGCCAGCGAGCGCTCTCGTACGTCTCGCGAGCGCCTTCCTGCGCCCCTTCCTGCACACCTCACTCACCGACCCTGCTGCCGCGCCGGCGCACGACCGCCGCCAGACCGACTGCGATGACCGCAAAGGCCGCAACCGGCACCGCATTCCGCGGAATGCCCGTCGGCGTAGCGAGGTCTCTATGGTTCGTATATGCGATTACGACCGTTCCGTCATCTGCGTCCACCGTCTCCTCCGCCGTCGCGAGGGCGGTCTCGTCGACCTGATTCGCGTCGCTGTCCCTTGTAATCGTCGCATCGTCACTGTCCGAAGTGACCGCATAGCTCGCGACGTGGTCGGACGCGCGCTCGTTCACCGCGTATTTCGCGCTCTTCGGCAAAGCGTTCATGACGAACACTTCATCGTCCTTTAGCGTGACGAGTAGGGTCGCATTCCCGTCCGCGTCCGCGGTGAAGGTCTTTGCTGCCGGGTCCGCCGTCCCGACCGACGCGGAAACGATGTCGGCGCCCTCCGACGTCGTGTAAATCTCCGTCCGGTCCCCCGGCACCGTCGGAACATTTGTCGTGTAGGTCACGCCCTTCTCGAGGCCGGAAATCGTCACTTCGAACTCGAAGTCCTTGGTCACGTCACCGAGGTTGCCGGTGACATTGTTCGTCAGGACGACGTCGTGCGTGTTCTGCTCGTTCCAGAAGCGGTACGCCGCGAGCTTGTCCGGCCCGGTCGCGTTCCCGTCCCCGTCCGTGCCGACGGTGGATGACGAAAGCCCGACCTTGTCATAATTCTCAATCGTGTTGTCCGCTGCCGCCGTCCCGCCGTTGTCGGTCACGTTCGCGATGTCGGACAGGTCCGGCCGCGTATCGCTGCCATCGGCGTTCCGGTACGATGTGATATTGTGCACATAAACTCCATCTGTGGTGTTCCCGTCCGCGTCTGTATTGTTACAAACGTAAACGACAATGTAGTAGCTATTATCGTCATACGTCACGCCCGGGACGCTGTCCGGAGACGACCCAATCTCTGTAACCTTATACAAATAGTATCCTGCTTTGGTGAAGCGGATGTTGACGTCCGTCGTGCGGAGCTTTTGCGTCGGTGTGTCCGCGACCCCGCCGGACGAAGCCGTCCCGGTCCGGAAGTCACCGACCGCAACCGTTGCAGTCGTTCCGTCGACCGTCACCGCGTGGTGCGCCGTGTCCGATGCCACCGGCATCGGCATATCCGCCGCCGCGATCTCCGCACCGTTCTCGTCCGTATCTACGTTGGCGTTATCCCACGCCGTCACCGCTTCGATTTCAAACTGAAAATCGTTGATGTTCGGAAACTTGTTCTCCTGATTGACCGTCAGAATCTTGCCCAGAGTGATGGTCGCCGTGTCTGATGAGATATCCCCGACCGGATCGTGCACCGCCGCAAACGCGAACGACGGCATCGCGAGCGCGACCGCAGCCGCAATCCCGACGATCCTCCTGAGCCCGATAAACCTCTTGCTTTTGTCCATGTAATCCTCCCTTGCCGAATTGATGAAAGTGTGAATCGCCGCCCTCATGACCGGCGGCATCTGCGAAAATCTGATATATCAGCTTCGGTTTTTCAGTGATATCACACCGCCCGCGCCTGCCGCAAGCGTTTTGAAAATAAAGGGATTTGGATGTCGAAAAAAGGCACTTTGTTTACCGTAATATTTATTATGTCGCCCATCTACCACGCCGCTTTCCGCCCTCTCCTCCCCGCAAAAAACACGAAAAAAGGCCCCGCGCACTGCGGGGCCCGAGGCTCATTTTCCTATCGTTTACTCTAGACGATCTGTTCGGTCTGCCGGTATTTTTTGACGATGGTTTCGAGGGAAGACCGCATCTCGCGCATGACAGCGCCCGTCGCATCGAGCTGATGGCTGTACCGCCGGATGTTCCAACGGACACCGCCGTAGGCCCGGTCGTCCAGCCCGTTCACGACCGCGTCGACGTCGTCCGCGACCTTCAGAACCCGCCGGGCGCAGGCTTCCATGTTCGCGACCGCGATTTGCGCGATCCCCGGCAGGATCATGAAGTCGGATTTGCCCGGGCCAGGCGTAACGCTGTCGACCTTCTTGTCCTTGCCGCTGACGTTGACGTTGACCTTCCCCATGTAATCCGCCGTCATGCCCGCGATGCTGAGCAAGCCGCGGACCTGCTCCACCGTCAGCCGCACGCCGGTATTCTTTTCGATCTCGTCAAGGATCTTATCCCAGGCCCAGTCCGGGAGCGCACCGCCGATACCTGCAGCCAGCCCGATAATGTCGTTCAGATGAAGCGTTCCGAACCACCCGAGGTCGATCTCCATGTTGACGAGCGAATCGAGGACGTCGACATACTGGACGAACTCCCCCATTCCATACTCGCCAAGCAAGTCGCGGATCTCTTCGCCGAACTCCGGGTGCGCCTGCTCGTACATGAGGAAGAACGCCGCAACGTACGCGACGTTGTCCGCGTATTGCGGATCCGTCATGAGGTCGAGGATGAAATCTTTTGCCTCGTCCCCGCTCATGCGGCCGAGCGCGTCTTTTTCCTCCATGAGCGTACCGAAGAGCATCAGCGCGTCGTCGCGGTCCTCCTCCGGCATCGACCGGATGCAGCTGTTGAGGAACTCGTCCAGCGCCTTCACTTCTTTGCCCTGCCCGTCCGGGCTGAGGTGGAGCGTGAAGTTTCCGTCCTCGTCGAAGTCCATGATCGCGTCCGGGCAGTGGTTTTGGAGGAAGTCGCCTTCCGTATTGTACGCCTTGTAAAACTCGGTCTTTCCGATATCGTTCAGGAGGATGTTGACGTAGTCGTCCTCCGCGTTGATGTTGGTGATCTTGCCTTGGTTCACCGCGATCTGGTCGTGGTATTTCTCGATGAACTGGTCCGAAAAGCCCTGCCCGTCGAACGAAACGCACCGGTCGACGGTGTCGTCCATCACCGTGATGTATTTGGCCTTGTTGCCGCCCTTGGAGTGGCCCGTCACCGTGACCGAATACTGGTCGAGGCCGTTCTCGCGGTACGTATCCTGATACCATTTGAGCGCGTTGTCCTGCTGCGGTGTGGAGACCCGGTTGCCACCGATGAAGTCGTCCTTCCACTCTTTGGCAGCCGTGCCCTTGAACGCCACGACGGCTTCGCCCTGCTCCTGGCTCACGAAGACCACGCTCTTGCCACCGCCGCCGCCCGGCGCGTTGTCGATGTGCGTGTCGACGATCTTCATGTTCATGATCGTCGGGTCTTTTCGCGCCGCGGTGAGGATGTTGTTCCACTCCTCGCCGTTGGTGTAGTCGCGGTACGCCGGATCAACGGACACGTTGTCCAGCCAGTCGCCGACCGTACGGTTCTCGTAACCCGAGATGTCTCTCACGGACGAGTCGACACCGGGCTCGAGATAGGCCAGATTTTCAAGAAGTAATATCTGTTCGTTTGAAAGACTCATAGTCGTCCACCGTTATCTCGTCCGTTCCCTGTCAGTCCGCCTTGCATACAAACGATACGTATTCGTATCCGCTCCGCCCCGCTTCGAGGTCTTCCGGTGTGAGCGACGCAAAGCCCGGCGCGAAGTCGAGCTCGTAGGACGCGTACAGTCCGTTCTCCGCGAGGATCGCCGCCGCCTTCGCGGCGAGGGCCTCCCGGTCCTCTGTGTCCGCGGTAAAGAGGTCGGTGAAGCGCACGTTCGCACCGCCCATCGCGAGGAGTTCGTCGACCGAGGTGCCCGGCCCGATCTCATCTCCGGCCGGTGAATTAAAGACCGTGTAACACTTTGCGTCGATGCCGCCGGCCCGCAGGACCGCGGCGACGCGTTCGTCGTAGGCTGGCCGCAGCACGTGCCCGTACACCGTCTCCGTGATGATGTACGCGCCGTCCGCACCGTATTTCAAGTACACTTTGTAATCCGCGCTGTCGCCCGGCACGGTGACGTCGAGCACCGCCGTCTGCGAGCTCTTTGGCGCCGGCGTAAACCGGACCGCCTCCACGGTGAGGCCCGGGTACTTCTGTTCCAGATATCCCATGCACGCCCTGAGTTCCAGGAGCGCAGCGTACTGATGCTCCCAGAGCTGCCCGTTCCGGATGCGGTCTTCGTCCGTGTAGTTCTCGCAGAGCAGTTCGATCTCGCGGTCCGTCATTTCAACATTCGTGTAGTTCATGTCTTCTCCAGCCTCCGTACTAATCGCATTCCCTTCGCCGCCCGCCCCGCAGGCCGCGGACAGGACCATCGTCATGACCAGAAGAGCGGTCAATAGTTTCCTGTGTTTCATATCCGTTTCTCCGCCAAGCTGTCGTTCCGTGCGGGTCCGGTTCCGTCGCAGATCCTGACGATCATGACTGTGACGTTATCCCGGCCGCCGTTTGTGAGCGCGAGCTCCATGAGGATGGATGCGATGTCCTCCGGGGTCTTGCCCTTGCACGCGTCGACCGCAACCTGCAGCTGGTCGTCCGGGACCATGTCCGTCAGGCCGTCCGTACAGAGCAGGTACATCGTCCCCGGGTCGAGCGGGAGGTCCCGCTCGATGTGCGGTCCGAGGATGAACTCGTCCGGAAAGACGCCGAGGTGCTGGGTCAGCAGCGTCGGCATCCCGGGACCCTGCGCGCTGCGGTGGTCGAGGGACAGCTGCGAAAGCACGCCCTGGCTGTACACGTAGATCCGGCTGTCGCCGACGTTGCAACAGGCCGCCGTGTCCCCCTCGATGTGCAGCATCGCGACGGTCGCGCCCATGCGGTTCGCGCGGCGTTCGCTCATCTCCTGGCAGACCAGGTCGTTGGCCTCATCGATATACTCTACGAACGCGCCGCCGAGCCCGAGCTCGTGATACCGCCCCAGCGTCGTCACCGCGATGTGCGAAGCGACTTCCCCGTAGCTCGCCCCGCCGACCCCGTCGCTCACCGCGAAGTCAAACTTGTCCGCTTCGCGGCTGCACCGGAACTCCGCCTCGCCGACCGAGGTGTCTTCTTTGTAGAGGCCGTCCAAAAAGAAGTTGTCTTCGTTGTTCTCCCGGATGTTGCCCTGATGCGTTACCGCCGCACTTTCGATTCTCATGTTGCTCCTTTTACAATCGGGACATCTGCCCCTTTGTTTCCCGCCGGGGCGTTCCCCGCCCCCTGCATCTGTATCATACTATATCGGATCTGTCAAAAGGCTCCGGCACCGCGAAATGCACATTTCCTGCCGCGGAATGCACGTCAGCGCCTGCCGCCGGCGATCCTAGGACCATCTGTCGATCCCTGTAAAGTCCGTGATTCCATACCACGTGAAGTCGTTCGGGCTATACGTTCCTGTGCTGAACTGCCGGTTGACATATTGTCTCCATTCGGTCTCGGAGTAGTCCTGGCCGATATCGTCCGTCTTTCCATAGTAGATTCTGAAGATGTCTCCCGAGTGCACCACAGTGTGGTTCCCGTAATCGTCGTAGTTTGAATTCCCGGCCATCCTGTCGATGGAAGTATAGATCATGTAACCCTCGTCCCAGTTGTTCTTTTGCAGCCACGCGGCCGGCATGGTTTCGATGATCGACCCGTCCACGGTATTGATACTGCTCACCGGAACGAAGAGCAACGGATCGACATTCCCGTTGTAAATCGTCAGAACATAATACGTCCAATCCGAAATGATATCGTTCCAGACCGGGATGAACAGCTCCGGGGTCCCATTTCTGTCCACGTCGCAGAGGAAGTACCGCTCGTAGGAGAGCGTCCCCATTATATCGTTGGTGCCGTCCGGAAAGCTGGTCGTGTCGTACATGAGGTCCTTCGGGCAGCTCGACGGGTCCGCCGCGATCTGCGTCAGGAGGGTCCGGTAAGTCTCCTTCCAGGCCGGCTCCTCCGCGGTGGTCTGCGCCGGTGCGTCCGTGCCGGTCTGATGCGGCGTGTTGAACTGGTCCAAAATCACGGCGATGATTCCGCAAAGGAAAAGCGATACGAGAATGAGGATCAGCAGCCTGGAAGGCTTTTTCTTTGGCGCCGCAGCCTTTGGTTTTGCCGCCGCCGGTTTTGCAGCTGCTTTCGGCTGACCGGTCTGCCGGTTCCCCGCATACGGGTTCTGCCCCTGAAATACGGTCTGCTGCCGGTTGCTCACCCCTGTCGCAGCCGGCTGCGGAGCGGCCTTTGGCTGCACCTGCGGCTGCGCCTGCGTCTTGCCCGGAATGTCAAACATGGAGACGGTCTTGCTCCGCTCCCCGTCGGACTCCCACACCTCATCCGCTGGTTTGACCGACCGTCCGGTGTTCTGCCCCGTCCACGCGTAATCACCCGCAGTGGTTCTCACGCCTGCGGAGCGGGCGGCGGCTTCGAGCACAAGGCGCATCTCCCACGCGGTCCGGTACCGGTTCCGCGGGTCATACGCGCACGCCTTGAGCACGACTCTGCCGAGGTCGTCCCCGGCGTTGCACGGCATCGGAATCCGCTCGCCGCTCAGGCGGCGGCGGATCGCCGTCTCGTTGTCCGCGTACCGGATCGGGTCCGGGTACGGCGGCAGGAACGGGGTGCGGTTGTTGTTCAGAAGCCGGTATAAGACGATGCCGAGCGAATAGATGTCGACGGTCTGGTCATAGGTGTCGCCCCGGTAGACCTCCGGCGCCATGTAGGAATACGTCCCTTTTTTGGACATGCCGGACGTGCTCCGCTCCATCTCGCGGGCGATGCCGAAGTCCCCGAGCTTGAATGTCCCGAGCTTGGAATAAAAGATGTTCTCCGGTTTGATGTCCCGGTGGATGATATGGTTCTTTTCACAGAGTTCCAGCGCGTTGCACATGTCGATTCCGAGCCGGATGACTTCGTTCACCGTGAACGCATTGCTCTTGAGGCAGTCGAACAGCGGCGTCAGCAGCTCCATCTGGATGAAGACTTCCCAGCCAAAGCCGTCCTTCAGCGGAACGACCGAGTGGCCTTCGTAACTGACGATATTGCTGTGGCCCTTGAACTCCGCCATGAGCGCGACCTCGTTGACGATGTCTTCGACGACGCCGCGGAAATAAGCCGTGACGCTCTCGTCGTCCATGCCGGAGCTCCGGATGCTGTTGACCTCCGCTTCGCTCTGCGGGACGCGGATCACCTTGAGCGCCGACGCGTAGGTGTGCCCGAACTCCTCGCGGGTGATTTTGTACACCTTGCCGTACGACCCTTCGCCGATCAGCGACGCCACCGTATATCCGTTCCAGCGGTCTCCGATGTTGATGCTCATTGCCTGTCCTCTAAGTTATGTAAACGATGTTGCTTGTTAATCCTAAAAACGTCAAACCCGGCCCGTGTGTCCGTCACGATTCCGGGGTGTAGTCCATGCCGCTGCTGGTCAGGACGGAGCCGTCCGCCTTGCAGAACACGGCCTCGAAGCCATCCATGCCCTCGATGAGGCGCGCGGCGTCCTCGTAGCCTTTGATGAGGCAGATCGTGCTCATCGCGTCCGTGTCCATCGCGCTGCCGCGCGCGGAGATCAGGCTGACCGCGTCGAGATCGGTCTCGACCGGGTAGCCCGTCGACGTGCTGAGGACGTGGTGGTAGACCTTGCCGTCCACCGTAAACTGCCGCTCGTAGACGCCGGAGGTGATAACGACCTGGTCCGCCGCGTGGGTCCGGCCGATGAGTTCCGTCCGGTCACTGTATGGTTTCTCGATGCCGATGACGACCGGGCTGCCGGTGCCGGACGAGCTGCTGTATGCGGCCGGCTTCTCGCCGATGACGACGATGTTGCCGCCGAGGTTGACGATGCCTGACGTCACTCCGTACTCCACGAGGACGTCCGCCATCTCGTCGCTGATGTAGCCCTTGGCGATGCCGCCGAGGTCGATCCGCGCCTCCGGATCGAGGAGGCGGATGCGGTTGCCGTCGATTTCAATGTTGTGATAGTCCACATGGGACAGGGCCTCCTGAATCGCCGCCTCGTCAGGGACGACAGGGTCGTCCGCGTGGTAGTCCCACAGATCCGTGACCGTCCCGATCGTGATGTCGAAGCCGCCGTCCGACAGGTCTCCGTAGCGCGCGCCGGCGCTGATGACTTCCACGGTCTCGTCGTTCACCTCGACCCACTCGCCGTTCGCGTTGTTGATCCGGCTCACGTCACTGACTTCGACGGTGCGGGACAGCATCTTATCAAGCGCCCGGCACCGGTCGAAGGCCTGGGCGATCGCTTCTTCCGCGGCCGCCTCGTCGAGCGTGCCGCCGCCCGCGACCTCCCCGTTCATATCGTAAATGGTGATCTGGCAGACCGTATCGAGATAGTAGTTCTCCCCGGTGACCGGCGTCGGCTGCTTGCCGGAACCGCAGGCATTCAAAAGCAGTGCCGCCGCAATCAGCAGCACTGCCGTCCGTCGAATGAATGGATGACGCGCACAGGTAGGCTTCATGGCCGCATCCGCGCTACAGCGCGACGACCTCCGGTCTGTGCTTGAGCGCCGGGAGGAAGTTGTTGAGCAGCTGCTTGGTCTTGAAGCGGAGGTGCGCCTCGTTGGTGCCCGGGTTGCAGCCGAACCACTCCGCGTCTGCGACTTCCTTGTCGATGACGACCTGGACCTTGCCGGCCTTGTCGTTGAGGATGCCCATGACCGACGCCTCGCCCGGCGTGAGCCCGATGACCGCTTCCATGTCCTCCGGCGCCGCGAACGACACTCTCGAGCAGCGCATCATCTGCGAAAACAGCTTGGAGTCAAACCGCTTGAACGCCGGCAGGATCACGAGGTAAAAGTCGGTCTTCTGGCGGTTACAGACGACGATCGTCTTGCGAATCTCCGCGCCGAGCTTGTTCGCGATGTCGACGCACTCTTCCATCGAGTCGACGGAGTCGTTTTCAACGCGCTCGTACTTGATGCCGAGGCGGTCGAGCTCCGCAAAGGTCCTTCCTTCCAGTTCGCAGACCGGCTTCGCCGGCGCGGTCGTAAAATCTCACTAATATACATTCGTATTCTCCTTTATTCTCCGCTTCTTATAACTCAAGTTCATATTCCAGTTCGAGCACCGGCTCGTCCGCCCAGAGGTCGTTCACATGCTCACCGGTCCGGACGAAGCCGAGCCGCTCGTACATCGGGACGGCCGTGCTGCAGCCCGCCTCGGTCGCGAGCCAGACTTTCTTGTACCCGACCTCCCGCGCGAAGTCGATCGACATGGTGAAAAGCTTCTTGCCCAGGCGGCACCCGCGGCACTCCGGCAAAACGATCAGGTAGCGCAGCTGCGCGGCCTCGCCGCGGTCCTTGAGCGCCATGCTCCCGACGATCCGGCCGTCATACTCCGCGATCCACACGTGGTCGCGCGCCGGGTTGAAGCCCTGAAGGAACTCCACGGCCGACGCCAGCACGTACTCCTCAAAGCCCTGCTTCCAGTTCCGCTCGATACTGTAATACATGGACTGCAGATACATGATGTAACTGATGTCGCCCATCTGCAGATCGTCCCGGATCCTGATGTCTTCTAATTTGATCTCTCCCATAATACCCCTTTCTATTTGCGCCGCGCCTTGCCGGAGATGTCCTCGATCGTCAGTTTCAGCACGACCGTCTTGTCCTTGGCGGCCATGATGTACTTCATGCCCTTCTCATAGTATTCATTGTGCCACTTCTTCACCAGTACCTCGAGCCCGTGGATCTTGTCCTCGTCGGACTCCACGACCTCGACCCGGCCGAAAACCATCACGGAAGCGAACAGCGTCCCGAACGACTCCGGTTTGAGTTCAACGTCCTCCGCCGACACGACCGTGAAGCACACCTGATCCCGGAACGCGATGTTCTCGAGCTTGCGGCCCTCCGTCGCGCAGTGCATGTAGATCACGTTGTCCTCTCTGGCGTAACTCAGCGGAACCGCGTACGGCGTCCCGTCCGGACAGACGGTTCCGAGCACCCCGTACTCGCACTTATCCAAGATTTCATACGCTTCCTCCGCCGTGATCAGACGGTCTTTTCTCCTCATCTCTCTTTGCATGGCAAACCCTTTCTCTTAGCTTTATTGTCTTAAATTATACAATCCAAACCCGGTCAATTCAATATGGACCGAACGCTGAAATTTACTGGACATTGAGCGCCGCAGTTTGTATAATTAATAACGAACAGAAGGTTCAAATTTGTGCACAAATTTTTAAATACGGAGGGCAATGGAAAATGAAATGTAAAGAAGGCGTAAAGATCGAAGTCAGCGCAAG
This sequence comes from Mogibacterium sp., assembly GCA_017433975.1. Lineage (GTDB taxonomy): Bacteria > Bacillota > Clostridia > Peptostreptococcales > Anaerovoracaceae > RGIG2439. The sequence goes on along the minus strand of JAFRGD010000017.1, from coordinate 61,762 downwards.
ACACGTACATCTCTGCCAGGCAGACGTCGACAGACTGTTCGGTGAGGGCTATGAACTGACCAAGCACCACGATATTACCGGCGCATTCGTTGCGAATGAAAAACTCGTCCTGATCGGACCAAAGAGATCCATCGAGAGAGTTTCGATCCTCGGACCGACCCGCAAGGAGACCCAGGTTGAGGTTTCCCTGACCGACGCGAGAACCCTCGGCGTCGAGGCCAAGATCAGACTGTCCGGCGACCTCGCAGGCACCAGCGGCATCAAGATCAAAGCGGTCGACACCGGCAACGAGATCGAGATCGACCACGGCGTCATCGCTGCCAAGAGACACCTCCACTGCGGCAAACCAGACGCAGAGGAACTGGGCCTCAAGAACGGCGACATCGTCAAGCTGGCGATCAAGAACGACATGGCAAGAGCGCTCGTCTTTGACGACGTCGAAGTCAGAGTCGGCGGCCCGGCCAGCGTTGTCCACATCGACACCGACGAAGGCAATGCCTGCGGCATCGGCAAGGCGGACGTCTGCACCGTCATCTTCGAAGGCTAATCTCCCTTCCTGGACGGACGAATCCGTAGCAAACGAAGACCGGACCCCTATGGGGTCCGGTCTTTTGTTTACTCGTCAACGGTAATGCCGTCCTCGTAGGTGATGTAGAATTCAATGCTGTCGTGCGGAAGCCAGTAAAAATAGGATGTGTTGAAACACTTTTCTTCTCCTGGAGAGAGCATCTGCGTACTAAAGCTGTCGTCTTCATCTACGGACAGCATGACGAACCTGATCCCGCAAATGTTTCCTTCCGCATCCCGCAATACAGCATAAACGTCGTACCCTGTGCCTTCGTAAGGGCCGAAGTCCCTGCCTGTTTTGTTTTTCAGCACGATCGAGAGATCCTCTGTTCTTATGGTGTCCGGATAAGCCTCGCCCTCTTCAAAGCTGACGATCTCGAGCCGGCCCTCCGTGTCTTCCTTTGACCACTTTACACTTTTGATCTCGAACTCCATGCTGGAAGGGATCGCGTCGAAATCTTCATACTTTTGCCGGGTATTCACATAGAAAGACGCCAGCGTCTTTCCTCCCGGAGCGATGTAACCAATCGGATGCATGCCCTCCAGACGCTTGTCGGAAAAGGACAGTCCTTCGTAACCGTTCATGTGGATCTCTTCGCCGTTCTCGTCATACCCCCTGGTTACGAGGGTGCAATCCTTGACCGGTCTGTCCGACTTGTTTTCGATGATCGCATAATAAGTAAATTTGTACTCGTTCTCCGCAAAAAAGCCGCTCTCGACGATCTCCAGCCCGTCTGAACCGGCAGAATCGGCCTCCGGCTGCGTTTCCGCAGGTTTTTCCGACGCGGAGCAGGCGCTGAAAAGCAGCGCTGTTAGGATCAGGATGAACATCAACGCGATGTTTTTACAATTCTTGATCATAGCTTCCCCTTTTGTTGAACAATCCATCCTCTTGGCGCTTCCTGTGCCCCGCAGTTCGTTCTACCGCCAAGCGAACCAGATGAAAATATATCCTACCGTGACGGCTGCCAAAGTGAACGGGACACCGATCTTCATGAACTGCACGAACGTCATCGGCTCGCCGTTCTTGCGCAGGATGCCCGCAGCGGTGATGTTGGCGGACGCGCCGACCGGCGTCAGGTTGCCGCCGAGCGTCGCTCCGGTCAGCAGCCCGAAGTACATCAGGTACGGCGAGATGCCCATCGCCGACGTCATGCCGCGGACGACCGGGAGCATCGTCGCGACGTACGGGATGTTGTCCACAAACGCCGAGACAATCACGGATCCCCAGACGATGATCGTATAAAGCAGGAACACGTTGCCCCGGCTGAGACCGGCGATCCAGAGCGCGATGTCGTCGATGATACCGACCTCGGTGATGCCGTCGATGACGATGAAGAGCCCGACGAGCAGGAACATCGTCTCAAAGTCCAGGCTGAAGAACGCCGCTTTGAAATGGTCCACGTCGCGGTCCCGGAACAGGTCGATCACGACCGCGAGCAGCGCATAAGCCATGCAGATGTACCCGTTAGTGTTGTCCGGTTTGTTCGGGAGGAAAGAAGCCGCAATCAGCGTCAGGACGACGAGCGAGAGCAGGATCGTCGGGACGCGGTCCTTGACCTTCGTCCGCTCGGACAGGTGGATCGGGTAGCGGTATTTGCGGAACAAAAGCATCATGATCGGAATCGTCGCGAGCGCTCCGAGCTCGACCGCCCAAAAGATGCCCGGCCGGCCCTTGAACCAGAAGAACGACATGAAGTCCATCCGCGCGTACGCGCCGAGCATGATCGACGTCGTGTCGCCGACCAGCGTCGCCGCGCCCTGCAGGTTGGACGAAACCGCGATCGTCAGAATCATCGGCACCGGCGAGACGTTCAGCTTGCGGCAGATCGCGAGCCCGACCGGCGCAACCATCAGAACTGTCGCGACGTTGTCGATGAACGCGGAGACGAGTCCTGCGAAGAGCGCCATGTAAATGATGACCCACATCAGGTCTTTGGATTTCTCAAGGATGATGTCCGCGAGGCGGTTCGGCATCTTGGATTCGATGAAGTAATGCACCACGATCATCGTGCCGCAGATCATCATCAGGATGTTCCAGTTGATCGCCGCCAGCGCCTGCGACGGCTCGACCACGCCGAGCACCATCAAAAGCACCGCCGCGATGAGCGCAGCGTACACGCGGTACCGCTGCATCGTGATCATCACGACGTACATTACAATAAAGATGATTAACGTCAGTAATTTTGCTGAAATCATTCGATTTTTTACCCTCCGGCCGTCCGACGGCCCGTTCTCCCGGACAAAATGAAAAGACTTTTACCATAGTAAAAACTATAGTAAAAGTCTCGCCGTCAGATGACTGTTGCATTCCTTCCGCACCCGGACATCCCTGCGCGGGACATCGTGATGACGTGTACGGATACCGCGCGGTACGCGGTCGGCTACTCCCCTTTAACTGCCTCTATTTTAAGCGCTGTGTGCCGCTTTGTCAACCGAAACCCGCCCCGGGGGTTCTATTCTATAAACGCAACATATTCCTTGCAAAGCGGAATAAATTGTGCGACAATACTATTGTAAAAGATAGCAGGAGGAATCGCATGGATACATCATATATCAAAGAATTCGTAACCTTAGCGGAGTGCATGAGCTTCAGCACCGCTTCCAATATACTGTTCATTTCGCAGTCTTCGCTCTCCAAGCATATCAAGACGCTGGAGAAGGAACTCGGCGTTCTGCTTTTTGACCGGACCACGCGGAGCATCCGCCTGACCGAGGCGGGCCGCACGTTCATGGAATACGCGACGCAGATCGCGGACCTGTACGACAAGGCGCGCATCACCCTCGAGGACATGCGCACCCGCTCGGACAGCTCGCTCATCATCGCCACGATGCAGAACCCGCAGTACTACGACATGGCTAAGTACGTCGTCTCGTTCAAAGAAGAGCACCCGGATATCGCCTTCCAGGTCGTCGAGACCGACGAGCTCGGCCTGTACGAGCTGTTCCGGAACGGCCTCGTCAACGCGTTCCCGACCTTTGAGCTCTTCCGCGAAGAGCCGGAGGACTACCGCTTCATGCCGATCGTCCGGAGCAAGATCGACGTCATCCTCCGCGCGGACCATCCGAAGGCGGGCAACGCCACCCTTTCGCTCAAGGACCTCGCCGGAGAGCGGCTGCTCCTGCCGGCGCGCGGGACCACACTCTCTCGCCTGATCCTCCGCGAGTTCAACCGCACCGGCATCACGCCGGACATCGTCTACGAAGGCAGCTCCACGGGCAGCGTCGACCTGGTCAAGGCCGGCCTCGGCATCGCCATGCACGCGGAGGAGTACTGCCGCATCGTCGCGTCAGACGACCGGATCGTCTGCATCCCGGTCGCCCCGCCGATCGACTTCGTGTACGGCCTCGCCTACCGCGACCCGGCGCTCCTGTCGCTCGCGGAGCAGATCTTCCTGTCGCACATGAAGAAGTTCGAGCTGAAGTAATGTGATACGCTTCTACGCGGCGGTCCTGTTGATTGCCGGCGTCTCGACGCGCTTCGCCAGATAGACGCAATAAGCCACGGCTATGATAATTGTGGCGATGTGCAGGATCATATCCAAACGGTACGACCCTTCGTCCGCGGCGAACACCGAGGATACGTCGATCAAACTATGTGCCAGGATGCACGGCAGCAGGCTGCCGCTCTTGTAATACGCCATCGTGAAGATAAAGCCGACGGCAATGGCAAAGACCACCTGATTGAGCGTCCCCACCAGATCCTGCCCGGTGAATAGATTCAGGATATGCCCAAGTCCGAACGTAATGGAAGAAACGATGACAGCCGCTTTTACATTGCCATCTTTCAACATGGCCTTGAACAGGAATCCGCGGAAGAGCAGTTCCTCCACAAAGCCGATGATGGCCATGGACACCGCCGCATAGATCACTCCCGGCACCGGATAATCCGGCGAAAAGCCGCTGAAGAGATTCAGGCAGGAGATGAACCACAGCGGGAAGAACCACAGCATGGCCCGGCTGTTCTTCGCCCAGCCGGTCAATCCGTATTTCTCCATGATTCCGTTTCTGCTGACAAACAGGTACATCGCTGCGGCAATCGCGATCAATCCAACCATGTGCCACAGCGAATCCAGTCCAAAATTGTTCTGTAACGTCCCCATGACCACGGTGTAGATCACGATCCACAGGATCGCAAAGGTGATTTCACTTTTTTTATACAGTTTCTTCATCGTTTTCCTCCTGCGTGGACGTAGTCTCCTCCTGCGTGGCCGCGAGAAAAGCACCGTTCCACGCGCGTTCCAGGTGCTCCGCAATCAACGCCTCGTCGTATTCCAGACCGTTGTTCGCAATGATGCTCGCATACCCGTGGGCAAACAGAGCGACGGTCAGAAAGATCTCCTTGGTCTTTTCCATACGCAACCCCGCGCCCTCCTGCATGGCTGCAAGGATCGGAAGCAGCTCTTCGGAGTCGATCATCTCCAGCAGACTGTTTTCCTCCGCGTATCCGGACTGAAACAGGAAGCGGAACAGCTGCGGTTCCTCCACAGCAAAGCGGATATAGTTCAGACCGATCCCCAGCACCGGGTCTTGTGCGGGCGGAATGTTCATCATGTACTGCGAATGCAGGCGGTCGACCCGCGCGTAAGTTGCCCGCTTCAGGCTGTCGATGGTCGCGAAATGGTACATGACCGGCTGCGTCGAGCAGTGCAGCCGCTCGGAGACCGTCCTCGCGTTGACGTTCTCAAAGCCGCCTTGCCGGACGACTTCAACGGCCGCGTCTATGATCATGTCTTTTGAAATCTTTGTCCTTGGTGGCATAAGACAAGCTCCCTCTCTTGATATAACTATCGTTATATAACGCTAATTATAATACAACTTCCACCTGCCCTTGTCAAGGTTGTACCCTGGGAACGAAGCCCCGCGGCAGCACGTCGTCCGGAGGCTGGTCGGGCGGAAGCACATCGAAACTTCGCATTTATTACTTTTAGCACCCTCTCAGTTGCAGAAGTAACAAAACACGCTCTCGTTTTCGCTCCCCGGCCTCGACATCTTTTGTCAAGGCCGGGTTTTTTATTCTAAAATTATAAAAAACGAGTCGCGGTCGCTGAGATCCGAGAGATCGGACAGCACCAGACGCGCGAATCGACTCGATGACACATCGATCATTATTACTTCTCGGCCGCTCAAGCCCGCAGAAGTAACAAATCCGAGAAGCAGCGGCAGCGATCGGCTCTCGGCGCGACAAGGGCGGCCCGCAAAGGCCTCCTTCCTTTTCCCATTGCGAGATAGTACACCGGGGCAGAGGCCCGTCACATCATTCAGCAGAAAGGGTTCAATGACAATGATTCCGCAGCGATCGGCTCTCGGCGCGACAAGGGCGGCCCATGAAAGCCGCCCTCCTTTTCCCATTGCGAGATAGGACATCGGTGGCAGAGGCCTGCTACATCATTCAGCAGAAAGGGTTCAATGACAATGATTCCGCAGCGATCGACCTTCAGTGCGACAAGGGCGGCCCGTATAGGCCGCCCTTGAGCAAGGAATCATTCGTTATTGAACCCTTATTGTTGTTGTGACAGTAGCCTCTGCCACCGGTGACACTAGATCTTCATGCAGACGTCCCAAGCGCCCCAGATAACGTCACGCAGGTTGCCCCACTTTGCAGCGGTACCGACGTACTTGACGCCCTTCTCGAAGGCCGAAATCGGATCCGGAACGAAGCCGAGGCCGTTGACGACGCTGTCGCACTCGATCTTGAACGGCTCGCCGCCGCCCTTGGCAGCGACCATGACGTAGCCGTCGCCGATCTCGGTGATGGTGTGCTCGAGATAGATCGGAACTTTCTTGAAGACGAGCATCTCACGCAGGAACGAGCTGTTGGCCAGGCAGGTTCCCGGGGTGTTGATCAGATCGTCCGCGTACTCGACGATGACAGGGTGCTTGCCCTGGAGCACCATCTCGTAAGCCGCCTCGCAGGAGGACTGGCCGCCGCCGAAGAACACGATCTTGTCGCCACCCTTATCCTCAAGCAGGAGCTCCTTGAAGCCGATGGTCTTGTTGAAGTTCTTCATCGGCATCGTCTTTGGACGCGCACCGGTTGCGACGATGACCTCGTCGAACTGTCTGCGGAGCGACTGCGCCGAAGCGATCTCCATGCCGAATCTGACTTCGACGTTGTACTTCTTGAGCTCGTTCTCGTACCAGTTCAGGAGCTTCTTGTCAGCTTCCTTGAAGGACATCGCGGAAGCATACAGGTACATGCCGCCGAGCTTGTCGGACTTCTCGAAGATGACCGGCGTGTGGCCTCTCTTTGCGAGAACCAGCGCGCATTCCATGCCGCCGATACCGCCGCCGACGATGGCGACTTTCTTTGGCGTCTTGGCCGGGATGATTTTGTACTTGTTGTGCTGCATCGTCGGAGGTGTGAGAGCGCAGCGGGCGAGATGGAGCGAGTCGTCCATGCTCTGGGTGTTGGCTGTGCTCTTGGACTTCGCGAAACTGAAGCAGGCGTTGTGGCAGTTGATGCAAGGCTTGATCTCGTCCTCGCGGCCGTCGAGGATCTTGTTGATCCACTCTGGGTCGACGAGGTTCTGGCGGGCAAAGCCGGCGCCGTCGATCTTGCCGGCAGCGATCTCCTCGGCAGCGACGTCGAACGTCATCTTGCCTGCGCAGACGACCGGAGCGTTCGTGAAGTTCTTGATGTGCTCGACCTCAGGCAGGTTGCAGTTGTGCGGCATGTAGACCGGCGGATGTGCCCAGTACCACGAATCGTAAGTACCGTTGTCGCAGTTGAACATGTCGTAGCCGGCCTCCTCGAGGTACTTGACGGCCTTCTCGGATTCGGCCATGTCGCGTCCGAACTCCTCGAATTCCTCGCCAGGAACCGCGCCCTGGAGCCAGCCCTTGCACTTGGAGACGACGGAGTATCTCAGCGATACCGGGAAGTCGGCTCCGGCTTCTTTCTTGATCTCCTGAACGATCTCGACCGGGAAGCGGAATCTGTTCTCGAACGAGCCGCCGTACTGGTCAGTACGATAGTTCCAGTTGGCGATGGTGAACTGGTCGAGCAGGTAGCCTTCGTGTACGGCGTGGATCTCGACACCGTCAGCGCCTGCCTCGCGGAGCTTGCGGGCGGTCTGACCGAATGCATATACCATCTCCTGAATTTCTTCGACGGTGAGCGGTCTGGAGTTGAGGCTCGGATACCAGCGGTTTGGAGTCTCGGAAGCGGATGCGCAGCAGTACTCGACGTCGAGGAACGGCTTTGCGATCTTGCCAAGGGTCGGGTTCTCCAGCAGGTCGACCATCATCTGGTTGATCGCCATGGAACGGCCGAAGCCGCCGGCGAGCTGGATGAACAGCTTGGAGCCGGTCTTCTTAAACTCTGGCATCCACTCTGCGAAGTCCTTGAACATCTTGTCGTTCTTGTACAGCCAGCGTCTGCCCATCGTGTCGCGGACGCACTGCATGCCCGGCAGGACCAGACCGACGTTGTTCTGCGCGCGGTTCAGGATGTGGTAAGCCGCCTCTTTGTCAAAGTGGCAAGGCTCAAGCCATCCGAAGAGCGAGGTGCCGCCCATCGAAGGCTGGACGATCCTGTTCTTGATCTCTACATCACCGATCTTCCACGGTGTAAATAGAGGTTCGTACTTTTTGTCCATGAATTGTCCTCCTTATATGATAGCAAATTACCATCTGTGTACAGTTGTAATAATTATACCAATTTGGAATAAATCTGTAAAGGTGAAATTGGAGACGGTCCCCTTTTTCACCTTCCTCCCTGCGCTACGCGACTTCGACGACGCCGCCGTCCTTGACGGTGATCGTCATGCCGTCCTGCACGTAAGCGAGGAACTCGTCGCCGAGCGAGTCGACGACCGGCATCGTCACGTCGTCCAGCCAGACGTCCGCGAGGACCGCGCCAGCTGCGGCGAGCGAGTCGATCGGCTCGGAGAACAGCATGCACGCAGGCTGCCGGCCCATCGAGCAGGCGCAGTACAGGACCAGGCCGCCCGTGGTCGAGCCGATGGTCTTTGGCAGGCAGAGCGCCTTGCCGGCCATCTTCTTGTTATACAGATCTTTGTTATTCTGGTCGCCGCACGTTGCGGTCTTGTCGCCGAACTGCAGCGCCTTTTGGAACGACGCGAGCGTGTTCAGGCCCTCGTGCGACACTACGGCCTCCGCGGAGATCGTTCCCGGAGCGACCACTCTTCCTTTAAAAGTCTTCATTAGCGATCACCTCCCGTGATAATGTCCAGGATCTCCTCGTCGGTGTAGTACCGTGCGCTGGTATACGTCCGGAGCTTGTTGCTCGACGTGATGACCGGCATGCTCGTGCTGAGCGGGTTGTTCATGTACATCAGCGGGCAGATGTAGGACAGGATGACGCCGGCTTTCTTGAGGCGGTAGCCGTCCATCGTCCCCTCGAACTCCTTGAGCACCTGCGGGGCCGCCGTGAAGACCGTCGGAATCACGACCTTGGACTTGCCGTTCTTGCGAAGCGCCGCCTGGATCTTGTTCGACCAGTCGACGAGCTGGGTCTTGGAGAGGTGCGGGCAGCCGACGAAGCACAATTTTGGTTTCTTGTCCGGGTTCTTCCAGATGATCGGGTAGTTGTCATACACGCGCTGGAGCTCCGCGTCGTCGATGACGTAGGTCTGTGCGCCTTCCGCGATCAGGCTGCGGCCGAGTCTGGCCGCCTCCGGGGTCAGGCCGTCGATGTGGTACAGGCCGACCGCGCCGTTGGACGCCGTCGCCGCGCCGAAGTCCTTGAGGTACGACTTGGCCTCGTCGTTCAGCTCGGTCCCGAGCCACTTGTCCAGGCCGACGACGTACGGGACGTCCTCCATGACCTTCATGCCGATGGCCGAGCCGAGGAGCTGGGCCTCTGGTTTCTTGGTCGTCTTGACCTCGACGATCCAGGTCGCCTTGCGGCCTTCATCGGTCAGCAGGCCGAACTCCGGAACGTATCCGACGACCGCGCCCATCAGGTCGATGATGCCGGAGTTCCGGTTGCACCGGGCGCCGAGCACCGAGTTCGCGTAGACGACTGCCGAAGACTCCGCCCACGACAGAACGTCGCCTTCCTTTGGAATGTTGCCGACCTCGTCCATGTAGCACGTGCACGTGAACGCGTCGTCGCCGGCGATTCCGAGCTGTTTCAGCTGTTCCTCGTATTCCTTTTGGCGGGAATACATGAATTTCTTAAATACCAAGTCCTGGATCGGATTGGACGGTACGTTCGGGTCGAGCGGCCGCGGGTCGACCGTGAATTTCTGCTTGGACACCGCCATCTCGCCGATGAGCTGGTCGAGCAGATCGTAGACCGGCGTCAAAGCCTTGAGTCCGAACGACGTGACCAGATGGTTGTATTCACCCGTGATCGGGACCATCCGCTCCGCGCCGAAGAGCTCACCGTACTGGACGAGCGTCTTCATGACCTTTGCAAGCACCGCTCCCTGCTTTCCATCAAGGATGGCCTGCTGTTCCTGCGTTAATTTCATTGCACATCACCTCATTTTTTCACACTAACAGTCGACGTAGACGGTCAGGACGACGAGCGCGACGGTGATCTCGGTCTTGCCCTTGTCGCCGAGGGCGATGCCCTCCGGGTTCGCGCCGCCCTGGTGCACGGTTGCGTCCACCGCCCAGCCGCTCAGGTAGTCGATGACCACGTTCGGGTCCGCCTGCTCCGGGTGCGGCACGTAGATGTCCGCGTGGATCTTCGCCTCGGTCTTGCGGTCCTTTATGTCAAAAATCTCGGAAATGCAAGCCATGCAGCAGTGATGGATCGCGTCCTTGGTCGCTTTGAGAACGGCGTTGTTCTGGTCGCCGCCGTGCATGTCGACGCCCTGGCCGATCTCGATGATCAATCTCTTGAAAGCCATAAAAATCCTCCTTTTTGCGGACGGTGCCGGCTCGTCCAGGGCCGGCAGCCCGCTCCCTTTTCTTGCCTTAATGATACCATATCGGCGGCCAAAATGCGCAGGAAATGCGCTGAAAATGCGCCAAAAAAGCAAACGAAAAAGCGCCGGGATTCCGGCGCTCGTGGATCGTTCGATTCGATGGATCGATTAGTTGTTGAGGTCTGCGTCAAACGGCAGCAGCGCGACGACTCTGGCTCTCTTGACGGCAGTGGTGATGGCTCTCTGGTGCATAGCGCAGGTGCCGGTCACTCTCCGCGGGAGGATCTTGCCTCTCTCAGTGATGTAGTTCTTGAGCGTGTCTACATCCTTGTAATCGATCTTCTTATCCTTGTCCGCGCAGAACTGGCAGACTTTCTTTCTTCTCATGCCAGTATTGCGTCTTCTGTTGTTGTCCATTGCGGTTCTCCTTTCCTCGTAAGATTAGAACGGGATATCTTCCTCAGCTGCCTGGAACGAATCCGGGAAATCGTCAAAGCCCAGTCCGGTATCCTGTGCCGGGGCGTTGTACGAAGGGTTGTTGTAGCCCTGGTTGTACCCCTGGCCGGCATTCCGGTTGTAGCCCTGACCGCCCTGGCCGGCGTTGCGGCTGTAGCCCTGGTCCTGACCGCGGTCATAGCCCTGTCCGCCGTCCTGCTTGCCGCCCAGAAACTCCACGCGGTCCGCGATGACGTCCGTGGTGTAAACCGTCTGGCCGTCTCTGTTCTGATAGCTGCCGGTCTGAATGCGGCCCTGTACCGCGACCTGGCGGCCCTTGGACAGATACCGGTCCACCGTCTCGGCCTGCTTGCCGAACACCGTGACGCGGATGAAGTCGGCTTCTCTCTCGCGGCCCTGGCCCGCAGGACGGTCAACAGCGATCGTGATGTGCGCGACGGCCGTCTGCGTGCTCGGAGTGTATCTCAGCTCCGGATCCCTTGCCAGTCTTCCGATCAATACTACACTGTTCATGGTGCGTCCTTTCCTGAAACTATTCCTCGTCTGTGCAAACGATGATGTGTCTCATGACGTTGTCGGAAATTCTCAGCCTTCTGTCCAGCTCCTTTGGCAGTTCAACGTTTGCCTTAAATGGCAGAAGAACATAGTATCCGTCTTTCTTCTTGTTGATCGGGTACGCGAGCTTTCTGTCGCCCCAGACGTCGGCCTCGCCGGCCTCGCCGTCCGCGTTGATGATGCCCTTGACCGTCTCAACCATGACGGATTTCTGCTCCTCGCTCAAGCCCGGATCGAGAACGAACAACAATTCATAACTTCTCATTTTATCCACCTCCTATGGCCTAAACGACACCTTGCGGTGTAGGATCTCTGCGTCCGCGAAGTCGAACGCAGGCGCGGTTGTGTTAGTCGCGCCTATTTATTATACCGATTCCCACGCAAAATGCAAGCCCCAAAAACCGCTCCAAGGCAACAAATTTATGGTGCGAAACGCTCCGAAATGGATTATAATTTCAATAGATATTTGCTCACGGAGGCATCCCATGAGATTTGTAATTCAGAATGCAAAATACGGCAGAGTCACCATCGACGGCAAGGTGGTCGGCGAGATCGGGCGCGGCTTCGTCGTGCTGATCGGCGTGTCCAACACAGACACCGAGGCCATCGCGGACCGCATGGTTGAGAAGATGGTCAAGCTCCGCGTCTTTCAGGACGAGAACGGCAAGACCAACCTCTCGCTGGCGGACATCGGCGGCGGGCTCCTGCTGATCTCCCAGTGTACGCTCTACGCCAATTGCAAGAAAGGCAACCGGCCGTCCTTTATCGAAGCGGGTGAGCCGACCCGCGCGAACGAGCTCTACGAGTACATCATCGCCAAGGCCAAGACGCTGTGCCCGACCGTCGAGCGCGGAGAGTTCGGCGCGATGATGCAGGTCGAGCTCTGCAATGACGGACCGTTCACGATCCTGCTGGACTCCGACACACTATAGAGGCGCACCGCCATGATGAATGTATTCACGACAATCCCAAAATTTGTCGAACTGAACAGTGAACTCAAACGTTTCAGCCGGAACGAGCCCGCGATCCGCGCGGCGCAGGCCGCGGGAGACGTCGAGGAGGAGCGCCGCATCATTCTCGCGGGGACGGGTTCCTTCGCGGACGCCATGGCCGACCGGCTCAAAATGACCATCGAGGTCTACGGCAAGGAGAACCTGCCGGAGAGCGGTCCGGTCTACATCGTCTCCAACCACCAGAGCTATGCCGACATCCTGATGCTCTTTTACGCGGTCCGCAATTTCCAGATCGGTTTCATCGCCAAGTCCGAGTTTAAAAAGGTCAAAGTGCTCGCCAACATGATCAATCTGACCAGGTCCCTCTTCATCGACCGCGGCGACCCGCGGAGCGCGGTCCAGACGATGAACGAGGCGGCGGACATGATGCGCAACGGCTTCTCCCTGGCCATCTACCCGGAGGGCACGCGCAGCCGCTCGCACGCGATGGGCGAGTTCAAGGCGGGTAGCTTCAAGCCAGCGCAAAAGGCCGGCGTTCCGATTCTTCCGGTCTCGGTCGAAGGCGGATACCACGTGTACGAGGAAACCGGCTCGTACAAACCGAACACGACCGCCAAGCTCCTCTTCCACCCGATCGTCCCGTACGGCGAGATGACGCGCAAGGAGCAGCATGCGGCCAACCTCCTGATCGAGGAGACGATCCGCAAGGGCCTCGACCAGCTTGTTTAACATTTTGTAAGTGATATTGATTTAATATAAAAGGAGGATTCAAAATGGGTTTATTCGACAAGAAAAACTGCGCAATCTGCGGCAAGGAAATCGGCATGCTCGGCACCGTCAAGCTCGAGGACGGCGTCATCTGCAAGAACTGCTCCGGCAAGCTCTCCCCGTACTTCACCGGCCGCAAGCGGACCACGGTCAAGGAGATCGAGCAGCAGCTCGCTTACAGAGAGCAGAATAAGAAGAATCTCGCCAGCTTCAACCCGGACATCATCCTGGGCGAAAAGACCAAGGTCTACGTTGAATCCGGCTCCGGCGACTTCGTCGTGAGCAGCTACACCGACTGGCGCAACCACAACCCGGACATCATCACGCGCAAGATGCTGAACGCCTGCGACATCGAGGTCAAGGAGCACCAGGAGGAGCTCTACACCAAGGACGCCGAGGGCAAGCGCGTCAGCTACAACCCGCCGCAGTACGAATATGAATACGAATTCATCGCACACCTCTCGGTCAATTCCCCGTACTTCGACGAGATCCATTTCGAGATCAGCGATCCGAACGCCCGCCCGGCCGGCGTGAACACCCTCAAATTCGTCGAGGTTCAGGACCTCGGCCGCAAGCTCCAGGCCACGCTCCTGCCAAATGTCTACAATTACAACGGTGTGAACACCGTCACATACAACACGACCGGTACGCCGACCACCGGCCAGACCGCCTACGGCGCGTGGACCTGCCCATACTGCGGCAAGGTCAACGCGGACGGCAATTTCTGCAGCGGCTGCGGCAAACCGCGTCCGGTCCAGACCCGCTGGTTCTGCCCGAACTGCGGCAAGGAGAACGATGGCCAGTTCTGCAGCAACTGCGGACGGCAGAGACCGCTGTAAAACGCGTCACCCGCATCTTTCCAAAAAACAAAATTCGCTCCCGTGCGGGGGCGAATTTTTTTAAGAGGGTAAAAAGATGTGTAATGAAAAAATCTATATCGGTTAGACAACTCTAACTAATATATACTATATGCAATTGTCAATGTCAATAGGTTATAAGAAAAAAGTTAGACATATCTAACCGGGTTAAATTCACGCTGTACCTGTCGCTTTCCAACAATATCCCAGCGCTTCGAGCGCCTGCGGCAGTTCCGCGAAGGACCGCAGCACCGCGGCCGGCGCCTCGATCCGCCCGAAGCCGTACGCCGCCCAGATGCACGGCACGCCGGCCTCCGCCGACGCGTCCGCGTCCTTCTGGATGTCGCCGACGTAGACAGCCGACGGCGCGCCGTTCCGCTCCATGACCAGCCGGATGTTCTCCGCTTTGGAGAGACCGCTCCGGCCCCACTCTTCGTAGTCGATGAAATACCGCCCCATGTCCATGGACCGGAGGAACGCCGGCACGTACCCTTCCTGGCAGTTGCTGACGATCGCCATCGGGACGCCGGCCGCGTGCAGCTGCTGCAGCGTCTCACGCACGCCCTCGAACAGGTCGCCGCCGTGCTCCGCGATGTACGCGTTCTCAAACACCTCGCACCGGCGGGCGAGACCGTACCGCTCCTCCTGCGGAAACATCGGAAAAACGTCCTCCGCGATCTCATTCATGGTCTTTCCCATGTTCCGCCGCATGTCGTCCGGCGTAATCTGCGGGTCGACGCCCGTGATCCGCTTCACTTCCATGTTCCAGGCCGCCACCACGGACTCGGACGAGTCCCACAGGGTTCCGTCAAGATCACAGATTATCATTCTCATCCTTACTCATGTATTCTTCCTGCAGCTGATAGACCAGCGTCCACAGGTTGCCGTTGTCCACCGCCGCATAGTTATCATAGCCCCAGCACAGGTTGTCCACCCCTTCGAAGTGGTATCCGACGTACGTCCCGTCCTGCAGCTGAAAAATGATGTGGTGGTAGCTGTCCGTGATGCTGTAGCCGCTCTCTCCCGTGACGGTCATCCGCCCGAGCCGCTCGTACAGCTCAGTGATGATCTCCGGGTCCTCCACCGTGACGTCCGGCCGCGCGCCCATGGTATCGTAAAGCACGTTACAGGCGACCGGAATCCGGCCTTCGGCCATGTCCCGGTTCAGCTTTGCGGCGCCTTCGTCGTTCTGAAAAAGCAGGATCGAGTTCTCCGGCAGGTTTCCGATCACGCTGCCCCCGCTCTGCGGCGCCGGCGCCGGGTCGTTCTGCGGTCCGCCGTCCTGCGGCGCCGGGTCCTCCCCCGCGCACGCCGCAAGCGCGCCGATGCAAAGCACCGCGCACACGATTACGCAAAGCAGTTTCCTTCCGTTCTTCCAGTGTTTCATTGCGTCACCTCCGCGTTTGCACACTTTTTCTACACGACCAAACTTGTTGAACACGACTGTCCGGTCCTAATAATAAAGTGTGCCGCGCGCGGGAAACTGTTGCGCCGTATCTACAAGGGCCGCACGTCACATTTGTTACTTTTCAGCCACCACAGTCCAGAAAAGTAACAAAACTTATCTCCTGGGCAGAACCGGACGCTTTCAATAAGCATCGGATACCCGTTTCGCTGCAGAGTTTTGCATAAAAACACGGCCAACATAGGTGAAATCACCGCAATTAGCGTGGCGCAGATGAATTTCCAGATATCAACCAAGGAAAGCACAGCAGTTCCTTGTTACTTTTACGCACTCAGATAGCCCAAAAGTAACAAAATCGAGAAATTCCGTCACCACCGTTGCGATTTATTGCGTCACCACCGTCGCGATTCCTTCCGCCAACGCCGCATTTCCTCGCGTCAATGCTGTCGCAGTTCCTTGCGCCGCGCGTTTGCATTGCAACCGCGGCAGCCCTACACCGTCACTTCGCCGGCGAGGACGCGTCTGTAGTCCTCCAGGTTCTCGCGGAGGAGGCGCGGCGTTTCGAGGCCGTACGGGCACTTGGTCATGCACATGCCGCAGTCGATGCAGTCCTCGATCTTGGCCATTTCCTTCTGCCAGCGCTCCGCCAGCCACACGTGCGACGGCGCGCGCCGCAGCATCAGCCCCATCCTGGCGCAGAACGAGATCGTGATTCCGGCCGGACAGGTCGGCATGCAGTAGCCGCAGCCGCGGCAGAATTCACCGGAGAGCTCCGCGCGGTCTTTTTCGATCACGGCGCGCATCGCGTCGTCCAGCTCCGGCGTCTCGTCCATGTAGGACAGCCACTCATCGAGTTCGCGCTCGCGCTGGATACCCCAGATCGGCAGCACGTTGTCCTGCGACGCCATGAACGCCATCAGCACGCGCGAGTCCGTGAGGAGCCCGCCCGCAAGCGACTTCATCGCGATGAAGCCTTGGTTCTTCTCCTTGCAAAGCCGCGTCAGTTCAAACTCCCGGTCGTT
Source organism: Mogibacterium sp. (assembly GCA_017433975.1). Classification (GTDB taxonomy): domain Bacteria; phylum Bacillota; class Clostridia; order Peptostreptococcales; family Anaerovoracaceae; genus RGIG2439. The sequence goes on along the minus strand of JAFRGD010000017.1, from coordinate 45,334 downwards.
CGACAGGTAGCTGAACGGGTACTGCATCGTCTCGTACAGCCCGGACTCCACGCACTCGAAGGCGACGTCCAGCAGGTGCGCCGTCACGCCGAAGTGCCGGACCTTGCCGGCCGCCTTGGCCTCCTCGAGCGCCTCGTAAACGCCCGTCCCGTCGCCCGGCGCGTACACCCGGCTCACCTGGTGCAGCTGGTACAGGTCGATGTAGTCCGTCCCGAGCGTGCGGAGTGACGTTTCGAGGTCCTCGCGCACCTTGTCGCCGGTCTTGCCCATCGTCTTGGTCGCGATCGTGACCTTGTCGCGCATGCCGGAGAACGCCCGGCAGAGCTTCTCCTCGCTGTCGCTGTACGCCCGCGCGGTGTCAAAGTACGTCATCCCGCCGTCGTACGCCTTGCGCAAGATCTTGACCGCCTCGTCCATCGGCGTCCGCTGGATCGGCAGCGCCCCGAACGCATTCTGCGGGGTGCGGATGCCCGTCGACCCCAAAATCAGTTCTTTCATTTCGTTTCCCCCTCTTAAAAAAGCGGCGATCGCTGCTGCGAACAGCCCGCGAAGCACCGCGAAAAGCCCGGCTCCTGCCCGTTAGTAAGGCATCAGCTCTTTGACGGCGTCTTTGACGCGCGGTTTTGCGCTGCAGGCCCGGAAGACCCGCATCACGGCGTCGATGTCGTCCCGCGTGTGGAACATGTGGATGCCCAGGCGGATGAGCAGTCTGCCGCTGAGCGAGTACTGGAGGTGCGTCTTGACGTTCTCCTTCTCGAAGTCCTCCGGCGTCATGTCGACGTCTTCGTCGACCTCAAAGACCAGGATCTCGGACTGCCGCTCCGGCGCAAAGTCGTAGGCGCGCCGGATCCCGTCGATGCCCTTGCCCTGCTCGATCGCGTAGGCCACGAGGCCGTCCACGTACTCCTTGATGTCGTACTTCCCGAGTTTATTGTAGTTGTCCGCCTGGATGCCGAGGCCGTAGATGCCGCAGACGTTCGGCCAGCCGAGCTCGTAGCGGCTCGCGTCGTCCCGGAGCGTGAGCTTCGCCTTGATGGTGTTAAAAAGGTCGCTGTCGGACATCCAGCCCGCGGCGGTCTGCCGGATCTCTTTGCGGAGCTCCGGCGAGATGTACGCGAAGCCGTTCCCGCAGTAGTTCATCATCCACTTGCGGTCGCAGCCGCCGACGAAGTCCATCTTGCACTCGTGGATGTCGATCGGGAGCACGCCCCACGCGTGCGCCGCGTCCACGATGACCCAGATGCCGCGCTCCGCGCAGTAGTCGCTGAGCGGCTTGAGGTCAAAGAGGTAGCCGCTGATCCGGCTGACGATGTCAACGCAGACCATGCGCGTGTTCTCGTCGCACTTCGCGATGTAGTCCTCCGCGGTCAGCAGACCGTCGTGCGGGATGACGTAGCGGAGCTCCAGCCCGTCTCTCTCGGATTTGTTCTGCCACGCGAAGCGGGTGCCGATCCACTCCTCGTCCGGCAGGACGATGTTGTCGCCCGGCCGGAACTGGAAGCCGCTGACCAGCACGTTGTACGCCGCCGTCGCGCTCTCCGCAAAGTAGATGTCCTCGCCCGGAGCGCCGATCATCTTTCCAAGGTTGTTCTTGGACCACTTCATCATCGCGACCGTCCCGTAGCCGTCCACGCCGTCGAGCTCCCAGATGTTGTCGCCGCCGATCAGATAGCGCTGCTCAAAATACCGCGCCACCCCGTCGTGCACGTTGTCCGGGATGATTCCCGTCGCCGCGCTCTCAAAATACGACCACTTCATCGCCACCGGCACGTGCGTCCGGAATTCTGCAAATTTGTCCATCCTGGTACCCTTTCTCAGTCTCTATTGAAAAAACCAATCTCCATTCGCCCTACATCTTCTTCAGATAGTCCGCGATGAGAGTCTTGTTGAAGTACGGGTGCGACCGCTTCGGGACCTTGCCGCTATAGTAAATCTTCTCCTGCGGCTCTGCGAAGTCAATCTGCACATCCTTGTACCGGATCCCCTTCTCGAGGTCGTAGACCCGCATCATCGTCGTTGTCGAATACGCCTCGGTCCCGGCGTCGTAATACCCCACGAGGTTGAAGACCGGGTAGATATACACGAAGGTCTGATAATCCCTCGCGCCGGTCGGGAGAGCGACGCCGCCCGCCACCTCATCGTAAAAGACATCGCTCATGAACGTATAGAAAATGTTGGTCCTGCCCCAGTTTTCGTCTCCCGGGAACGCCATGTAGATGAGGCACTTCCCGTTCAGCTTTGGCTCGCCGTTATCTACCGGAAAGTCCGCGCAGCTTTCGTAGACGCCGGCGGCGTTATTTCCAAGGTATGTTTCTAACAACGAGATGACGTTCTTGTCGTTGCCAGAGCCCGCGACCACGTCGATATCCGCGACGGCCACCAGCGTCTCCTCACTGCCGTCCCAGCCCTTGCCCGGCTCGTTCGTCCGCACTGACGGCAGGAACTCCTGCAACATCAGAACAAGCTGGTAGTAGTTCGCATCCGGCTCGAACGCTTCGAGGTCCGGGAAAAAGAGGACCCGGTTCAGATTCTCCGGCAGCCCGTCCTTCGGGAGAGAAACGTTTCGAAAGCTGAACTGCACCCGCGGCGTTCCCGCCGCTTCCCGCTCCGCCGTCGTCAGGCCACCCACGATCGCGATCTCCTCGAGTCCCGGAAACAGTTCCAGGTGATCGAGGTCCGTGTTCCTGGAGTCGCCGCGCAGGTAGATCCGCTTGACGCCGGCCAGGTTGGCCTTTGCCTCGTCTGAGTACCGGACCATGTTCTGCACATCCGGTTCGTACAGCGCCGCCGTCTTGGTGAGCACCGCCGTCCAGGACTCGTACCCGGCGAGCTTCGCGTTCATGTCGCTGACGTCGAGGCACTGCATCGAGCTGCACTCGAGCGATCCGAGGCCGTCGCTGAACGCGGTCAGGAACTTGTCATCCGGCGTGGCCGTCTGCATGTCAAAGCGGAGCGTCCCGATGTCCTGCCCCTTGACGTACTTGTTCAGTGTCTTGAACAGCTCCGCCGGGTCGGTCTTCACCTCGTACAGCGGAACGAACAGCGTGTCGGTCGCCTCATCGTACTCGAAGCCCATGTCCGGATTCGCCTTATTCAGCTTTTCATACGCCGCGCCAAGCCCCTTGCCGCCGCAGCCCGTCAGCAGGACAAGCATCGCTAAAACCGCCGCGAGCAACGTCGTTTTCACATAGTTTTTCATTCGATCCTCTCCGTTCTTGCACATGGGGTTAAAACGTATCGACAGCGTCCACCGCTATTTGACCGCCGCGGTTATCGTGACCTCTACCAGATACTGCGGCGCCGCCATTTTAGCCTCGACGCAGGTCCGCGCCGGCGGCATGCTCTCCGCGAACCACGGCTTCCACACCGCGTTGAACTCCGCGAATGCTCCGATGTCCGCGAGATAGACCACCGCCGTCAGGATGTGGTCTTTGTCCGAGCCGTACTTTTCGAGCGCAGCCTCGATTTTGTTCAAGACATCCGTCGCCTGTTCCGTAACTGTGTCGCCGCTGCCGACCTTGCCGGACAGATACAGAATCCCGTTGTGAATCACCGCTTCACTGAAAATACCGTTCGAATTGTACCGTTCAATCATGTCAATGTCCCCCTTTTCGTATTTTCCTAATTATACCCTAAAAGTCCATTTAATGATATAATATCAAGCAGAGTTGTAACGAAAGGACCAAAACCATGATTGTATTCAGCGAATTGGACCAGCTGCGCGAGCTGGTCGACGATGAGACCCTCGAAAAAGTGCAAAGCACCCGCGACTACGTGATCCGGACCGAGACGAACGATATTCTGATGAAGTTCCGCTGGCTGGACAAGACTCCCGTCGTGCTTTTCATGCAGGACGACCACACCACGCTTTGGGCGGCGAATCCGGCCGTCCGGGAATTCGCGACCGGAATCAACGGCACCGGCAAAGAAGAACTGTTTGAGTTCCTGATCGTCATGTCGGCCAACGACCTCAGTCACCTCGAGGAGCTCGAGGACCGCGTCATCACGCTCGAGGATCAGCTCTTTGACAACTTCGACCCGAACAAAACGGACTTCCAGGACCTCCACATGCTCCGCAAAGAAGTCTGGCGCAAGAAACGCTATTACGAAAAAATGGAGCTCCTGACCGACGAGCTGATGCAGCAGGACGACTACTTCACCTTCATCGACAAGAAGTTCGACAAGCTGTTCAACTACATCCTCCGGACGCAGGAATATCTCGAACACGTCCGCGAGGCGTACGAAGCGCAGATCGACATCGAGCAGAACAAACTGATGAAGTTCTTTACCGTCATCACGTCCATCTTCCTGCCGCTCACCCTGATCGCGGGCTGGTACGGGATGAACCTCCAGATGCCGGAGTTCCAGTGGGCGCACGGCTACCCGGTCGTCATCGTCCTGAGCGTCGCGATCGTCGGCTTCATGGTCTATATCTTCAAGAAGAACAAGTGGTTGTAGGAGGCGTCCCATGCCAAGACCGATCGTCGCGCTGATGTACGACTTTGATAAGACGCTGTCGCCGCGGAACATGCAGGACTACGGCTTCATGCAGGGGCTCGACATGACCCCGGCCGAGTTCTGGTCCGAGTGCACCAAGCTCACGCGCACGAATAACATGGACAGCATCCTCTCCTACATGTACCTGATGCTCGAGAAGGGCCAGGGCAAGCTGATGCTGCGGCGGGAGGACTTCCAGGCGCTGGGCAAGACCGTGCGGCTGTTCCCGGGCGTCCGGACGTGGTTCGGGCGGATCAACGACTACGCGGCAGAGCGCGGCCTACAGTGCGAGCACTACATCATCTCCTCCGGCCTCAAAGAGATCATCGAGGGGACGGAGATCGCCGGCGAATTCAAGGAGATCTACGCGGCGGAGTACCTCTACGGAGAGAACAAACTGGCGAAGTGGCCCGCGATGGCGGTCAACTTCACCAGCAAAACGCAGTTCTTGTATCGAATCAATAAAGGCGTCCTCGACGTCACGGACCAGACCGGACTGAACACCTACGTCCCGGAGGATCAGCGCCGCGTCCCGTTCAGCAACATGATCTATTTCGGCGACGGGGACACGGACGTCCCGTGCATGAAGCTCACCAAGGTGAACGGCGGGCACTCGATCGCGGTCTACCAGGACGACAGCACCGAGGCGAAGAAACTCATCGGCGAGGGCCGCGTGGACTTCGCGCTGCCGGCCGACTACAGCAAGGGCCGCGTCCTCGAGCGGACCGTCTTCACCATCATCGATGAAGTCGCCGCCAAGGAACAGCTCCGCGCCGTCCAGCGCAAGCAGCACCTGTAGAACAAACTGTAACATTAAAAAAACCGCGAGCCATGGCTCTGCGGTTCTTTTTTTACATTTATCTTTCGTTCATTCCGCCTTTTCGCAGTAGAACCCGGCGTATGGGAACCGGTACAGGGACACCGTCTGGCCGAAGACCTCCGCATCGACCGGGACGGCCTGCCCGGCGACGATTTCTTTTGCCCCGGCTATCAGCTGAGGAATCAAATCCGGCGAAACCGGAATGGTCCCGTGGCATGGATAAACCACGTCGAAGCGATCCCGGAACGTCGTGAGGTGTTCGAGCCCCTCGATATAACGGTGAATGTTCCGGTACGGGTTGAACAAGAAAATCGTGCCGTCCTGCACGGCGTCGCCGCTGTAGAGCACGCGCTTCTCCACATCCAGCAGCGCGATGCTGCCCGCCGTGTGACCCGGATTCTCTATAATCTCGACCTTGCGGCCGCCAAGGTCGATCATGTCCCCTTCTTTGACCGGAACTACCTTGTTGGTCCCACCGTACGCGCGATACATCGCTTCTTCGTCCGGGTGCATCATCACCTCGTCGAACGAGTTGTTTCCCGAGATGTGGTCCCCGTCCGCGTGGGTATTGATCAGTAAAAGCGGCAGGTCCGTCAGGGACGCCGCGAGCGCCCGTGCGTCCGGGACGGTCGCTCCGGTATCAATCAAAAGCGCCCGCTCCGTGCCTGTGAGCAGGAAAAACCGGACGAATGAGTCCTCAAAGCGCCACGTATTCGCATCGATTTGGATAATATCAGCCATGACTTCCCCCTTTTTTCACATTTTTACAACGGTATGACAGCGCGCATCGACCAACGACTCGACGTCCGCGACGTCCTGTTCGCGCGTCAGGATCTCGAGCTCGTCGCCGGCCCGCAGGATCGTGTGCCCGTCCGGGATGATCTCCGCGCCGCCGCGCACCACGGATACGATCAGCGCCCCGATCGGGAGGCCAAAGTCCACGACCGGCCGGCCGTCCATGTAGGAGCCCGTGTGGACGTCCGCTTCGAAGATCGTCTTGCGGTCCCGCGTGCGGGCGTCGACCGCCGGGTAGCGGGTCTTCTGTTCGCTGCGCTTGAGAAGCTGCGTATAGATCGGCTCGGTGCCGGACCGGTCCGCGATGACGCAGGCGATAAGTGACACCATGACGAGCGGCAGCAGGCTGGTGAAGTCGCCGGTCATTTCGGTGATCAGGACGACGCCCGTCACCGGGGCGCGAACGATCGCCGCGAAGTACCCCGCCATCGCGATGACCACGAACGCGGTGATGTAGTTCTGGTCGAGGCCGAATACCCCGAGCAGGCGCGAGAACAGGCCGCCGGTCACCGCGCCGAGCACGAGGAGCGGCAGGAAGATGCCGCCCGGGGCGCCCGAGCCGAAGCTCGCCGTCGAAAAGACGAATTTGACGAGCAGGAGCACCGCGAGGGCCGCGAGTGCGTACTTGCCGTGGCTGATCTCGCCGACCAGCGAACCGCCGCTGCCGAGCGCGGTCGGATAAACGAATATCAGGATGTAGGATACCGCGAACATCGCGAGGATCCGGTACAGCGGCTTATTGAAGCGGTCGAACAGCCGCTGCATGAACGCGATGGTTTTGTTGTAAAAGATACCGCACGCGCCGGTGATGACGCCGAGGAGTACGACGGCCCAATAGTACTTGAGCGGCAGCCCGTGGTCCACGTCAAAGCCGAAGACCGGCGTCGTCCCGACGATCAGGCCCGCGACGAACTGGCTCGTCACGCTCGCGGCCATCGATGACAGCAGGACCTCCGCGGAAAAGTTCCGGTGGAGCTCCTCGAGGCTGAAGATCGCTCCGGCGAGCGGTGCACCGAATGCCGCCGACAGACCAGAACCGGCGCCGCACGTGATGAGCAGCCGCTCCTCGGTCAGCAGGCGGTGGTTCAGGCGCGCGAAGCCCTTGCCGACCATCGCGCCGAGCTGGATGCTCGGACCCTCCCGGCCGAGCGCGAGGCCGCCGCCGATGGCGAGCGCGCAGCCGGTCATTTTGCAGACGATGACGCGCCACCAGCACATGTCTTTCTGGCCGCGGACCTCGGCCTCCACCTGCGGGATGCCGGAGCCGCCGATGTCCGGCTCCGCGCGGAGCAGCAGCACGACCAGCACCGCGACCGCGGCCAGAATCACTGCGGTGATCACGGCTGCGAGCGGCTGCGGAATCGTCACCTGGCCGGTCTCACTGTTTCCTCCCGGAAGCAAACCGAGCCGGGCGAAGTCCGCCAGCTTGTTGCGGAGCGAGTCCGCGGCGATCAACATGAGCCGGAAAATCGAAATCAGGACGCCCGTGACCAGTCCAATCGCGACGCCCTCCCCTACGAGCACATATTTATAACTCCGCTTGCGGCGCAGGTTCCGCACCGCCGCGCTCTTTGTCGTCTGTTCCTTGTTGTCCGACATGTCAATGTCCGGAATGCCTACCAGTCGCCGCCGGCGTCCTTGCCCGCCTTGGCCTTGGCCTTCCGCTCTCTCTTGAACTCTCTGGCCTCTTCCTCGACCTTCTTCTCCAGCTCGCGGGCCTCCGCCTTGTCAGCCTTCTTGATGGCCTTCTCCTCTTTGCGCAGTTCCTTCTCGAACTCGCGGACGGCCTTTTTGTCCTCCAACGCGGACTCCGCGCCTTCGAGGACCTCTTTCAGTTCTTCTTTGATCGACATGATTCGTTCTCCCTTCTATTGATACGGCTACCGCGGACCGCAGTCCGAATCGGCTTCTACCGGACCTTCTCGTAAGCGAGCCGCGGGAAGTCGTCCTCCACCACGTAAATGGTTCCGGTGTGCGTGTAGCCGAGTTTCTTCAAAATATTCTGCACGACGACGTTGTCCCCGTGCGTGTCCACGCGGATGTGCCCGCACTGGTCGAACGCCCAGTTCAGGCAGAAGGCGCCGATGCCCTTCTCGGACCCGTCGCCGGCGAGCCGGTGCACGACCCCGTACGGGCTGTCGTCGAGCCACGCTCCGTCGTAAATGACTCGGTAGGTCGGGTCTTCTTCCCCGTAAATGTAGCAGAACGTCCCGATGACTTCGTCCGCGTCGTTGACGCATACGAAGCTCCGGCCGGCCGCCACGTCCTCGTAAAGCAGCGGGGTCGGCGGCCAGTTGGTCGGCCCCCACTGGTTCGGGTTGCCGTGCTCCGCCATGAATCTGCGCGCGCCGACGTAGATTTCGGCCATCCGCGGAACGTCCGCTTCCGTTGATCTTCGGATTCTCATAGTCCCCCCTTTTTTCCTTGGCAGCGGGCGGTATCGCCGCCCGGCCGCTACTGCCGTTCGAGCAGCAGCGCTTCGCCCGGCGCCACGGTGAGGCTGCCGGACTGCGCCCGGCCGGTCAGCAGGTCGATGTAGCTGCCGGTCAGACCGAGTTCTTTCTCGCCCTCGCCGCAGTTCACGACCGTGACGATCTCGGCTGCGTCCGGTTCGTCGCCGGCCGCCGGCGCCCCCGGGCCGCCGACCGTCTCCGTAAACCGCGCAAACGCGAACAGCCCGTCGCGCGCCGCGATCGTGCGGTAGCCGCCTTTCTTATAGACCTCGTGCGAGCGGCGGATGCCGGTGACCTTGCGGTACCAGGCGAGCAGGCTCTCGTTCTCGCTTCCCCACGGGTAGCACCTGCGGTTGAACGGGTCCTTGTAGCCCTGCATCTCCGCCTCGTCGCCGTAGTAAATGCACGGTACGCCCGGCAGCGTCATCTGCAGAAGCACCGCGACGCGGAGCCGCCGGAGCCCGGCGTTCCGCTCTTCTTCGGTCAGACTGGTCGTTGCCTGAATCTCGCGCGGCGCGTCAAAGTCGAGTTCCTTGCCGGCGAGCGCCGTCAGGATGCGGGCGCTGTCGTGCGTGCCGAGGATGTTCATCAGGCTGTGCACGATGTAATGCGGGTAGTGCTCCCACTGTTTCTCGACGACTTCCTTGAGCCCGCGGGCGTTCCCGTAGCGGACGCAGCGGATGATTGCGTTCTTGAGCGGGTAGTTCATTACCGAATCCAGCCGGTCGCCGCGGAAGTAGTTCTTGCGCTCCCCGTAGGCCTCTTTGGTCGAAGCGTCCTCCCAGACCTCTCCGACGATCAGCGCGTCCGGCTTTGCGCTCTTGGCCGCCGCAACGAGCTCCGTCAGAAACTCCGTCGGAAACTCGTCCACGACATCCAGCCGCCAGCCGTTCGCCCCGTGGTCGAGCCAGTACTGCGCGATGCCGCCGCGACGAGCCACCGTCGTTCCGCCCGCCAGGCGGTTCGCCGTCGCGGTCCCGTTGACGAACTCCCGGTACGACGGCTCCAGCTTGTTCAGGCGCGGCAGCGTGTCGATGCCCCACCAGCTGTCGTACGTTCCGTCGTCGTGGAAGTAGTACCACTTGCGGTACGGCGAGTTTACATCGTTGTACGCGCCGCCGTCCCCGTAATTCTTATACTTGTTGAAATAGATCGAGTCCGCGCCCGTGTGCGAAAACACCCCGTCGCAGATGACGCGGATGCCGCGCTCGCCGGCCGCCCGGCAAAGCGCCTCGAAGTCCTCCATCGTCCCGAACATCGGGTCCACTTTGGTGTAGTCCGCCGTGTCGTATTTGTGGCTGGAATACGCCTCAACGACCGGGCTGAGGTACAGGCAGGTCACGCCGAGCGACTCCAGATAGTCGAGCTTGCTCGTGATTCCCTTGAGGTTGCCCCCGAAGAAGTCGTTGTTGAGAATCCGCCCGTTCTGCGGCCGGTATTCCGGCAGGCCGCCCCAGTCGTCCCGGGTCACCTTGCCCGGCATGTGCACCTGCTCGCCGACGTGGCAGAACCGGTCGATGAAGATGTGGTAGTAGATGCCGCCCTGAATCCACGCCGGCGTCCGGTACTCCTGCCGGTAGACGGTCTGCTGCCAGCAGTCCGGAGCCTCGTCCGGCGCCACGATGACCGCTTTGTTATCCTCCGCGGACCGCCCGATCCGGACCAGCCCGTCGTAGGTATCGATTTCAAAATAATACCAATACAGTCCGCGGTCGTATGCCGGGAACGACCCCGCGTAGACGTCGTAGTCGCCCGTCTCGCTGTCGCTGTCCGCCGCCGTCATCGGGTACCGCACCTCGTCCTCGCCGTCCAGCCGGACGACCAGACGGACCGGGCTGTAGACCGCGCCGGCCCCGGCGAGGTGCCGGTTGACCGCCTCGCCGCGGACAAATAAGCGTATGAAAAGCACTGTCCCCGCAGGGACAGCGCCTAAAGGTTGTTTGAATCTCTCGTTCCTTGAGTCGAATATTACTTGCGTCAAGCGCCCTTACCCCTTTTAATCTGAGCTTTACCTAGATGACAGTCCCCTCTTCCAGATAGAACGGATGCGTGATATAGCCGCCGAGGAACCGCCCGTCGTTGACCACGACCCGGCTGTCCAGGATCGAATAGGAGAGATGCGCCCCCTCACCGACGACCGCGTCGTGCATGACGACGCTGTTCTCGATGACTGCGCCTTTCTTGACGACGACGTCGCGGAAGATGATGGAGTTCCGAACCGTCCCCTCGATCCGGACACCGTCCGCGATCAGGCAGTTCTCGACGACGGCGGTCTCGCCGTATCTCGTCGGAGCGGAGTCTCTTGCCCGGGTGATGATCGGCCGCGCCGGATTCTCGTACAGCTCGTCCAGGGTCTCCCGGTCGAGCATCTTAAGGCTGCTCTTGAGGTAATCGGACGGCGTGTCCATGAAGAGCATGGTCTCCTTCGCCTCATAAGCGACGGCTTCGCCGGCCTGCGCGAGCGGCTGCAGGACGTCCAGCACGAGATTGTTCTTGCCTTCGCGCTTGGTCTCATCCAGCAGCTTGAGGAGGTCCGCGACCTCCATCACGTAGCAGTTCACGCCAAAGGCATCCCCCTCCTGGAGTTCGTAGACGATGTCAACGTTCGTGAGGGTGTTGTTCACGCCGATGGTGAATTTTGCCAGGCGCTGGCCGCCGGATTTGAACATCGGGTTCTTGGTATAGAGCGCCGTGATGCGCGCCCCGGACGCTTCGTGGAACCGGATCATCTTATCGAAGTCGATGTTCCCGATGTAGGTGCAGCTCACGATGACGATGTACTTCTCGGTGAGCCGGGAAATCCACCGGCGGTGGGTCTGCAGCGCCTCCAGCCGCGTGTGATACATGTCGGACTGGTTGTCAGCCGCATATGGCGGGAGGAACGTCAGCGCAGAGCGTTTTTTGTCCAGGTCCCATACCGTGCCGCCGCGGATGTGATACATCAGTTCGTGGTAATTGCGGGTCGTCACGACGCCAACGTTGTCGATGCCGGCGTTCGCCATGTTGGACAGTGTGAAGTCGATGACGCGGTACCGGCCGCCGATCGGCAGCGCCGCGAGGGTCCGCGCCTTTGTCATTTCGTTGAGCGCGACATCATAGGAGTCAGAAAAGATCAATCCTGCTGCTTTCATGATACCTGCCTCCTTTCCTACTTCTTGGCGGCGGCCTTGACGGTCTGGCCGGCGCTTAGTTTATCTTCGTTGGAGATGACGGTGATCTCGTACTTATCCTTGTCCCCGCCGATCTTGCAGCCCGCAGGAATCTCGACCTTGGCGTCGAGGATCGCGTACTGAATCTTTGCGCCCTTGCGGATGATGCAGTCGGAAAGGATGATGCTGTCCTTGACGACCGCGCCTTCCTCGATGAGGACGTTGTCGTTGACGATCGAGTCTTCGACCGTGCCGTAAATCGAGTTGCTCGCGCCGCAGATGGAGCGGTGCACCTTGCCGGTCGTACCGAAGTACGTTGGACGGTTGTGGATGTGCCGGTAGTAGATTCTCCAGCTCGGATCGTTCAGCACGAACTCCGGGTTGTCGCCGGTGATGTCCATGTTGGTCTGCCAGTACGAGCCGATCGTCCCGACGTCGCGCCAGTAGCCTGCGAACAGGTATGCGAAGACCCTCCGGTTGTCCGCGAGCATGGCCGGGATGATGTTCTTGCCGAAGTCGTTTTTTGACTCCGGGTCCGCCTCGTCGCGGATGAGGTACTCCTTGAGCGCGGAAGTCTTGAAAATGTAGACGCCCATCGAGGCCGTGGTGCTCTTTGGGTGCGCCGGCTTCTCTTCGAATTCGAGGATGCGGCCCTTGTCGTCCGTGTTCATGATACCGAAGCGGGACGCCTCCGAGATGTCGACGTCGATGACCGCGACCGTCAGGTCCGCGTCGTTCGCGATGTGCTCGTCAAGCATGATCGAGTAATCCATCTTATAAATATGGTCGCCGGACAGGATCAGGACGTGCTCCGGATCATAGCGTTCAATGAACGCGAGGTTCTGGTAAATCGCGTTCGCGGTGCCTTTGAACCAGTCCGCACCGGTTTCGGCCTGATACGGCGGCAGGACGTGCAGTCCGCCGAAGCGGAGGTTGAGCCCCCACGGTTCCCCCGTTCCGAGATAATCGTTCAGCTCGAGCGGCTGATACTGCGTCAGGACGCCAACCGTGTCGATGTTGGAGTTGACGCAGTTCGAAAGGGAGAAGTCGATGATGCGGTAGCGCGATCCGAACTGAACCGCCGGCTTTGCGACCTTTTTGGTCAGCGGGGAGAGTCTGCTGCCCTGACCGCCGGCAAGAAGCATCGCGATACATTTCTTTTTGCTACTCATGTCAATACTCCTTAAATTCTCCTGAGGATCATGCCGGAAAGCTTTGGCAGGTCGACCTCGATGCGGTCAGGGTACCCGTTGAGGGCGCCCTTGTGCACCGGGCAGACCAGGCCGGCCGCGTCGACCGATCCACCATACAATTTATCTTCACTGTGGACGAGGCATTTGTAGGCCTTGCCGCAGGGAACACCGATCCCAAAAGATTTATAATCGTTGCCGGACAGGTTGAGAATGATCAGATACGTCGGCTGCTTCTTGTCCGCGATCTTCTTGCCGTTCTCGTGCGTCTGCACGCGGAGGTACGTGTACACGTTGTCCGAGCTGTTGTCCGGGTCGATCCAGCGGAAGTTCTCGAAAGAATCGTCCTGGCACCAGAACGCCGGCGTCTCGCGGTAGAGGTGGTTGAGCGCCCGGACATAGTCGTGGATCATCTTGTGCTTTGGATAAAGCATGAGAACCCAGTCGAGCCCCTGGTTCTCGTTCCATTCGATGAACTGGGCGAACTCGCTGCCCATGAAGTTCAGTTTCTTGCCCGGGTGCGTCATCATGTAGACCATGAACGCGCGGAAGCCCGAGAACTTGTCCTCGTACGATCCCGGCATCTTGTCGAGCAGCGAATGCTTGCCGTGGACGACTTCGTCGTGCGAGATCGGAAGGATGAAGTTCTCGCTGAACGCGTATGTGAGGGAGAACGTAAGCTTGTTGTGGACGCCCTTGCGGAACAGCGGGTCGGTCGCGAAGTAATCGAGCGTGTCGTTCATCCAGCCCATGTTCCACTTGAAGTTGAACCCGAGGCCGCCCGTCTGCGGCGGCTTGGTCACGCACGGGAAGGCTGTCGCCTCCTCCGCGATCATCAGGACGCCCGGGCACTCCGACAGCACGCTCTGGTTGAGCGTCTGGAGGAAGCGGATCGCTTCTTTGTTCTCCGTGCCGCCATCCTCGTTCGGGTACCACTCGCCGTCCGACCGGCCGTAGTTGAGGTAGAGCATCGCGGAGACCGCGTCGACGCGGAGGCCGTCCGCGTGGAAGCAGTCGCAATAATAAAACGCGTTGGACACGAGAAAACTGACCACCTCCGGCCGTCCGTAGTCGAACGCCAGCGTGCCCCAGCCTTTGTGCTCGCGTTTCAGAATGTCGTCGTATTCGTAAAGCGGATATCCGTCAAACTCGATGAGCCCGTGGCCGTCGCGCGGGAAGTGCGCCGGCACCCAGTCCAGGATCACGCCGATCCCGGCGCGGTGGGCCGTGTCGATCAGATACCGGAAGTCGTCCGGCGTGCCGTATTTGGACATCACGCTGTAGTAACCGGTCACCTGGTAGCCCCAGGAGCCCTCGTACGGGTGCTCCATCACCGGCAGCAGCTCGATGTGCGTGTAGCCCATGTCGACCACGTAAGGGATCAGCAGGTCGGCGAGCTCGCGATAACTATAGCGGGAGCCGTCCTCCCGGCGCCGCCAGGAACCGATGTGCACCTCGTAGATGTTCATCGGGCTGATGTACGGGTTGCGGCTGCGGCGCTGCGCGAGGTAGTCCCCGTCGCCCCAGTCGTACCCGCGGCTGATGTCCCAGAGGCACGACGCGCGCTGGCCGCCCTCTTCGAACGGGGTCGCCTCGCTCATGAAGGCGTACGGGTCCGCTTTATAGACCACGTTGCCGCGGTCGTCCCTCACCGCGAATTTATAATACTCGCCTTCGTAGAGCCGGATGCCGCCGTCCTCCTCCGCCGGACCGACCGTGATCTCCCAGATCGAGTCGTCGTCCGGCAGGCGCCGGAACGGCAGCCTGGAAGCGTCCCAGCCGTTGAAGTTACCAACGAGCGAAATGCCGGCCGCCCGCGGCGCCCACACGCGAAAAGCGTAGGTGTCCGCCTTGACCCGGTGCGCGCCGAGGAATTCGTAGCTCCGGTAATTCGTACCCTTGTGGAACAGATATTTGTGTTGTGAAATGTCTTGTGTCGTCATGTCAAAACCATGTCAGGGGCCGCATCGGCCCTACTCCGATTTTACCCGAAACCGCCTGCTAATTCAATGGCTGGTATCCGCCCGCGCGGCGTTCCGCCGGCGTCAATCCATCAGGCTGTCGTACAGTCTGGCGTATTCGTGCGCGGACCGCGCCCAGCTGAAGTCGACGCCGAGGTCGTACTTGACGAGCTTGTTCCAGTTGCGGCGGTCTCTGTACAGCGCAAGTGCTCTCTCCACGGCCTGCTTGAGGCTCTCCGGCGTATAGTCGCGGAACACGAAGCCGTTCCCCTCGCCGAGCGTGCAGTCCTGGATCGAGTCCTTGAGGCCGCCCGTCTCGCGGACGACCGGCACGGTACCGTAGCGGCATCCGATCATCTGCGTCAGCCCGCACGGCTCCGTATAAGACGGGACGAGGATCATGTCGGCCGCCGCGTACATGCGGTGTGAAAGCGCGCTGTCGAAGCGGATCAGCGCGCGAACCTTGTCCGGGTGGCGCGCCTCGAGGCCGCGGAAGAACTCTTCGTATTCGTACTCGCCCGTTCCGAGGACCACGAACTGCATGTCGTTCTCATAGAGCAGCTGGTCGATCACCGGCGTCACGATGTCCATGCCTTTCCCGTACGCGAGCCGCGTGATCACGATGATGAGCGGCGCCTTGGACTCCGGCAGACCGACCTCGCGCTGGAGCGCGCGCTTGCAGACGCCCTTCCCGCGGATATTTCCCGCCGAGAAGTGCCCCGCGATCGCCGGGTCCGTCTCCGGGTCATATAAAGTCATGTTGATCCCGTTCAGGATGCCGCACAGTTTGTGCGCGTTCCGCCGGACGATTCCCTCCATGCCGAAGGCGAAGGCCGGGTTCTTGAGCTCCTCTGCATAAGTCGGGCTCACCGTCGAGAACGCGTTCGCGCACTCGATGCCGCCCTTCATGAAATTGACGTCGTTCCCGTACGCGAGCAGGTGGCGGCTCTCCCATGGGATGTCGACGACCGAGTCGTAAATGCCCTGGCCGAACTGCCCCTGGTACCGGACGTTGTGGATCGTAAAGACCGTCTTCATGAACTGACGCCTGTAAACCGAGGTCTGGTACACCGGAACGAGCGCGGTCTGCCAGTCGTTCGCGTTGATGATGTCCGGCGCGAAGTCCATCAGCGGCAGCGCCACAAAGATGCTCTTGGAGAAGAACGCGTACCGCTCGCCGTCGTCGAAGAACCCGTACAGCCCGTCGCGATAGAAATAGTATTCGTTATCGATAAAATAATACGTCGTGTGCTTATCTACATACGAAAAGACGCCGACGTATTGATTCCGCCACCCGAGCGTCACCGACGTCTCCCCGAGGAACGTCAGCCGGTCGAGATATTTATCCTTTGTAATTTTGTACAACGGGGCGATGACCCTGCAGTCATAGGTATTGCCCGACGCGGACTCCTCCGCCGTCAGGACGTTCAGCGCCTCCGGCAGCGACCCCGCCACCTCGCCGAGCCCGCCGGTCGACCCGAACGGAACGACTTCCGGCGACGCGTATAGTATCTTGATCTTTCTGCTATCCATTTTGGCCCTCCCAAGCGTATTTTTCGTCCTTATTCTATTATATCAGATATATTCGATTATGGCTTGAAATTATAAAGAAACAACGCTGTTAAGATCAATAAATAACCGATGAGCTTGGACCCGCTGAGCGTTTCGCCGGCGATCGTGACCCCCATGACGCTCGCCGTCAGCGGATTGACGACGGTGAACACGGCCGCCGTCTCCGCCGGCACGTATTTCTGCCCGACCGGCTGGAAGGCGAAGCCGAAGCAGCTGCACACCAGCACGAGGAGCAGGAGCAGCGCCCACTGCTGCCCGGTCTGCGGCAGAGCGAACGTCCCGCCGATCAGGGAAGCGATAAGGCTGAGGAGCCCCATGGTCCCGAGCTGAAGAATTCCAATCGTAATCGGGTCGCCGTCCCGGCTGACGCGCTCCGTCGCGAGGATGCACGCCGCATACGTCATCGCGGCGAGCGACACCAGCAGGATTCCCAGCCCGCCGCCCTGGACACTGCTCTGCGCGATCGACAGGAACCCGACGCCCGTGACCGCGAGCGCCGCGCAGAGCATCGTCTTCCGCTTCGGAAGGGTCCGCGTCAGCACCGCGACGTAAATCGGGACGAGGACGATGGCCATGTTCTCGATCAGCGCGCTGACGCCGGTGTCGACCAGCCGCAGCCCGTACATCTCGAACACCATGCAGATAGTATATAACACGCCCAGGATCAGTCCGCCGCGCAGATCGGCCCGGGAGCACTTCTTCATTTTGCCGAAAAACACGACCGCAAGGATCAGAAACGACAGGATGAACCGGACCGCCAGGATGCTCATCGGAGCCATGGTCTGAAGCAGGGTCTTCGAAAAGAGGAACGACGTCCCCCTGGCGATAAAAACAGCGATTAATAGAGCTTTCGCTTTTCCGGTACTCATTTCAACTACTATCCCATACCCAAATGGCAAGATCCGCCGCGCCCCAGCTGCCTCTTACAGGAGGCCGACCGAGCGGAAGATCACGACGGCGACGAAGATCGTCAGAAGCGATAGGGCCGTGCTCCAGGCGACCGCCTGGCTGGCGAGCTGCTTGTCCCCGCCAATCTCCTGCACCATGACCGCGCTCGTGACCGCGACCGGCGAGCAGAAGATCGCGACCATCGTCGGCATCTCTGTCGACGTGAGCCCGAGCGGATGCCGGAGCAGGATCGCTGCGGTAAGCACAACGGCCGGCACCAGGATCAGCTTGATGAAGACCGTCGCGGCGAGCTGCTTGCGGATCGCCGGAATCTCGTCGAAGCGGATCTGCGTGCCCAGGACGAAGAGCATCAACGGCGTCGCGACCTTCGAGAGGTCCGAAAGGACCTTAAAGACGGACGGCAGCGTACCCGCGAGGGTGAACACCGGCGCCCCGTCCTGGATCGGGATCAGCCCGCGGATGGCCAGCACGATCAGCCCCAGCGAAACGCCGACGACCAGCGGGTTGCGGAGGACGCCCCGGACGATCGTGGAAGCGTTCTTTTTGCCGCCGAACTGCAGATAAAGGTTGAGGACCACCACGCCCAGGATGTTGAAGATCGGGACGCAGATCGACGTCGCGACCGACGCGAAACCCATGGCTGCCGCCCCGCCGAGCGCCTCCGCCAGCGGGATCCCCATGATGACCTGGTTCGAGCGGAACGACGCCTGTGCGACCGCCGCCCGCTGCCCCGGGTCGTCCGTGACCAGCCGCGCGGCCGTCACACCGATCAGTACCGTCACGAATATGCTGCAGATGATGAAGCCGACCAGCCGCCAGTTCAGCGCCGAAAGGTTACTGATCCCGTACACGTTGTAGAACATCTGGATCGGCAGCAAAAAATGAAAACAGAAGCGGTTCAACTTTACAAAGAACGCCCTGTCCCAGCCGAGTTTGTTCACCACAACGTACCCGAACGCCATCAGCAGGAGCAGCGGCGCGATCGCCCGGTACGCGTATAAAAAAACACCCAACAGGTCCGACATTTCTTCTCCAATCGATACGCTTCATCACCCTTTGTGGTTTTTTCATTATATCACAGGTGCGGCCGAAGATACTACAAGCACGAAAAAAACCGGGCGCCTAACGCGCCCGGTATCCGTCTGTCAATAGCGTCGCCATGCGGCGGCCCTTTGCCGTGAGGTCGAAGCCGCCCTCCTCGATCCGCCACTCGATCATGACGCCGCGGATCATCACCACGAAGTCGTGCAGGACCTCCTCCGCCGGGGCCGTGAGCCGTTCCTCCGCGAGAAACGCTTCGATCCGTTCGCGGAACACCGCAAAGAACGGCCGGTTGTAGTCGATCCGCAAGACCCCCGCCTCCGGGTGCCGGATGCTGTGGATGAAGCACTGGTAGAGGAGCTCCTCCCCGGCGTTGATCGCGAGAACTTCGACGCAGTAGTCGATCAGGGCCTCGCGGGCCGTCATCGCCGCGCCGGCGCCGCTCCGGTACCGCTCCGCGAGCGCGGCGAACTTCTCGTCCACGAAGTCCGTCATGTGCAGCGTGATCGCTTCCTTGTTGGAGAAGTAATGGTAGATGTTCCCCACCGAGCACCCCGCCGCGCGGGCGATCTCGTCGATCGAAACGTTGTCAAAGCCGTGTTTGTCAAAGAGGTCCAGCGCCGCCATCTGAATGCGGGAGCGGGTCTGCTCCGCCTGCTGCCTGCGCTTGTTGCCTTTGTCCGCCATGGTGTCTGTACTCCTGCAGTCTGTATTACTGCGCTGCCGCTGCCATGCCCGCCCGAAACGCCTGAATGTTCAACTCTTTGTGCTTTGGCGGGACCGTCGCCGCGATGACGCTCTCCCAGTCAATGCCGCTCTGATTCAGCTCTTTGCAAGCCGCGCAGGCCGCGCCGAGCAGTACGACGTTCGCACAGCGGATGTTTCCGAGGCTGGTCGCGATCTCCTCTGCATTGAGGACGACGGTGTTGAAGTTCTCCTGCATCGCCTCTACGCACCCCTCCGGGTACTCCGCGAGGCCGGAGGCCGTCAGGCTGGAATCCTGCCGGTAGTCATTGACGATGACGACCGCATCCGGCTTCAGCATGTCGGCGCACCGAACCGCTTCCATGCGCTCGAGCGCAATCATGATATCCGCCTGGCCCTTGCCGAACAGCGGCCCGTAGACCTTGTCCCCGAAGCGGACCTGCGTCGTGACGCAGCCGCCGCGCTGGGACATGCCGTGGTTTTCGGACTGCTTGACGTCGTATCCGGCGCCCACAAATCCGTTGGTCAGAATTTTACTGATGAGAACCGCGCCCTGGCCGCCGACGCCGCTCAGGAGTATGCTCGTTACTTTGCTCATTATTCTCCCTCCTTCTCAATCGCGCCGACAGGGCAGACCTGCGCGCAGACCGTGCAGCCGACGCACTGGTTCCTGTCGATCCAGGACTTGCCGTCGCGGATGGCCACCGCCGGGCAGCCGACCTTGAGGCACTTCTTGCAGCTGATGCACTTGTCCACATCGACGACGCACTTGCCGAACTTGAGGTTCAGCCGCTTGAGGAGCACGCACGGCCGCCGCGTGATGATGCAGGCCGGCACCTCGGAAGCCGCCGCGTCCTCGACCGCTTTCTTCATGGCCTTGAGGTCGTTCGGGTCGACGATGATGATGTTCTGATAGCCGAGCGCCTCCATGACCTTTTCGATCTTGACCGCGTTCGCGACGTCGCCCTGCAGCGTGAAGCCCGTGCTCGGGTTCTCCTGGTGACCGGTCATCGCGGTGATGGAGTTGTCCAGAATGACCGGGATGACGTTGCCCTTATTGTAAACGATCTCGGTCGCGCCGGTGATGCCGTTGTGGAAGAACGTGGAGTCGCCGAGGATCGCGAAGATCTTCTTATCGGTGTAGCCTTCCATCATGAAGGACTTGGCCATGCCCATGCCCATGGTGAAGCTGCCGCCCATGCAGACGACCGCGTCGATGGCGCTGAGCGGGGCGGTGGAGCCGAGGCCGTAGCACCCGATATCGCCGGAAATGATGTAATCTTTTTTGCCGGAAACGGTGTAGAAGAAGCCCCTGTGCGGGCAGCCCGGGCAGAGGGCCGGCGGTCTGCCGACTGGCTTGACCGGGACGGTCTTGGTCGGGAAGACGGTTCCGAGGACGCGCTCCGCGACGAGCTGCGGGTTGAGCTCGCCGACTTCGCCGGTCAGCTCCTTGCCGACGCACTCGATGCCGGCGGCCTTGATCTCGAGCTCGAGGAAGCCGTCGCCTTCTTCAATAACGTATAACTTGTCGACCTTGGACGCGAAGTCCTTGACGAGAGCGACAGGCAGCGGATAAGTCAGCCCGAGTTTGAGGAACGACGTGTCCTCCGGGAAGACTTCCTTGGCGTACTGGTACGCCGCACCTGACGCGACGACGCCGACCGCGCTGCCGTTCATTTCGACGGAGTTCAGCGGCGAGGTTGCACCGTACTCGGCGAGGTCCTTCATCCGCTGGACAACCTTGTTGTGCTTGCCCTCGACGAAGGCCGGAACGCAGACGAATTTTTGCGCGTCCTTGACGTACGGCGGCGCCTGGATTTCCACGCGCTCACCGAATTCCACAAGGCTCATCGAGTGGTTGACGCGCGTCGTGGTGCGGAAGAGCACCGGCGTGTCGAACTGCTCCGAGATCTCGCAGGCCGCCTTGACGAAGTCCTTGCACTCCTGGCTGTCGGCCGGCTCGATGCACGGAATCTTGGCGTGCCGCGCGTAGTTCCGGTTGTCCTGCTCATTCTGCGAAGAATGGTGGCCCGGGTCGTCCGCGCTGACGATGACGAAGGCCCCGCGGACGCCGTTGTAAGCGGCGGTAAACATCGGGTCCGCCGCGACGTTCAGCCCGACGAGCTTCATCGTGCAGATGGACCGGGATCCGCCGATGCAGGCGCCGTAGGCGACCTCGAGCGCGACTTTTTCGTTCGGCGCCCATTCGCAGTAAACGCTGTCCTTGTACTTGACAGCGTTCTCCAGAATCTCCGTACTCGGGGTGCCCGGGTACGCAGACGCCACCTTGATGCCCGCCTCGTAAATGCCGCGGGCGATGGCTTCGTTTCCTGACATCAGATGTTTCATCTTAGTTACCCTTTCTACAAAACAGTGAATCCGTTCATTGAATTCATTCGGTGAAATTATTCTATCAGCCGCTGCGGGAAATGTCAAGGTACAGTTCCGCCTGTCGCTGATGCGGTCCCCCATCTGCGTTCCGAGGGTACGGCTCTCGCCTCGTGCCGGCGACGCAGCGGTTCTAAGCTCTGTCTTCGTCGGCCGTCTTGATTGGCGTCGATTACTCGCGCCAATCTTCTCCGGACGGTGTCGGCCGTCTTGATTGACGTCGATTGCTCGCGCCAATCTTCTCCGGCCGACACCGTCCGACTCGCCAATCGCTAAGAACCGGCTGCCGGCAAGCCCCTCGGAACGCAGATGGGGGACTGCACCGGCAACCGGCAGAATCACCACCTCGTCACATTTCAGGCTGCTATCACTAAGATTTCGAAGAATTCCACTCCCGCACAAATCCGGCGGGCACCTTCACGACTACTGCTTGGCGGTTCCCGTCACGGCTGCCACTTGCCGGACTTCTGCTTGCAGAGCGCGATGAAGTCCAGGATCGCGGCGGACCGGTAGCCGTTTTCGAGGAAGGCGATGGCGAGTGAGCCGAGCGTCTCCTCGCCCGGCAGCGGGAAGAGGTCGAGCTGCGAGTCCTCGTTGAACGCCCACGGGTGGAGCGTGTCGAGGAAGAGCTCCGGATAGACGGTCACCCCCATCCCCCGTGCCGACAAGGAAAAGGCTGTTTCTATGTTTTCCGTCTCGAGCAGCACCGACGGGAGGAAGTCCAGCTTCGCCAGATAACTGTCCAGCATGGCCCGGATGCGGTTTCCTTTCTTCAACATGATGAACGGCTGGCCGCTCAGGTCCCGGATGTCGATCTCGCCGCTCCCGCTCCGCCGGAAGTCCGCCGCCTTGTCCCCGAGCGCCCGGTCCGTGAGTTCCTTTGGACTGACGAGGAAGAGCCGCTCCTGCAGGAACGGGTGCACCTCGGCGCCCGGCACGTCGATCGGCATGTACCCGATCAGGACGTCGATCTCGCCCTTGCTCAGCCAGTCGTTCAGCTGGATGTGATTCCCCTCCATCAGGCTGATCTCGACGAGCGGGTGCGCCGCGCAGAAGTCCGGCAGCAGCGTCGGGAGGATCGCCCGGCCGCAGGTGTGCGAGATGCCGAGGCGGAGCCGGCCGCGGAAGTTGCCGCTGATCTCGCCGGTCTCCCGGAGGATCTCCTGCTCGAGGTCGCAGATCCGCCCCGCGATCAGCGCGAGCCGCTCCCCTGCGTACGTCAGCCGGAGCTCCGGCCCCCGGTCAAAGAGCGACACGCCGAGCTCATTCTCGAGCTTGGCGATGTGCCCGCTCAGGGATTGCTGCGAAATGTAGAGCCGCTGCGCGGCGCGTGTGAAGTTCCGCTCCTCCGCCGCGACCAGGAAATAGTGCAGGTTTCTGAAATTCATACCGTCCCCCTTGCCGTTTTGTGTGATATAGCCATTTTACCACAGGCAAAAGGCTGTGGCAACGGAAGGAAAATAAGTGTTTCCCTTTTGCGGAAAAACGTTGCAAAATGGTCTTAAGAAACATAGACAGAGAGGTTCATCGCCATGATCGGTCGGAAACAATTAATCATCGAAGACGCCTGGTGCAAGGGCTGTGGCATCTGCGTCGCCTTCTGCCCAAAGCAGGCATTGGAGCTTCGCGACGGCAAAGTGCATCTCAAGGACGACGGACAGTGTATCACTTGTGGGCTTTGCGAGATGCGGTGCCCGGATTACGCGATCTACCTCGTCAACATGGAAGAATAACGCATATCTTTACGTATCATAGAAACGGAGACATTCAACATGTCAAAAACGGTCCTTTTACAAGGTAACGAAGCGGCTGTCGAGGGCGCGATCGCGGCGGGCATGCGGTTTTTTGCCGGCTACCCGATCACCCCGTCGACGGAGATCGCAGAGCGGAGCGCGATCCGGCTCCCGGAGGAAGGCGGCAAGTTCATCCAGATGGAGGACGAGCTCGCCTCGATCGCCGCGGTGCTCGGCGCCTCCGCCGCCGGCATGAAGGCCATGACCGCGACGTCCGGGCCTGGTTTTTCGCTCATGCAGGAGAACATCGGCTACGGCGCCATGGCGGAGATTCCATGCGTCATCGTCGACGTGCAGCGCGTCGGCCCGTCGACCGGCCTCGCGACCAGCCCGTCCCAGGGCGACTACATGCAGGCCAAATGGGGCACGCACGGCGACCACCCGGTCATCGCGCTCTCCCCGTCCTCGGTCCTCGAGACCTACACGCTGATGGTCCGTGCCTTCAACCTGTCGGAAAAATACCGCACGCCGGTCATCTTTCTGATGGACGAGATCGTCGGCCACCTGCGTGAAGACGTCTCCCTGCCGGACCCGAACAGCCTCATCATCAACCGCCGCAAGCTGTCCTTCCACGACGGCGCGAACAAACAGTGCTACTACGTGCCGGAGGGCGAATACGTCCCGGCCATGAAGCCGTTCGGCCAGGGCGAGCGGTACAACATCACCGGCCTCGCGCACGACGAGTCGGGCTTCCCGATCAACGACCACGACAAAGCGGGCAAACTCATCAACCGCCTGATCGACAAGGTCGAGCACAACGCCGACCACATCGTCCGCGTCGAGCAGTACGAAATGGACGACGCGGAGACCGCCATCGTCTGCTTTGGCGGGACGGCGCGGTCCGTCATGTCCGCCGTGCAGGCCGCACGGGCCGCTGGCCATAAGGTCGGCATGTTCCGCCCGATTACCGTCTGGCCGTTCCCGGACAAGCCGCTCCGCGCGCGCCTTCCGCAGCTCCGGAACATCCTGATGGTCGAGCACAACCACGGCCAGATGCTCCTCGAGATGCAGCGCGTCGCCGGCCGCGACGTGCCGGTGCACTTCCTCGGCCGCGTCGACGGCACCGTGATTTCGCCGGACGACGTCCTTGCCAAGCTGGAAGAAATGGAGGGATAAGGCATGCCAAGTGAACTGATCCATCGATACATGCGCATCGACCACCTGCCGCAGATCTGGTGTCCGGGCTGCGGCAACGGGACGATCATGCGGGACGTCGCAGCCGCGATCCAGGAGCTGATCGACGACCCGGAAAAAGACATTAATCGAGACAACATCGTCATCGTGTCGGGCATCGGCTGCTCTTCGCGGGCGGCGGGCTATCTCGACTTCAACTCGATTCACACCACGCACGGCCGCGCCATCGCGTTCGCGACCGGCATCAAATTCGC
This sequence comes from Mogibacterium sp., assembly GCA_017433975.1. GTDB lineage: Bacteria > Bacillota > Clostridia > Peptostreptococcales > Anaerovoracaceae > RGIG2439. The sequence goes on along the minus strand of JAFRGD010000017.1, from coordinate 20,673 downwards.
CAACCCAAAACTGAACGTCATCGTCCTCACCGGCGACGGCGACTGCTCCGCCATCGGCGGGAATCACCTGATCCACGCGGCGCGCCGGAACATGGGACTGACGGTCATCGCTTTTAATAATAATATCTACGGCATGACGGGCGGCCAGTACTCCCCGACCACCCCGGATGGAGACGTCGCGACAACGGCACCGTTCGGCAACGTCGACCGGCCGTTCGACATCGCGAACCTCGCCTCCGGCGCAGGAGCGTCCTTCTCCGCGCGGGGCGACGTCTATCACGTCCGCGAGACGATCGACATCATCAAAGAAGCCATCCAGCACAAGGGCTTTTCGCTCGTCGACGTCTATTCGGTCTGCCCGACGTACTACGGCCGCAAGAACCACAAGGGCAGCGCGGTCGACATGCTCCGCTGGCAGAAGGAAAACCTGATTCCGACGGCGCGGTACTACAGCATGCCGGAGGAGGAACGGGCCGGCAAAAAACTGATCGGCATCCTGTCCTACAATGACTATCCGGAATACACCGAAGAATACGCCAAGCTCGTCAAGGCGTACCGCAAAAAGAAATAGGAGGCCGGCATGAAAGATCGATTGGAACTGCGCTTCGCGGGGTCCGGCGGACAGGGTGTGATCCTGGCGAGCGTCATCACGGCGGAAGCCGCGGTCCTCGCGGGGCTCCACACCGCCCAATCCCAGGCCTATGGGCCGGAGGCGCGCGGCGGCGTCAGCCGGGCGGAGACCATTCTCTCCCGCGAACAAATATGGTACACTAGAGTTACGCACCCGGACTTTCTGCTCGCGCTGACCCAGACGTCGCTCGACGCGTACGCCGGGCAGCTCGCAGACGACGCCATCGTCATGATCGACGATTCTTTGACGGTTCCTGCGGAGCTCGACCCGGACCGGGTGATTGCGATCCCGATCCTCCACACGGCGGAGACCGTCGTCGGCAGGGCGTTTACCGCCAACATCGTCTCGCTCGGGGCGATCAACCGGCTGCTCGGGCTCTTTGACGACGACACACTGCTGACCGCCGTCAAGATGCACATCCCGCGGGGCACCGAGGAATTGAACCGCACCGCGCTGCAGGCCGGCGCCGCACTCATCACCACGGACCAGTTCAGAAAGGAGTTTCAAGCATGTTAACTTTTGCGAGCATCATGGAAATGTTCATGGTCGTCTGCTTCGGCCTCTCGTGGCCGATGAACATCACCAAGGCCTGGAAGGCGCGCACGGCCAAGGGCACGAGCGTCCTCTTCTACTCCTTCATCCTGATCGGCTACCTGTGCGCACTGGCCGGCAAACTCGTATTGATCAAGTACTACGCGCCGGCGCCATGGTACGAAACCGTGCACTGGTACGTATTGTTCTTCTATGTTCTGAACACGCTGATGGTCGCGTGCGGCATCGCGATCTATTTCCGCAACAAGGCGCTTGACAAAAAAGGAGAATAACGAATGAAACTGCATGAATATCAGGCGAAGGACGTCCTTCGCGGGCTCGGGATCGCGGTCCCGGACCAGATCGTGGCCTGGACGCCGGACGAGGCGGCTGCTGCAGCGGAGCACTTCGGCGGCGCGTGCGTCGTCAAGGCGCAGGTCCACTCCGGCGGCAGAGGCAAGGCCGGCGGCGTCAAGCTGTGCAACACGGCTGCAGCGGCGCGCGACGCGGCGGCGGCCCTCATCGGCCAGCGGCTTTACACCCGGCAGAGCGCCGGAACCGGCTTATACATCCCTTGCGTCCTGGTGACGGAGCGGATCGCCATCGAGCGCGAGCTCTACCTCGCGGTCACCCTCGACACCGCCAATCAGCGGTACGTCGTAATCGCTTCCGCGGCGGGCGGCATGGAGATCGAAGAAGTCGCCAAGGAGACGCCGGAGGCGGTCATCCGCGTTTACATCCCGTTCTACGACGACATCCGTGCATATCAGGTCCAGTACCTCGCGGACCGGCTCGGCTTTGACACAACGCAGGCGGACCAGCTCGGACACATCCTCCGCACCGCCCTCGCTTACATGAAGGAAAGCGACGCGAACCTGATCGAGATCAACCCGCTCGCGGTGGTCGGCGGCAGCCTCGTCGCGGCAGACGCCAAACTCACCTATGACGACAACGCCATGATGCGCCACGCGGACCTCCAGGCGATGGAAGACCTCTCCCAGATCGACCCGCTCGAGCGCCGCGCCAAAGAGATTTCGCTCTCGTACGTCCGCCTCGACGGCAACATCGCCTGCATGGTGAACGGCGCCGGCCTCGCGATGGCGACGATGGACATCATCAAGAGCTACGGCGGCGCGCCGGCCAACTTCATGGACGTCGGCGGCGGCGTCAACGCGGAAAAGGTCACGGCTGCCTTCGAACTCATCCTGCAGGACCCGAACGTCAAAGCCATTTTCGTCAACATCTTCGGCGGCATCGCGCAGTGCGACGTCATCGCGGCGGGCATCGTCGAAGCGACCAAGGTCACCGGCCTCTCGATCCCGCTGGTCGTCCGGCTCCGCGGCACGCACGAGGAAGAAGGCCGCGCGATCCTGAACCAGTCCGGCCTCGACATCATCTCGATCGGCGACTTCACGGAGGCCGCCAAGGCGGCCATCGCCTGCGTGAACAGGCCTGCTGTCTGCGAGCCAGGAACGCCTGACGTCGGAACCGAAACACCTGCTGACGTGAACGGAGGTGCAAAATGAGCATTTTAGTCGACAAGAATACCAAAGTCATCGTGCAGGGCATCACCGGCAAGCAAGGCCGGTTTCACACCCAGGAGATGATCGAATACGGTACGCAAATCGTCGGCGGCGTCACGCCGGGCAAGGGCGGCACGGAGTGCCTCGGCGTCCCGGTCTTCAACACCGTCCGAGCGGCCAAGGACGCTACCGGTGCGACCGTGAGCGTAATCTTCGTTCCGGCCAAATTCGCCGCGGAGTCCATCCTGGAAGCGGCCGACGCGGGGATGGACCTCTGCGTCTGCATCACCGAAGGCATCCCGGTCCAGGACATGATGCGCGTCAAACACGTTCTCAAGGAAAGTAACACGGTCCTCATCGGGCCGAACTGCCCTGGCCTCATCACGCCGAGCGAGTGTAAGGTCGGAATCATCCCGGGCAACATCTGCCGGCGCGACACCGTCAACCCGGCCGTCAGCGCCGCCGGCAGCGTCGGGATCATCTCCCGCTCCGGAACGCTGACCTACGAAGCCATCAACCAGCTGACCGAGCGCGGCCTCGGCCAGTCGACCGCCATCGGCATCGGCGGCGACTCCATCCGCGGCATCTCGTTCGTCGACGCGCTCGAGATGTTCTACAACGACCCGGAGACCACGGCCTGCGTCATGATCGGTGAGATCGGCGGCAGCGAAGAAGAAAAAGCCGCGGAATGGATCCGCGGCCATCAGGACATGCCTGTCGTATTCTACATCAGCGGCCGCAACGCCCCTCCAGGCAAGCGCATGGGCCACGCCGGCGCCATCATCGAAGGCGGCCACGGCACCGCGGACAGCAAGATCGCGGCCCTCGAAGCCGCCGGCGCAATCAATGCCGGCACGCCGGACATGATCGGCGAGACCATGCTCCGCGCCCTGCAATAGCGCGGCAATTCGCAAAGCATCAACGACTTTCTTCATAAAAAAACCGGGCGGCTCGCAGGAGCCGCCCGTTCTGTTTTGTCGCGTTATTTGTCCGCTTTGTCGCATTATTTGTCCGCCGGGACGATGATCTCGATGTCGGACAGCGGGAAGGTCGCGCACGGATGGATCGCGTTGAACTTCTCGTCGGCAACGCGCCGCCCGTCGACTGCCTTCGGGACGTAGTATTTGCCCGAAGTGACGACGGAGTGGCAGAAGCCGCACTCGCCGCTGCGGCAGCTCGTCGGAACGGTGATACCGTTCTTTTCAAGCGTCTGCAGGATCGTGTCGTTTGCGCTGCCGGTGACGGTCTTGGTCACGTCGCGGATCGAAACCGTGATCTTGACGGTGGCCTGGTCCGTTCCCGGATAGTCTTCCATGGACGAAGCGTCGTGGATCTCGCCGGAGAGCTCGAACCGGACGTATTTCTTTGCCAGGCCGAGCTTGGCGACTTCGCCCTTGACGAAGCGGTACATCGCCTGCGGTCCGCAAACGAAGACCGAATACGGAGCATCCGCCGGAGCGTACTTCTTGATCAGGTCCGCGGTGATGAAGCCGTACTCGAAGCCTTCCTTCTGCTCGTCGGACAGGACGTGGACGATCTTGATCTTGTCGTTCTGCCCGAGCGCGTCGAATTCATCCTTGTAAAGGATCTGATCCTCGGTGCGGCTGCCGTACAGCAGAACCAGGTTGAAGTCCTCGTTGCCGTCGGCGATCGCCTTGGCCATGGAGCGGAACGGCGTGATGCCGCTGCCGCCGGCGAGGCAGATCACGGTCTTGGCGTCGCGGAGGCCCTGATAGTAGAAGTTGCCCGCCGGTCCGGAGAGTTCGACCTCGTCGCCTTCTTTCCAGTTGTCCAGCACATAGCGGGACACGAGTCCGTCCTGCACGTACTTGATCGTCAGCTCGTAGAAGCCGTCCTTGGCGTTCTGCGGGGAGGACGAAATGGAGTACGCTCTGTTGACCTTCATTCCCTCAATGTTGAGGAAGACATTGAGGTACTGGCCCGCGAGGAACGGGGCACATCTGGTCGTGCCGCGGTCCGGATCCGGAACGAAGCGGAAGATCTTGGTGTCCTTGTCGATCTCGGTGACCTTGGCGATCTTCATGTACTGGCGGTCCGGGTGGAACACCTTGGCCATCCGGTTCAGATAGAAGTCGTCTCTGATCTCGGAGCCCGCCGCCTCGATGCGGCGCTTTCTTTCTTCCAGATTCTCAAAGAAAGTGTTTGGATTCAGATTGCTCATCTCTCGAGACCTCCTTTCTCACGTTCCGCACGAAGAATCATCTTGCCCGCGTCAAAGCCCGACAGATAGCAGCTGCTGTAACCGTCGCCGCGCTTGGACGCCGCGCCGACGAAGTACAGGTTCTTGAGGTATGTCTCGTCCTTCTCGACCAGGGTTCTCTGGATGAACGAGTCGACCGGGGTGACCTGATAGCCGTACGGGGTGCCGCCCGGCGTGCCGAGGTACCGCGCGAAGGTCATCGGCGTCGCGATGACGATTTCCTCAATGTAAGGTATGAGGTCCAGGCCGAGCACGCGCTCGCAGTCCTCGATCATCTTACGCGCCGTCTCGTTCTTGAGGTCATAATACATGTCCTCGGTGACCTTATCCCAGCCGTTCCCGAAGTACGCTGTCGTCAGGAAGAGCTGGCAGGTGCCCTCCGGCGTGCAGTCCGGAACCGGCTTATTGAGGCAGTTGAAGATAACATAGCCGCTGTACTCGTAGGTATCCGTCGCGGCCTCCTGTAACTTCTTGGTGTCGGACGTCGGGGAGATGAACGTGGTGTAGTTCTTGATCCCGAGCTCCTCCATCGACTTGTTCATGCCGAGGTAGACGGTGGTGAACGTCAGGCCGCGCTTTCTGCTGTTGATCAGCTTGCCGGCGTACTCCGGTACGTCCGCCTTGTCGATCATCTTGCCGTAGACCGCGTCCGGGTAAGCATTGCTGACCACATACTCGCACTCGTAAGCCTTGTCGCCAATCATCACGCCGCACGCCTTGCCGTCCTTGACCAGGACCTTCTTGATCTCGGTGTTGTACCACACCTCGCCGCCGCAGTCGCGGATGACCTTCTCAAGAGCCATGGAAATCTCGTGCGAGCGCTTCTTGGACATGCCCGCGCCGTACGCCAGGTAGCCGAGGACCATCCGGATGTAGATCGCGAAGTCGAGCTCGTCCGCGTTCGCGCCGAGGTAGCACCAATAAGTCTCGAGGATCGCCTTCGCCTTTGGCGGGAGTCCGAACTCGTCGAGCACCTCGTTGACCGAGTGTCCCGCGTACTTGTAGAAGTCAGGGAACTTCTCGTTGAAGACCTCCGGCGTGCAGGCCGGATCGTCCATGAACGAGTACGCCTGGACGCACATCATTCCAGCCTGAACGATCTGCATCATGATCGGTGCGCTGCCCGGGCAGTAGTACTCCAGTTTGCCGATGAACTCACGAACGCCGCAAGGCATGAGCGCGTCGATGCCCTCATCCGGAATGACCAGACGGAAGGACTCCTCCATGTCGGTCGCCCACTCGATGTCCGGCTGGATCGCCATGAAGAGCTTCATGATTCCGCCAGGATTCTCCGGGGTTCCGAGGTTGCAGAGTTCGTGGAGCGCCGCCTCAAAATCGAACCGTCCGCGGACGAAGCTGGTCGCGCTGCCGCCCGGCAGGTTGTGCTTCTCAACGACAAGCGTTTTGAGTTTGTTCTTGGCCATGAATGCGCCTGTGAACAGACCGCCGTTGCCGGCACCAATGACGATTACGTCATAGTCTTTCGCCATTACACTATTTCCTCCTTTCATATGATAATAGCCGTTATCTGTGTTCATATCACAAATCGATTGCAACACTATCTGACATAATTATATTAAGCCTTTTATTTCAAGTCAATTGACAAGTTGGCGAGATGCACATAAAATACAAGTGTGGACTGTGTTCTGTGATATAAACAGAGGATTCAACATCACGATGACTGATACGCCACTTTCACGGACGCCGCCGCGCACACCGACGACGTCCCAATCATCCGCAAGGAGGCAACCATGGCATTCAAGAAACTGACAGCCCCGAGCCTGACCGATCTGTTCGTCGAAGAGATCAAGACGATGATCCTGACCGGCCAGCTCGCGATCGGCCAAAAGTTACCGCCCGAGCGGCAGCTCGCCGAAGAGATGAACGTCAGCCTGGCCGTCATCAACGCCGGCATCAACCGGCTGACCGCGCTCGGCTTCATCCGGGTCGCGCCGCGCAAGGGCATCTTTGTCGCAGACTATATCCGGGAGGGCAACATCGACACGATGATGCAGATTCTCGCCTTCTCCGGCCACTATATCAATCACGAGGTCCTGGACCCGATCTCCAACCTGCGCCGCAGCGTTGAGACCGGCGCCGCGCGCCTTGCGTGCATCAACCGCACCGACGAGCAGCTCGCGACCATGACCACCCTGCTTGACCAGCTTTCTGACGAGCGCAACCTGGGGCTGTTCCCGGAGCTCGCGTTCCGATTCTTTCACGAGGTGGCCATCGCCAGTGGAAACCCCTACTACCCGATGATCAGCATGTCGTTCAAATCCGTATACCAGATTTTCTTCCGGATCGCGCTGACCAGCCGCTCAGAGCAGATGCGGATCGCGTCGGAGCTCCGTGAGCTCTATGAAGCAATCCGGGCCGGCGACGCAGACGCGGCGGAACACGCCGTCAAGACCGAGATCGACGCGTGGCTCCAGCGGTTTGAACACTCCGGCAAAATCAGTAAATAACGGTCCCCGGGCTGTGCCTCCACCGGCCGCAGCCGCAGCTTAGAAAGAGAGCAACCCATGGCAGAGACTTTGATTCTGGGCGAAAACTACCCGATCAGTACGGATTCGGACGTGACCCAACTGAACAACAATATCATGATCGTCGGCCCGAGCGGCGCCGGCAAGACGATGAGCTACGCGGAGATGTGCCTCCTTAAGACGCAGTCCTCGAGCATGATCGTCACGCTGTCGAAACGCCGGCTCGTGCAGGATTACTGCGAAGACTTCGTGCGGCGCGGCTTCCGCGTGTACGACCTGAACCTCGCAGATCCGGCGTCGAGTAGCATCGCTTACGACCCGATGCACTACGTGAAGACGAACGCGGACATCACCTACCTCGCGCACTCCATCGTCATGGCGAACCCGCGCAAGGTCGGCAACCTCGTCGCGGACCCATTCTGGGACGACGCGGCGATCTCGCTTCTTTCCGCGCTGATCGCGTACGAGCGCTACCGCAAGAGCAAACCGTCGTTCGTCGACGTCTGCGAGCGGTTCTCGACCCTGCGGATCTCGGAGCGCGGCGACGTCATCGAGACCAACCTCGACACGATGTTCGACCGCCTCGACCGTGAGGACCCGGGGTGCTTCGCGTGCCAGTGCTGGAAGACCTTCCGCTACGCGCCGATGCGGACCGCGAGCAGCATCTATTCGTCGCTCAACGTCACGATGGACACGATTTTTTCGCCGGACCTCCTCAAAGCCATGCGCGAAAAGCCGTCCATCGACTTCCCGCAGCTGACGGCGGAGCGGTCGGTTCTCTTCGTCACGACCTCGGCGGTCAACCCGTCGCTCAACGCCTTCGCCGGCCTGTTCTACTCGCAGGCCGTCAAAGAGCTGTTCGAGTACGCCGAGTCGCGGCCGGACGGCGTGCTGCCGATCCCGATCCACCTGCTCTGCGACGACTTTGCGGTCGGCGCACAGATCCCGTCGTTCGCGCAGTACATCTCGATCTTCCGCGAAAAGCGCATCTCGGTCTCGATCCTTCTCCAGTCCGAGTCGCAGCTCCGCTCCATGTACGGTGAAGCGGACACGACGACCATCATCAACAACTGCGACCGTTACGTCTACATGGGCGGCATGGACCTCCGGACGGCGCGGAACATCGCCGAGCGGATGAACCTCCCGCTCTCCGACGTGCTCTACATGCCGCTCGGCCGGGAGTTCATCTTCGAGCGCGGCCGCACCCCGGTCGTCACCGAGCGCTGGCACATCACCGAGGACCCGGACTGGCAGGCGCTGCAGCGGTAGCGATTTCGTCGGCCACGAGCAGGCCGCCACGAGCAACCGATTTGCACGGACCCTGAAGCTGCAGTTTACAGCGGCCACGAAAAACGGACAAAAGACGGGCGGTTCCGCGCCAAGCGTGATTGCAGCTGCAAAAATAAAACGGGCGGTTCGACAAGCCGCCCTCTTTTATTGCATAAGTGCTTTCCTGCGCGCCTAACAGTACTCGTCAATAATCGCCTGAATCGTTCGCGCGTCGATGTCTCCGCTGATCGTGTCGAACGTAAATATGATGTCAACGCATGGAATCAGTCCGCCGCGAGTATACGTATCCATCCGCGTTGAAAAATCCGCCATATAGCCCGGGTCGCCCAGTTTTCCGGCGTGTTCCCAAATGATCACCTTATTGTATTTCCGCGAATAAAACATGAAGTCCGGATGTATCAGCTGACCACCGATCCACATCGGCATCTCGTAAATGAACAGGATGCCGTTGTTGATCAGCTCGTTCGCAATCAGGACCTCGGACTTGGATCGCATCCGGGTTCCGTCCTTAGCCGTTTTTGTGAGACCACTCGGATATACCGGCGGATAGCGCCGGTCCAGCTGCGTCTTGTCCCGGACCGCCCGCTCATACCACCGCTCCGCCGCGTCCGGGCCGACGACCTCTTTGAGATGCTCCGGCGTCAGCCGGTACGCCTTGGGCAGCGCCATGTTGACATCCGCCGGGTCGAAGACCACAGATTTGCTCGCGCGCAGACACGCCTCAATCACACGAGATTGCTTTTCGAGTTCTTTTAATGCTTGTTTCAAAAAATGGATCTCTTTGACTCTTTTCACTTCGGGTACTGATTCAGCTCCAATATAGACGCTTTTACGAACACCTTCCTTTTCCCAATACTTCGAATAATATTTCCTCCCATTTTTTTCTGTATAGCACAACTTGTCCAAAACAGCGTCGCTGTCACGCCGACCCAGCCGTTTTGCAAAGCGATAGTGCAACTCCTTATTCTTTTTCTTTACTTCACTTAGATAGTTCTCTATGTTTTGCATCTCTCTTTACCTGCTGCAGAATGCAGCATTTCATTTTTACTGACATATTCCCTCGCCGTTCTCAAAAGTAAGTAACTACAATTATGACATGTGTTTCAGTTTGGATATAAGTCAGCTCATAGCCATAATAAAGCTCTACTACTGTTATAAAAATAGACAAAATCGCTGAGTTGCCGTCCTTATCCCAATAGAGAGCCGCCCAAAAGCATCGTTCCCTGTTGAAATTATTACTTACATATTAGTCAGGATATTGCAAATGTCAGTAAAAATGAACTTTACACGATTTTTACTATCAGCCGAAAAACATTGACCGCTTCGAGAATCTAGTACTATCACATTCGCAGAGGACGTTTCAAGCGTTTTGCAAATTTAGGGATTTCAATGTCGAAAAAAGGGACGGAATTGCAAAAGGTTTTGAGAGAAGGTTCGCGCCGGCGCAGACAGATCCAGCCGGCAGGCGTCTGCCGCGCGAGGGGTTGCGCGGGGCGGTGGCTCGCTTCGCACGCGTTTCCTGCACGCAAAAGCTTGGTCAACAGATGAAAAACAAACCATAAAAAGCCGGGCCCGCTGCCGCAGTTCGCGGTGCAGGTCCGGCTGTCGTTCAGTTTTCGTTGTACGGTAGTGTCCGCATATTGTCGTTGCGCGGCACAGTCCGCATGTTGTCGTTGCGCGGCGCAGCCGCGCCCAGCGTCTAGTCCTCGTACGTCTTCCGCAGGATGTAGAAGCCGTCACTGTTCGCGTCGATGATGATGTTGCCGCGGTCGTCGACGACGACGTCTTCCGTGTAGGCCATCATCGGGCCCGGGAACGGGAAGAATTTTTTGGTCGGGTTCGGAGGGATGAAGTACGCCTTCTCCTTGATGTAGAACGGGTCCGACACGTCGTAAATCCGCAGGCCCGCCTGGAAGTAGCAGTCGTACACCACGTCGCCGCGCTGCTCGAGCCACGGCTTGTTGCTCATCGGCTCGTGCACGTTGTGCGGTCCGAACGGGCCGCCCTTGGAGCCCTCGGCGAGCCCGTAGACGTTGAAGTTCGGCGCCGGAAAGTCCTCCGGGACCTCCGGATACGGGAACTGCGCGATCATGACCGGATGCGTCGGGTCGCTGACGTCGACCATGATCAGGTTGTTCATGGCCTGCGCCTGGGTCACGACGCCGCCCTTGATGAAGCCGTACCGCTCGCCTTCGTTGGTCACGACGACGAGGTCTCTGCCCGGCAGCGGGAGCGCGGTGTGCGTCCGCGCGCCGGCGAGTCTGCTCGAGAAGGCAGGCATGAACTTGAGCTGTCCGAGCGCTTTCGGCCGCTTGAAGTTCGAAACGTCGAGGACATACAGTCCGTCGCCGCAGTAGCCGCAGTACGCCTTGTCGCCGACGACGAACGGAGGCCCGTGCAGCCAGCCCTTGTCCATGAAGTCCGGATTGTGCGGGGCGGAGTGGTCGACCGTGCGGCCCGGGTAGCCGTCCACGTACTGGTGCGGCGCCCACCATCTGCCTTCTTCCACCGGATTGGTCGGGTCGGAAATGTTGATAATTCTGTAGATCAGGCCTTCGAACTCATCGCACTCTGCGGACAGATGCACGAAGTCGCCGCCATTGTACATGAATCTGTGGACGCCCATCGAGTGCGGCACGCCGCAGTCCCAGTACCCGAGGACCTTCGGGTTCTCCGGGTCTTCTTTGAGGTCGTAGATCATGATGCCCTGCAGGCTCTTGACCTTGGCGCGGTCGCCGACGAGCACGCCAGGGCCGCCGCCGGACGTCAGCGCGAAGATCATCTTGTCGTCCGCGATCTGGATCTTTGGGATCGAGGTCGTCGGGTATTCGTCGATGTCGAACGGCAGGAACTTTTTGATGAAAACAGGGTTGCGCGGGTCGGTGACGTCGCTGATCATGACGCCGACGCCGTTCGGGCCGGCCGCAAAGCAGGCTCCGTACAGCAGGTATCTGCCCGCTTCGGTCCGGTACAGCGCCATCTGGAACATGCCGCAGGTCCCGTCCATTTCGCAGAACGAAAGGACCTCGAGGTTCTTGATGTAGCCGTCGTTCCCCTCACCCTTGGAATAGAAGTATTTTCCGTTGCTCATAGTCACTCCTGTTCTGGTGAATCGTCTGATGATGAAACCGGGAACCGTCCCGTTTTCACCTTAACGCATCGTGATGTAACCGCGGTACTGGCTCAGGTTGTCGGAGCGCGCATAGTCCGAAAGGAAGATGCCGCTGATGCCGTAGGACTTCTTGAAATACGGGAAGTCGTTGGTCTCCGCCCAAGCCGGCTTGGCGCATTTCCCGGCGGCAGCCGCGACGGCGTCGCACCACGCGGTCTGGCACTCGAACCACATCTCGACGACGCGGTCGAAGTCGCAGTTGTTGACGTCCTTCATAATCCGGCTCGAGACGCAGCGGGTGCAGCCGTTCCAGGAATAGATCGACGGGAGGAACTCTTCTTTGAGCCACTTGTCGCCCTCGTCGATGCTGACGCCTTCCGGATAGCGAACCATGAACTGCCAGCGGTAGTTCGGGCCGTCCTCGACGGTGCGGCCTTCGCCTTTGAAGTCCTCTTCCCACCAGACCGGGACGAACGCGAAGATGAACGGAACGGTGCCGAGCGCCTCGTTGCCCTTGGTCGCTCTCGCGTCGTCGCCCTCGAGGTTGACTTCCTCGGACTTTTCGATGGCGTGGGAGTGGCCGGCGTCCGGGATGTTGTTCTGCCAGACGAGGACGTCCGTCGGGAAGTACTCGGTCAGGACCTTGTGGTGGTCCTTGGCGAACGCGAAGGCGTTCGGGTTCGCGAGCCAGTAGTGCTCGGTCAGCTGCATTCTGACGGTTCCGAAGCGCGCACCGCCCGGAGGGGTCGGCAGTGCCGGATAGAACGCGTACTTGCTGACGTACGGGCCGAACTGCGAGATGCTGTCCGGAACGTGGTATCTGTAGAGCCAGTTCTCGAGCTTGATGCGGTAGTCCTCGTGCGCGAGGTCGACGTAGATCAGGCTTCTGACCGGATAGAATTCAGGTCTGTTCATGGGATCTCCTTTCTGAGAAAAAAGATGCCGGCGGGGATGCGGCTCCCCGCGCCCTGCCGGCATTCCGGTGTATTGATGTTACTGAGCTTTGGATGGAGACGGGGTCGGAGCGATGACGTTGGTGTAGTGCTCCTTGCGCGCCTTGAATTCCGGATCCTTGAAGAGGTTCATCAGTCTGCCCTCGTTCTGGAAGATGTCCTGGCCGTGCAGCGCCTTGCCGGACAGAATGTCGTGTGCATGGTGCTCGGTCGCAGGGTCGAACTTGAAGACCATCGCGCCGTCCTCGACGACCAGCTCGCCGCGGAGTCCGCAGAGCTCGCACTCAGCGGTGGTGGTGCCTGGGAAGATGTAGAACGCATTGCCGTGGCAGTGCGGGCAGGCGCCTCTCTTACCCTTCCAGAGGTCGACGTTCTCGGAGCCCATGATCATGAGGTTGTTGTCGATGATGTACTGAGCAGCCTCGACGAGGTTGCGGGCCATCTCCTTGGTTCTCTCGATCTTGTCGTCCTGCATGATGACGTCCTTGCACCACGAGAAGTAGTCATTGTCGATGACCTTCCAGCCAGGGCTCATCGCGAGCATCGCGTGGTCGGTCTCGGTTCTGACCGCCCAGTCGGAGCCGCCGATCGCGAGGAACGAGATCGCTTTCTGTCTGAAGTACTTCATGTCGAGAGGCTCTTTGCCCTGCTCGATCTGCTTCTCTCTCAGGCCGAGCAGCATGCCGGTGTCGTGGCCAGGGCCCATTCTGTCACAGATGATGTGGAAGAGGCCGGAGCCGCCGGATTCGTAGATTGGGTCGACGATGAAGACGCCGTCCGCGTCAACCATCTTCTCATAGAGAGCCTTGTAGTCGTCCTTGCGGGTGCAGATCATACCCTTACCCATGACGAGGCCTCTGGAGCAGGCGACGCAGCCCGTGCAGGTCTGGATGTCCCAGTCAAAGAGGTGGATGAATTCGATTTCTGCGCCGAGCTTCTGGCACTCTTCGAGCGCGACTCTGCACATGGTGTCGTTGTTGCCGTTCTTGGTTCCGAGCGAAATACCTAAAATCTTCATAATGTTTCCTCCTGCGATATTCGCAATTACTTTCTGCCTGTAATATATTGTACTAAAAACCGAACAGTTTGTCTATCTTAGTGTGGCATCTCCGGCGCAGGCTCGTTGCAGATCTTGCGGGAGAGGTTGTCCGCGACGTTGTTCCAGAGGAACGCGACGATGAAGGACGCGATGTAGCACGGGATGAAGCCGCCGAGGACAGCCTTCCAGAACTCGCTCATCGGAGCGTGCGCGGTAACGATGACGCCGAAGAACGTCATGATCAAGTCGAGGACCAGCGTGAAGACGAGAGCGATGACCGCGTTGATCAGCAGGCCAAACTTCAGAGTGCCCGGCTGAGAGCGCTTGATCGCGAAGTCAAATCCCCACTTCCCGACCGGCAGGAAGTTCAGGATGAAGGTGACAACGTATGCCAGGATGGCGCTCGGAACGAACGAGGCCATGTTCAGATTTCCGCCGAGTGCCAGCGCGACGATCGTCACGATGATGCTGAGCGGCAGGTCCATGATGAGTGCGTAAACGGCGGTGAGTTTTTTGCTTTTTTGAATCATCTTTTTTACCTCTTTCTCTTCGTGTCAGATAATGTTGTTGGTTTCCGTGATTTGCGTTTCGTTAAAAATAAAACGAGCTTCTATGCTTTGATTTTACCGCATAAAGCCCGTTTTGTAAATCGCTTTATTCACATGTAATGCATAACCGCATGGTTATGTGAGCGCGTGTATTTTACTGCCCGATGACCTCTGCGAGGATGTCCTCCATGCAGTCGATGGTTTCGCTCCGCTTGCTCGCGAGGCGGACGACCGAAATGTCGTCCGCGATGTCGAGCGGGATGTACCGGAGGTCCGGCGCGTCCTTGGCCCAGACCCATTCGTCTACGATTGCAACGCCCATGTCGTTCCGCACGCAGGTGATCATGGACTCGTGATTCTGCACGAAGCGGAGTTTTGGCGTGAAGCCGTACGGCCGCATGTAGGCGGTCATGGTCTCGGTGATCATCTTGCTCATGATCTCCCACGGGACGAAAAACGTATCGTCCTTGAAGTCCCGCGGCGTGAGTTCATGGGTGCCGGACAGCCGGTGTTCCGCGGAAAAGAGCAGAACCTTGTTCAGCCGGCAGACGTCCCGCCGGGAAAGCTCGCGGATGCTCTCCACGGAATTCCCCATCGTGACGGCGATGTCGATTCCGTCGGTCAGCAGGAGCGTCGAAATCTCCTTCGCGCCGCAGCAGTTGATCACAACCTCGTGCTTTGGGTAAGCTGACCGGAACCGCTCCATCATGGCCGGGATGAACGCGCGGAGGTCCCACCCCTCGAGGAACCCGACCCGGATGACGCCGGTCTGGTGGTCCATCAGTTTTTCCGCCTCGATCTTGGTGTTGATCAGGTCCGCCTTGTAGCGGCTGAAGAGGTCGTAGTAAAGCCGGCCGACGGGGGTCAGCTCCGTCCGCTGGTTGGTCCGCTGAAAAAGCTTCGCGCCGAGCTCCTTCTCGAGGAGCGCGATCTGCTTGGAGATCGCGGGCTGCGAGACGTAAAGTTCCTCCGACGTCCTGGTGAAGCTCAGATTGGTGGCCACCGCCATGAAATAATCGATCTGAAGGTCGTTCATGTGAGCGCCTCGCTATTCCTCCTCGTCCTCGTCGGTCAGCAGCCCGAAGTCCTCGATGCCCTGCTCGAAGTCGGACTGGGTCTTAAAGAAGTGCACGACGCCGTCCTCGTCCGCAAAGAAGAACAGGTCGTCCGAAACCTTGTAGTGCAGCGTGGCGTCCATGGCGCCGCCGACCACGGTACTGATCGGTCCCGGCGGCAGGCCGGCGAATTTGCGGGTGTTGTACGGGTTGTCGCTGTCGAGCTGCGCCTGCGTGAGCTCAACGCGGTCTTCCTGGAAGATGTATCCGACGGTGACGTCGCTGCCGAGCGACATCCCCTCGTCCAGCCGGTTGATGAACACGCCCGCGACCGCAGGCTGGTCCTTGGAGCGGGCTTCCTTGGTGACGATGGACGTCAGTGTCAGGAATTCGTGGACCGTGAAGCCGGATTCCTCGATCTCCGCGCGGCGCGCGGAAAGCTCAACGTCCATCTGGTCGAGGCACATTTCGGTGAAGCCTTCGATCGTCGAGCAGTCGGCGGTCAGGTAATACGTGTCCGCGTAGAGATACCCTTCGAGCGGGTACATGACGTCGTCGTCCAGGATCTCGTCGGTCAGGAACCAGTACTTGTCGATGAGTTCGTTCAGATACTCCCTGTCGGACCACTTCGCGAGGAACTCCTCCGGCGAATACGGCAGGACCTCGGACATGGACTCGGCCACCTGCGTCAGCCGCACGCCGTCCCGCACCTCAACCGATTGCTTTGCAACGTAGTCATAGTCGCCCGTGTTGATGATCTTCATCATATCCTGGAGCGTCATGCCGCGGTTGAAGACGTACGTGTTCGCCTGCAGGCTGTCGTACTTGGTGATTTTGACGTGGACCTTGGCGCAGAGCCGGTTGCGGAGCAGTCCTGCGTCGTTGAGGATGTCCACGATCGCCGAAGCGCCGGTCCCGGTCGGAATGGAGACTTCCACCGGGTCTGCATTCCCCGGCTCGACCGCCCGGAGGCCCATCACATAGTATCCGCCTGCGCCGACCAGAATGGCCAGTATCAGGATCAGGGTCAGCAGGCCGCGTCCCCTGCGTTTTTTCTTTTTTGCCATAAGCTGTAACTCCTTTTATTCTGATATCGTTATTGTACCACAAAAGCGGAACCGGGGGAACGGTTCCGTTATTTCTGATCTCCGCCGCGCTTTATTGCGCGGGCCGCCGCAGGCTGCTGTCAGGGTACGGCTCTCGCCTCGTGCCGATGACGCAGCGGTGCTAAGCTCAAACTTCGCCTGTCGCTTTCCCTGCCCTAAGTGTTATCCGTGTCAGTCTCCGCCAACGGGCTCGTTTCTCGCTAAGCACCGGCTATCAGCAGGCCCCTGACAGCAGCCTGCGGCGGCCCGGGCAACAGAGCGCGGCGTTCCTACTGAAAAACTGACTCCCTTCCTCGTTCCACTTATGGTGCCGGCATGCGGCTCCGACTTCAGCTTTAGAAGATGGTGGAAAGCCTGTCCGGGGCGGCTGCGGTGCGCGGCAAGACACTCCGCAGGAGCAGGTACAATCCCCGACGAAACCCCTTTTGATGAGTCGATGGGATTGTCTGCGACGAGGACGTCTTGCCGCGCACCGCCGACGCCCCGGACAGGCTTTCTTCCGTCTTATAATAAAAAGAGGAACCCCGCTGGGTTCCTCTTGCGTTTCGATGTATAAATCGGTCTGTCTTCGATGCCGCGCCTAGAGCCCGACAACCTGGAGGTCCTTCGGGTAGACGGTCAGGACGTCGCAGCCGTCCTCGGTGACGATGACGAGGTCCTCGATGCGGACGCCGGTGTCGCCCGGGATGTAGATGCCCGGCTCGATCGAGAAGCAGTTGCCGACCGCAGCGATGTCCTTGCTGTCCGGCGAGCAGAACGGGGTCTCGTGAACCGAGAGGCCTGCGCCGTGACCGGTGCGGGTGATGAAGTATTCACCGTAGCCGGCTTCCGCGATGACGTTTCTCGCCGCCGCGTCGATGTCCTTGAGCGCAACGCCCGGCTTGACCGCGTCGATGGCAGCCTGCTGGGCTTTCTTCACGACCTCATAGACCTCGCGCTGATGGTCGGAAACCTCTTTCCAGTAGACCGTCCGGGTCATGTCGCACCAATAGCCGTTGATTGGCGTAAAGATGTCGATCAGGACCTCGTCGCCGGCCTTCACCAGCGTGCCGTCCGGCTCGTGATGCGGGTCCGCCGCGTTTGCGCCGTAGCAGACGACCTGCCACTGTCCGACGTTGACGCCGCCGTTCGCGTTGAAGAAGTCGTCGATCTTGTCCGCGAGTTCCTTCTCGGTGATCGTCTCGCTGATGTTCGCGATACCGTAAGCGATCGCCTGGTCGTTGACGTTGGACGAGTGTTTGAGCAGGCGGATCTCCTCCGCGTCCTTGACCGCGCGGGAGGCGTTCACCGGCCAGGAGCCGACTTCCGGAATGATATCGTCTCTCTTCTTGAGGATGTTGATCGTGTGCTTGGTTGCCCAGGTGTCGTCAAAGCCGACCTTGCCCGGCATGAGTTCGTCCGCAATCATCTGATATGGGTCCTCGCCGTCCACGTAATCGTGCGCGACGATGCCTTCAATGTGCGGGAAGCGGAAGAGCTTGTTCATGAAGGAGTGTACTTCGCCGTTCGACTTGATCAGCAGCGCTCCGACGCGCTCCATCGCGTTCGCCTTGGAGCCGGTCAGATAGCTCAGCGCTCTGTCCTCGGTGATCAGAATCTGGTCGAGCCCGCCGGACTGCATCGCGGCGATCACTTGTTCAAATCTCTGTTTGTTCATATTGGTCCCCCGGTTTATTATCGTTTTTATGCATGCTTACAGGCGCAAAAGTGCGCGTGCCAATTCGTCATAGTAATTTTATCATCTATCCGTCATATTTTGCAATATAATTTACAAATTTTATAAAATCTTCACGCAATTCAGCGACTTTTTTATATTATAATAATTAATATAATGTGTGTTATTCGATATTTACTTTTATTTCGGATTTTGTTATAAATAGTTGTGGCGGTTGTACGCAGCATTTGGACTGCGCCGCAACCGATCGAGATATAAAAGGATTTGGAAAACCATGGGAAAAGATTCTACACTGGCGGAAAAGATTTATAGGGATTTGTATCGGGATATCACGGAGCACCGGCTGGAGAGCGGCCAGGCGCTGACGCTCAACATGCTGCAGAAGCGCTTCGACACGAGCCACACGCCGATTCGGGAGGCGCTCAACCGGCTGATCTCGGACGGACTGGTCGATTACAGTACCAACCGGGGCATGCGCGTCAAAGAACTCACCGAGGATGAGATCCGTCAGATTTTTGAGCTGTCGGCCGAACTCGAGATCATCGCCGTCCGGCTCTGCAACCGGTCGTTCTCGCTCGCACCGCTCAAGAGCGATTTGCGCGAGATTATCGAAGCCGAGCGCGCGGCAGTCGCCACGGCTGACTACAAGGCCTGGTACGAGCCGGCCAACACGTTCCACGCCTGCTTCTATAAGTATTGCAGCAACGACTTCCTGCGCGAGGCGGCCAGCAACGTCGAGTCCAAGCTCGACCTGCTCTCCCCGTACTATTCTTCGGTCAATACCTATCGGGACATCTTCAAGCGCCACGAGCAGATCTGCGAAGCCGTCGAGGCAGAGGACTTCGAGCGCGCCGCGGAGCAAGTCCGCGCGCACTTCCAGTTCAGCTACCGCAACGTGCTGGAAGGCTACCGGAACCGGTTCAACAAGTAACCGGCAGTTCGTGCAGCCCGCGAAGACGCAAAGACAAGTCCGAAAACCTCAGATTTATTACTTTTGGGGCTTTCTGTTGTCTAAAAGTAATAACCCACGGATGCACTTTACCTGATTGATTCGCAAAAGCTCTTCAAATGCAACTTGCATGGCCTGGTCCAGACAGTTTTTTCCATGTAAAACCCTTTACCGGAAGCGCGCAAGCCCATTGAAAGACTTATTTTTACTACTTTTCTAAGGCCCTTTGTTACTTTTCTGAAGCCTGAACTCCAAGAAGTAACAAATGCGAAGTATCACGCTTTACAGATACAGCACACTGGACAGTTCTCATAACAGAAAGGAGCAACGGTATTATGGCTTTCTTTCCGCCCATTCCATTGATTCGGAAAAATACTATCGTTAAGCACCTGAGAGACTGTGGGGCCGTTTCTGCTGAAACGGCGAAAAGTCTGGCCGAAGCCGGCGTTATTAACCCGAACGGTTTCAAACGCATTACGGAACGGCTTGTATGGACCGGTGTGATCAAGAGGACAAGCGACGGCAAGTACTATCTCTGACTGGCAGATCGGAATTTTTAGAGGACTTGACTATGGGAAAAGAACTGTCGGAAATGACGTTGGAAGAATTGTGGGATTTATTCCCCATCTCCCTTGTCCAGCACGATGAGCAGTGGAACGAATGCTTCAAGGAGATAGAATCCACAATTAAGGACCTCCTGGCAGGTTATCCTGTTAAATGAATCAGTCACATTGGAAGTACAGCAATACAGGGCATATGGGCCAAGAACATTGTTGATGTGCTGGTCGAGATTTCTAAAGAAGCTGATATGGAAGGAGCAGCGCGTATTCTGGAGCAGAATGGTTTTATCAGAATGTCCGAGGAAAAGGGACGGATTTCACTCAATAAGGGATATACAAAAGAGGGCTTTGCGGATAAGGTTTATCATATTCATCTCAGATACACGGGAGACAATGATGAGCTATATTTCCGCGACTATCTGAATGAGCACCCTCAGATCGCTAAGGAATATGAAGCATTAAAGCTGGAGCTATGGAAAAAGTATGAGCATAATCGTGATGCTTATACAGAAGCCAAAACAGGTTTCATTCGCAAGTGGACAACAGAAGCCCGCAGGATATATGGTGACAGATACTGACGAAATCGAATTTGTGAGGACATTAATGAAAACTGTGTTATGCAGCGATAGAGACTGGGTTTTGTCAGAAGAGGCATACCTGCTCTATGCGCCTTGTATGTATCAACCGGCATATGATGATTTCAAAATACAGATGGAAGGTTTTTTAAACGACCCGTCTGTGAGGATATATGTATGCGAAAACCAAGGCGAAAAAGCTGGAATGATAGTTCTGAAATACACAAATGCTGTTGCGGAAATCATCGGAATTGCTGTTCCTGAAAAACTACACTGTTGGGGAATCGGGAGGAATATGATCCAATTTGTACTGAAATCGGAGAACTTGGAAAGGCTTGAAGCACAGACAGACGATGATTCGGTCGGTTTCTACCGTAAGTGTGGTTTTGCTGTGGAAAGAATTGTAGTTGATTATCCTG
>JAFRGD010000016.1 GCA_017433975.1 Mogibacterium sp. | reverse complement strand
CGTAGTCGGCATTGTAGGAAAATCCAAAAGTTTAGATTTTCTCAAAATGCTTATCTTTTGGTCTTTGGTTCGGAATAGTGTAGTGCTGGCGGTCTATCTATTGTTTTCGGTTGCTTGCTTCTTTACCGTACATGAGCATTCGCGCCGGGCATCTCATAGGTAATCATCAGAACGTCCGGCGCCGTTTCAAAAATGTAACGGACCGCGTCCCGGGTGTCATACAGAATAAAGCAAACTTCAAACCGCCGGTCTTCATCGAGCCTTTTTGCAAGTTCAACACAGAGAGATCGATTGTTCTCTATAATCCCAATTCTTATTTTCATTGGAATTCTCCTTTCTATAAACTCCCAGGCCGCCCGCTCCGCGCTATACAGTAAGTCGTCCCTTCATTTTTTCAAATGTTGCCTGACCGATTCCGGATACATTCATGATGTCTTCGATTCTTTGAAACCGCGTCGTACTCCTGTATTCAATGATTCTGTCAGCAAGGGTTCCACCTATGCCTGGTAATTTCATCAGATCTTCCTTATCGGCCGTGTTGATGTTGATTGTTTGCTCTGCAGACTTGCCTGTAATTACGTTGATCGATCGGTTGTCTGTTTCACCTCCTTTGACAGGGATAACTACCTTATCTCCATCTGCAACATACGCAGCCTGATTGATCAGATCGAGGTCTGCGTTATCTGTGAGCCCGCCTGCTCTGTTGATCAGCTCAAATAATCTCGTCTGCGGCGGGACTTCATAGACGCCCGGATTCTGCACCGCTCCGCTGATGTCCACATAAATAGGAACGGTATCGACTGTGTCCGGGAGAGCGCCGCCCGGTGCGGTCTCTCCGACGGACATCGCCTGGTCTGTCTGCGTGCTTCCGCTGGGTTCCACGATGACGTCGTTCCGCTTCACATTTGAACTGTGAACGAAAAAGGAGACCGCCAGGATGATGCAAATGGTTATGATTTTGAGCACCGTTTTCCTGTGGTTTCTGGTCCAATCCGTCACCGTATCGATAAAGCTGTATGTATTAGCGTATCCCGGATGTTTCATGTCGTGTCCTTTCCGGGGTCTGGATTCAATGCAGCTTCATCATATTGAAAACACTGGACTTTTGCAAGTTTGGACGGTTTAAGCGACACGTTTAATATCCTTCAAAAGAAGATTAAAAAAGAGCGGCTTTGTACCAAAACCGCTCTTCCTGTGTAATTCCAGGTCGAAAAATGTCGAAAACATGGATGAAAATGTCGAAAATAAACCGGGTCAGTCCTCGATGTATTCGAATTCGTAGTCCTCGATGCGGACGGTGTCGCCTTCTTTGAGGCCCAGCTTGACCAGCTGCTTGATCCCGCCGTTCTTCTCGACGTATTTGTACAGATATCGCATTGACCCCATGTCGTTGAAGTTGGTCGAGTCGAAGATCTTCTTGAGTTGTTTGCCCGTCAGAACGTAGACGCCTTCCTCCTCGTCGTAGTACCCCTGGATCGCCCGGAAGTCGTCATCCATCTCGTCGCCCTCAAAGTCGAACATCTCAAGCGGTGCCTGCGGCGGTGCGACATATGTATCCAGTTTGTAGAGGACTTCGTTCAGGAGCTCGCGGATTCCCTTGCCCGTCGCAGCAGAAATCTCAAAGACCGGCAGTCCGAGTCCCTTGATGTACTCGACGAAATGGTCTACGGTCTCGCGGTCCGCCGCGATGTCGATCTTGTTGGCTGCGACAATCTGCGGCTTGTCGAGCAGCGCCGGGTCGAATTTCTTCAGTTCCTCGTTGATCTTGTTGAAGTCGTCGATCGGGTCGCGGCCTTCGCTGCCGGAGACATCAACGACGTGAATCAGGACCTTGGTCCGCTCGATGTGCTTTAGAAACCGGAGCCCGAGGCCGAGGCCCATGTGCGCGCCTTCGATGATCCCGGCGATGTCCGCCATGACGAACGTGCGGTCGTACATGTCCACAACACCCAGATTCGGGTCAATGGTCGTGAAATGATAGCTGCCGATTTTTGGCTTTGCGCTGGTGCAGACCGAAAGCAGCGTGGACTTGCCGACGTTCGGGAAGCCGAGCAGGCCGACGTCCGCAATCAGCTTGAGTTCGAGGATGACGGTGCGCTCCTTTCCGGTTCCGCCGGCCTCCGCGAAGTTCGGCGCCTGACGGACGGAGTTCTTGAAATGGACGTTGCCCTTTCCGCCTTTGCCGCCTTTTGCGGCGATGACAGACGCCCCGTCTTCGACGAGGTCTTTCATCAGCAGGCCGGACTCCTTGTCGATGACCATGGTTCCGACCGGCACCTTGATGATAAGGTCCTCGCCGCGTTTGCCGTAGCACTTGCGGCGCATCCCGTCCTGGCCGTTCTCCGCCTGATATTTCTTTTTGTACTTGAAATCCATCAGCGTGCTCAGGTTGCGGTCCGCAACGATGACGATGTCACCGCCGTCGCCGCCGTCGCCGCCGTCCGGTCCTCCTTCCGGTACGTACGGCTCGCGGCGGAACGTGACCGCGCCGTTCCCGCCCTTGCCTGATCTGATGGTGATTTCCGCTCTGTCGACAAACATGATTTTTACTCCATCAATACATAAAATAAGGCCCCTTGAAAGGGGCCAAATCTTAGCTTACGCTTCTTTGCTGTAAACGCTGATCTGTTTTCTCTTTTTGTCGTATCTCTCGAACTTGACATTTCCATCGATCTTAGCAAACAGCGTGTCGTCTCCACCGATACCGACATTGTTGCCAGGGTGGAATTTGGTTCCTCTCTGTCTGACGAGGATCGTGCCGGCGCTGACGTACTCGCCCGCTCCGATCTTAAGTCCAAGACGCTTCGCCTCGGAATCGCGGCCGTTCTTGGAACTACCTACTCCTTTTTTACTTGACATATAGACACCTCCTTGAAAACGTTGATCCGAAACTACTTGGACTCGATGGCTGTCAGGATCTCAGCCTTGGTCGCCTTTGGGGAAACCTCGATGCCCATGTCCTTGGCGATGGCGAGCAGTTCTTCCTTCTTCATGTTGATGGAAGGAGCGGACTCGTCCTCTACTGCAGGAGCCTCGGCAGCCTCACCGATGCCGGTGACCTTGACGAGGGTGTACGGCTGTCTGTGGCCGTTCTTTCTCCTGTAATCCTTTTTGGACTTGTACTTGTAAATGATGACCTTGTCGTTCTTGCCCTGCTCGAGGACCTCTGCGGTGACGGCATAGCCCGCGACCGTCGGATTGCCGACCATCAGCGTCTCTCCGCCAACAGCGAGAACCTGATCAAACGTGACCAGATCGCCGACCTCGGCGTTCAGCTTTTCGACCTTGAATACATCGTCCTCCTGAACTCTGTACTGCTTGCCACCTGTCTTGATGATTGCATACATATTGAATTACCTCCTCTATCCAGACTCGCCGGTTACAAGGTGCGGTTGCTTTTTGATTGACCCTAACCGAGCGGCTAACTATTGAATTTAAACATAAAATTCAATCAATGTCAATATGCAATTCTAATCTTTTAAAGTAAGATAGATCCTATCTCTTGAGGACTCTTTCCATCCTCGAAAGTGCTTCCTTCAATACCGCGTTCGTCACGGCAAAGTTGATGTGGACGAAGCCTCTGCCGTCCGGTCCGAAGTCGGCGCCGTCGTTCAGATCGATGCCGGCCTCCTCGCGGAAGATCGCCCCGAGGCGGTCGAGGTCCAGCCCGGAGTCGCGCAGGTCGACCCAGACGAGGAAGCTCGCCTCCGGTACGACGGCGGTTCCGGCGATGTCGTCCCGCGAGAAGAACGCGAGGCACTCATCGAGGTTGCGCTTGAGATACTGGGTGAGCTCGGCCATCCATCCGTCCGCCTGACCGGACAGCAGCGCGGTCACGACCGCGATGGCGTAAGAGTTGGATGCGTAGTGGAAATCATACGGAAGGTATTCCTGCATCCATTTCTCCCGGAGGTCCGGATCCGCGATTCCGTAAAGCGCGTGCGGAATGCTCATGACGTTGAAGCCCTTGGAAAGGCTGATGACCTGCATCGAGATGCGCCGCGCGGTTTCGGAGACCGCAAGGATCGGAATGTGGCGGGCGCCGTCGAACACGACGAGCGAGTGCACCTCATCCGAAATGATGGTCACACCGTTGGCAGCGCAGATGTCGACCATGGATTCCAGCTCCGCCTGCGTGAACGCGCGGCCGGTCGGGTTGTGCGGGTTGACGAGCAGGAAGACCTTGACGTTGTTCTCGCGGACCTTGCGCTCGAAGTCCTCCGCATCGTATTCGTACCGTCCGTCCTTATATACCAAAGGGTTGGTAACGTACCGGTATCCGGCCAGCTCGATGGTCGCCTTGAGCGGGCCGAAGGCCGGCGAATGCATCAGAACCGCGTCTCCTTTGTTGGCAAACGCGGAGAGCGCGATGCGGATGCCGACGATGGTCCCCGGAACGTGCGTGAACCAGGAGCGGTCCGTCTCAAGACCGTAATTCGCCTTATAAAAGCGGCAGATTGCGTCGTAGTATTCGTCCGGGCGCATGCGGTAATTGTACGTATTCTCCTCCATGACGCGCCGGCAAGCTTCTTTGATGCACGGAGCGCATTCGTAGTCGAGGTCAGCCGTCCCCATGCCGATGAAGTCGTCCCGGCCCTCCGGCTGCACCCAGCGGTAAGAGTTGTCATAGCGGTGATCCAACGTCGTGTCAAAATTGTAACTCATAACCCCTCTCCTTTCGGATGATACACGATCTGCAAATCATCAAATTTGATTTATCCCTCGATTACCACACCGTCCTCATCGACGACGATGCGGTCCGCCGGTGCGGCGTACGCAGGGGATTTATCGTAGGTCTGATCGTTCGCAAGCAGGCTGGCGTGCGAAGCGATAACCTTGTCCATGACTTCCTTGAGGAGCTCCGGTCTCTGCTCGAGGTAATCCTTGACGTTCTCGCGGCCCTGCCCGATGCGTTCGCCGTTGTAACTATACCACGAACCGGACTTCTCGATGATCTTGTTCTCGACCGCCGTATCGAGGACATCACCGGCCAGGGAGATGCCCTTGCCGTACATGATGTCGAACTCCGCCTTGCGGAACGGCGGCGCGACCTTGTTCTTGACGACCTTGACGCGCGTGCGGTTACCGATCATCTCCTCACCTTTCTTGAGCGTCTCGACCTTGCGGACGTCAAGCCGCATGCTGGCGTAGTATTTGAGCGAGTTGCCGCCGGTCGTCGTCTCCGGGTTGCCGAACATGACGCCGATCTTCATACGGAGCTGGTTGATGAAGATGACGCACGTATTGGATTTATTCACAATCGGCGAAAGCATCCGCATCGCCTGCGACATCAGCCTCGCCTGCAGGCCGACGTGGGAATCGCCGACGTCGCCCTGAATCTCGGCCTTTGGTACGAGCGCTGCGACCGAGTCGATGACGATGATGTCGATCGCGCCGCTGCTGGTCAGGGTCTGGGCGATCTCGAGCGCCTGTTCGCCGGTATCCGGCTGGGATACGAGCAGATTGTCGATGTCTACGCCGAGGTTGCGGGCGTAGATCGGATCGAGCGCGTGCTCCGCGTCGATGAACGCGGCATTTCCGCCCAGTTTCTGCGCCTCGGCGATCGCGTGAAGCGCGAGTGTGGTCTTGCCGGAAGACTCCGGTCCGTAGATCTCGACGATGCGTCCCCGCGGATACCCGCCGATTCCGGTCGCGAGGTTGAGGCTGAGCGAGCCGGTTGAAATCGCGGACACGTTGGCGGCCACGGACTCGTCCCCGAGCCGCATGATCGAACCCTTGCCGAAGCGTTTCTGAATATCATCCATCGCCTGCATCAAGGCGCGTTCCTTGCCGGACGTGGTATCTTTACTATTGATTGCTGCCATATTTCCTCCTAAATCATAAATAGAACATTTGTTCTTGATTATAATATCGCATTCTGATTCCCTTGTCAATATTATATCTTTTGACCGCGGGACCTTCAAACAATAGCGTCTTCAAATCATGCATGTCCGTCCCTGTTTTCGACAAATTCGTATCGGGCAAAAAAGTCCTCATTCTCAACGGCCAGATTATAGACTGTCCGTAGCATCCAAAGGACGAAATTGTTCCGGTTCCACTTCCGGTCCGGTCTGCCGCCCATGACGCGGATCACACCGCTTCGGTCATGATACGCGAACCCGATGTAAGCTGTTCCGGGTTCAAATCCTTCGTCCGCCGACGGTCCGGCAAAGCCGGTCACCGCGACTGCGATGTCCGCGCCGGACGTCCGCGCAGCGCCTTCGGCCATTTGGCGCGCGACCTCCGGGTCCACAACGCCGACGCATTCAACCAAAGCCGGGTCGACGCCGAGCATGTCGATCTTTGCCTCCGCGCTATAGACGACCGCTCCCCTCTTATAGACTTCGGAAGCGCCTGCAACGTCCGTGATTGCTGCTGCAAACATGCCTCCGGTGCAGGATTCTGCACTTGTTAACGTTAACTTTTTATCCGTCAATAGATGAACGACGACTTCCTTCAGCTCTTCGTCATCGTAACTGTATATGTATTTACCGATCAGAGCGTCGATTTTTCCGATCATTTCGTCGACCGCGGCCTTCGCCTCCTCGATCGTGGCGCGCTGGGACGCGACGCGGAGGGAACACTCCCCTTCCTTGGCGTACGTCGCGATGGTCGGGTCGGTCTGGCCGTCGATCAGCGGCATCAGAACCATCTCCATATCGGACTCCCCGATGCCGATGGTACGGATGACTTTATAATACATGCGCTTATGCATCAGGCCTTCGAGGTAATCCTTCGCGCAGTGCTCGTAGACCCATTTCATCTCGCGCGGCGGGCCCGGGAAGCAGATTGCGTATTTGCCGTCCTTCTCGATTGCAAATGCCGGCGCCGTACCGCTTTTATTGTGAAAAATCGTCGCTCCCGAAGGAATATACGCCTGTTTGACGTTGTTTTCGGCCATTTTCCGGTGGCGCGTTTCGAAGATCGCTTTGAGTTCGGCGAGGCACGATTCGTCGAGATATAACTCGCTGCCGAAAACCTTCGCGACGGTCTCTTTGGTCAGGTCGTCCTGGGTCGGTCCGAGGCCGCCGGTCAGCAGGACGATGTCCGTCTCCTCGAGAGCGGCGCGGAGCGTCTGCTCGAGCCGCCTCGGGTTGTCTCCGACGACGTGATGATACATCACGTTAAACCCCATGTGATTCAGCTTTTCGGACAAAAAGGCCGCGTTCGTATTCACGACCTGTCCAAATAGCAACTCCGTCCCGACGGCGATGATCGATACGTTCATCCCTTGCACCCCTTACATTGAGAAGACTTGTTTATTCTTGATGACATACTCACAGCCGGAATACGCCGTTACCGCGATGGAAGCCCAGTAGAGAATGATGCCCGGCTTCATGAGCGCCGGCAGCGGTCCGCACGCGAGAATCAGCATCAAGACCGCGAACATCTGCAGCACCGTCTTGACCTTGCCGCTCATACCTGCGGCGATGACGATGCCCTCCGACGCAGCGACCGTACGGATGCCGGACACGATGAATTCGCGGACCAGGATAATAATCAGCGACCACGCCGGAACCGTACCGTTCCCAATCAACAGGCAAAGTGCGGAATACACCAATATTTTGTCTGCGAGCGGGTCCATGATCTTTCCGAAGTTGGTGATCAGCCCGCGCTTCCGCGCGATCTGCCCGTCCAGCATGTCGGTCAGCGACGCGAGCGCGAACAAAACAAAGGCGATGGTATAATGCTCCGTCATGAAGGCCGCGATGAAAAACGGTACCGCGATCACGCGCCCTACAGTCAGTTTGTTCGGCAGATTCATTCAGAAAACCTCCTCGCCAACGATGTCGTATTCGTACGCCTCATCGATCCGGACCATGGCGATGTCGCCCGGCTCGTGATCTACTATACTCGTGAAAGACACTTCATTATCGATCTCCGGCGCGTCGTAACG
This sequence comes from Mogibacterium sp., assembly GCA_017433975.1. Lineage (GTDB taxonomy): Bacteria > Bacillota > Clostridia > Peptostreptococcales > Anaerovoracaceae > RGIG2439. The sequence continues at coordinate 64,352 of JAFRGD010000016.1, read as the reverse complement.
CGTCCGCCCGAGGCAGATTCCGTCCTCCGTCACTTCGTCGACGATGACTTCATATACGTGACCGATCATCCCGGCGTTCCGCTCCAGGCTGACCTCCTGCTGGACGGCCATGACCGTATCGCGCCGCGCCTCCGCAATGCCTGCAGGTACCTTCGGTCCCATCTTTGCGGCCGGTGTGTCCTCCTCCTCGGAATACGCGAACACGCCGACGCGGTCCAGTTTACACTTCTGGACGAAGTCGATCAGTTCGTCAAAGTCGGCGCCGGTCTCTCCCGGCGAACCGACGAGCAGTGTCGTCCGGATACGGACGTCCGGAATCCGGTCCCGCAGTTTGTTGATCGTCTTCAGAATCGACGCCTTGGTGGACCGACGTCCCATTAGCCGCAGTACGTGGTCTGAGATGTGCTGGATCGGCATGTCGATATAGTTGCAAACCTTGTCACATTCAGCAATCGCGTCGATCAGTTCATCCGTGATTGCGTTATCATACACGTACATCAGGCGGATCCACTCGATTCCGTCGACTTCGTTTAATCTGTGCAGGAGCTCCGGCAATTTGTATTCGCCATAGAGATCGATCCCGTAGCACGATGTGTCCTGTGCGATCAACACGAGTTCCCGGACACCCTGTGAGGCCATGAACTCCGCCTCGCGGAGCACGTCCTCCATCCGTTTGCTGCGGTATTTGCCGCGAATCTTCGGGATGATGCAAAACGTGCAGTAATTATCGCAGCCCTCGGCGATTTTGAGGATAGAGGTGTGCACACCCTCCGGCATGAGACGGTTGCGGTACGGCAGCACGTCCTCCGGCTCCCCGGTGACGCAGTCCACAGCAGCCTCGTCCGCCACCAGCAGCGCCGGCAGCGCCTCGTAATCGTTGACGCCGGCAAAGAGGTCCACCTCCGGAATTTCCTTAACGAGTTCCTCGTGGTACCGCTGTGACAGGCAGCCGGTCACGACCAGTTTCTTGTGCTGCCCCTTGTATTCGGCCATAGAAAAGATGTGCTCTATCGATTCGACCTTGGCCGACTCGATAAAGCCACATGTATTGACGATCAGAATGTCCGCGTCCTCCGGGCCGGACACCGGCACGCAGCCGAGCGAAACCAGGCCGCTCGCGAGGACTTCGGAGTCGTAATCATTCTTTGCGCACCCGAGGGTGTCGATGTAAAAAGTCTTAGGCATCCTCGTCCTCTTCCCTTCCGGCGGCCTTCTCGGCGTTCATGAGTTCATTCTTACGCCGGTAGTATTCTTCCTCCGTATAAAGGACCTGGCGCGGCTTTGCGCCGTCCTGCGGACCGATCAGGCCGCGGTCTTCGATCTCCTCGATGATACGCGAAGCGCGGTTGTACCCGATGCGGAACCGCCGCTGCACCATCGACGTCGAAGCGGTCTTTTGCTTGAGGATATATGCGATAACCTCTTCGGTCAGTTCGTCGGTGTCGCTGTCCTTGCTCCCCGTCGCGCTGTCACCGGAGGTTTCGATGGTCTGGATCATCTCTTCGTTATAATCATGTTTCGCCTGTTTGCGGACGAACTCGATGACGCGCTTGGACTCTTCCTCCGAGATGAATGGCCCCTGCACGCGGAGCGGCTTGGTGGTCCCGATCGGCGAGAAGAGCATGTCGCCCTTGCCGAGGAGTTTCTCGGCGCCGTCCATGTCGAGAATGGTCCGCGAGTCGAACTGCGAGGATACGCTGAAGGCGATTCTCGAAGGGATGTTGGCCTTGATGACACCGGTAACGACGTCGACCGACGGACGCTGGGTCGCGACGATGAGGTGCATGCCTGCGGCACGTGCCTTTGCCGTGAGCCGCGAGATGGAGTCCTGCACCTGGGCGGACGCTGCCATCATGAGGTCCGCGAGCTCGTCGATGATGATGACGATCTCCGGAAGGACGTTGTCCGGCTCCTGGTTTGCGACCATGTATTCGTTATAAGAAGTGAGGTCTTTGACGCCCTCCTCCGCAAAGCGGTTGTACCGCTGGTTCATCTCGTTGACGGACCAACTGAGTGCCGCGGCGGCTTTCTTTGGATCGGTCACCACCGGGATCAGCATGTGCGGAATATCGTTGTATGTGCCGAGCTCTACGACCTTTGGGTCGATCATGACAAAGCGCACCTCGTCCGGCGTCGCCTTGTACAGAATACTCGTGATGATCGTATTGATGCAGACGCTCTTGCCCGAACCGGTCGCGCCCGCGATCAGGAGGTGCGGCATTCCGCGGAGGTCTGCGATGATGTTGTTGCCCGAAATGTCCTTGCCAACGGCAAAGCTGATCTTGGATTTGGCCGCCTTGAATTCCGGCGATTCAATCAGTTCGCGGATCACAACCGCGTTTGACTTTTCGTTCTCGATCTCGATGCCGACGGCCGCTTTGCCAGGGATCGGCGCCTCGATGCGGATGCTCTTTGCCCGCATGTTGAGCGCGAGGTCGTCCGACAGGCTCTTGATCTTGCTGACCTTGACGCCCTGGGCCGGCTTGACTTCAAACCGCGTGACCGAGGATCCCTGGATGACCTGCACGACCTTTGCGTCGACGTTGAAGTTCGCAAGCGTCGTCTCGAGCAGGTCCGCCTTGGCGGAGAGCTGCGCGTCGGACATGCGGTTCTTGTTGCCCTGCGGCTGATTGAGAAGGCGGTACGGCGGCAGGACGTATTGCGGTTCTTTTTTCACTTTGTTCTGCTCGACCGCGTCCGCGATGGCCTTCACGTCGTCCTTGGTCGGCGTGGCGGCAGCTTTGTCCTGGGATTTTGCGGACGGTGCGGCAGGCTTTGGCGCAGGCTCCTTGACGCGGTCAACGGATTTGGTATCGACGTCGCTGACCGGCTGATGATCGTCCAGACCGAAGCCTTTATGTTTGGAAGACGGCTCGCCGTCCAGACCGAAGCCGCTGGTCGGCGTCGCCTTGACGTTGAACTGGTTTTCGTCCAGTGACGAGACAAAGCGGGACCGCCGCTCCTCGTCGACCTCCAGCACCTCACGCGGCTTTGGATCAACCGGGAGCGGAGCAACGACTGGCTGTTCCGGCGCCTTTTCCTTCTCGCCGCCCAGGATGAGCCGCGTCAGCTGGCCGCCCTTCGGCTTCGCTTCTTCTGCCTGCGGCGCACTGACCGGTGGCGTCTTCTTCAGCTCCGCAGGGATGGTCGTAACAGTCCCGACCGGCTCCGTATACAACGCTTCCTCTTCCTCTTCCATCTCGCGCATGAGCCGCTTCGCCTCGCGTTTCTCCAGGCCGACCTGAATCGCCTTGGAAATCGGCGTATTGATGACGAGCAACAGCGAGATGATGATCAGTGCGATGCAGAGGATGATGAGTCCCGGCCCGCCGATCAGCTTGACGACGAGGCTGCCGAGCTCCATGCCGACCGCGCCGCCTTTATTCGTGCCCTCGATTGCGAGCTTATAATAATTCGCAAGGTCATGAATCCCGTAGGCCAGATTGTTAAAGTCTATGAACCGGTACGCATTCAGCATGCACGCGTTGATGAAGATAAACAACGAAAAGAACACCGTGCGGCCGTTGATGTGCTGCATCTTTTGGAAGAACAGGCATAACGCACAGGCGATGAGATAGAACGGAAGCACATACGCCATCCATCCGAACAGGCCGAGGAGAACGTCATGCACGGCGTTCCCAAAGACGCCCATCGCGTTTGCGAGCGTACAGAACATCAAAAACACGCCGAGCGCCGTAAACGTGATCGCCCAGATCTCGTCGATGACTTTCTTGTCGGCTTTTCGCTTGTCCTGCATGTCCTTGACGCGTTTTTCGTTCGCGCCGGAGGAACCGTCAGAACCTTTTTTTGAATTCTTTGAAGAAGACCGGGAGCCTCCTTTTGCGTTTTTCTTATTTTCCGCCAATGTGACCTCCTACAATACAGTGATGATGATCACGAATATGCCAATGATCCATACGTAAATCGAAAAGAGTCTGAGGCTGCTCTTGCGGACGATGCGGATCATCGTCTTGATTGCGAAGACGCCCGAAACCGCCGCGACGACGCCGCCGACGAGCACCGGTCCGAGGTTGCCCATGAGAATCGACATCATCGCCTCGTCCGACATCTCAAAGATCAGAGATCCGAGGATCGCCGGGAACGAGAGCAGAAATGCGAACCGGACAGCAAAATCACGGTCCAGTTTGCACGATAAACCGCCGACCAGAGTGGAGCCGGACCGGGAGATGCCCGGACAGATTGCAAGCCCCTGCAGGAGTCCGATGACCAGAGCGTTGGAATAGCTCATGGTCGTCTCGTCCTTGTACCCCATGCGTTTCCGCTCGGAGAACCAGAGCATGCAGCCGGTTATGATCAAGCCGATCCCGATCGGAATCAGCGTACTATACATGGATTCAAAGATATCATTGAAAAGGATCCCGATGATGCCGGTCGGAATCGACGCGATGACCAGCATGACGCCGAGGCGCCGGATCGGCCGATCCGCGAGGCGCAGGCCCCTGCCCGTCACCAGATCCCCGATCGTCATCAGCAGTTCCACGAACAGATCCCAGAGATCCCGCCAGTACATGAAAATGACGGACACCAAAGTGCCGGCGTGGAGCATGACCGTGAAAATCACAACCGAGTCGCCTTCGATGTCAAAGAAATACTGAACGATTGCCAGGTGGCCGGAGCTGCTGACCGGAAGAAATTCGGTCAGGCCCTGCACCAGGCCAAGGATGATTGCTTGAATATATGACAACGATTAACACCTCATGCAAAAATTCATATTATTATACCGCATTTCGAATGTTTTGTAAAATAAAACGATCCAAGCGGGCTTGGATCGGTTCGCAGCGGTTATTCAGCGTTTACAACGTCCTTACCGTCGTAATATCCGCAGTTAGGACAAACTCTGTGTGGAAGCTTTGGCTCATGGCACTGAGGACAAATTGAAAGTCCCGGAGCGCTCATCTTCATATTCGCAGACTTCCTGCTGCTGGTCTTTGCTTTTGAAGTTTTCCTCTTAGGTACTGCCATTGTCGACACCTCCTTCTCTATGTGAATTATTATTATTTTTCAACAATGCAACAATGATTATACTCATCCATTTATGACTTGTCAACCATTATTGGCGTTATTTTATAATCTGACTTTTGCGCAATTTCCTGACCGCAGAGCAGATGATAGAGGTCCGCGGCCCGGATGTCGAGATCGAGGTCCGCAAGGGCGTTGCCGGTAAAAGCGCCTCGTTCTTTATTGATATTTGTAATGATTGGAAGCTGGTTCTCGCCCTTCCTCCGCACCGCGCCGAGGAGTTTCCTGCCCTTTGCCGTCGCCCCGAGGACGCGGAGGTATCCCGGCTCCGTCGCGGACGGTTCGTCATTTCTGATATCAAGCAGCAGTTCCATGATCAGCCGCGATACGTGGGTATATGTATACCTCTTTGATTTGGTGCGCAGAATGAGGTCGTCCAGGTCCGAAGCGTACCGCGCAGCCTCAACCAGACGGTTCCCGAGGCCTTCCCCGCCAGACGGGGCGAACGAAATCGTATCCGGATCAATCGTCAACAGCCGGTACCGGACGATATCGAACAGTTTATCTTCCGCATTATAAAAAGGCACGCCGGACGGATCGTACGGAACGGACGCGCTGATGTCCTTTCCTCCCTGCAATTCCTGTCGAAGCTGGCTCGCGCTCAGATATGGTTCTTCGGTGCTCGTAATCTCGTCATGGCCGGCTCCCATGCGCGGGATTGCGATCGGCTGAAGCGATCGGCAGGCGCTGAGATAAGAAACCGCCAGCAAATCGTTCGGCGAGCGGAGCACCGCGAGGTCCTCCCGTACCGACGGAGCGTTCGAGTACCGTTCAAAATAAGCCGCTTCACGCGCGGCCGGATAGCTCAGTCCCGTCCTCCCGAGGTCCCGGATCCTCTCCTCCAACGGGGCGCCGCCGTCCGCAAGGCGCTGCGCGACACGCTGCAGCGTACCTACGTTACCGCACTCGCTTCCGAACGACAGGTGTGTCACTGCACCGAGCGACTCAAGCATCCGAACACCGGCGGCAGCATAAACGGACGCAGTTCCGAGCGCATACCGAACCGGTATCTCGAAAACCACGTCCGCACCGTGTCGTAGAGCGATCCCGGCGCGGTCCCACTTGTCCATGACGGCCGGCGCGCCGCGCTGGACGAAGTCCCCGCTCATCGCGCATACGACAGCGTCAGCGGCGGTCCGCCGCCGGGTCTCATTGATATGATAGAGATGTCCGTTATGGAAAGGATTGTATTCGCAAACGATTCCGACTACAGTCTCCATGACGGGAAAAGGCTAGGCTTGTTCGCCGGCGTCCTTGAACGCGTCGTCCGCCGCCTGCTCCTCGATGCCGGCCTGGATCTTTTCCGCCATGGCCTTCATCTCCTGGCGGTTGCCGTTGACCTTGGTATTGATGCCGGAGAGCATGTTCCCGAAGTAGTCGTTCATCGGCTGGATGTATTCCGCTGCGATGCCGGAGATGTCCGTCTGCATGTCGTAGAGCATCTTGTCGATGTACTCGTACGCGCGCAGTTTCATGTACCGGCTGTGATTCTCCGCCTCGGAAAGCAGCGCCTGGGCGCGCTTCTCGGCTTCTTTCTTGATCACATCGTTCTCAACCAGATACTCCGCCTGTTTCTTTGCCGCGATGATGACCTTGTCGTACTCGCTCTTGGCCTCGTTGAGGATGCGTTCCTGCTCATCCTTGACCCATTTGGCCTGCTGAATGTCCTTTGGCAGGCTGGTCCGGATGTCGTCGATGATGCTCATGATGTCGTCGCTCGCGACGATTGCCTTGTCCGAGAACGGAACCTTGCTCGCGTTCTCCAGCAGCTCCTCGAGCTCGTCCAGTAATGCCAATACTCTGATCGAAGCGTCACTCATATGAAAACCTCCTGAAAATATTATAAACGATACCTTTGTTAACTATTTCATCTTGCTGCGGATCACCTGGAGGGCGTACTCCGGAAGAAGCCCGGTTACGTCGCCGCCAAAGGATACGACTTCTTTGATCAGCGACGAGCTGATGAAAGAATACCGCGGGTCCGTCATCAGAAAGATGGTCTCTGTGTTCCCGGTGTACAGCCTGGCGTTCATCTGGGCCATCTGGATCTCGTACTCGAAGTCCGACGTCGCGCGAAGTCCGCGGATGACGGCGTCAAAGCCGTTCCGGTTCACGTAATCCGCGAGCAGTCCCTCGAAGTGGTCGACGCGGACATTCGGGATGTGCGCGGTGACGTTGCGTACGATGTCGAGCCGTTCCTCCAGTGTCAGCAGCGGTGTCTTGGAGCGGTTCAGGATGATCCCGACCGTGATGAAATCGAACATGGACGATGCCCGCTCGATGATATTCAGATGTCCGTTGGTGATCGGGTCAAACGACCCTGCATATAAAGCGGTATGTTTCATCTTTTCTCCTGCCTCACATTAGAATAATTGTATCAAAGCAGCGTGTTTTTTGCAATAGATGAAACGCATCGATAGATGTCCACGCCGATGGTTCCGTACTTTTTTTGCTTGATTTTCTCGTACTTTCCGATGGTATCGGATAAATTATTATCGTAAATATGTTCAACAACCAGTATTCCGCCATCCCTGACCGAGTCATACTCCTGAAGAAGGTCGAAAACATCATCGTAATACCCCGCCTGGTACGGTGGATCGATGATGACGATGTCGACCTGCTCCGGCAGTTCCCTGATCGCCCGCCGGAAGTCTCTGTTCATCACGGCGGATCGGTCCTCCGCGCGGCAGGTTGCGATGTTTTTCTGCACGATCCTGGCGTTTCGGTTGTTCCACTCGTTAAAATAACATTTTGCGGCACCGCGGGAGAGCGCCTCGAGGCCCATTCCGCCGGACCCGGCGAAGAGATCCAGTACGACCGCTCCGTAAATACGATCGGAAATCATGCTGAACACCGCCTCGCGGACTTTTTCAGTCGTCGGGCGGATCCCCTCCGGGATTTCGATATTGCGGTATTTGAATTCACCGGCGTTGATTTTCATGTGGTCCCCTTTATAAAATGTCGCTGTTGTCGCCTGCGCCGAGGTTCCGGATCCGCGCATCGGTCGCCGCCGCATCGATGAGTTGCGGGTCGGCCATGACGCGGTCCGCGTCCTCGCCGGCGAGCGTCAGGATGTCTTCATATTTGAATAAATTCAGGATCTGGCTGCCGTTGAAGCCATGCTGCATGGTCCCCATGAGGTCCCCCGCCCCGCGCAGCTCGTAGTCCGCTTCGCTGATCGCGAAGCCGTCCGTATACTCGCTCATGATCCGCATGCGCTCCGCCGCGATTTCCTGATTGCTGTGGTTGATCAGGTAGCAGTACGACTGTTTGTCCGACCGTCCGACGCGGCCGCGGAGCTGGTGCAGCTGCGCCAGTCCGAACCGTTCCGCGTTCTCGATGACCATGATCGTGGCGCCTGGTACGTCGATTCCGACCTCGATGACGACGGTTGACACGAGCAGCCGGATCTCACCGCGCGCGAACGCGGCCATGACGGATTCCTTTTCCGCCTTGTCGAGCCGCCCGTGGATCATCTCGACGCGGAAGCCGCGGAATTTGCGCTTCATCTCCTGATAGAGCTCCTCCGCGGAGGCCAGGCTGGATTCGTCATCCTGCTCAATGGCCGGAGCGACGACATAGCCCTGATTGCCTTGCTTCAATTCATGCAGGACGGCCTGATACGCCTTGCTCCGCGCTTCCTTTGGAACGACACGCGTGATGATCGGGATTCTACCCGCCGGCATCGTCCGGATCACACTGAAATCCATGTCCCCGTAGACGGTCGCCGCGAGCGTCCGCGGGATCGGTGTCGCGGACATGACCAGCACGTTGGCCGCGCCTTTTCCGACGAGCGTCCGCCGCTGGTTCACGCCAAAGCGGTGCTGCTCGTCCGTGATGACGAGCGAGAGCCGCTGAAATACGACGTCCTCCTGGAGCAGCGCATGCGTCCCGATGAGAACCTGAATGATCCCGTTTGCAGTCTCTTCGAGGATCTGCCGCCGTTCCTGCGCGCGCATGCCGCTGACCAGCAGAGCTACGCGGATGCCGAGCGGCTCGAAGTCCGCAGATAGCTTTTGAAAATGCTGCCGCGCGAGGATCTCGGTCGGCGCCATGAATGCCGCCTGCCGGCCTGCCTGCACCGTCTTGTAAATTGCAGCCTCGGCAACGACGGTTTTGCCGGAGCCGACGTCTCCCTGGACCAGCCGGTTCATCGGCCGCCGCGAGACGAGGTCCGCTTCGATGTCGCGGACCGCGTCCACCTGCCCGGACGTCAGTTCGAACGGAAGCGACCGAAGGAACGGTGTAATGTCCGCGTCCGGAATGGAAGCGTCCGTCGACGCGTCGTCCCGGAGCAGCCGGCTTCGCCGGAGCGCGATCTGATACGTCAGCAGCTGGTCATAGATCATCCGGTACCGTGCAACCTGATACCAGTGCCTGTCCTTTGGAAAATGAATGTTGCGGTACGCGGTACCGAGTTCGCATAGCTTGCGTTCTCTCCGCACCGTATCCGAAAGCCAGTCCGTGACTTCGGTATTATCCAGTGCGTAAGTAATCCACTTAATGAACTCCCGCGTCGTTACGCCCGCAGTGCACCGGTACACCGGCTCGATCCGCCGGAGGTCGCGGTCGCCGCCGGCCGGAACGATTTCCGGGTTCGTAAAGAGCCTGAGCCCGTTCCGGAACTGGACTTTGCCGTAAACGGTGTATTCCGCCCCCTTGACGAGCTGTCGCTCGAGGTACGGAGAGTTGAAAAACGAGATATAAAAAAAGCCGTCCGGGTCACGCATCCGGACTTCGATCAGCGACCTGCCGCTGCCCGTTCTCCGGCTCCGCAGGGACGTCAGAACCCCCTGCGCCAGCGTGTCCGCACCCTCGACGAACTCTCCCGACGTCCGGATCTCTCGTTTGTCCTTATACCGGACAGGGACATGATTCAACAGATCCTGTACCGTAGTAATGTCAAGCTGGGCAAGCCGCTCAGCGCGCTGCGTCCCGATGCCGCGGACAGCGGTAACACTTTGTTCCGGACGAAGCTTAGGCGTCATGGGTCCTCACCACTTCCTGGTTTGAAAGATCGACGGACCGGTCCACGATCGTGCCTTTGATATTTGCGATCTGACGAACCGGCGGATCGAGGCAGAGCGTCTCGAAGTCCGCTTCGATCAGGTTGAACAGTTTATCCGCCGTCTCTTCCGGCTTGCAGTCCGCCTGAAGTACAAAATAGACTTTGACCTTGATCCCATCCTGGTCGTCATTCAGCTCGACGGAATTGTAGAATTCGTTGTACCCTGTGAAAAAGCCCTTGCGGAGCGGCTTGCCTTTCTTGTTGCAAGGCACCAGTTCCGTCCCCATCGAGAGCATGTCGTCGATGATCAGTTTGCACAGGACACTGTTATTCACTGCGACGAGTCCGTATTCACTGCTGGTAATCAAAGCCATCGGAAGTTCTCCTTCATCTGAATTACTATCATACAGATTATATCAAAAGTACAAAAAAAGAAAAAGCCTTAAACGGAAAGCCGTCTAAGACTGAATCTTCGCGTATATCCGATTAGATGGCACGGTCTACCTTGCCAGATCTAAGGCAGCTCGTGCAGACGTTCGCCTTGCGGGCGCTGCCGTTATCGTTGATCCTTACCGTCTGGATGTTAGCGTTCCATTTTCTCCTCGTGTGTCTGTTGGAGTGAGAAACTGTATTACCCGAAGTCTGACCCTTGCCGCAAACCTCACATTTCCTGGACATTTACCGCACCTCCTTTGCTCTGAAATCCTACGTCATTTCTGACGCGATAGAGATTATAGCACATCGAAAGATTCCGATGCAAGTACTTTTTTAGCGTTTCTACTTTAATTTGCGAAAAAAAAATAGTATAATTACTCGACTATCAATTCTTTCCGCAGGAGGATGGGTGCGATGCCTAAGACGGTCAAAGATGTTTTAATAATCAACGACTTCGCCGGCTACGGCCGCGTTTCGACGCAGGCGATGATCCCGGTATTGTCGCATTACGGGCACCATACCTACGCCCTGCCGACGTCGCTCGTATCGAATACACTCGAATACGGCCGCTTTGTGATTCACGATACGACTGAATATATGCGTCAGGCCGTGAGCGTCTGGAATGACCTGGGCTTCCGCTTTGACAACATTACCGTCGGTTTCCTGAATTCGCACGAACAGGTTGATATCATCCGCGGCATCATCGAGCGGAATCAGCCGTCGTTCGTCCTGGTCGACCCGATCATGGCCGAGAACGGCAAACTGTACGACGGCATGTATCCGGGCGTCATCGACTGTAACAAAAAGATGGCCGGCGTCGCGTCTGTCTTCGTACCGAACGTCACCGAGGCGTGCATGGTCAGCGACATGTACCTCGACAAGCCGTCCCTCACCACCGCTGAACTCCACGAGATGGCGCAAAAGCTTCTTTCCATGGGCCCGCGCGACCTCGTCATCACCGGCTGCGAGCCATCCGACCGCGATGTGGCTTTCAATTATGTATATGACCATGAGACGGACGCGTTCCACGAAGTCGTATACGAGAGAATCCCGACGCAGTTCATCGGAACCGGGGACCTCTTCTCCGGCATCCTGACGGCCGAATGCCTCTCCGGCTCGTCCATCCTGCATGCGGTCAAAGTCGCTTCTTCTTTCATTTCCATCGTACTGCAGGACAACCTCGACACGGAGGACCACTACGACCTGCATTTTGAAAGATACATGAAATTATTAAATATTTAATAAGTGTCGTTTTTAAACTGTGATATAATAACCGAAGTTTTTAAGAAGACCAACCTCGGAGGAATACATACATGGCAAGAAACCAAGTCAAACGCAGCGAGCAGATCGACGAAATCGACGCCTTTCTCGCGCAATTTGACGATGTGCCGGATGCAGCGGACGAGACCGTCAAGTCTGCTCCGCCTGCCGGCCGCAAGAACAAGGCCGGCAGGCGCTCCGGCAAGGGCAAAAAGAATAAAAAGAAACAGAACAAAGGCAGCCTGCTCAAACGTCTCTTCTTCAACAAGAAGGGCAAATTCAGCGTGCTCAAACTGATCCGGAACATCCTGGTGATCTTCCTGGCGTTGTTCCTTTGCGGCTGCATTTACGCGGCCTCCATCATCGCCCAGGCGGACAAGATCGACCCGACCAACATTTATGACAGCATCGCGCAGAACTCCATCGTCTATGACGACGAAGGCAACGAAATCGACGAAGTCTTTTACAATCAAAACCGCAACATCATCAAATACGAAGACATGCCGCCGGAACTGATCAACGCATTTGTCGCAATCGAAGACAAGACGTTCTGGAAGCACCACGGCTTCAACTGGATCCGCATGTTCGGTGCAATCATCGAAAAGTTTACCGGCCACGGTAACATCAGCGGTACGAGTACCATCACGCAGCAGCTCGCGCGTAATGTCTACCTCCCGGAGACCAAGAGCGAGCGCAGCGTCAAGCGTAAGCTGATCGAGATGTACTACGCGTACCGGATCGAAAAGACTCTGACCAAGGAAGAGATCATCGAAGCCTACCTCAACTCGGTATACTTCGGTTTCGGCGCGTACGGCGTGGACGCCGCAGCGGACTCCTATTTCTCAAAGTCTCCAAAGGACCTCACGCTGGTCGAATGCGCGGCGCTCGCTGCCCTCCCACAGCTCCCGGACACCTATGCGCTGGTCAAATACGCCGGCGACGGCAGCGTGACCGAAGGCAGTACCAACATCATCCTGCGCGAGCCGGATACGTATATCGCCAACGATATCTCTGCAGACCGCCGCGACCTCTGCCTCGACCTCATGCTCGACCAGGGATACATCACCCAGGAGCAGCATGACAAAGCATATGAGCGGTCCGTCATGGAGTTCATCAACCCGCATATCAACGTCACGAGCTCCAATTACACGTATTTCACGGACTACCTGATTGAACAGGTCGAGGACGACCTCGTCGAGCAGTATGGCATGTCCTACGAGGAAGCCGAGCGCATGATCTACACCGGCGGCCTTCACATCTATTCGACGCTCGACACGACGGCTCAGGACGTCATCATCAAGGAGTTCAACGACCCTGACAACTACCCGTCCCTCTCCGGCATCCGTTACGATGATGAGGATAACATCATCGCGAGCGACGGGTCGGTCATGTTGTATAACTACCATAACTTCTTTAACGAAGACAAAGAATTCGTCTTCGGTCCGGACGAGGCAACCGTCAATTCCGACGGATCAATCACGGTCAAACGCGGCAACAAACTGAACATTTATACGACGGAAGTCGCCGGCAATGTGGACTACAGCCTTGAGTTCAAGAACACCTACATCATGGACGAGGACTCCACGCTGTTCATCTTCCAGGGCGGATACATCAACATCCCTGCCGCATATAAATCGCTCGATGCGAACGACGATCTCGTGATCTCGGGAGACTATCTCATCGATTATCCGGGGAACATCAAAATCGACGGCGATACGATCAAGCTCGCTCCGTCCAGCTATTCCCTCCCGCAGCGTCAGATTCAGCCGCAGTCCGCCTGCGCGATCGTACAGGTCGGAACCGGGCAGGTCAAGGCGCTCGTCGGCGGCCGCGGGGCGACCGGTCGTCAGCTCTACAACAGAGCGCTCAACCCGCGTCAGCCGGGATCGTCGATCAAACCGCTCGCGGTCTATGGAGCCGCACTCCAAAAGAGTTACGAGTACGCATCTGCTGGACAGAAGTTCCCTTACGTGGACTATCACCATGACGAGCAAGGCGATAAGTACTACGGTGACTATCTGACTGCCGCATCGATCATCATCGACGAAAAGATGACCTTTAACGGCAAGACCTGGCCGTACAACGTCGACAATACGTTCCGCGGCCCGGTTACAATGCGCGACGGCATGCGGAACTCGCTCAACACCGTCGCGGTCAAGATCGAACTTCAGCTCGGCGACGAATACAGCGCGGAGATGCTAAAGAAGTTCGGCCTTACCACGATCGAGACGGAGGACCCGGACCTGAACGACCTGAACCCGGCTTCGCTCGCGCTCGGTGGTCTGACACACGGTGCGATCCCGCTCGAAATGGCCCAGGCGTACGCGACCTACCCGAACGGCGGCGTCCGCCGGACGTCGATCGCTTACACGACGGTCACCGACCGCAAGGGCAACGTCATTCTGACGGCCCAGTCCGATGAAATCAAAGTCGTTGACGAGGGCGTCGCCTGGATCATGACGGACATGCTGAAATACGTCGTCTCCTCCGGCTATGCCTACGCCGCCGACCTCGACGGCGTGCAGTCCGGCGGCAAGTCCGGTACGACCAACAGCAACTACGACATCTGGTTCGACGGCATCACTCCAAACTATGCGTGCGTCGTCTGGATCGGAACCGACGTCAACATCCCGCTCTCCTCGATGTCGATCATGTCCGTCCGGATGTGGGGCAAAATCATGAACCAGATTCCAAAGGCCAAGATCGGCGAATATCGGAGTAAACCGGACAACGTCGTCACAAAGGACGGAGAGTACTTCACCAAGGGGACCGAAGTCGGCCTGTCCAACTACAAGGAAGAGCAAAAGAATAAAGAAGCTGCCGAGGCTGTCATGGAGATGATCATCGCTGCCGACGCGGCAAACCCTGACTCTGTCAAGGAAGCCCGCGCAGCATACGACAAGCTGACGGACGACCAAAAGAAACTCGTCACGAATTATAACCGGCTTGAGGGCCTCGAAGCTGAGGTCGCTGCCGCCGAGGAAGCCGCGGCAAAAGAAGCCGAACGGCAGAAGGAAGAAGAAGCCAAGCGCGAGGCTGCCTATCAGAAATGGCTCGAAGAACGCGAAGAGCACAAGCACTGGATCGAACCGGTTTATGAAGATCAGATCATCGTCGATCAGGAGGCGTACGACGAGCCGACGGGTGAATTAGACGAAGAGGGTAACGAAATCTTCATCCATCACGATGAGGAAACCCATACGGAATCGGTTCAGATCTCCGAGGGCTATTACGAGTACGATGAAGGCTGGCGCGAAGGCGACTTCACCTATCCGTGATCCCCTCACCCATAGTGAAATCAAGGCCCGCGGCAACGCGGGCCTTTTGCGTGCAACGATTTCCCGAGATATCGGAACTTGAATTTTATGTGAATTTATGAAACATTAATAAACTTTTTACCTTACTTATGTTATAATAAATTGATTATTGTAAACTATTCATCTGGAGGACAATGAATGTTCAACGATTTCGACAAACGCAAAACTGATCTGGATGAAATCGACGCTTTCCTCGCGCGGTTTGACGAGGACGATGACGACGCTCCTGCCACGCAGGCTGCACCGCCTTCGCGTTCCATCAAAACCGACTCGCCAAAGCCAGCTGATAAATCTGTTCCGGCGGCAAAACCCGCTGCGGTCAAGACCGCCGGGGCCAAAGCCGTCGGAACTAAAGCCGCGGCCAAACCGACCGGCAAAACCGCCTCCAAGGCTGCCGCTTCCAAATCTGTCACAAAGTCCGGAGCAAAGGCTGGAACAAAGTCCGGAACAAAAGCCACTGCAAAGTCCGGAACCAAATCCGGCGCACGAAAGACATCATCCAAGAACTACAGTTATCAATCCCGCAAATATAAGAAACCGGGGCTTCTCAAGCGGCTCTTTTTCCGCGGGAACCATTTCAGCATCCTGAAATTCCTGCGCAATCTGATCGTCATCGGCCTCATCTTTTTCATCGCCTGCTGCGCATACGCCTATCGAATCATCAGCCGGGCCGACAAGATCGATCCTACGACGATCTACGATAACATCGCTGAGAATTCCATCGTTTACGATGATGAAGGCAATGAGATCGAGGAAATCTACTATACGCAGAACCGCGGCATCATTACTTATGAGGAGATGCCGCCGGATCTGATCAACGCGTTCGTCGCCATCGAGGACAAGACGTTCTGGACGCACCACGGCTTTAACTGGATCCGCATGTTCGGCGCATTGGTCGAGTCCCTTCTGGGGCATGGCGAGATCAGCGGTACGAGTACCATTACGCAGCAACTGGCGCGTAACGTCTTCCTGCCGGAACGCAAGAGCGAGCGGTCGATCGAGCGTAAAATCATCGAGATGTACTACGCATACGAGATCGAGAAGACCCTCACCAAGGAACAGATCATCGAGGCATATCTCAACTCCGTCTACTTCGGGTTCGGTTCGTACGGGGTTCAGGCTGCAGCGGATTCGTATTTCTCCAAGGCGCCAAAGGATCTGACGCTGCTCGAGTGCGCCGCCCTTGCGGCTCTCCCGCAGCTCCCGGAGACCTACGCGCTCGTCAAATACGCCGGTGCAGACGGCGTCTCGGAGGGCGATACCAACATCATCATCCGCAAACCGGACACTTACGTCGCGAACGACTCGTCCGCGGACCGCCGCGACCTCTGTCTTGACCTGATGCTCGAACAGGGGTACATCACGCAGGAGCAACACGACGAGGCCTATGAAATCTCCGTCATGGAGTTCATCAACCCGCATATTTCGACCGGCAGTTCCAAATACTCTTATTTTACTGACCACTTGCTGGATCAGGTCGAGCACGACCTGATGGAAAAATACGACCTGACCGAGGACGAAGCCGAGCGGATGGTCTACGCCGGCGGGTTACACATTTACTCGACGCTCGACACCACCGCTCAGGATGTCATCATGAAGGAATTCAAGGACGACGATAACTATCCGTCCCTTTCCGGCATCCAGTACGACGAGTACGATAATATCGTCGCCAACGACGGTTCTGTCATGCTCTACAGATATGAGAATCTGTTTAACAAGAATGAGCAGTTCGTCTTTGGAAAGAAAGACGTCACCATCAATGACGACGGTTCCATTACGGTCAAGCGTGGTAAGAAACTCAACATTTATACTACGGAAGTCGCCGGAAACGTGGATTACAGCCTCGAATTCAAGCCGATTTACGTCTTTGAGGATTCGATCCTGTATATCTATGAAGGCGGATATATCAACATTCCTGCGGAGTATAAATCGTTGGACAGCAAGAACAATCTGGTCATCTCCGCGCAATACTTTGAGGATTATCCGGATCACATCATCATCGAAAACGACCGCGTCAAGATCGACAGCGTAGCCTACTCCTTGCCGCAGAAACAGATCCAGCCGCAGTCCGCCTGTGCGATCGTGCAGGTCGGAACCGGCGAGGTCAAAGCGCTCGTCGGCGGCCGCGGCGCGACAGGCCGTCGCCTCTATAACCGCGCACTCAATCCGCGGCAGCCGGGATCGTCCATCAAGCCGCTTTCAGTCTACGGTGCCGCCCTTCAGAAGAGTTACGAATATGCAGAGGCTGGTCAGAAGTTCCCGTACGTCGACTACGGCCATGATAAACAAGGCGCCAAGTACTACGGCGATTATCTGACAGCCGCGTCCTGCGTCATCGACGAAAAAATGACCTTTGACGGCAAGACCTGGCCGTACAACGTCGACAATACCTTCCGCGGGCCGGTCACGATGCGCGCCGGAATGCGGAACTCCCTCAACACCGTCGCGGTCAAGATCGAGCTTCAGCTCGGCGATCAGTACTGCGCGGACATGCTCCGCAAATTCGGCCTTACGACGATTGAGACGGAAGACCCGGTTGTGAACGACTTAAACCCTGCCGCCCTCGCGCTCGGCGGACTCACCCACGGCGCGATCCCGCTCGAGATGGCCCAGGCCTACGCGACCTACCCGAACGGCGGAATCCGGCAGTCGTCCATCGCATATACGACGGTTACCGACCGCGAAGGAAACGTCATCCTCACCGCAGAGTCCAAACAGACGCGCGTCGTCGACGAGGGCGTCGCCTGGATTATGACCGACATGCTGAAATACGTCGTTTCGTCCGGTTACGCCTATGCGGCCGATATCGACGGCGTCCAGGCCGGCGGCAAATCCGGTACGACCAACAGCAACTACGACATCTGGTTCGATGGCATCACCCCAAACTACGCGTGCGTCGTCTGGATCGGTACGGACGTGAACATCCCGCTTTCTTCGATGTCCATCATGTCTGTCCAGCTCTGGGGCAAGATCATGAACCAGATTCCAAAGGCCAAGATTGGCAAATATAAGAGCATGCCGGACAACGTCGTCAAAAAGAACGGCGAGTACTTCACCTCCGGAACGGAAAAAGGTCTGTCGACTTACATCGAAGACGAGCGCAAAAAGAAAGAAGCCGAAGAGGCCAAACGAAAAGCCGACGCCGACAAGGCAGCAGCGGAAAAGGTCGTAGAAAAGATCAACAAGGCGGACGCCAATAACGAAAAGTCGGTCACGGATGCGCGCAAGGCTTATGAGAAACTGACGGACGACCAAAAGAAATACGTTTCAGACAGCGCGCTCGACCGCCTCAAAAAGCTTGAAGCCAAGGTTAAGAAAAACAAAGAAAAGCAAGAACCTGAGAAGCCAAAGCCGGAGAACGGCGGTTAAAGAATCAAAAGCCCGGAGGATCGAAATCCTCCGGGTTTCTTCTTTGATTTAACCGGATCCGTTCAATTTACATCACAGCGGAAAGTTCGTTCAGGATGTGCCGCGCGACGTACACCCCGCTCGCGGACGCGTGCGAGAGCGAATGCGTCACCCCGCTCCCGTCACCGATGACAAACAGCCCCTTGTGGCGCGTCTCAAGATTGCGGTTCAGCCTGACCTCCATGTTGTAGAACTTGACTTCCACACCATAGAGAAGCGTATCGTCATTGGCGACGCCCGGTGCGATCCGGTCGAGCGCGTAGATCATCTCGATGATTCCGTCGAGAATCCGCTTCGGCAGGACGAGGCTGAGGTCGCCCGGCGTGGCCGCAAGGGTCGGAATGACGGTGCATTTTGCGAGGCGCTTCTCGTTGGTGCGGCGTCCCCTTTCGAGGTCGCCGAACCGCTGCACGATGACGCCGCCGCCGAGCATGTTGCTCAGGCGCGTGATGCTCTCGCCGTAGCCGTTGCTGTCCTTGAACGGTTCCGAAAAATGCTTGGATACCAGGAGCGCGAAGTTCGTATTCTCGGTCTTTCGGCTCTCGTCCTCAAAGCTGTGGCCGTTGACCGTCACGATCCCGTTGGTGTTCTCGTTGACTACGATGCCGTGCGGATTCATGCAAAACGTCCGCACGCTGTCCTCGAATTTTTCCGTCCGGTAGACGATCTTGCTCTCATAGAGTTCGTCCGTGATGTGGTCAAAGATGACCGACGGAATCTCGACGCGGACGCCGATGTCCACGCGGTTCGACTGCGTCGGAATCGCGAGGTCTTCGCAGACGGTCTCCATCCACTTGCTCCCGCTCCGGCCGACCGAAATGATGCAGTAACTCGCGGTATACGCCTGGACAGCCGTATAAACCTTATAACCGTCGTCGATCCGTTCGATCCGCTCCACCGTCGTATCAAAATAGAACGTGACGCGGTCTTCCAGCTCCTTATACAGGTTGCCGAGCACGATATAATTGATGTCCGTGCCGAGGTGGCGGACCGACGCGTCGAGCAGCGTCAGTTTGTTCTGCATGCACTTCTTTTTGAACGAAGAGCCCGCCGTGGAATACATCCTGGTCTGCCCGCCGCCGAACCGGCAGTTGATCTCGTCGACATACTTCATCAGTTCGATGGCCTTGTCCCTGCCGATGTACTCATGCAGGGTGCCGCCGAAGTCGTTGGTGATGTTGTATTTGCCGTCCGAAAACGCGCCCGCGCCACCGAAGCCGTTCATGATGGCGCACGTCGGGCAGTTAATGCAGTTTTTAATGTTGACGCCGTCGATCGGGCATTTGCGTTTCTCAAGCACGTGGCCCGTCTCAAAGACCGCGACCCGCAGTTCCGGGTTGTTCATCACGAGTTCGTAAGCCGAATAAATCCCGCCCGGACCCGCTCCGATGATGATCACATCATAATTCATAGTTTTGTCTTTCCGCCTTATAATCGATATTGACAGTTACGCGACTGTGCCTCTTTCTCCACTGAAGCCCTCATACTTCTTATTGACCATGATTTCCTCGATAATCTCGACCATGTCGTAGACCTCTTCGTAAGACGTGTAGAGCGCGACCGGTGCGAGCCGGATGACGTCCGGGAAGCGGAAGTCCGGCAGGACGCCGTTGGCCTTCATTGCCGCGTTGATGCGGATCGCGTCGTCGTGGACCAGCGCCACGTGGCCGGTCCGCCGCTCGTCCTCACGCGGGTTTCCGACCCGGAAGCCGTATTGTGCAAGTTTATTGTCTATGAGGTACATCATGTAATCCGTGATGTCGAGCGACTTCGCGCGGATGTTCTCCAGGCCTGCCTCAGCGAACATCTTGAGGCTCGCCTCGAGGCCCGCCATGCAGAAGACCGGCTGCGTACCGGTCTGGAAGCCGCCGGCATTGTACGCGTGCTCGAACTCCTGCTTGAGGTCGAACTGCGTATCCTTGCGATTGCCGTGCCAGCCCGCGAGTCCAGGCTCCATGCCGAAGTGCTTGCGGTTGATGTAGAAGCCCGCGATGGCGCCCGGGCCGCCGTTCAGGTATTTATAATCGCACCAGACCGCGAAGTCCGGTTGGATCGCCTTGAAGTCGTGCGGTACCGCACCGATGGAGTGGCAGAGGTCGAAGCCGACGTAAATGCCGCGGTCGTGCGCCGCGTCGGCGATTTTCTTCATGTCGATGACCTGCGCGCTGCGGTACAGTGCGGACGGCAGGAACACGATACAGACGTCGTCCGTCATCGCTTCGATGATATCATCCTCGTAAATGTACTGCCCGTCGCGGCTCTTAACGACCTTGACCGCCTCCGCAGGATCATAGCCATGGATGCGCACCTGGCTGTCAATCGCGTACCGGTCCGTCGGGAAGTTTACGTCGTCCACCAGAATCTTATAACGGTCCGCCGTCGGATGGTAGAATGTCGCGATGCCTTGGTGGACGTTATTGGTCGTCGAGTTCATGATGGTGACTTCGTCCGGGTCCGCGTTCACCAGCGGTGCGCAGAGCGCGCCGAGCGTATCCTGATACAGGAAATAACCGTCCTTTTCCCATACGCCGATGCCGTCGCGTTTCCAGTCCTCGATCGCCTCGATGATCCGCGCCTCCGCGTCCTTGCTGCAGAGGCCAAGCGAATTGCCGTCCATGTAAATCGTGTCTTTGATCTTATAAAAGCGGTCCTGAAATTTCGCCAGGATGTCCTGCCGGTCCTTCTCCTGCGCGAATTCTCTCGTCAGTTCAAATGTTCTCATGGGGTCCCTCCCTCCGAATCTTTGGGTAACTACACAGTTATTTTACCACGGATTCCACGAAAAAAGAAGCGTCCGTTCGCGCGGACGCTGTGGTATATGTATTTCTGCAGAGGATAATCAAACGATGGCTATGAACCGGTCGCGGATCGACGCAAAGCGCTCGTCCTGCAGGCCGAAGTCTTTTTCCTTGTAATTCCAGAGAGCGTGGCCGATTCCATGCCTACGGAACACTGCGTGGATGTCCTGCAGCCAGCGGAGCTTGTCCTCGTTACTCGCGAGGTCGATCACACCGTACTCACCGCAGTAAAGGGCCACATCGTCCTGCTCGGCCTTTGCGATCGCCGGGGCGAAAATGTCCTCAAAGAACCCCTCTCCGATTTCCCGGATGCTCTCGTTGAAGACGGCGCCGCCGATGTTCAGCTGCAGCGCCTTTGTAGCCTGACGGTACTCTTCGAGGGTCTGCGGATAGCCGATGCGGAAGTCCGAAGGCATCTGTGCGACCCAATAGGCACCCTGGTGTGTAAAGACGAGCGGCTCGTAACAATGGAAGTTATAAACGATCTTTTTGTCGACCGGTATGTCGAGCAGTGGAACGGTCAGTACGCTGTTTGCGCAGACGCCGCCGATGATGAGCCAGCTGTCCGGAACGATGCCCCGCATCATCTCGATGTATCGCGCAGCCAGGGCGTTCCAGGCGTCCGTGACTTCGAGGAGGACGACCTCGTTCAGCGGTTCAAAGGCTACATGAGCAGCGTCATCCTTGAACCGGGTCGCAATCTCACGCCACAGGTTGAGAAACCGGTCCTGCAGCATCTCGTCATAAAAGAACCGCCGGCGGTCCATGTCTTTCTTCAACGGATCGAACGAATAGCCGTAGCATTCGTGCAGGTCGATGACCATGTTGAGACCGTGCGCCAGACACCAGTCGCGGCAGTCCGCGAGGTGCCGGAAGCCTTCTTCGCGAAGCGTCCCCGCCTCGTCCTCGAGCACATTGTAATCGACCGGTACGCGGACATGGTCAAAGCCGAGCCCCGCGATGCAGGCGATGTCTTTCTCTGTGATAAAGGTGTCGAAGTGGACCGGGTCGTACTCCGCGAACTGGGAGATCCACCCGCCCAGATTGACGCCGCGTTGAAAACCGTTCAGTACTTTCATAAATTCAGACCTTGCAAAAAGTTCTCGATGAGATTGTTGACCAGCACCGGTTTGTCAGTGTTGGAGTTGTGGCCCGCGTCCTTGATCCATTCGATTGGTATTCCGGACTTCGCATGCCACGCCTTATTGTATCGGACGCAGTATCCGGCGCGGTCTTTTTCGCCGCAGATAAGCAGCGCCGGGCAGCGGATCTCGTAAGGCAGGTCCGCCTCGATCGCCTTCGCCACGATTTTGAACCCGTGACCAGACAGCGCCGCGTACCAGTCCTGCTGTCCGTCGTAGGTCATCATGATGTCGCGCATGAGCTTTCTCCCGTAAGCGGACGTTGCGACTCCCTCTGTTCCGTCCTTCAGGAGCCTCTGCCACGGATAATGGCGGTAGACCGGCTCCATCCGCTTCAGGATCCAGAGCTCGGGTGCGGTCATGTATTTGCGCTGGAGCGGCGCGGAATCGATGGAGACGAATCCCTTCATCCGGTCCGGAAACCGCTCTGCGTACGCTTGTCCGACATATCCGCCCATCGACTGCCCGATGATCACCGGCGCGTCAAACCCTTCTAACTGCAGGATCTCCTCCAGCCAGCCGGCTTTGTCCATAAGCGAAAACGTCAGTTCAAACGGCCGCGACGCGGCATGTCCCGGCGCGTCCCAAACAAATACAGGATACTTCCCCTCAAACCGCGCCAACTGTTTTTTGAACAGACGGTGATCTGCGGTGAGGCCAGGCAGAAATACCAATTGCGGCGTCTGCACCGCCGCTTCGTGGTTTACCCAATAATGAATGACTCCGCACGGAGTCGGATAGGTCTTCTCCAGCATGGGAAACGCTCCGATCAATCCGTCTGCGCGAGCGCCGCGCAGTACTCCTCAAAAGCAGTCCGGTCCCCCGGCGTCGCGAACAGATACTCCATGCGGACGGGGTCGCCTTCGCCGGGATAGTAGATGAACATCCAAGGGCCCGCATCCCCGTCTTCCAGGGATTCTTCCGGCTCCCTGACGGACCCGTTCTCCAGAAATCCGAGGAACGTCGTCCAGTCCTCCGCTGTCAATTCAACGGTCCCGGAGGTAATGATATCGTCCTCCGTGTTCCAGCCGTAGTCGTCCTCCGTGCCTCTCGTCTCATAGAAGAACATATACTTGCCGTCCTCTATATAGAAGCGGTACCGCTGATACTTCGCGTTATATCCGACCCAGTTGTAGGTATAGTAAAAGTCGACGACTTCCTCGAGTCTGAGGTCCTTCGGATCGTCCATGACCGGCTCCTCCTCCGTCTGGCATGCCGCCAGAACCGTTCCGGCGAGCGCGCAAACGATGAACAACAAAACGACTTTCGATTTCATTCCGGCTACTCCCCGTTCTCAAGCACATGGTAATATTTGTCGATGCCGCCATACCCCATGATGATCTTGCCGCGGCGCGTTTTGTCGATGAAGCTGTTCAGCCGCTTCTCAAATTCCTCCGGGCGCTTTCTCGCCGCTTCGACGTAGGCGACGCGGATGCGTTTGTACGGCTCGGAAAACCGCTGGTAATTCGCCCAGACGGTCTCGTCCTGTTGCAGCGCCTCGAGAATGTCCGCCGGGAAGACGAACGGCGCCTGAATGACCGGAAGCACGCCCTCCCGTACCTTTGGGTGAATCATCCCGTGCGCGTCCAGCCAGATCAGCCGCTCGATGTTCGGCTGCGAATACGGGCTGCCCTTCCGCCGAGGCGTAAACCGCTGTGCGCGGTGGAGCTCGTCGGTATGCCGGATCGTACTGTCGATCCAGCCGAAGCAAAGCGCCTCCTCGACCGCGTCGTTATACGAGAGGCTCGGCTCGCCGGACCCCTTCATCGGAAACACAAACCATATCTCGGAGGACGTCTCAAAGTGGTCCGCGAGGTACTGCCGCCATTCATTTCGATCGCTCGTGTAGAACGTTTCCATTACCGTTTTTTCTTCTTTGGCGCCGGGAGCTCGTCATACATCGCG
Organism: Mogibacterium sp.; assembly: GCA_017433975.1. GTDB lineage: Bacteria > Bacillota > Clostridia > Peptostreptococcales > Anaerovoracaceae > RGIG2439. The sequence continues at coordinate 40,039 of JAFRGD010000016.1, read as the reverse complement.
TCCAGCAATTCACAAAGAAAGTCCCGGTTCTCCACATTGTCCACGAGCAGCATCTCCTTTGCACCGTCGTACGGAAGCTCGGACAGCGCGTCCGGCATCAGCTGCTTTGCCGACGCGGTCGGCTTAACGAGAAACCGGTCATCATAAATGCCGCCGACGATTTTCCCGCGGTAGTAGATAATGAATTCCCCCATCATTGGCCGGTAGGAAATCTCGTCCAGCGGTGAGAGTTGGTCCAGGATGAACTCCAAATAGTCTTTGCTTGACGCCATCGTTTCCTCCTTATTGCGCAAAGAGAAAGATCGCCAGTGAATAGAATGCAATGACGTAAACCGTTGCGATCCAGTCGAAAACGCCAAGGATCCGCACGATTTTGTCACCTTTTGCGAGCTTCCGCCCGATAAAGAAAAATGCGAAACCCAGGAAAGCCAAAATGAACGTGATCAGGATGATCCGTATGACGAGGTCCGAGTCATACTGTGACATGATCAGAGCATATGACGTTATCGCGGATACGATCGGTATGATTTCCAAGATGATTGCAACCGTCCGTTTGCTCATTTGCGCTTCCTTTCACTTTCACGTATCTGTTTAACACATCACAAAGCCGGCTAGTCCGCCTTCTCGTAAATCATCTCCATGGTTTTCTGCATGGTCTCTGCAAAGAGCTTATCCGGAAGCAAGGCGATGCCGACGCTGTCACTTGCGACGATCAGCCGCTGGCCGCCCGTCAGGCCGAACTGGTCTCTGGCGCCCTTCGGGATGACGATCTGCCCACGGTCATTCACACTTACGGAGCCCCATATGTACTTTCCCTTCGGTGCCGGCGGAATCACACCGACGCCGTCCGCGGTCTCGGTTTTCACCAGACTGTCGATGGTCGTCCCGTAGACCTCCGCGAGGAGGCTGCACTTCTCGATGTCCGGGACCGTGGTTCCCTTCTCCCACTTTGCGTACGCCTGGCGCGAGATTCCAATCTTTTCGGCAATCTCTTCCTGGGAGTAGCCGTGGATACTCCGCAGCATAATCAAATTGTCTTTCAGCATGTTTTCACCAACCCTTTATAAATCGATCTTCTCGAAGTCAATGCAGGCCTTCTTGTAAGAAAGCAGCGTCATCACCAGGAAAAGCGCGATGCCGGCAGCCAACATAGTCACCTGAAGTCCCATGTGGTCCGTACCGAACGCGTTCAACGCGCCGAGCCCCGGAATGTGATGCAGCGTCTCAAACACGCCGATCACGAGGAACGTGACGATGATGTGCGTCACGTACGGCCGGCCGAATTTGTACGCCGTCTTGAAAAAGCCGCTGACGAAGATCCAGTTGAACAGGCCGAAGATGAAGAACGCACAGCCAAGCGCGAACAGGTTTGCGTTCATCAGCGCGTTGCTCCGGTAGACCGGCGAATCCACGAAGGCCGTCATCCGGAGGATGACCGCGACGAGCATGAGGATCAGTGCGCAGGCCTCGATAAAGCAGACAAACAGGTATTTGCCTTTGACCACGTCTTTCTTGGCAATCGGGAGCAGCGCGAAAAACACGATGTCGTTCGCCTCTCTGGCCGACTGGAAGCTCTGGAACAGCCCCAGCGTCACGAAAAACGCGCCGCAGAGGATTGGATAGCCCGGAATCAGGAACATCAGTCCGAAGAGGATGAACAGGAACGAAAGAATCGACGCGCTGAGTTTGATCTCCTTTCTTAAAATGTTACGCATGGATGTCACCCCTTTCCATTCTCAGCATCGTATCCTCGAGCGTCTCGCCGTCCCGGGAGAACTGCCCGACAAAATCAGCCTTCGTCGTTGCGGCGACGATCTTCCCGTGCGAAATGTACACGATGTCGTCGGCGCACTTTTCGATGTCAGAGATGATATGCGTGGAAAAGAACACCGCCACGCCGTCCTTCTTCAGGTCGGTGAAGATGTCCAGGAGCTCGTTCCGCGAAAACGGATCGAGGCCTCTCGTCGGCTCGTCCAGGATCAGGACTTCCGACCGGTGGGAAAGTGCGAGCAGCAGGTTGAACTTCACCTTCATGCCTTCGGAGAGCTCGATCGGCGACTTGGACTCGTCCAGGCTGAACATTTCAAGGTACTTCCGGTAGGACGCTTCGTCCCAGGTGTCATAAAATCTTCTTACGATGTCGACGATGTCGCGCATCTTCTTCCGCGGGTACCAGTTCACCGCCCCCGTGGAATACCCGATGTGTTTCTTGATCTCCATCTCGTTCCCGAGCAGCGGCTTGCCGAAGTAATCGACCTCCCCGCCATCCGGGTGGATGAGATTGAGCATGGACTTGATCGTCGTCGTCTTGCCGGCGCCGTTCCGGCCGATAAAGCCTGTGATCCTCCCCTCGTCCACATGGAAGGATACTTCCTTGAGTTCAAATGACGGATACCTTTTGACAAGATTCCGCACTTCTACAATACTCATAGATGCCTCCAAAATTATGATTTGTATGAATTGTATGATTTCTATGAATATTGTAATGCTCGGTTGCCTGCCGTTCAACCAACTGCAAATAACACATTTTTAAGATTTGTGTTAATTTTGGTTGCGGCGGGATCTTTCTCCCTATTCCAGATCGTCATACACGAGCCCGAGCTGCTCACGAATCGTATCAAGCATGTGCATGACGTCCGCGGTGCAGCGAAGCGGCACCTTTTCACTCTCTTTCAGGCCACGCCGGATTTCCGCAGCGACCGTGTCGAATTCATACAGATAGGAAGTACCGGAGCCTTTCGGCAGGCGGAACACTTCTCTTCGGAAGAAGCTGTTCCGGCAGACCAGTTTGTTCGCTGCATGGTAAAACGCAGCACGAATCGTTCCGCTCTCGCCCGTAATGGTCATTCTCTCGAGGCCTTTGAAGTCGACGATCGAAGCGCTGATCCTGACCTCCGGTCCGTCCGGATAAGTCATGACGATATTTTCACAGGTATCGATTCCGTTTTCGACCGTTCCGACGGTTTCAATACATTCCGGAATCCCCCAAAGCCGGTACGCGTACGTGATTGGATAAATCGTGATGTCCAGGAGTGCTCCGCCCGCCCGTTTCGGGTCGGATACGCGCGGGGCATAGTTGATCGACTTCATGTGATATGTGAAATCGGCCGAGCGGACCCGCCCAATCCTGCCGGCGTCGATCCAGGACTTCGCAGTCATGGCCGCCGGGGAAAACCACGTCCACATCGCTTCGCAGAGATAGACGTTCTGTTTTCTCGCCAGCGCAATCAGTTCGTCGGTTTCTGCTGCTGTTACCGTAAACGCTTTTTCGCACAGGACAGGCTTGCCGAGCTCCAGCGCCTGCTTCACGTAGCGGTAATGCGCGTTGTGCGGCGTGACGACATACACACCCTCGACACCGTCGTACGTAATCGCCTCTGCTGCGCTGCTGCAAGCGACACAGTCATACTTTTCGGCAAAGGCGCGGCCGTTCTCAGGATTCCTCGTATAGCATGACACGATTTCGTGCCGTCCGCTCTTCAGAAGCTGTCCCGCGACTTGATTCGCAAGCTTTCCGGTCCCGATAAAGCACCATTTGAAACGATTCTCAGACATGGGATCACTCCTCGATCATCAAAACAAGCTCAATCTCGTCTTCGTCCTCAACGCCGGTTTCAGTAAAACCTTTATTTTTATACAGTCTCAATGCGTTTGGATTCTCTTTGTTGCAGGTCATCGCGACCCGGCCGGAGTCCCCGAATGGCTTCGTCCGGATATAGTCAAGTACGCGATCCATCGCAGCGCTACCATACCCGGAGCCCTGCTTCGACGCGTCGATCATCATGTGCCAGATGTCATACTCCGGAACATCGTAGTCATAGATCACCATGACATAGCCGACCATCGTTCCGTCCGCATAGATTCCGAACGGCTGGCATTGATTCCGGTAAACATACGCCTGCGCCAGGCTCCGGATCGGATGCGAGACAAAACGCTCCTGCCCCGGTGCCAGCTTGAGATTGAATGCGTCAATGAAATTGTCCTCTGTGATTGCTTTCACTTCTACCATCGATCAATGCTCCTCTATATAATGCATGAACTCAGGGGTTTTCGACCAATACGTCACGCCCCAGTTTTCAAAGTTCCACTCTTCCATGTAATCGTTGCACTCGTAATCGACATAGTAAAGCGCATCCTCATGCACCACGAAATTCGTAGGGAAATAATCGATATTCGTGTTCGCCGGGTAGAGCAAGGCGCACATCGCCTTCACTTGTTCCACATAGGCGTCTTTCATCTTGTCCTCACGGACGAGGTCGCAAACGGTTTCCCCTGGAATATACTCCTTTAGGATGCGTTCATTTTCCACATCTACATCGATCAACACCGGCATCTTGATACCGATGTTACGAAGCCTGTCATAATCATCGATTTCCGATTGCAGCTTGTTTCCGAACTGATAGTAAGAGCACGGCTCGTGATGGATCTGTTTTAAAACGAACTCTTCTCCATCCCTCCTGACCAAATAAGAATACCCGCCTTTTCCCTTGCCTAAGAGCTTCTCTATCTCGTACTCCTTCCCATTCACACGGAGCGTTTTCAATGGAGAAGTGACTTCATATGCGATATACTCATGATCAAATTCATATCCCAGTTTCTCTGCCAGCTGCACGGAGATCGTGTTTTGCGCATCCCAGCTCGGATATAGCCCTTCCTCCAGGCACCTTAAAATCAAGGCAGAACAGGCGATTAACGCGAGGTGTTTTCGCCGTTCGAAATCTGCTGTATCGACCTCGATCTCGATTCCTTCTCTGTAACGGGTATAGGATGAAGCGCCCGACACAACTGTACCGTCTTTCAGGATGACCACGCCCCTGCCTTTCTCCAGATAGTCCTCTTTGCTTTCAAACGACGAAACAAAATCCGCCGTCAACGGGTTTTCGAGGCACAGATCATAAAGCTCCTCGTCGATGTTTTTCAGCTCATATCCGTCCGGGAGAAGACCGAGATTGCGTTTCAAGGCTTCACGATCGAATCGGGTGTCCTTCCGGAATGCGAATCTCGTCACTTTGGTTGCGTCAGGATAGACCGCTTCAATCAGTTCGGCCCATTGTTTATGCTGCGGTGCAACGATCGCAAACCCCGCAGGTATATTCTTCACCAACTCAACATCGGGTTCTCCCGCAAAAAAGCCAAAACATCCGACATAGCAGAACGCGGACGCCGGGGTTTCGGGATCGGTAACGTAGACCTTTCCCATCACCTTTTGAAGGCAGGAGCAGATCAAAGTCTCGTCCCACCCGTCAAACAGCGTTTTTACTTTGGATGTATCTTCAAGTATATAAACCATGATTATCTCTTCTTTGGAACCGGGCATCTACTCCAGCGGCAGCCAGTCCAGAACCTTCTTGATCTGACGGTCCCAGAAATCCCACTCGTGGCCGCAATCCTCTTCGTCCCAGGTCACCTCGATGCCCTTCTCCTGTAAATAATCACGAAAAGCTAAATTCGATTCCAGTAAGTCGTCCTTGGTTCCGCAAGCCAGATAGACTTTCGGGACGCGGCGTTGTTCGGATAACATTTCATCCACGGCGACCCAAGGGTTCCTGTCAGTTTTGGCAGCTGCTGCCATGTTGTCGAAGAGTCCAATGTTGGCTTCCTCAGAGATATCTTCAAAAATATGCACTGCCGCCGACAGCCCCGCTACATGGCTGAAGTTCTCAGAATACACGATCCCGTTACGAATTGCGCCAAACCCGCCCATGGAAAGCCCCGCAATAAAGGTGTCCTCTCGCTTTTCGGAGAGCGGGAACATCCGTCGTGTGATTTCCACCAGTTCCTGTCCGATGAAGGTCCCGTAATCGTTCCATGGGGTTCTGGAATTCAGGTAAAACGAATTGTCCCCGGACGGCATCACGACTGCCAGGTTCTTCTCCTCGGCCCACTTCTGGATCCGGGTCTGGCTCACCCAGTCCGTATAATTTCCCAGGAGGCCGTGCAGCAGATACAGTGTCTTATACTTATGGTCTTTCTCGTTCAGGTAACGATCCGTATCCGCGTCAAAACGATCTGCCGGAAGGATCACGTTCATCGGGACGGTCCGAAACAATGCCTGGGACATGAAATTGACTTGTAGTAACGCCATTTGTGTATTCTCCTTTTCAAACTCCGGTTGGTTTTGATAATGCGTCGAAAATCGCTTTGCTTAACAAGAGTTCTTTAATATCATCACCACACGACAGCTCGATCGATTCGATATTCACACCGAAATCTTTCATTCTCTTTTCGAGCTCGCCTTCAAGGATTTCGTCATAGGAAAGCCTTGGAACGGTGTTGTTCAGAAGGTTCATCAGCTCGTCGTTCTTATGAGCGAGTTTGATTTTTATGCTCTTATTGTCTCTCGTTACAAACTTTGCCATGTCATTTTCCTTTATTGTCACCCGTTTCAGACGATCATCTCAACCAAAGCCAATGTGCATTCGTTGATGATCCTCAGTCGATGCAAATTTGATAGTTCGGTATTCGCCTCAGCTTTCTTCAGTATCTCATTGATTCCCTCTGCGTCTCCGTTTACGAAGCATTTGTCAATGTTTTTCAGCTCGTTTACTACGATTTCCGCTTGTTTTGCGGCTTCATTGGTCTCTTCTCTGTAAATTGTCTCCGGTTTCTCTCCGAAGTATTTTCGATAGCTGTCGATCTTATCTTCATCCAACAGATAGTTCCTGGTTTCCCTTTCGAACATCTCCTTCCTGTCCTGAAGGTCTTCCTTGTCTCTTTTCACCTCTCTCTTCATGACGCGAATCTTTGACTTGAGGAAAGACGTTCTCTTGATGAAGACCGCATAATCTTCAAACAAAGACGGATCATCGAAATAGAGATGGATCCAAATGCCTTCTATGATGTATTTCTTATCCCTATGCTGGTTTGCATAGTCCATCGCGAATTGAACGAAGTCGACAAACACCTTGTCTTCGTATTCTTCCTTTGGAATTCGGTTTCTCTCGTCAATGCCGATGAAGTATTTTGCCCCGTCGCCGGCAAAGAAGCTGTAGAACATATCCGAATAAGGCTCCAGCTCATCCATTGCAAAATGGTCTTTGGTGAGAAGCAGGTCATCCAGTTCGATATGATCGATATCGTCACCTTCCAGAGCCCGCGCCATCTGCGATTTTCCGCTTCCCGAATGGCCGAGGATAAAGCAGATGTTCGTCTCGCCCGAATTAAAACTGTCCTCCTTGTAGTACAGATCCGGCTCCGTATGTGCGTATTTTTCGCCTGCCAGCTCCAGGTCGTCAAAAATCTCAAGATCAGGTCTGAGCCGCTCCCTGCCCATGAGATACATCTCAGTCACATTGTGACCCAGGAATTCATTTGAATAATAATCGGAGAACCTCCTCTGCTTTTTCGGAAGGGCTCGGTATTTGATGAAAACCCTGTTGAGTTCTCTGTGTGAAGTTATATCATCGGTTATGATGGCCAGCGATGAGTCCTTGAGAGCCTGTTCCAGATCGGTGTATTTTTTCATGGATTTTTCCTTTCTCCTAAAATGGCTCCGGTTTCAGAAAAATAAGTCGAAAACCGTTCCAGAAGCTTGTTTGCCTCACGAACGACTTCTTCGTTCTCATTGTATTTTACGAGAGAATTCAGCATTCTCTCGAGTTCTCCAAGGTAAACAGGCCCCTGCTCATTTTCATCCTCTTCGGATTCCGGCATGCTCTTTCCGCTGCGCCACGGAGCAATGCCCGGGACCGCTCTGTCGGCAAGGGTCTGAAAATGATCCTTCATACATGCCAACATCCTGAGTATCTGGCTGTCGTCTTCCAAATCCAGAACTTCTTCGATCATATCGGTTCCCCACTCCAGACACTTCATTTCCAAAAGGCCGTACTTTTCAGAATAATGCCCGAACGGACCGTTTACATCCTCCAGGCTTGTGACACTTACGATTTGATCTTTATAAAAAATAATCGGGGTAAGACGCAGAGCTTCCTGATCGTGACCGTATTCATGAAAAGCGTATTCTCTGCTGTCGTAAGATGCGACCCCTTCAAACACCTCTCCCCAGCTAGTAATGCTCCTTACGCATTTGTCATCAAATTTACTCAGATTCATATCTGTCTCCTTCAATCTGCGTTTTATCATCATCGATGTCACATTATATCGGTGTCCCCACTTCGATCAGGTTCCCGTCCGGGTCATAGAATCGTATCACCTTCTGTCCCCAGCTGTGCGTCATGAGTCTGTTCACATACTTGACTTCCGGATAGTAGCTCTCCAGTTTCTCTACGAAGCCTTCCAGATCAGATTCTTCAAAATAGAGCTCACATGAATTGTTCTCCGGAATGATCTCTCTGCCGAGAAACTTCGTCCAGTATTTCTCCTCCTGCAGCACAAGTCCCTCTGTCAGGATCATGTTTCCATCGTTATCGAGGATCAGTTCAAGCCCGAACAGGTCATGATAAAACTGTCTTGCTTTTTCAATGTCCTTTACGACTATCAGTACATTCTTTAATCTCATAAGTATTCGCTCCCTACAATCTTAGAAAACTTGATTAAACATCTGCTGCAGCGACATTCTTTTGCGTCACATAAATGTGTCCGACCCCAAACAAAAGTGCACAGCCTACCAACAACCAGTGACGGAGAAGCAGACCGCTTAACAGGAATATGCAAGTTGGTAACACTGCGAGGGCGAGAGCACGTTTTCTCGTTCTCTTTTTCATATAAAATGCGAAAATGATCCAATAGGCAACCAACAGGCATCCGTTCCCGATCAGATAAAGAATCAATCCATACACGCTGGAAAAGCCAAACTTCCAGACGAAAAGAGGCATCCACATCAAAATGATGCAGGCATATCTTCCAATCTGCTCGATCACGTTCATAAACTGATTAGTGCATTGATTCTTCTCGTCTTTATTCCGGATCGCGTAGATGATATTCGGTATCATCATCAGAATCACGATCACTGCACCAAATACACTGATCCATCCAAATTCCATACATGTATCTCCTAATGGTGGCACAAGAGGCATACCGTTTCCACATGGCAAGAGTGGATATTACGAATGTCAAAATCGCCCTTGCCTGTCATCGGAAATCTATCCACTGCAATGACAAACCGGAATTTGTTGGTTTGATTTCTATGATTTCTCGTAATATGGTTTTTTTCTGTTATTTTGTTGCTGTCTGGCTGAAAAAATGTAAAGAGGGATGGCTGCCAACTGTGCAGTCACAGAAACTACGATCATGGCTGTTATATTCAGATCATATAAACTCCCCATAAGCCAGCTTCCCAGAAACCAGAAGACACCGAAAGAACATTCGAAAATCCCATATCCGGTGGCGCGACTTTGTTTCGGCACCATCCCGGTCACCGCAGCTTTCAGGATAGACTCCTGCGCACCCATTCCCACACCCCACATGGCAATTCCAACTAACAACAACGGAACCGAATGACCGATAAATACAAACGCTGCAAAAGGCGCAGAAACTATCGTCGACCAGACCAGGGCGCGGATACCTTTTTTATCATAAAGGATACCGAAAAGCAGTGCTGCTATTGCATCTACCAACATAGCACCGGCATATAACAAAGGCAGAGTACCGCTGTTCACTACATTCGAGGTTACCGCCAGACCACCTGCAAGAGATGTGAAATTCCTTGATACATGCATGATCACGATGGAATAATCTATAAAACCAAATGCAAACAGGCTGATTCCTGCAATATATAGGATAAATTCTTTTTTCAGTTTAAACAGTACGTATTCTTTGGGTTCCGGCTCGAAGCGTTCTGGATTTGGGAATTTTGCCCGCGTAATCAGAAGTAGAATCAGGGTGATGGCTCCCGGAATGGCTAGTACCGCAAAGCAGGTCGAATAGACCGTGTATGCGGTGCCGTCCTGCTTGAACAACATCACAAGATATAAAAGAACCGGGCCGGCAAATGCACCGATCTGATCCAGCACCTCCTGAATACCGAAGCTCTTTCCTACACCTACCTGGGAAGCAGCAAAAGACATGACAGTATCCTTTGCAGGCTTTTTGATCGCTTTGCCCATGCGCTGCACCACCAAAAGAAGGCAGGCTGCGATCCATCCGTGTTCACCGACAAGAGCCAGGGCCGGAACCGCTGCAATGTCCAGAGCATAACCCAAAATGACCATTGGCCAGTATTTCTTTGTCCGGTCAGTTAGCTTGCCAAACAGATAGCGCATAGAATAACCGATCAGCTCTCCCAGCCCGGAGATAAACCCGATCGTGCCGGCGGACGCTCCCAGCAGGGCTAAATAAGCACCCCGGATGCTGGAGGCTCCCTCATGGGTCATATCCGAAAACAGGCTGACGATACCGAACAGTACAATAAACAGCATTACCTGTGACATATGTTTTTTTCTGTTCATTATACTTTCGCCTCCGTTTACAAATCCCGATCTAGCGATATTCATACAAACGAGAATCTGTCGAAATCAAACTACTTTCTCTTCTTCCTTAGTTTCAGTTCTATCTCTTTATCTGCTGCAATTTCACGGAATCTGCCTGAGATGAACTTTGCTTTATCTTTGATCGGCATATCCGATGCAAGCTGACCGCCTTCATCCAGAACCTTCTTTATTTCATCGACACTAAGGAGATTCACCGCAAGGCTGAACAGTGTTTTTTCCCTGCCGGAATTGCACTCGTTAAGAAGCGTATCAAGCAGGTCCACCTTTTCTGATTGTTCCTCTGTGTACGCTTCGATACCGATCTCTTTTGCCTTCATCAGATCTGCTTTCTGATGAAGATGCGTCATGAAGGAATCATACTCATCGACATGGTCATATAACTCACAAGGATACTCAGGGCACTGAAAGCAATATTCCACACCGTGTTCTATTCCACAGCGGGCGATTTTGCACGGCTTATTCCCCTGTCCGCATCCCGGACAATGACCTCCAAGTCTTATGGTACACAAACCGCAATTCAGCCCGCACATTGAAAACAACGGATTATTCCGTTTGAAGTTATTCATCTGCACTCTCCTTATTGCTGAAGAATGTCATAGAAAGTAAACTCATCAATAATCTCTATATCCTGTCCTTCAAGTTTTAGCTTTTCCGCCTTTTTATGCTTTGAGGATTTTTCTCCTTTCAGGATAGCATTGTAATCATTGTTCCCAAGTATTAGATAGTTTGTTTGTTTACAGACGCTATTATCAAGAATTCCTCCAAGATTCACTACAATCTGCATAGCATCTTTCCTGACCATTTTTTCGAGTTTACCGGTGAATACTACGTGCCTTCCATAGAAGAAACCGTCTTCATCCATCTCTACTGTAGTTGGGGTTATAGAACTGATATCAATGCTTTTTCCGCCATGTGACTTACTTCCAGCCCAAAGATCTTCGATCCTTAACCCTTTCTCTGTCATTGTTGCCTTAACAGCATCATATAATTCTTTTGTGGCAATACAATCAGCGATAGAGCGATGCTCATTATTTGACAGACCCAAGTATTCAGTCAGATCCGATAATCTATGATGCTGCAACTTCGGATACACTTTACGTGCAAACTGCATGGTATCCATGTAAGGATTATCTATCTATAGCTGAAACCCTTCACTAAGGAAACGAATGTCAAATGACGTATTATGTCCCAGAATGATATCATCCCCTAAGAATGACAGAACATCATTCTTAACTTCCTTGATAGAAGGCATCCCCGCAACCATTTCGTTTGTTATACCCGTTAAAGCCGTGATAAATGAATTTATTTCATATTCTGGCTGAATCAGCTGGGAGTATTGTTCTACGATCACATTGTCCCTGACTCTTAAAATACCTATCTCTATCACTTCATCGTAATAAGCAGACAGTCCTGTTGTTTCAGTATCCAACACACAATAGTTATCGATTATCTGTTTCGTGTAGTTTGTATTTCCCATATGATATATCTCCAGGTATGGCCTCTATCCTTTTTCAATGAAATCTTGAAAAGTCAGTACAGCGATACTTATCGAATCGCTCAAAACAGTATTCCGACTTTTCTCCAGTTTTCTTATCGGTTCGACGTCCATTGAACCAGATACTGCGTTTACCGGCATTCTTCCCGGTTTTATTTGTTACGCATTCCTGCAGGAACTCCTCAGATGATAGGATCCACATAGAGTCCAATCGTTCAGAATAGAACACAAAATAAAAGTTCGGAGTAAGGTCATGGGTAATAGCAGCAAACAGAGCTGCATCACCAAATGCAACCTCATTAGACCTAGCTTTGATCTGTATCTCAATAAAGGTGCCATCTTCCTTTTTGATGACGCAGTCAACACCATGATCATCCACTAATGGAAGGTATACATCCAAACCTTCCATCAGCATCCTACCGATAAGATTATATTCCATTCGCTTTCCGAAACCTGCGGAGTGCCTAAAAGAAACACCCATTACTTTGACTCCTTCCCAGAATCCTTGATCCTGTAGTAATCCTCGGCATCCACGCCGATCTCAACATAGTCCTTTGGCTTTACATTTTTGTTGCTCAAGCAAACGACAGTCTCCACATGCTTTGTCAGCGGGAAATTGTCGTAAGCCCGCATGCGGACCGGTTCGTAGCCGTGGAGCCGTAAGCGGTCCAGGTTGAGGAACAAGGTCGTCGGATTGCAGGAAATGTAAAGTATCTGTTCGATTCCATAGCCAGCGAGCAGATCGACGACTTTATCGTGCATGCCGACGCGCGGCGGGTCAACGACGATGACCTCCGGGGGTTCCGGCAGTTTGTCGAGTTCCGTCTTTACGTCGCCGCAGAGGAAGTGGCAGTTATCGATCCCGTTTAACGCCGTGTTATCGATTGCGGCGTCGACCGAATCCTGCACGATTTCGATGCCGTAGACCGTCTTCGCGCGTTTTGCCATCAGCTGAGAGATGGTCCCCGTCCCGCAGTATAAGTCGTAGACCGTCTTCCGGTCGATGTCCGGAATGAATGTGAGCGCATCCGAATAGAGCCGCTCAATCGCACGGATGTTGGTCTGGAAGAAGGAAAACGCGTTGACTTTGAACCTCAGGCCGAGGATCTCCTCGGTGTAATAATCGCGCCCGGAAAGGATCCTGACCCCTTCGTTGATGACCGCGTCCGCCGCGCAATCGTTATAAGTACGGATAACGCCGACGATCCGGTTGTCTAACGAAAGGCTCTGCAGAAGTGATAGAAAGGCGGCTTCGTCGAATGGTTCGGTGCTGCTCGTGATGTCCGGCCGGTCCGGGTTGCTGCCGTCCTGGCTGCTCGTGACGATGTTGACGAGGAGCTCCCCCGTCTTGACCCCGTGGCGCAAGATCAGGTTGCGAAGCAGCCCTTCGTGCGTCTTGCGGTGAAAGAACTGGTAGCCCCGGTCCGTCGCAAAGTCCAGCGTCGCCCGCAGAATCCTGTTGAAGTCCTCCGGTACGAGCTGACACATGTCACAGGTAACGATAGACATGAAACGGCCCTTCACGTGCATCCCGAGCTCGAGCGGGCCGTCCTTCGTGAAGTCGCCAAAAGTATACTCCATCTTATTGCGGTACCCGTATTCCGACAGCGCGGGAACCAGACCTTCGTAAACAGAAGGGTCGAAGTCGTGTTTGTCGAACAGGCGCCGCATCTGTTTGTCCTTGGAGGTGACCTGTGCCTCGTACGGGATTCCTTGGTGGAGGCAGCCGCCGCACTGTCCGGCGAGCGGGCACGCAGGCCTGTCAAAGTCGATCGAATTAGTCATCAGAAGTCTCCGAATTTACCGTAAAACTCTCTTTTGTATTCGCTGAAGCGGTCCTGCTCGATCGCGTCGCGGATGTTTTTCATCATGTTGACCAGGAAGTGCACGTTATGCTCTGAGAGGAGCATCGAGCTCAGAATCTCGTTCTCGCGATAGAGGTGTCTGAGATACGCGCGCGAGTAGTTGCGGCAGACGTAGCAGTCGCACTCCGGGTCGAGCGGGCTGAAGTCCCTCTGGTGCGCCGCGTTTTTGATATTGAGGTTGCCGTGCGACGTCATCGCGACACCATGTCGCGCAAGACGCGTCGGCAGGACGCAGTCGAACATGTCCACGCCGCGCTCGACACCTTCGAAGAGGTAGTCCGGCGTACCGACGCCCATGAGGTACCGCGGTTTGTCCTGCGGGAGGTAGTCCGTGCAGTCGTCCAGGACGTCGATGAAGGTTTCCTTCGGCTCCCCGACCGAGAGGCCGCCGATGGCGTAGCCCGGCAGGTCGAGGTCGACGATCTGGGTTGCGCTCTCTTTGCGAAGCGGCTTAAACATCCCACCCTGCATGATCCCGAAGAGCACCTGGTTGCAGCCCTCGCCGAGGGTCAGGCTCTCACCGCCGCGTTCAGCGGCGTAGCGGTCGTGCTCGTCCTTGCAGCGTTTGAGCCAGCGGGTCGTGCGTTCGAGCGACTGGCGGATGTACCGCTCCTCGGCGTTCGGTTCGACGCATTCGTCGAAGGCCATGATGATGTCCGATCCGAGCGCGTGCTGGATCTGGACGGATTTCTCCGGGGTCATCATGTGCGTTGACCCGTCAATATATGATTTGAACTTCGCTCCTTCCTCAGTAATTTTGCGGAATTTGCCGAGCGAAAAGACCTGAAACCCGCCGCTGTCGGTCAGGATCGGGCGGTTCCAGTTCATGAATTTGTGCAGACCGCCGGCTTCGCGGACGATGTCCTCGCCCGGCCGGAGATACAGATGGTATGTATTCCCGAGGATGATCTCCGCACCTGTCTTCGCGACGTCCTCCGGCTTCATCGCCTTGACGGTCGCCTGCGTCCCGACCGGCATGAAGACCGGCGTCTCGACCGTACCGTGCGGCAGGGTGATCCGCCCGCGGCGCGCACGCGTCTTTGCATCTTTATGCAGGAGTTCAAACTTCAATGCGTGTGTCATACTGGCTCCTTGTCATGGCGGCGCGACGTCTCAGACTTGATGAACATCGCGTCCCCATAGCTGAAAAAGCGGTACCGTTCCCCGACGGCGACCTTGTAGGCCGCCAGGATCTGCTCGCGGTCGTAAAGCGCCGAAATCAGCATGAGCAGCGTCGACTTCGGCAGGTGGAAATTCGTGATGAGAGAGTCGACGATCTTAAACTGATAGCCGGGATAGATAAAAATACCCGTGCTGGAGGATCCGGTTGCGATCCGGTATCCGTCGTCCGTCCAGACTGCGGCGCTCTCGAGCGTCCGCGTTGAAGTGGTCCCGACCGAAATGATGCGGCCGCCCTGCTCGATGGTCCGGTTGATCACGTCCGCGTCCTCCGTCTTGACGGTGTATTCCTCAAAGTGCATCTTGTGGTCTTCGATCCGGTCTACTTTGACCGGGCGGAACGTCCCGATGCCCACGTGAAGCGTCACGTAAGCGGTTTCAATCCCCATCGCGCGGATCTCATCGAGGAGTTCGCTCGTGAAGTGCAACCCTGCCGTCGGCGCCGCGACCGAGCCGTCCACTTTGCTGTAGACGGTCTGGTACATCTCCTTGTCCGCGTCCTCCGCCGGCCGTTCGATGTACGGCGGGAGCGGCATGCTGCCGACCTCCTCGAGGCGCTCCATGAAGACGCCTTCGTATTCAAAGTGCACTTCGCGCGTCCCGTTGTCGCGGTCGTGGTAGCCGAGGATGACGGCTTTGAGGATAAAGGTTCCGTCCGGCGTGCCGTCCTCGTCCGTTCCGCCGCCAAAGAGCACTTCGTCCCCTTCGTGCAGGCGCTTGCCCGGCCGTACCATGCACTCCCAGATGTCACCGTCAAGGCGCTTGATGAGGAGCATCTCGATCCGCGCACCGGTCGACGCCTTGAGGCCGTACATGCGGGCCGGGATGACTCGGGAATCGTTCATGACCAGGCAGTCCCCAGGACGCAAGTACTGCTTAATATCATAGAAAAAACGGTGCTCGATCGTTCCGCGGTCCATGTCGAGCACCATCAATCTGCATTCGTCTCTCTTTTCCGCCGGGGTCTGCGCAATCAGGTCCTTCGGCAGATCGTAATCAAAGTCGTTTAAAAGCATTTTGCCAATAATATTTTATCGTTATTTATCTATGTTTCTCCTGTTTTTCAACGGTTTTTACTCCAGCGTATCGATGCGGAGCTGTTCGTTCCGCATCTCCGGCTCTTTGTACAAGGAAAGCAGCCCCATGTGCTCGTAGCCTTTGCGCGAGACCATGCGGCCCTTTTGCGTGCGGTACATGAGCTCCGCCTGGATGAGGTATGGCTCGTTGACGTCCTCGAGGGTGACACGCTCCTCGCCGATGGCGGAGGCGATCGTCTCGATGCCGACCGGACCGCCGTTGAAGCTCCGGATGATGGTCGAGAGGATGTCGCGGTCCAGTTTCTCGAGGCCGAGGTCGTCCACGCCGAGCGCGTCGAGCGCCTTGCGCGTGATCTTGATGTCGACGTTTCCGTCGCTGATGACCTCGGAGAAGTCACGGACACGTTTTAACAGGCGGTTTCCGATGCGCGGTGTGCCGCGGGAGCGCTTCGCGAGTTCGTTGAGCGACGCGTCGTCGATGGAGATTCCGAGCACGTTGGCCGATCTGTAAAGGATCTCCTTGATCTCGTCCTGCGTATAGAACTCGAATTTGGAGATGATGCCGAAGCGGTCGCGGAGCGGTGCGGACAGACTGCCTGCGCGGGTCGTCGCGCCGATCAGGGTGAATTTGGCGAGATCGATCCGAAGGGACTGCGCCGACGGACCCTTGCCGATGATGATGTCGAGGGCGTAGTCCTCCATCGCGGAGTACAGGACCTCCTCAACGGAGCGGTTCAGCCGGTGGATCTCGTCGATGAAGAGAACGTCGTTCTCGTTCAGATTGGTTAAAATCGCCGCGAGGTCCCCCGCCCGGCCGATGGCCGGCCCGGACGTGATCTTGATGTCAACGCCGAGTTCGTTCGCGATGATGCCGGCGAGCGTGGTCTTGCCGAGGCCCGGCGGCCCATAGAAGAGAATGTGGTCGAGCGGTTCGCCGCGGCGCTTGGCCGCCTCGATGTAGATCGACAGGTTCTCCTTGGTCGCGGACTGGCCGCAATACTCGCTCAGATACTGCGGACGGAGCGTCAGCTCGCCCTGCAGTTCATATGGTTCGGCTTTGGTGGAAGTTACTTTGCTCTGCATGTCTCAATTCCCGAAAAACAGTTATAACAGATATTTCAATGCGCGTTTGATGTATTCCTCGATGGTCAGGCCGTCGTCCGGAACGCTGTTGATCGCGCGCTCCGCCTCGGATTTGCTGTAGCCAAGCGTCGTGAGCGCGACGATCGCGCCGCTCCGCTCGTCGGAGACCGCTTTGGCAACCGGAACCGGTTCCTCGATGCCTTCGATTGGAAGCGCGGTGACCTTGTCGCAGAGTTCGAGGATGACGCGCTCAGCAGTCTTCTTACCCACGCCGGAGGCCTGCGCGATATACCGGCCGTCCTTGCCGACGATGTGTGACTTGATCTGGTTTGGCGTCCCGAGGGACATGATTGCCATGCCGGCCTTTGGTCCGACGCCGTTGACCGTGATCAGTTGCTCAAAGAGCGCGAGCGCCTCGCTGTCCGCAAAGCCGTACAGCGACATCTCGTCCTCCTTGACCTGCAGATGCGTATAAACCGTGACCTCGTCGCCTTCGCGCGCGAGGAGCAGTTTGGAGGTATCCGGCACAAAAATGCGGTAGCCGACACCGCCCGCCGTCTCGATGACGACCGCGCCGCGTTCGTAGTATGAATAAGTCCCGTGAATCATTCGTATCATGGATGCAACCTCGTGAATACTCTATTGTTGCGGGAGTGCGCGTGGCAGATCGCTGCCGCGACTGCGTCCGCGGTATCGTCCGGCTTTGGAACCGCGTCCAAGTGAAGGATCATCTTAACCATGGACTGCACCTGGGTCTTGGTCGCCTGCCCGTAGCCGACGAGGGCCTGTTTGATCTGGAGCGGCGTATACTCGTAAACCTCTAGGCCGCCCTGGATGCACGCCAGGATGGCCACGCCGCGCGCCTCGCCGACGCCGATGGCGGTCTTGGCGTTATTCTGAAAGAACAGCTCCTCGATGGACGCCTCGTCCGGATGATACTCGTCGATGACGGCTTTCAATCCATTATAAAGAGCCTCGAGGCGGTCCGGCATCAGTATGCCGGCCTCGGTCGTGATGGCTCCGTAATCAACAGCTGTGATCTTGTTCCCGACGTAATCGAGTACACCGTACCCCATGATCGCGTAGCCGGGATCGATTCCTAATATCCTCATCGCTTTTCTCCCTGCCCCATTTTAACAGAAACATCCGTTCTTGTCCATTCACTCAAATCAAATTGTGGTATTCTCCGGCGTCGAGTTGTGGTATAATTATTCACAGAATTACCATTGTATACATTTACGAATGGAGGCTGTCATGCGCTATTCCAGACAAAACAAGATCCTCGAGATCATTTCCACCAACGACGTCGAGACCCAAGACCAGCTCCAGGAGCTGCTCAAAGCCGCCGGCTACCCGGTCACCCAGGCGACCATCTCCCGCGACATCAAGGAGCTGCAGCTGGTCAAGGCCATGTCCGCCAGCGGCCGATACAAATACATCGCCGGCGTCGCGGCGGGCCAGCCGATCTCCGAGCGGTTCATCAAGATCTTCCGCGAGACGATCATCTCTTACAATGCCGCGGGCAACCTGATCATCGTCAAGACGCTCTCCGGGTGCGGCAGCGCCGCGGGCGAAGCGCTCGACTGCATGGAACTCGCCCACATCGTCGGAACGGTCTGCGGCGACAACACCATGCTCATCGTCGTGGACAAAGAGGAAAACGTCCCTGAGATCCTCGATGTTTTTGACAAAATGATCTCCAACCGTCTCAGCGAATAACGGGTTACGCAATGCTTGACAGGATCACGATCGACCACTTTGCCACGATCGACCACTTAGAGTTCGACCTCGGCAGGTCACTCAACATCATCACAGGCGAGACCGGCGCGGGTAAATCAGTGCTGGTTCAGGCGATCAGCACAGCTTTGGGCGGCCGTGCTGATATTAGCATGGTCCGGACCGGGCAGGATCGCGCGCGGATTCAGATCCTCGGGACGCGGGACGGCGAAGAAGTCGTCATCTCCCGGGAGCTCCTCGCCGGCGGCAAGAGCGTCGCCAAACTGAACGGCGAGATCGTTCCGCTGGCGCGCCTCCGCGAGTTCTGCACCGGCTTTGCGGACATCCACGGCCAATACGACAACCAGCAGATCCTCAACCCGGACAATCATATTACGATTACGGACAGTTATAATCACGACAGGATCAGCGGCGACCTTGACAAGCTCGCCGACCTGCACGCGCAGTTTACCGCAGCCCGTGCCAGGTACAACAAACTGTTGGCTGATGAGGCGGACGCGTTGCGTCAGCGCGAGTTTTATCAGTACGAATTCGATAATATCACCGCCCTTGCACTCCATCCGGACGAGGACAGCGCCTTGGCCGCCGAGCTCGACCTGATGCGCAACAGTGAGAAGATTTACCAGGCGGTCAACGGTTCCTATGTCCGGCTGCACGAGCGGGAGGACTCGGTCCTGACCGAACTCAGCCGGTGCATGCAGGACCTCTCCTCTGTAGCAGGCTATGGGGAGGAAATCCAGGCGCTCTCGGACAAGACGACCGACCTTTATTACCAGCTCGAGGACATCTCGCAGTCGCTCCGCGACATCACCTACCGCCTCACGTTCTCCGAGGACGACATGGACCGCGTGTCGTCGCGGCTGAGCGACATCGAGACCGCAAAACGCAAATACCGCCGCTCCGTCCGTGAGATCATCGCGTACGGTCAGGAACTCGAGCAGAAACTGAGCGTCATCGATAATTACGATGTCGCAAAGGCCGATGCGAAGGCGGAAATGGACCGGTTACATGACTTGCTGTCCCGGCAGGCGGACGTGGTCAGCGCGATCCGTCGTGAGAACGCCGCAGAGCTCGAGCAGAGCATCATGGCGGAGCTCAGGGATCTGGCGTTTTCAAACTCTGAGTTCCGGATCGACATCACACGTGCGGACGAAATCGGTCCGACCGGCTATGACAACATTGAATTCTTGATCTCGACAAACCCGGGCGAGCCGCTGCGGCCGCTGACCCGGATCGCCTCCGGCGGCGAAATCTCCCGGATCATGCTCGCGTTCAAGCGCGTCATCGGCGACGGCGACCGCCTGGATACGATGATCTTTGACGAGATCGACACCGGCATCAGCGGCAGGACCGCCCTCGTCGTCGGCAAAAAATTAAAAGAGATCGCAAGCCATCATCAGGTCATCTGCATCACCCACCTGCCGCAGATCGCGGCATGCGGAGACGACAACTATCAGATCGTCAAGGATCTCATCGACGGTAAATCCAGTACGCGGATCGTTCACCTCGACCCGGAGGGCAAGGTCCGCCAGATCGCGAACCTCATCAGCGGCGACGCCGAGAGTGCAGGTTCGCTCAACGCGGCGCGCGAACTACTGAAGGACAAATAGCTCCAGGGCGACATCTTTATCCATGTCGCCGGTCTTAATCCGTTTATCGATATCATAGAGCTCCATCAGGAGTTCTTTTATTTTCGGCAGGTCCATGCGGCGCGCAGCACCGTACGCGCGATTGAAACGGTACTCGTTCACGCCGAGCGCGGCGGCCATCTCGCGGACGGACATCCGCTGGCGGTCCAACTGGAGCGCGTCGTACATCATCTCATATTGGCCGGCTAATAGGGACAGAATCCGCATCGCGGCGTTATCGTCGGAGGCGAGGATGTTCTGCACGATAGTCATCGCCCGCGGCCGGTCCGCCTCCATGACCGCGTCGATCAACGCGAAGGCGTATTTCTCCCCTTCGCCGATCATGACGTCTTCAATCAGGTCTCGCGTAATCTCATCGTCAGAGGCGTGGATGAGCTTGGCGGTGTCTTTGTTGAGCTCGGTCAGCGTGTATTCGCTGTCGCGGAGATAGTAGCCGCTGAGGTCGATCATGTACTCCAACGCGCGGTCGTTGATGAGGCGGCCGCCCTCCCGAACGCGCTTTCGGATGAACTGCCGGAGCTCCCCGCGCGAAAGCCGCGGGAATTCGTACCCCGTCTGACGCACCGCGCTGAGTTTTTTTGCGAGGGCGGTCATCCTTGCCTTATAAACATGCTCAAGTGTAAAGAGGATGACGTAGTCGTCCGACCGCACGGCGGCGAGGTCGAGCAGCTTGTCCTCGATGAATTTCTGCGCAGCCCGGTCCGGCGCGGCGTAAAGCGGCTTGAAATCCCACACGAGGATGACCCGTTTTCCACCGAACATCGAGATGGTGCGGGCCGTGGCGATGATTTGCTCCAGCGTGCACTCCGCCCCGTCCAGCTCCGTCAGGCAGAACGGTCGCGTCGATTCATCTGTGCAGGAATCGATCACGAGGTCCGCCGCCCAGCGCATCAGGTAATCCTCGTCCCCGTAGAAGAACAGGACGCTGCCGCTGATCCCGCGGTTGAAATCGGTATAAAAATCTTTGTAGGACTTTTCCTGTTTGGCCAATGGATCCGAATCCTTTCGACAACGATTTCTGCGCTTATTGTATCATATTTTTCATTCATTCGCCACGGATCATCCGGTCCACCACGATTTTATCTTTCCGGATATCCAGGCCGATGGCGCCGCATTCATCGGTCCGGTAGACCGGGATTCCGCGCTCATTCAGGCGTTCGATTGTCACGTCTGCAGGGTGGCCGTACGGGTTGTTCGCACCGACCTGAATGATTGCCAGGTCAGGCGTCGCGGCCTCGAGGAAGGCATCGCTCGTACTCGTTTTGCTGCCGTGGTGCGCGACCTTAAGGACGTCGCAGTCCAGCACGTCCGTCCCCCGGTAAAACGCAACCATTTCCAGTTCATCTTCCTCCAGAAGGTCCCCTGTAATCATGATCCGGACGTCTCCGTAATACACCATGACGACCATGTTATATTCATTTTCGTTCAGTTCCGCGTCCGAAATCGTGTCCCCGCGAACCGGCCAGAGGACCTTGCACCGGACGTCGTCTGACACCGCAATCTCATCACCACACTTCACAAACTCCGCGGGCGACGGCAGGCTTCCGTATTGCGCATAGATCTCCGAAACGACGAACCGGCCGACCGGGTAGACCGCCGCCAACTCTTCCGCACCCTTACAGTGGTCCATGTGCAGGTGCGAAAGGACGACCGCGTCGACATTGCGCACGCCTGCTTTTAGGAAATACGGTTTGAGGACGTCCTCACCGACGTTCCGGTAATAGCTCCCGCCGCCGTCGAACAGGAGGTCCGTTTTGCCGCACCGGAGGTGCACCGCATCCCCCTGCCCCACGTCGATGAATACGACTTCGTCGTCCCGGAACGGATCATGAAACGCGATGGACAGAGCGATCAATGGAATGAGGAGTGCCGCGATGCAGCGGAGGAGCCGCTTTCTCTCCCCGCGGATCACTTCGACCCGGAAGTACTCCGACGCGATAAACGCGGCGATGCAATAGAGGCCGATCAGCAGGCCCGGGTTTATGGATACTGTGTCGACCGTAACTGTTCCGTCAAAATTCAGATAATTGTTTAACCAGATCGTCAGGTTCGCGAAGACCGTCACCGCGTGAATCAGAAGCGCCGCCTGCAGCCCGGTCGTCATCAGGATGAGAAACACCGACAGCGCAAGCGGTACGAGAATCGAGACGATATACACGACCGGGATGTTGATCAGAACCGTCGCCGGATTGAATATGTTGAATGAGTAAGCGGTATAAGGTGCGGTCGCGAGGTACACGGCCAAGACGAATGACATCCACTGGCCAAAAAACGGTACCAGCGTCCTCCCCAGGATTCCAATACCGAGCACGGCCAGATACGACAGTTGAAAGCCCGGATCAAAGAGCATGTACGGCCGTAGCACCAGCATCACGGCCGCCGAAGCCGCCGTCGCGGTCAACAGGTCAAACCGACGCCCGAGGTGGAACGCCGCCATCCCGGTCAGCATGATGATGACGGACCGCATCGTCGATACGTTCCACATCGTCATTTCTCCGTAAAGAAGCATCAGCCCGGCGATCAGGAACTGAATCCACAGGGTCTTCCGGTTGCGCGAGAGCGTCCGCAGCGCGGCGAGGATGAACCCGACATGCAGGCCGCTGACCGCGAGAATGTGTGCGGTCCCGTTTTCCTTGAAATCAGTGTAAACCGTATCGTTCAGATTTGTCTTGTCACCGAACAGAACGCCGGACAGAAAGCCGCGGACCACCGGGTCCGTAAAGCAGAGTTCGAACGCGTGCCGGCGGATCAGGAGCCATCGACGGACGCGGTACCGGACCGTGCAGTCCATGGAAAGCGTCTCTATGGATGCGGCTTTCATCCGGTACCGTATGCCTTTTGTCTTGAGGTACAGTCTATAGTCGAAGCACCCCGGGTTCCGCCGCTGCTCCGGGAGCTGCAGGGCCCCGCGGATTTTCACGCGGCTTCCGACAATACTATACAAGTCGCCGTCGTAAAACGGTTCCGCGGTATCGTAATTGCAAAGTACGCGGACCGTGACGCGACGGTTCCGGACCGGCTGGTTGTCCTTTGTGTATGCACCGTCGACGCGGACCGTCAATCGGTATAGGTCGTCCTTCTGCGACACCGCCGTTACCGTTCCGATGACGCTGTCCACCGATGCCATCGTTTCCGCGTCCGCCGGCAGCAACATGTAATACCACACCCCGAACAGGACGGCTCCGGCCAGCGCGCTTGCGATAACCGTTTTCAAAACAGTCGCTTTTCCAGCCGTCCCGCCATCGTCCAGGCCATACTTTTCCACACCGGTTTCTGTAGTTTCAGGCTCGCGAACGATCCAAAACAAAATAAAAAAAGAAGCGAGCGCGACGACGGACCGTACGGGCTCCCTTCTTTCAAACCATATGTATGAGCACAAGATGCCTGCGGCGAGCGCCGCGGCGTAAATCAATAGTTTCCTTCGATACATGCGATCCCCGGAACGGATCGCTTACACACTTTTTCTTTTTTGAAGCTCAGCCGCGGATGGCTGCGATTTCTGCAACGCGGTCCGCCGCCTTGAATACGGCCGACCCTGCGACGATCAGGTCGACGCCGGCCTCCCGGACAAGCGCCGCGTTCCCCGAACCGACGCCGCCGTCCACTTCGATGACATACGGCAGACCGTGCTCCTCCCGGTATGCCGCCAGATAACGGATCTTGTCGAGCGCGACCGGGATGAATTTCTGGCCGCCGAAGCCCGGATGGACGGACATGACGAGAACGAGTTCCACCATGTCAAGCACCGGCTCCAGGGCGCTGACGTCGGTCTCCGGATTGAGCGAAATGCCGGCTTTGATCCCGAGCGCGTGGATCGCGTCAATTGTACCGGCCGGGTCCGCGCAGGCTTCGATGTGGACGGTAATGAAGTCAGTGTTGTCCGTGATGAAGTCCTTGATGTAGCGGATCGGCTCCATGACCATGAGGTGCACGTCGTACGGTACCGTCGCGTAACGGTTCAGACTCTTCATGACGGCGGAGCCGAAGCTGATGTTCGGAACGAACGCGCCGTCCATGACATCGATGTGAAGATAATCTGCGCCGGCCCGGCAGACGTCCGCGATGTCCGCTCCCAGATTCGCGAAGTCCGCCGCCAGAATCGACGGTGCTACTTTTGCCATTTTGCCACCTCTTCCAACATCATCTTATACGATGCGTATCTTGACGGGTCAATGTCGCCGCGGGCGACTGCGTCCTTGACCGCGCAGTCCGGTTCGTTGACGTGAATGCAGTCAGAGTATCTGCAGTTACCCCTCAGAAGGCGAAATTCGGGGAAATAACGGGCGATTTCGGTCTTTTCGAGAAAAGGTACGTCCAGTGAGGAAAACCCCGGTGTATCGTAAATATTCGTCCCTCCCGGCAGTTCGTAAATGCAGACGCTGCGCGTGGTATGCCGTCCCCGCTTGCGTTTGTCGCTGATGCTCCCGACTTCCGCGGCGTCTGTCCCGACGAGGCGGTTGAGCAGCGTCGACTTGCCGACGCCGGACGCTCCGGCGAGCACGGCGTTGGAACCGTGAATCTGGTCCGTCAATCCGTCTACGCCCGCTCCCGTGAGAGCACAGACCGGAACGACCGGATACGCGCCGCGAAATCGGTTCGCGTACTGATTGATGATGTCATCGGCTACGAGGTCGGACTTTGTGATGCAGATGACGACGTCGATGCCGCGCACCTCGGCGCCAACGCACAGTTTATCGATCACGTAGAAATTCGGCTCCGGATGCGCCGCGGCAAACGTGACGATCAGCTTGTCCAGGTTGGATACCGGCGGCCGCTCCAGAAAATTCCGCCGTTCGATGACTTCGGTGATGACGAATTCGTCATCACCGATCATTTCATAGTTCACTATGTCGCCGACATACAGGATGTCACTGCCGCGCTTCAAAATGCCGCGCGCGGTTCCCTGGATCACCTGTCCGTCGTGCGAAATGTAATAGAATCCTCCGATTCCCTTGATGACTCTCCCCTGCACGGTTTAGCCCTCGTCGTCCTCAGAAGTATCGTCGCCGGAGTCTTCGTCGTCACCGGCGCTCGCACCGCCCGGATCGTCGTTGACCTGCGGCGCGCCTTTGCTGATCTCGAGGTCGATGGAGCTGCCCAGCTTGAGGTCAAAGCCCGCGTCATACTGCTGGTACATGACGTACCCGCTGCCGTATACGTTGCTCTCGTAGTACTCGACCTTGCCGACCTTGAAGCCGGCGTCCTCGATGTCCCGCTTGGCTTCCTCATAGGTCAGGCCCGTGACCGGAGGGACCTTGCCCTCCTCGACGCCCTTGCCGTTGCTGACCCAGATATTGATATCCGCACCTTTTTCCATCGGCGTTCCCGGCGCCGGGTCCTGATTGATGATCTGACCGGCCCGCTCGGTCGACGTCTCCTCGCGAATCTTGCCGAGTTTATACCCGTAACTCTCAACATACGACTTGATATTGTCGCTCTGCTCGTTCATTCCGATCAGGTTCGGAATCGTTCCTTCTTTGGACCCCTTGCTGAGATATACCGTGACAGTCGTACCTTTTTTGACAGTCGTTCCTTTGTGCGGGTCCTGATCCGCGATGCGGTTCTCGGCGATTTCCGTAGAGTAAACGTTCTCGCCTTCTTTGATGGTGAGCTCGTACTCGTTCGCCCGCGCCCTGGCCTGCTCCATCGTAAGGTCGGTGAGGTCCGGAACCTCAACCTCGTCGCTCTCGACCGGCCGGTGCGTGAACCAATAATAACCGGCGCCGCCCACGGCAAGTAGTAACAACACGATAAGGGCGATCAGCCAGCCGCGTCTGCGCGACCCGCCGCCGGACGAATCGTCGTCGTCATCGTCGACCGGGTCCCTCAGGCGTTCCTCGTCGAGTTTCTTTTGTTTTTCGACCTGCTCGGAAGCCTTGTTGAAGTACGAATTACCGACGACCCGCGTCACGAACTCGATGTTGTCGAGCTCCTCAATCAGTTCGTCCGCGCTATTATAACGGTTTGTCTGGAATTTGCTCGTCGCCTTGAGGACGCACCGCTCGAGCTGCGGCGGAATTCCGCTGACGAGTTCGCTCGGCGGGATGATCTCCTCGTTGATATGCTTGAGCGCGATGCTGACAGGATTGTCGCCGTCGAACGGGACTCTGCCGGTCAGCATCTCGTACATGACGATACCGAGCGAGTAAATGTCAGACCGCTCGTCGACGTAGTTGCCGCGCGCCTGCTCCGGCGAGAAATAGTGCACGGAACCGATGACCTTGCTGCCGGTTGAAAGCGTCGCGTCGTTGACGGCCTTGGCGATACCGAAGTCCGCCAGTTTGACATTGCCGTCCGTCGTGATCATGATGTTGTGCGGCTTGACGTCGCGGTGGATGATCTTGTTCTTGTGCGCGACCTTGAGCGCCGAGGCGACTTCCTTGGAAATCTTGATTACGGTACGGTAATCCATCGGCGCCTGCTCGTCGATGATCTCGTTGAGCGTGCGGCCGTTGACCAGTTCCATGACGATGTAGTTGATGTTGCCCTCGCGGCCGACGTCATATACCGCGACGATATTCGGGTGCGCGAGCCCGGCCGCAGCCTGGGACTCCCGCTTGAAATTCTCGACAAACGTCGCGTCCTTGGTGAACTCCGGGCGCAGGATCTTGATTGCGACGTAACGGTTGAGCAGCTTGTCTTTGGCTTTGTAGACGACAGCCATGCCGCCGTCCCCGATTTTTTCAAGCAACTCATATCGACCGGCCAATAATCTGTTGCTCATATCAGTCCTCCATGTCAATGCAAATTACCGAGATATTGTCATTGCCGCCGCTGTAATTGGCCATGTGCACCAGGTTGGACGCGCAGGCGTCCATGTCGTACATCTCTCCCATCTCGTACAGGATCTCGCGGTCGGACAGCTCATCGTACAGCCCGTCGCTGCAGAGGAGAATCTTGTCCTTTGGCTCAACATATATGTTAAAGCAATCCGGGGCGCTGTATGCGTTGGCCCCGATTGCCCGTGTAATCACGTTCTTCTTATAGTGGTGCTCGGCCTCCTCGCGGGTGATGGCACCCATCTTGACGAGGTCGTTCACGTAAGTGTGGTCCTCTGTGATCTGATGAATCTCGTCGTCGTGCATGAAGTAAACGCGGCTGTCGCCGACGTTGCCGACGTACAGGATGTGGTCGCGGATATAGGCGAAGACCAGCGTCGTCGCCATGCCGTGGTATTCCGGCCGGGTCCCGGACAGCTGAAGAATGTATTCGTTGACGTAATTGACCGCGTCTTCGAAATACCGGAAGATCCGGTCGCTCCCCTCGACCTTGTCGATCGGGTTGTTCAAAATGTAATCCTCAAGCGTATCCAGCGCGGACTGACTGGCAACCTCACCGGCGCGGTTCCCGCCGACGCCGTCCGCAAGCATGAAGAAATTCTGATCCTTCATCACTTTGACCGCGTCCTCGTTCCTGTCACGCCGCATTCCCTTGTCCGTTAAATATCCAACTCTCATATTCCTGCCACCATCTGTCTATTGCTCATCCGGCTTTTGTATCAGACAAAAGTAAAAACCCACTTTGTTATTATAAGGGAAACACAATTCTTTTTCAACCACATGCGCTCCCGGTTCGCTGAGAAGAAACCGTTCGGTCACGCGTTCATTCTCCGCTTTGTTGATCGTGCAAGTACTATACATAATGCGTCCGCCGGGCTTCGTGTAAGCGTACCCGTTGGACAGGATCCGGAACTGCAGGTCAGACAATTCGTCTGACGACGCCGAATCGAAGGTCAGCCGGAACTCCGGCTTGGTGCTGATGACGCCGAGGCCGCTGCACGGGACGTCGCAGAGCACGAAGTCAAACGCGCCGCGGAGCGCGTCCTCATAGGCCGTTCCGTCGCGCAGAACCGGTTCGATGGCCGTGAGGCCAAGGCGGTCCGCCGTAGCGCGGATCAGCCCGAGGCGATGTTCATGGATATCACAGGCGGTTACGCTTCCGGTGTCCCCCATCATCTCCGCCATCATCGCGGTCTTCCCGCCCGGCGCCGCGCACATGTCGAGAACCGCCGCACCAGGCGTCGGACTGAGAGCCTCGATTGAGCGGATCGAGGACGAGCTCTGGACGGTGAAGTATCCGTCTTTGTAAAGCTGCGAGCCGACGACCTCGCCGCCCGCGATATATACTCCCCGCGCGGTATCCGGGTCCGGCACTGCGGAAAACCCGGCATCCTGCAGCAAACGAATTAGTTCATCGCGGCTGCATTTCAGCGTGTTGACGCGGATGCAGAGCGCCGGCGGACGATTCAGACCGTCCATCAGTTTTGCAGCGTCGTCCGGGCCATACTGCTCCGCCAACATCGCGACGAGCGGCTCCGGAAACCCATACTGAATGGAAAGCCGCCGGGTCTCATCGGAGATGTCCGACAGATCCGTGATTCGATCTTTCTCCCGCAGAAAGCTCCGCAGGACCGCATTGACAAAGCCTTTTTCGCCCTTGCAGACCGTTCCGGCGAGCGTGACCGCGAGGTCGACCGCCGCGTAGTCCGGAACCGAATCGAGATACTCGATCGCGTACAGTCCCATGCGGAGGACGGTCAGCGGACGCCGCTTGACACCGCGGACGCCGCGCTTAACGAGCCGGCCGATGTAATAATCGAGCGTGACGGTTCGCGCGATAGTCCCCTTGACAAAGGTCCGGACGAACGGGGCGTCGCACCCGCTCCGGGCGCGGACCGCGTCGTTGACCGCCAGGTTGGAAAACGCGCCGTCGAAATAGACTTTATACAGTGCATCAAACGCAGTGAGCCAGTCCGGGTTCATCGCTTCTCCTGTGCGTTACCGCCTGCGCATCGCCAGGATGCGGAGGAGCGATGCGACTGCAGTCGCGAGCGCGGCCACATAGGTCATCGCAGCTGCGTTCAAAACGCGCTTGCTGCCTGCGAGATCATCTTCGTCCACGATACCGCAGGCCTGCATCTGCTCCAGCGCGCGCTTGCTCGCGTTCATCTCCACCGGCAGTGTGATCGCGTGGAATACGATGACGAACAGGAAGCAGATCACGCCGATATCGAAAAGCAGCGAACCGTACCGGGAGCTCGACGACATGATCAGTCCGATCATGATGAGCGGCCAC
This sequence comes from Mogibacterium sp., assembly GCA_017433975.1. Classification (GTDB taxonomy): domain Bacteria; phylum Bacillota; class Clostridia; order Peptostreptococcales; family Anaerovoracaceae; genus RGIG2439. Next base: position 10,531 of record JAFRGD010000016.1, on the reverse strand, counting down.
GATAAGGTCGACGTCAGGTTGACCGCAGGAAGAATCGCGTTCCGGAAGCGGATCGGCGCATATCCCTGCGCGTACTGCAGCGCGTGTCCGACTTCGTGGCAGGCGATGCACATCGACGCGACGGAGTCGTCCTGCGCGACCTGCGGCGACAGGTTCACCGTGTTGCTCTTTGGGTCAAAAAAGTTGGTCAGCGCCTGCGCGTTGGAAGCAATCGTCCGGACCGGAACGCCGCCGAGGCCGTTCGCGTAGAGAATTGTCCGCGCGGCATCCGCCCCCGTGATGCGGTGGCTGTTCTCAACCTGGGAATACGAATTGTACGCGGACTTGATCCGCGCCTGAACGATCATCGTGAAAATGATCGCCGGAATCAGGAAAATCATGGAGGCGTAATAACCCATCCCATATCCGTAGTACATAATCCCCCTCCTTTACAAAGAATCGAAACGGTCGCCGATGCGCAGGTGGCTCCCGCGCAGAAAATCCCCCGCGGACATGCGGCGCTTGCCCTGCATCTGGACCTCTTGTATAACAAGCGCTCCTTTTCCGCACTTGACGATAAAATTGTTATTGTTTATTTCAAGAATCGTGCCCGGTTCCGCGTCCGAACTGCCATATTCCGTTGCGGAAACCTTGTAAAACTTGACGATCTGGCCGCCGAGATAGCTGTGAAGCGTCGGCCATTCGATAAAGGCACGCGCTTTGCGCTCGAGCACCTCGGCCGGTTCGCTGAAGTCCGTCAGCCCGTCCGCCTTGTGGATCATCGGCGCATACGTTGACAGCGCATCGTCTTGTTTTGTATAAACCGCGGTTCCCTGCTCGATCTCACGGATCGTCTGAATCAGAAGATCGGCGCCGAGGTCGGAGAGCTCGGAAGAAACCTGGAGCAGGTCTTTCCCGGTGATGTCAAGCTCTGCGGAGGAGATCATGTCCCCGGTATCGAGGCCTTCTTCCATCCGCATGATGGTGACGCCCGTCACCGTCTCCCCGTTCAGGATCGCGCAGTGCATCGGCGAGGCGCCCCGGTATTTCGGCAGGAGCGACCCGTGCACGTTGATGCAGCCATACCGCGGGATGTCCAGGACGTCCTTCGGGAGGATCTGTCCGAACGCCGCGACGACGATCATGTCCGGGCTGCATGCCCGGATCTGTTCGACGGCCGCATGATCGCGGCGGAGGCGCTCCGGCTGGCTCACGGCGAGTCCATGTTCTACCGCGAACGATTTGACCGGCGACATGATAACCTTGCCGCGGTTGCCCGGGCGGTCCGGCTGCGTCACTACGAGCGAAATGTCGTGGCCCGCCTCATATAGTTTTGCAAGTGACGGGACCGCAAAGGCCGGGGTTCCCATGAAAACGATGTTCAAACGCTCATCCCTCCTTTGACGCTCATCTTGCGCTTGAGGTCTTCTTCCTTTTCTTTCAGGAGTTTGTCGTACTCCTCATTGGTCATGACATCGCGCGCGATGTCCGTGTAGAGGATGCCCTCGAGGTGGTCGTACTCGTGGCAGATGACATTCGCGCCGAAGCCCGAGAACTCGTACTCCTGCTCGTTTCCGTCGATGTCCAGCGCCTTGACGCGCACCGTCATCGGGCGCTTGACGTGGCCGACATACCCCGGCACGCTGAGGCAGCCCTCGACGCACTCCTGCTCGCCGGACTTCTCGAGGATCTCCGGATTGATCATGACGTATACGTTATCCTCGTCCTCGCGGTCCGGAATCGCGACGAAGATCCGTTTCATGACGCCGACCTGCGGCGCGGCAAGGCCGACGCCGTCCTGGTCCCGCATCGTGTCGATCATGTCGTTGCAGAGTTCGCGCACGCGCGGCGTGATCTCACGGACCGGTTTGCAATGCTTGGTGAGGATCTCTTCCCCTTTGACAAATACTTTTCTGATAGCCATGGCTGCTCCTGTTAATATGGGTTGATGTCTATTTCGATATGACACGGTGCTTTGACCGACATCATACTGTCTCTGTAATCCGCGTACGCCTTGACGTATCCCGCGCGCGACCCCTTTGGGGCCTTGATCAGAAACGTCACGCGGTTCCGGTCCCTGCCGGACTTGATGACGTCCTCGCGCGGTTCAAAGAGCACGGCATCCCGCGGCGCCTCGCGCATGGCGAGAAGCCGTCTGCGGAAGTCCTTCGCGTATTTCATGACGACGGAAGGATCGTTGTCCGAGCCTTTCTTGTCGATAAAAGATACCGCGATAATGTCACTGTACGGAGGATAATTCATGATTTTCCGGTGGAGAGACTCGTCACTGAAAAACCCTTCGTAGTCTCCCTCCGCTGCCGCGCGGATCACCGCGTCGTCCGGCACATAGGTCTGGATCAGGACGCGGCTGTCCCCGCTCGTCCGGCCGGCTCTGCCGGAAACCTGCGTGATCAGCTGGAAGGCCCGCTCGGAAGCGCGGTAGTCCGGCAGGTTGAGCGTAATGTCCGCCATGATGACGCCGACGAGGCCGACATTGCGGAAGTCCAGTCCCTTGGCGAGGATCTGCGTCCCGACGAGGATGTCGGTCCGTCCCGATGTGAAAGACGAGATGACCCGGTCGATTTCCCGCTGGCTTTTGGCGGTGTCGAGGTCGAACCGTGCTACCGTCGCGTCCGGAAACAGTCCGGCAATCGTCTCTTCGATCTTTTCTGTACCGGCGCCGACGAATTTGAGCGGTGCGAAGCCGCAGGCCGGGCACTTGGCCGGAACCGGACGGTGTCTCCCGCAGTAATGGCAGACCATCGCGTTTTCCGATTTGTGATACGTGAGCGCGATGCCGCAGTCCTCGCAGAGGATCCGCTCCCCGCAGTCCGGACAGACGACCTGCGTCGAGAAGCCGCGACGGTTGAGGAATAATATGACCTGTTCCCCTCTGGAAAGCGTCTCGGCGACGGCGTCCCGAAGCGGTCCGCTGATCAGCGTGGTGTTGCCGCTCCGGACCTCGTTTCCCATGTCGACGATCTCGACCCGCGGCATCCGGCTCGGGCCGACGCGCTCGTTCATTTCAATCAGTTCGTAAATTCCGGTGCACGCCCGCTCGTAAGAGACGATGCTCGGGGTGGCGCTTCCGAGGACGAGCACGGCGTCGTGCGCCTGCGCGCGTTTGTAAGCCACGTCAACGGTCTCGAATTTCGGATTGTGGTCCGATTTGTACGTCGTCTCGTGCTCCTCGTCGATGACGATGACGCCGATGTTGTCAAGCGGTGCGAAGACGGCTGTCCGGGCGCCGACCGCGATCCGGGCTGTCCCGTCGCGCAGTTTGCGCCACTCCTCCAGTTTGGCCGACGTCGTGAGTTTGCTGTGGAGCACCGCGACCGCGTCCTCGCCGAACCGTTCCTTGAACCGCCGCTCCGTCTGCGCTGCGAGAGCGATTTCCGGGACGAGGACTATGGCCGTCCGCCCCATGGCGAGGGCCTCCCGTACCGCCTGCAGATAGACCTCGGTCTTGCCGCTGTTGGTCACGCCTTTGATGAGAAAGGCGTGGCTCCTATGGCTGTGGACTGCACCTATAATGCGCCGGGCGGCCTCCTGTTGCTCTGCGGACAGTTCATACGCCGGAGCGGTCTGGTCCGCTGCGGTAAACGTCCGCTCTCCCCGCTCGCGTTTTCCCGCAACGGTAAAGAGCCGGACTGCGTCGATCCGCTTCACACCATACCGGTGCACCATCCACGCGGCGGTCTCCATCATCTCGGCGGTCAGCGACCGCTTCGTATCGACGGTAAGCACTTCGCGTACGCGCGAAACATCGACCGCGGGAACCGTATCCACCGCCGCGACGTATCCGTCGACCGGCCGCCGGCGGGTCCCGAACGGTACCGTCACCTTATCACCGACTCGAATCTCGTCCGGCGCTGCGTAAGTAAAAAGGGTGTCCGTGTATTCACTTTTGAGGTCAAGGACCACATCAACGTACCGCATGGAACCCCTTTTACGTTATTATCGTAGTTTTATGAGTTAGAGTAAGAATATTCCGTTCTCGCTGCACGTCTCGACCATGTCCTCCGGCCAGACGGAGACCTGTACCTCGCCGATGTGCGCTTTCTTGAGGAAGAACATGCAGAGACGGCTCTGGCCGATGCCGCCGCCGATCGTCAGCGGCAGCGTGCCGTCGATGACGCCCTTGTGGAACGGCTGCTCCATCCGCTCCGGCTTGCCGTCCGCGATGAGCTGGCTGACCATGGACTTCGAGTCCACGCGGATTCCCATCGAGGAGATCTCGAAGGCCATCTGAAGCACGTCGTTCCAGAGGATGATGTCGCCGTTCAGCTCCCAGTCGTCGTAGTCCGGCGCGCGGCCGTCGTGCCGCTCGCCCGAGCGGAGCGTCTTGCCGATCTGCTTGATGAAGACCGCACCGTATTCCCTGGTAATCCGGTTCTCGCGTTCCTTCGGGTCGAGGTCCGGATACATGTCCTCCAGCTCCTGCGCGGTGATGAAGTGAATCTCGTTCGGCAGTTCGACCTGGATGTCGCGGTACAGGCGATTCACGTAATCGCAGAGGTTCTTGATCGCGTTATAAATCGTAACGACGGTCTCCTCGAGGTACGCGTCCGTCCGCTGGTCCGCGGTGATGACTTTTTCCCAGTCCCACTGGTCCACGTAGATCGAATGGAGGTTGTCGAGCTCCTCGTCGCGGCGGATCGCGTTCATGTCAGTATATAGACCGTGTCCCGGCGCAATGCCGTACTTGCCGAGCGCCATTCGTTTCCACTTGGCGAGGGACTGCACGACCTCGACCGGCCGCTCATTCAGGTCTTTGATGGTGAACTCCACCCTGCGCTCGTAACCGTTCAGCGTATCGTTCAGCCCGGTCTCCGGGAAGACGAACAGCGGCGCGGTGACGCGGCGGAGCTGCAGCCCGTAAGCGAGTTCCTGCTGGAAGTAGTCCTTGATCTTTTTGATTGCACGCTGGGTTTCCACCTGATCCAGAGCGCTCACATACCCTTCAGGAATAAGTAATTTTGACATGTACGGTCCTCCTTATTGTTGATCTAGCGGCGCGCGTACTCGCACCCGCAGAAGTTTTGCCTGTATAATCCGTATTGTTTGGAAAGCTCGATGCTGCGCTGGAACCCGTTCTTCTTTTTGAAGTCGATCGCCAGGTACTCGACGCCGGCGCCCTGGCCGAGCGCGGTCCCAATCTCCGAGATGAGCTTGAAGTCCTTGTGCGGGCTCACGGTGAGCGTCGTCGTGAAGCAGTCAAACGCGAGCTCCCGCGCGACCCGGGCCGTCTCGGCGAGGCGGATCTCAAAGCAGACGTTGCAGCGCCTGCCGCCCTCCGGCTCCGCCGCGAGCGGTCCGGCCTTGCGTATGAACGTCTCCGGTGCATAGTCCCCTTCGATGTACGATACCGGCGTGAGGTCCGGGTGGTCGCGGTTGAACGCATCGATGAACTGCGTCAGGGCGTCGCGCCGCAGGAAATATTCTTTCTCATCCGTGATGTTTGGATTATAATAAAAGACAGTGATACTGTAATCATCAGCGAGCCGTTCGACGCACGCTGTCGCACACGGGCCGCAGCACGCATGCATCAACAGCCGCGGCTTGTCGCGGCCGAGTGCGAGGTTGCGGTATTCGTTTTGCGACACCTGCGCGTATTCGCTGGAAGAATATCTGCAGAAGGCTGCGGATTCTTTTTTCAAACGTGTATCCTCCGTCACCACACAATATATCAAGTTATTATATCACAAAACCATGCAGGGCGGTACCAGATATTACTCGATCAGCAACTATTTCATAGAACGCTTCGGCTGCAAGACCGTCAAGCTCTCGCTCGATGCCGGCTTCACCTGTCCGAACCGCGACGGAACGCGCGGGACGGGTGGCTGCGCCTTTTGTTCGGCTGCGGGTTCCGGTGACTTTGCGTCCTCGATTCCGGAGCAGATCCAATTGCTCAAGTCGAAATGGCCTGCCGTCGACAACTACATCGCCTACTTTCAGAGCCACACGAACACATACGCGCCGGTCGATCATCTCCGTACTCTGTACTACGAGGCTCTGAACGACCCTGCGATTGCAGGCCTCGCGATCGCAACCCGGCCGGACTGTCTCGGAAATGACGTGCTCGACCTGCTCGAAGAAATCAACCGGGACCACTTTCTATGGGTTGAACTCGGCATCCAGTCCATCCATCCGTTGACACAGAAAGCCATGAACCTCTGCTATACGACGCAGGACTTCAATGAGGCCGTACAGGCGCTGCGGTCTCGCGGCATCCGGACCGTCGCGCACCTGATTCTCGGCCTCCCGGGCGAGTCCGAAGAGATGATGTTCTCGTCGCACGCCCACGTCGTCGCCCAGGGCGTCTGGGGCCTCAAGTTCCACTTTCTTAACGTAATCAAAGGGACGCGCCTCTATGAAGAAATGCCGGACTACGTCCCGTTCGACTCCATCGAACAATACACGGACCTGGTCGTCCGGCTGCTGGAACATACCCCGCCGGACATCACGATTCACCGGCTGACCGCGGACGCGCCGCGGAGCCTCCTCGTCGCGCCGGACTGGAGCAGCCGCAAACGCACGATTCTCAACACGATCAACCGCGAGCTCGCGCTCCGCGATACAAAACAAGGAGCCGCCATCGAATGATGGCCGGCTCCGTTTTTTATCCAAGTATTCTTTTTATGCCGCGACCTATTTCGGCAGCGACGTCTTGTCCGGCATGTTCTTGTAGACCGGGATGATGAAAATCAGCTGCTCGTCCAGAATTCCATACGTAGCGTAGGAAGTCTTGGTACTATACGACTCGGTGTAAGGCGCCATGATGTTCGTCATATATTGATGCGTTGCGACTTTACCGAGGCCGTTTGCCACGTTGAAGCGCTGGAAATAAAGCGTGTTTTGATTATTCTTGAGATAACTATCGGAAAGCAGCGCAGCGCCGCCGTTGATGGCCTTTTCCTTTGTATCCCATCCGTGCTTTTGCGCATACTTCATTCCGTTCATGACCGGGTTGCTGCCGGAATACGCTCCGATGTTGAACGGATTATAGTATGTCACACCGTCGATCTTGTAGCCGCTGCAGGCGATGCTACCGCCGCCGACCTCGCTTCTAGCGCGCGCAGCGAGCGAAATCGGGCTGATATTATACTTCTTTCCCGCATTGACGAACCAGACAGGCATGTAACCGGCCTTTGCAAGCGCGGTCCCGGCGATGATCTTCTGTACCGTCGCAGCCGTATGGTATTTGTGATAGGTCAGGTCTTCAAACATGTAGATCCGGTCTTCGTTCAGGAAGTTCCGCGGATCCATGTAATACTGAACGACCTTCTTGCTGGCATTGTACCAGCTGGAACCGTCCTTCGGGATGTATGTGCCCTGGGCGGTCACAACTGGCTCTGTCGTTTCCGGAACCGTCGTCTCCGTCTGCGTACCAGACTCTTCCGCATCCGTCCCGGTATCTTCCGATACCCCATCTACAGTATCTGAAGTGTCAGGCTCTTCCGGCAACAATTCCGGTTCTGCAGGTTCGGACTCCGCCGGTCCCTGCTCCGTCTGGTCTTCCGATTCGTCTGGCGGAAGGGCTTCCGATGGTTCCTGTTCCGCAATCTCTTCCTGCGGCCCGTTCGCCTCCTCTTCCGTTTGCGGTTCTTCCTGCTCCGGACTCGCCTCCGCAGCCGTCACGATGATACGGTCGGTTGCTTCCTCCTCCGGAACCATGGTATCTTCAGCGGCCGCTGTCGGATCCGCTTCTTCCGGAACCGGCGTATCCGCCTGCTCCGGTGCCTCGTCCGGTACAGGGTCCTGCGTTTCTGTCGCTTCTTCAGCGGCCGGTTCTGTTGCTTCGTTATCTTCTGCCGCAGCAGGTTCTGTCTCTTCCTCAGGAACAACCGGCTCGGCCTCCGTTCCGGATTCGGTTCCCTCAGGCTGGATCTCGTCTGCCGGCGCAGCAGCCCCGTCCGCAGGAACATCGCTCTCTGCTTCCACAGGCGCTTCCTCAGTCTCTATAGGATCTTCCTCCGTTTCCACAGTTACACCGGCGCTTGCAACATAACTATTCGCACCGGTATCCCGATAAGACACCGGATAGGAACTGTGCACCAGCGACACCCCGTCCGCACACTCCTTGTTGACCGCGGCCGCAAAATCGTAATCGACCTTTTGCGCGACAAAGACCCACTTCGGATGCGCCTTGTGAAGCGCTCTCAGTTTCACTTTGTATGATTCCGGGAATCCCTGCGCGTCCAGGTACGCCTCAAAATCGACCCCGTCATACGGGCTCGAGGACAACGCGGACCCGCCAGTGGTCGATGAATTTCCCGCCTTCGAATCAATTAGTTTGACGGAAGTGCTCGCGATGTAGAAATACTTTCCGCCGGTTTTGATCTTGTACCAGACCTTCGTGGATCCGGCGGCTTTTGCCTTGAGGACGATCGTAAGCTCTTTATTCTTCGCAAACGATCCTTTCTTTTTCATGCCGGTGCCGGCGCCGTAACGATAGTTGGACGCCGCCGTCAGTTTTCCCTTCACGGAAGTATACTTAATGTTCTTGATCCGGTTTGACCGGACATAGCCGATTTTGCCGTTGTATTTGATCTTGTACCAGCGGTTTTCGCTTGCAGTCGAGCTCGTTGTCGTGAATTGTTCCTCAAGAATCGTAACCTTGGCGCCGCCCTTGACCTTCGTGACGATTTTCGAACTCGTGCTCGCGGATGCGCGCACGTTCAGCTCGCCATCAAAGTTGATCTTCCCCGTTGCGGTTCCGACGGAGATAGTCGGCTTTTCTTCGGTCTTTGTATCAAGCAGTTTCACGGACGTGCCGGCAATGTAATAATACTTACTGCCCGATTTGATCTTATACCAGACTTTGGTGGAACCCTTCGCCTTTGCATTAAGGACGATCGTAATCTCTTTGTTTTTGGCAAAGGACCCTTTCTTCTTCATGCCGGTGCCGGCGCCGTAACGATAATTGGACTGCGCCGTCAGCTTTCCCTTAACCGAAGAATATTTAATATTCTTGATGCGGGTCGACCGGACATAACCGGTTTTGCCATTATATTTGATCTTATACCAGCGGTTTTCGCCCGCCGTGGAGTTCCGTGTTACAAACTGTTCCTCGAGGATCGTTACCTTGCTGCCGCCTTTGATCGTCATGACGACTTTTGAGCTCGTGCCGGCCTGGGCGCGAACGTTCAGTTCTCCGCTGAAATTGATCGTTCCCGTCGCTGATCCGACGGAGACCGCCGAAGCGCTTACCGATGCGAGCATGACAAAAGCAACCGCGAGCAGCAGTGTCAGCATCCAGGAGCGGTATGTTTTCATGGATTTGATTCTGTCGTTTTGGTTCGATTCGGACATGGGGATCGGCCTCCGCGCAATCAAAAGTCTAACTTAAACTAATCTGATTTTATTGTATCAAACCAAATTGAAAAATACACGTAAGTTACAGAAAATATTATCCGTAAACTAATAAAAGCCTTCCTTTCGGAAGGCAGATATGCTTCTTAACAGATAAAAACACAACATGCGGCGCAATCCCCTGCGGGATCAACAAAATATGGTAAAAAAAGAGCTCTGCGGTGCAAAGCTCTAATCCCAATGTGGTGCCCAGACTCGGAATTGAACCAAGGACACAGGGATTTTCAGTCCCTTGCTCTACCAACTGAGCTATCTGGGCAAGTATTCAGTTAAAAAAATGGTGCCCAGACTCGGAATTGAACCAAGGACACTGGGATTTTCAGTCCCTTGCTCTACCAACTGAGCTATCTGGGCATATTGCACATGACTGTGGTGGGCCATCGGGGACTTGAACCCAGGACCTGCCGGTTATGAGCCGGACGCTCTGACCAACTGAGCTAATGGCCCACAGTATTAAAAAAATTGGTCGGGATAGCTGGATTCGAACCAGCGGCCCCTTCGTCCCGAACGAAGTGCGCTACCAAACTGCGCTATACCCCGGTATTCGTGGTCGGGGTGGCAGGATTTGAACCCGCGGCCCACTGGTCCCAAACCAGTTGCGCTACCAAGCTGCGCTACACCCCGATATGGCAGGGGTAGTAGGTTTCGAACCCACGGCACGCGGTTTTGGAGACCGCTGCTCTACCAGCTGAGCTATACCCCTGTATGAATAATATGAATGGCGGAGAAGATGGGATTCGAACCCATGCGGCCCTTGCGAACCCTAACGATTTAGCAAACCGTCCTCTTTAGCCTCTTGAGTACTTCTCCGTGTCTATGTTTATGGCGGAGAGGGTGGGATTCGAACCCACGGAGGTTTGACCCTCACTGGTTTTCAAGACCAGCACCATAAACCGCTCGGACACCTCTCCTCATGCTATGCGATTATGTAGAGTCCTTCGTCTCAACGTCTCCCCAACCTTGGAAAAATGGTGACCCATCGGAGATTCGAACTCCGGACACCTTGATTAAAAGTCAAGTGCTCTGCCGACTGAGCTAATGGGTCATATTGGCTGGGGTAGCAGGACTCGAACCTACGCATGACGGAGTCAAAGTCCGTTGCCTTACCGCTTGGCTATACCCCATCGTTATATATTCCGATCGCATGTATGTGATCTTAATTGTCAAAAAAAATTGG
>JAFRGD010000015.1 GCA_017433975.1 Mogibacterium sp. | reverse complement strand
CCCATCGGTAAGGCCTGGCATAATGCGCAAGCGCCTATGCCAGGCCTTGCCGACGAGCTCGCAAATCGCTAAGAACCGGCTGCCGGCAGGCCCCGCAGAGCAAGGGCACAGCCCGCGCCAGGCAAACCAGAATTCAAGTATTATACAAAGCGCGCATCGCCTACGGCGGCAGGCTCGCGCCTCGTGCCGGCGACGCAGCGGTTCTAAGCTCTCGCTTCACCCATCGGCAAAGCCAGGCATCATGCGCAAGCGCCTATGCTAGGCCTCGCCGACGGGCTCGCGAATTGCTAAGAACCGGCTGCCGGCAGGCCCCGCAGAGCAAGGGTACAGCCCGCGCCAGTCAAAACAGAATGCAAGTATTATACAAAGCGCGCAACGCCTACGGCGGCAGGCTCGCGCCTCGTGCCGATGATAAACGCGCGCCTAGAGCGGTGTGACGGTGGCGGTGACGGTGGCGGACTGTTCGGCGCGCGGGTTTCGGAAGACGCCGCGCGAGATCATGCAATCCGCGTAGTCCCGGCCGTGCGCAAACTTGATGTAGCCGTCCGTCAGGAGCGTGTTGTTGGTCGGGTCGATCCCGTACCAGTAGCCGCGGCAGTTCGCCTCGACCCAGGCGTGGCTTTCGCCCTCGCCCTGCATGATCCCGACGACGTACCGGGCGGGCACGCCGGCCATGCGGAGCAGGGCGGTCAGGACGTGCGCGTAGTCCTGGCAGACGCCGGTTCCGAGCCGCACGGCGTCTTCTGCGGCCGTCCGCACGTCCGTGGAAGCCGGAACGTACCGCAGGGACTCCCTCACACAGTTACTGTAGTAAAGGAGCTTGTCGTATGGTTCTGCCGGGGCGGACAGCTGCGCGGCTTCGTACAGCGCGCGGAGCGCGGGACCCGGCTCGGTATACCGGGACGGGACCAGATAGCGGACGAGGGTCACGTCCGCCGGGTCCTGGTATTCTTCGTACAGGGCAGCGCCGGTCTCGACCGTGCCGCTCACTGCGAGGTCAAACGAACGGTGCGCCGCGCGGACGACACCGTAAAGCTGCGGATTGCCGGAGCCGTCCGCATCTTGTGATAGATTCGCGGCAGGCCGGACTTCCGTCGTAAGCGAAAGCACCCGCTGCCGCGCGGTCTCCCTTGGAAGGCACAGGAACGAAAAGTACTGGTCCTCCACAGGCTCTGAAAAATCAAGCGTCAGGTGATAGCTGAAACTGAGCTGCATGAACCGATGCGCTCCTTTTCTTCTTTTTTATTCTAAAGGAACGGAGGGATGATCTCCCAGACTTTTTCCTTGATGGCTTCGAAACTCGCGTCCTCGTCCTCGATCATCGCGATCGCGTAGAGCAGGGCGGTCCGGTTATACGGGAGGTCCGTGGTGTCGATCTTGGACGCCAGGCGGTTGATTTCGCGCGAGAGGTCTTCGCGGTCCGGCTCCCGGCGCAGCAGCACGTCGAGCCGCTCGAGGTATTTGCCGACCTTGACGGTGTTGCGGACGCTCTGCCGGTGGACCTTGTCGTCCAGGCAGCCCCAGAACGAATAGACGAGGTCTTCAACCAGCTGGAGCTCCATGAGCGGCGCCTCGCTGGTCTTGCCGCGCTTCATCTCCGCGAGGGCGAGGTGGATGTACGCGAGCGTCTCCGAGGTGATCTCGTCCCGCAGGATCATGGCGTTGTCGTACGCGCGGTACAGGGTGGTGATAATCGAAAGCGGGTGCTCGGTGTCGAAGGCGATCCGCCACGCGAAGTCCTGCGGGGAGTCGAACGTGTCCGGAATCCCCATGCGTTCGCATTCGTTCTTGTAGAAAGAAGCGTCCTGGTCGATCAGCTGGTCGTAGGTCATCTTGTACATGTTGATGGACTGGTAGACCCGCTCCATGTAGCGGCCGAGCCACAGCAGCTCGTCCAGTTTGACTAGCGTAGCAGTACCCATGTGTCCTTAAACCCTCCTCCCTGCGATGAGTTGACGATGAACGAATCCGGATTGCGCGAGAACCGCGTGAGTCCGCTCTTCCAGACGCGGACGGTTTCGCCGGCGAGGACGTAGGCCCGGAGGTCCGCCTTGCGCGGGACCGGGGTCACGCCGTCGTCGTCGAGAATGTCGAGGTCGATGAAGTCGATGACCTCCTGCGCGATGAAGCGGCGCGGCTCCGCCTTGACGGTTTCGATGAATTCTTCTCGCTTCGCCTTGGTGAGCGAACTGCCGAAGACGACGCCGTAGCCGCCGGCTTCCGCGACGTCCTTGATGACGAGCTTGTCGAAGTTCTCGAGGACGTATTTCTTGTCCTCCTCGTAGTACGGGAGGTACGTCGGCGCATTGTTGGTCCGGCAGGACTCGCCGAGGTAATATTCGACCATCTTTGGTACGAAGTAGTAGATGCCCTTGTCGTCCGCGACGCCGTTGCCCGGCGCGTTCAGGAGGGCGACGTTGCCCTTGCGGTACGCCTGGAAGAGGCCCGGAACGCCGATGAGGGACTCCGGGTTGAAGGCGAGGGGATCGAGGTACTCGTCCGAGGTCCGCCGGTAGATGGCGCCGACGCGGCGCTTGCTGCGGGCGCTCCGGAGGTAGACCTTGTCGTCCTCGACGAAGAGGTCGGTGTTGTATGCCAGGACGGCGCCGGTCCGCTCTGCGAGGTAGGAGTGCTCAAAGAACGCGGCATTATACCGTCCCGGCGTCAGGATGACGTTGAGGCCGCCGGTGTTGACGTAGTTCATGGTGCTCCGGAGGAGCGCCGCGTAGTCGCGGTTGTCGGCGACCGGGGTGTTCGCGAAGGTGCTCGGGCTCGCCTTGCGGCAGAGGTCGCGCGCGATCAGCGGATACGACGCGCCGGACGGGATCCGGAGGTTGTCCTCGAGGACGTACCACTTGCCGTCCTTGCCCTGCACGAGGTCGATACCGGAAATGTGAGAAGCGATGCCTTTTGGGGTCCGCATGCCTTCGCACGCGGCCAGGTAGCCGGACGACGAGAAGATGAACTCCGGCGGGATCACACCGTCTTTGACGATCTTCTTATCCCCGTAAATGTCCTGGAGGAACAGGTTGAGCGCGGTCACGCGCTGGATCAGGCCGGCTTCGATCTCGTCCCACTCCTGTTTGCCGATGACGCGCGGGATCGGGTCGAACGGAAACAGTTGCTCTTTGAACACACCGTCCTTGTAAATGCCGAACCGCACCCCGTACCGTTCCAGCAGATGGTTGATCTCTTTGACGTGCTTGTTGAGTTCCTGCATCGGCAGCCCCCTTTCTCGAAGCGAAGCAAACGAACTAATATCAACGGGCGGTAACGATTGATTGCGTTATAACGTATTTATTATTCTACAGTGACGCTCTTGGCCAGGTTGCGCGGCTTGTCGACGTCGAGGCCCTTGGAGACGCTGATGTAGTAGCCGAGCAGCTGGAGCGGGATGACCGCGAGGAGGCCAGTGAAGTGCTCGTCCGTCTTTGGGACGTAGATCGTGAAGTTCACGTGGTCCTCGACGTTGTAGTTCCCGTAGCAGGTCAGGCCCATCAGGTAAGCGCCGCGGGCCTGGCACTCGACCATGTTGCTGACGGTCTTCTCGTACAGGCGGGTCTGCGTCAGGATGCCGATGACCAGCGTGTTGTCCTCGATGAGGCTGATCGTCCCGTGCTTGAGCTCGCCGGCGGCGTACGCCTCGCTGTGGATGTAGCTGATTTCCTTCATCTTGAGGCTGCCCTCGAGGCTGATGGCGTAGTCCGCGCCCCGGCCGATGAAGAACACGTCGCGGGCGTTGGAATATTTGGCCGCGAACCACTGGATGCGTTCCTTGTCCGCGAGCGCGCGGGTGGCCTTGTCCGGGAGGGTCAGGAGTTCCGCCACGAGGTCGGCATAACGGTCATCGGACAGTTTGCCGCGGACGTGCGCGAGTTTGACCGCGAAGCAGTAAACGGCCGCGAGCTGGGCGCTGAAGGCCTTGGTCGTGGCGACGGCGATTTCCGGACCGGCGAGCGTGTAGAGGACGCTGTCCGCCTCGCGCGCGATGGTCGAACCGACGACGTTGACGATGCCGAGGGTCCGAATGCCTTTTTCCTTGGCCGCGCGGAGCGCCGCGAGGCTGTCCGCGGTTTCGCCGGACTGCGAAATGATGATGACGAGCGCGTCCGGGTCAATCAGAAGTTTATGATACCGGAACTCGGAAGCGAGCTCCACCCGGACCGGGATCTCGGCGAGGTCCTCGATGACGTACTGCGCGCACATCCCGACGTGCCAGGCCGAGCCGCAGGCGGCGATATGGACGGCAGAGAACTTCCGCAGGTCGTCCTCGGTCAAGCCGGCGCCGGTCAGGTCGATCCGGCCGCCCTTGATCAGGCTCTGCAGCGTGTCGCGGACCGCGGTCGGCTGCTCGTGGATCTCCTTGATCATGAAGTGCTCGTAGCCGCCTTTTTCGGCCGCAGCGGCGTCCCAGGTGATGACGGTAGGCTCGACGGTGACCTCGTCACCGTTCAGGTCGTAAAAATGCGCCTCGCCCGGCAGGACGCGTACGGCTTGCAGGTTGTCGACATAGTAAACCGTCCGCGTATGGTTCAAAATCGCCGGGACGTCGGAAGCGACATATCCTTCATCATCGGTGGCCCCGACGATCAGCGGGCTTTCCCGCCGCGCCGCGTAGATTTCCCCCGGGTAGTCCGTGAACATCATCGCGAGCGCGTAGCTGCCGCGCACGCGCACCATCATGCGGTTGATGGCGTCGATCGGACCGATCTTATATTTCTTGTAATAATAATCTACGAGCTTGATGACGACCTCGGTGTCCGTGGCGCTGTAAAACTCGTAGCCGTGCCGGAGGAGTTTCTCCTCGAGCTCCTCGTAATTCTCAATGATCCCGTTGTGAACGCCGACGACCGCCGACTCGACCGGCCCGGAGGCCGTCCGCGCGGCGTTTCCACTGACGTGCGGGT
The DNA here is from genome assembly GCA_017433975.1 of Mogibacterium sp. Lineage (GTDB taxonomy): Bacteria > Bacillota > Clostridia > Peptostreptococcales > Anaerovoracaceae > RGIG2439. The sequence continues at coordinate 46,935 of JAFRGD010000015.1, read as the reverse complement.
GGGCGTTGACCTCGGTCGGCTCGCCGTGCGTCGCCCAGCGCGTGTGACCGATGCCGCAGCACCCGCGGAGCGCGGCGCCGTTGTTCGTCTTTTCGGCGAGGTTGTGAAGTTTGCCGGTCGCCTTGACGACCTCGGCGAGGTTGCTGCCGTCGCGGACGGCAAGACCCGCGGAGTCATATCCGCGGTATTCCAGTTTGGCAAGGCCGTCGAGCAGAATCGGCGCAGCCTGCCTGTGTCCGGTATATCCTACGATTCCACACATGTTAATTTCCCTTTGTCCCTTTATAGTGACCCGAAAATAGCACTTTTGGGCCTTTCTATCATTGTATCACATGACGCTCCGGATGAACAGAGGCGAAGCCCTGCGCAGCGCGGATAAAGCCCTCGAACAGCGGGTGCGGCCGGTTCGGGCGGCTCTTGAACTCCGGATGGTACTGCACGCCGACGTGGAAGGCCCTGCCCGGCAGCTCGACCGTTTCGACGAGCGTGCCGTCCGGCGACATGCCGCTCAGGACGAGACCGGCGTCCGTTAGGATACCGCGGTAGTCATTGTTGAATTCGTAGCGGTGGCGGTGGCGTTCGCTGATGACGTCGGACTGATAAAGCGCCGCCATCACGGTTCCCGGCTGGATGACGCACGGGTAGGCGCCGAGCCGCAGTGTTCCGCCTTTATCGATCTCGTCGCTCTGGCCCGGCATGAAGTCGATGACCTTGTGCGGGCTGAGCGGATCGAACTCTCCGGAGTTCGCGCCGGTGAGGCCTGCGACGTTCCGCGCGAATTCGATGACCGAAATTTGCATGCCGAGGCAGATTCCGAAATACGGGACCATGTTCTCGCGGGCGTAGCGCGCGGCGGAGATCATGCCTTCGATGCCGCGGTCGCCGAAGCCGCCCGGCACGATGATGGCGTCGACGTCGGACAGGAGCTCGCCAGCGGTCGCGTCGGTGACCTGCTCCGCGTCGATCCAGTGGATCTTGACGTGCGTGTCGTTGTGGTAGCCCGCGTGGCGGAGCGCCTCCGCGACGGACAGATACGCGTCGTGCAGGCCGACGTACTTACCGACCAACCCGATGTGCACGGTGCCCTGTCGTCCTTTGATGCGGTCGACCATGTCCTGCCACTCCTTGAGGTCCGGCGGCGGCGCGTCGATCCCAAGCCCCCGGCACACGACGTCTGAGAAGCCCGACGCTTCGAGCATCAGCGGTGCCTCGTAGAGGTTCGGCAGGGTGCGGTTTTCGATGACGCAGTCCTGGCTGACGTTGCAGAAAAGGGCGATTTTACTGAAGATGGACGGCTCGAGCGGCCGGTCGCACCGGAGCACGATGATGTCCGGGCGGATGCCCATGCCCTGTAGCTCGTTGACGGAGTGCTGGGTCGGTTTGGACTTGTGCTCCTCCGACGCCGAGAGGTACGGGACCAGCGTTACGTGGATGAAGAGGCAGTTTTCCTTTCCAACCTCGAGCGAGATCTGCCGCGCTGCCTCGATGAACGGCTGGGACTCGATGTCACCGATCGTCCCGCCGATCTCCGTGATGACGACGTCCGCGTTGGTCCGCTTGCCGACCCGGTAGACGAAGCGCTTGATTTCGTCCGTGATGTGCGGGATGACCTGGACGGTCGACCCGAGGTACTCCCCGTGGCGTTCTTTATTCAACACGTTCCAGTAGACTTTACCGGTCGTGAGGTTCGAATACTTGTTGAGGTCCTCATCGATGAACCGCTCGTAGTGGCCGAGGTCGAGGTCGGTCTCCGCGCCGTCCTCCGTGACGAACACTTCGCCGTGCTGGTACGGGCTCATCGTGCCCGGGTCGACGTTGATGTACGGGTCCATCTTTTGCGCTGCGACGCGGAGGCCGCGGGCCTTGAGGAGCCGCCCGAGCGACGCCGCTGTGATGCCTTTTCCGAGCCCGGAGACCACGCCTCCTGTTACAAAAATATACTTCATAGCCGTTCCCTTCCTGTTACTGTAAATTATCACCTTGTTATTATAACCGCTCGATTTCGCCTTCGTAAACCGTTACCGCGGATCCATTCATAATTATTTCAAAATCAGCGCCGACGGTCACCGCCAGCGGTCCGCCGTCGAGAATCACTGTGACCGGCTGATCCGCGCGGCAGTAGCCTTTGTGGACGGCAGCTGCCGCAGAAGCGCACGCGCCTGTCCCGCACGCCATCGTGACGCCGCTTCCGCGCTCCCAGACCCGCATGCGGAGCGCCTGGTCGCCGAGGATCTGCACGAACTCCACATTCACGCCGCCCGGAAAGGCCGCATCATGCTCGAGGAGCGGGCCGACAGTATTCACGGGAGCCTGCTCCGCGTCGTCGACGAAGAGGACCGCATGCGGATTCCCGACCGACACCGGCGTGCATGTGACCGTCGTTTCATCGACCGCGAGCGTCATGTCTTCTCCGACCACAGCCGCTCCCATGTCCACGGACGCTGACGCGACGTAGCCGTCGGTGACGTGGAGATTTACGGTCCGGACGCCGGACAGCGTTTCGATCTTCAAAGTGGTTTTATCGGTGTATCCTTTGTCATAAACGAATTTCCCGACGCACCGGATTCCGTTCCCGCACATCAGCGCCTCACTCCCGTCCGCGTTGAAGACCCGCATCCGGAAGTCCACGACCGGGGAGGGGGAGATATAGATCATTCCGTCCGCGCCGACGCCGAAGTGGCGGTCCGAGAGCCGGACGGAGAGCTCCGCTGCGCTCCCGGGCACTTCTCCGTAGACGTAGATATAATCATTGCCCAGGCCTTGCATTTTTGTAAAGCGCATCACGCATCACCTCCTGTGAGAAAGTCCAGCACCACCGCGACATGGACCGCAGCGGCCGTCGTCACCGCCCGGTCGGACGGAAGAAACAGCGGACTGTGCAGCGGCTCTTCCGAGCCCGCACCGATGTGATAGAACGCTCCCGGCACGCGGTCCAGATAGTATCCGAAGTCCTCCGTCGTCATCGTCGGACGGGAGATGCGGTGGATTTGCGCCTCTTCGAGAAGCTCTGCCGCAGCCCGCTCCGCGAGCGCCGCCATGGCGGGGTCGTTCACGATGCCAGGATAACTCTGGCGGTAACGGATCTCGGTTTTGGTTCCGTGGGCTTCCGAAACGCGCTCCACGGTCTCAAAAAAGGCTTCTTTCAGCCGCTGCCGGGTCTCTTTCCCGAGCGTCCGCACGATTCCGGTCATCCGGGCAGACCCGGCCAGAATGTTGCCGGCGGTTCCGGACTGCAGCGTTCCCACGGTCACGACGCAGCGGTCCTCCGTCACTTTTGCGGGAAGCGCCAGGAGCTCCGTCACCAGTTCTGCCGCCGCCGCGAGCGCGTCGATTCCTTTCTCGCGGTCCGCTCCGTGCGCGCTCTTTCCCGTGACGGTCAGTTCAAACATGTCGGAAGCGGCGTAGAACTTCCCGTAACAAAAGCCCGCGTGTCCCTCCGGGAGGTCCGGGGAGACGTGGGCGCCAAAGATCGCGTCAACGCCGTCCAGGCATCCCCGGTCGATGAGCCGCGCGGCGCCGCCGTTTCCTTCCTCGTCCGGCTGGAACAGGAAAACCACGTTGCCCGCCAGCTCTTCGCGGTGTGCGGCGAGGACGGCAGCCGCACCGAGCACTGCGGCGGTGTGGACCTCGTGCCCGCAGGCGTGCATCCGCCCCTGCATCACCGAGGTGAAGGCCGCCCCGGTCTCCTCCTGGATCGGCAGCGCGTCGATGTCCGCCCGCAGCGCGACCGTCTTGCCCGGCAAGGCGCCGCGCAGGGTCCCGACGACCGCGGTCCCGAGCACGCGCTGCGTCTCGATTCCGTGGTTCACCAGAAACCGCTCGATGCGCGCGGCCGTTTCGACTTCTTTATTTCCGAGCTCCGGCTGCCTGTGGATCGCATGCCGCGTCTGAACCATCTCATCCGCGAACCGCCGGACGTCTTTATTAATATCAATTTTCAAGGGATTCCTCCTCTAATTAACCGAGCTGGCCGACGAACCGCTCCAGCCGGTCCAGCCCTTCGCGGATATCCGCGTCACTGCAGCAATACGAGATCCGGATGTGGCGGTCCGATCCGAAGGCGAAGCCCGGCGTTACCGCGACGCCCGCTTCTTTGATCAGCCGCGTGCAGAATTCCGAAGACGGCAGCCCATACCGTTCGATGGACGGGAAGGCATAAAACGCTCCCTCCGGGACGGTCAGCTCCATTCCCATGCCGGTCAGCCGCTTTACCATGTAGTCCCGGCGCTGCCGGTAGGTCTCGCGCATCGCTCCCGTGTCAAGTGACAGCGCCTTAAGGCACGCGCGTTGAAACGGCGCCGGGGTGGAGACGACGTTGAATTGATGAATCAGCTCGAGCCGCTCCTTGACGGAGCGGTCCGCCGCGAGATAGCCCATCCGCCAGCCCGTCATCGCGTATGGTTTCGAGAAGCTCTGCACGAGCAGGATCTGCTCCCGGAGGTCCCGGAACTCGGAGAAACTATGGTAGTCGTCCGCGTAGCAGAGGCTCCGGTAGACGTCGTCGCAGATCACAAAGATTCCGCGCCCCGCGACGGCGGCGCGCACCGCCTCCAGGCTGGCCATGTCATACACGCAGCCGGTCGGGTTGTTCGGAGAATTCAGTACGATGGCCTTCGTCCTGTCCGTAATCAGGCACGAAAGCCGCTCCGGCCGGAGCTGGAACGCGTCTTCCGTCGTGTCCAGTTTAACACAAACGCCGCGGCAGAGCTTTACGATTTCTTCGTACAAAACAAAAGCCGGTGTCGGGATGATCACTTCGTCCCCGGGATTGAGGATCCCGAAGAGCGCCGTGAACAGGGCTTCTGTCGCGCCGGCGGTGACGATGATCTCGTCTTCCGAATAGTCCATTCCGTTCCGGTCGCGCTCAAACGCCGCGATCGCGGTCCGAAGCGACCGGTCACCGTTGTTTTCGATGTAATGTGTCTCACCCCGCGCGCGGGCCGCAGTGACCTCTGCAGAGGCCAAGGCAGGGGTGTCGAAGTCCGGCTCACCGAGCGTGAGGCGGATGCAGCCGGGCGTTTCCGCGGCCAGGCGGGAGTACTCCCGGATCGCGCTTCGCTTCGCACCATATACTGCCGTGTTCAGGCATTCTCTCATCGACATTTCAAACACCTTTCCGCAAGAATCCATAAATCAAACTTCCCGCCTGAAAACGGGAACCGGATTTCAAAAGTGCAGGAAGTTTGATTATGGAGTTGTAAAGAGAAATAACTAATCGCTAAAATATCATTCTTACTTTTTCAGTTTGCTGCGAACGATCGTGAACGCAGGAATGACAAGGCCGAAGATGCCGGCGTAGCCGATATAGGTCGTAACCGTTTTGGTCAGCCGTTCCATGTCGAGCCATGCGCCGAAGGCGGCGATGAGCAACAGGATCGCGGTGATGATCGCGCGGCGGGCCTGGACGTTCTTGATGCCGGAGAAGAGTCTGTCAAAGCGGACGCAGCCTGCGTTTGCGATACCGGCGGCGCTGGTCAGTACGGCGAAGGTCATCAGGATGACGAAGAAGATGGTCAGCCAAGGCAGGCCAAGGCCCATGATGACAGTCATCATCGGAACCGGGGTCACGCCGAGGTTGATGATGTCCGGGTTGCTCGGGAGATAACCGAAGAGCGTTGCGGCGATGGCGATCATCAGAATGACGGTAACAATGTAGCCGATGGTGACAGCCTTTTTGGTCTCTTCTCTGCTGTCAAGCAGATCGGAAACGGACATGACGTTGAACGCGATGGTGGACTGGAAGCAGCCGTAGAGGATGGCCTTCCAGATGGCATTGAGCAGGGTGTTGTGCTGTTCGATTGCAGGCATTGCAAAGGCAGCAGCGTAATCCGGTTTGCCGGAGCCGATGCTCAGGAAGAAGATGAGCAGAACGATGATGACGATTGCGTACATCATGTACTTTGAAGACCGGGCGACCAGCTTGGAGCCGTAGAGGCAGAGGAGCGCAGCGACGATGATGGTCGGAACCGCGGCTGCCCAGAAGCTCACGCCATAGACCTTGCCGAGGATGTTGGCTTCCCCTGCAACGGCGAGGCCGCCGGCACCGATGACGGTACCGACAAAGAGGATGTCATAAAAAACGACCATGACCTTGCCGAAGGTGTCACCGCCGAAGGCGGCCTGGACAAAGGACCGGTAGTTCGTGGTGCCGTGGCTGCGGGCGAATTCTACCATGTAGAACATGACGCCGCCGGTGATGAGCATCGCGAACAGCGGCATGAGCAGGCCGATCCAGCCGTATTTCTCATAATACTGTGCACTGAACGCTCCTGTGGCGAAGCCCGGACCGAAGTGGCCGCCAAGCCACACGGCTGCGACGCCTAGATAGGCCGTTGCGAAAATGCTTGTCTTTTTCATAATTGTCCTTCCTTTCTTTTATTTATAATCAAAGGAGTTGCGTTGAATGATATGCGGATTCAGCTTTTCCGCCATCGCGAGGTGCAGCGGGTGCGTCAGGTACGGTTTCAGGTAGTCCTCGGATTCGAGGTCGACGGTCGCCATGATGTCCGCGTTGGTGTCCCTCACGATGCAGCTTCGATACACGCAGGGGTTGGTCAGCCACGGCAGCGCCTCGCCGAGACCTTTGTAGGTGTCCCTCACGATGACCTCTGCCGCGTCCACATCAAACCCGGGTTCGAACTTCAGCAAAACAAAGTGTTTCATAATAGCCATTCCTCCTGTTCTTGTTCTTTCTTTTTTATCTTTAACGCAGGCGGTCCATGTTTTCTGGCATGACCCAGTGAACCGGTTCCCATTTTCCGGCGGAGCCTGCGGAAAAGGTCTGTATTGACTATAGTTTCCTCAAGTCGGCTTCCAGCGTCGTCTTTGCGATCGTCTTTTCGTCTTTTGCCTTGACGATCCGCGCCGGGTTCCCGGCTGCGACCATGTTCGCCGGCACGTCGGAGATGACGACCGCACCTGCTGCGACGACGGCGCCCTTCCCAATGTGGACGCCTTCGATCACGACGGCGTTGGCGCCGATCAGCACGTCGTCTTCCACGACGACCGGTACCGCGGAGGCGGGTTCCACGACGCCGGCCAGGACGGCCCCGGCCCCGATGTGGCAGTTGTTCCCGACGATGGCCCGGCCGCCGATGACGGCGCCCATGTCGATCATCGTATCGCTTCCGATCACCGCGCCGATGTTCAGGATCGCACCCATCATGATGACGGACCGCTCACCGATTTCGACCTGGTCGCGGATGATTGCTCCGGGTTCGATCCGGGCCGGAAGGTCCCTGATTTCAAGCATCGGGACGGCGCTGTTCCGGCTGCTGTTCTCGATGACGATCTCGTCGATCTTGTCCGCGTTGGCTTCGATGATCGGGCGGAGCGCTTCCCACTCGCCGAATACGATTTTGTCCCCCGCGCCGAAGACCTTTGCGTCGCCGTAGTCCAGCGGTTCCTTCTCGCGGACGTAGATCTTGACCGGTGTTTTCTTCTTGGCGTCTCTTATGTAACGAATAATCTCTCGCGCGTCCATGGTTTCTCTCCTGGTTACTTTTCGCTGAAGAACAGCTCCGCATAGGTCGGGAGCGGCCAGACCTTGCGGTCCACGGCTTGCTCGAGCCCGTCGGCGTACTTTCTGACCGCCGCCATGACCGGGAGGATCTGGTCTCTACAGTAGTAGGCGGCTTCCTCTTCGGCCGATGGGAGCGCAGCTGTCGCCTGCGTAAGCTCGTCCTCCGCCGCGGCGAGCCCGTTCATGAGCTCCGCGACTTCCTTCGCTGTGGTCCGCTCGTACGACGCCTCGATGCCGCAGTCCTTCTGCAGGCAGACCTTGCGGAGCAGGTCCGCGAGCGCCGACGACGCGGCCGGGAGGATGTCCTTGCGGACCATGTCGGTCATGGTGCGGCTTTCGATGAGGATCTCCTGGATGTATTTCTCGATGAAGATCGCGTACCGCGCGTGGACCTCTTCCTCCGTAAAGATCCCGTGCTTCGTCAGCAGTTTGACCGCCTCGTCCGAGATCAGCTCCGGCAGGGCCTCCGGTGTGGTGCGGAGGTTCTTGAGCCCGCGGCGTTCCGCTTCTTCGATCCAGGCGTCGCTGTAGCCGTTCCCGTCGAAGAGGATCCGACGGTGTTCGAAGAACACCCTGCGCAGCAGCGACCAGAGCGCCTTATCGAAGTCCTCGGCCTGCTCGAGCTCGTCCGCGAACTCCTCGAGCTCTTCCGCCATCATCGTGTTGAGGATCACGTTCGGCTCGGAAATGGAGTCTGACGAGCCAGGCATGCGGAATTCAAATTTGTTGCCGGTGAAGGCCATCGGAGAGGTGCGGTTGCGGTCCGTGTTGTCCTGACGGATCTTCGGGAGGACGCTGAGGCCGAAGTCCAGCATGCGCCGGCCGTGGTCCTCGTGGTCCGTTCCCTCGATCATCGAATCGATCAACTCGGAGAGCTCGTCCCCGAGGAAGATCGAGACGATGGCCGGCGGCGCTTCCTGCGCGCCGAGCCGGTGGTCGTTTGCGGAAGAGGCGACGGACGCCCGGAGCAGCCCCTGGTACTCGTCCACGCCCTTGACGAAGGCGGCGAGGAACAGGAGGAACTGTTTGTTCTGGCTCGGGGTCTTGCCCGGCTTGAAGAGGTTCCGGCCCGTATCCGTCGCGAGGGACCAGTTGTTGTGCTTGCCGGAGCCGTTCACGCCGGCGAACGGCTTCTCGTGCAGCAGGCAGACGAAGCCGTGCCGGTCTGCAACCTTCTTGAGCAGCTCCATGACGAGCTGGTTGTGGTCGTTCGCGGTGTTCGCGTCGCTATAGATCACGGCCATCTCGTGCTGCGCCGGTGCGACCTCGTTGTGCTTGGTCTTGGACGGGACGCCGACCTTCCAGAGCTCTTCGTCGAGCTCCTTCATGAAGTCCGCGACGCGCGGCTTGATCATTCCGAAGTAGTGGTCTTCCATTTCCTGACCGCGCGGCGACGGGGCGCCGAAGAGCGTCCGGCCGGTCAGCCGCAGGTCTTCCCTGGCCATGTACATCTGCTTGTCGACCAGGAAGTACTCCTGCTCCGGCCCGACCTGGGCCGTGACCTTGGTCGTCTCGGTGTCGCCGAAGAGGCGGAGGATCCGGAGCGCCTGCTTATCGACCGCGTCCATGGATTTGAGCAGCGGGAGTTTTTTGTCGAGCGAGTGGCCGGAGTAGGAGAGGAAGATCGTCGGGATGTACAGCGATCCCTCCTTGACGAAGGCCGGCGACGACGGGTCCCAGGCGGTGTAGCCGCGCGCCTCAAAGGTGCTCCGCAGCCCGCCGGACGGGAACGAGGACGCGTCCGGCTCGCCCTTGACCAGCTCCTTGCCGGAAAACTTCATCATGATCTTGCCGCCCGGCTCCGCGCCGATGAAGCTGTCGTGCTTCTCCGCGGTGGCGCCGGTCATCGGCTGGAACCAGTGCGTGTAGTGGGTCGCGCCCATCTCGAGCGCCCACTGTTTCATCGCTTCCGCAACTTCCTCCGCGGTGAACTCGTCCAGCGTCTCACCGCTCGTCAGGCAGCGCTTCCAACCCTGAAAGGCCTTGGAGGAGAGCCGTTCCTTCATCTTCTCCTCGTCAAACACCATCATTCCGTAAATATCCGTAGTCCCGGTTTTCATCGTTTTCCTCCTCGCTTCGTTCTTTCCAATATCATTAACGTTCGCATCGTGTGTTTACTTTCCGCTGTCGCCGTAGTTCGAGAGCACCCGCGCCGACGGGTCCTTGACGTCGCACCCCGGCCACGACTTGTTCGGCATCCAGAAGTCGTCGATCATCTCGGCCTGGCCCGGGAAGTACTGTTCGAAGATCTCCCGATAGAGCAGGCTCTCTTTGGTGAACGGCCGGCCGTGATAGTAGCGGCGGCGCTTTTCCTCGAACTCCTCGTCCGTGTATTTTTCCTCCGCGTAGGCGATCAGGTCGTCGACCAGGGAGTGGCCGACCGCGTCCGAGAACGCCGCCTTCTGCCGCCACAGGATCTCGTCCGGCAGGATGCCGTCCTTCTCAAACGCGTGGCGGAGGAGGTATTTGCCCATGCCGTAGGTGTTCATCTTGAGCGCCGGGTCGATCGAGAGCACGTACTTCACGAAGTCCGTGTCGCCGAACGGAACGCGGCCCTCCATGGAGTTGCAGGAGATGCACCGGTCCGCCCGCAGGACGTCGTACTGGTGGAGCTCCCGGATGCGCTTCTCGGCCTCCTCCTGGAAGCTCTCCGCGTCCGGCGCGAAGTCCGTGTACTTGTACCCGAAGAGCTCGTCCGAGATCTCGCCGGTCATCAGCACCTTGATGTCCGTCGTCTCGCGGATTTGCTTGCAGCAGAGGTACATGCCGAGGCTTGCCCGGATGGTCGTGATGTCCCACGTGCCGAGCGCCCGGATGACCTCCGGCAGCGCCTTGAGCACGTCTTCCCGCGTCATATAAAAAGCGGTATGCTCCGCGCCGATGTATTCGGCGGCAGTTTTCGCATACCGCAGGTCGATAGGGTCGATGTCCATGCCGATCGCAAAGGTCCGGATCTTTCTCCCGAGGAGTTTCGCGCTGATCGCGCAGACCAGACTCGAATCGAGTCCGCCGGAGAGCAGGAATCCGAGCGGGGCGTCGGCGTCCAGACGCGTCTCAACCGACTGAATCAGCTTCTCGCGGATCTCCGCGCAGACGGTGTCGACGTCGTCTTCCACGTATTCGGTTCGTTCGGTGATGTCCATGTACTGATGGAAGGCACCGTCTTTGTAGTAGTAGCCAGGAGGGAACGGGCGGACGGTCTTGCAGAGTCCGATCAGGTCCTTCGGCTCGCTCGCGAAGATGATCTCGTCAAAGCGGTCGTATCCGTAATAAAGCGGGCGGATGCCAATCGGGTCCCTCGCCGCGATGAGAGAGTCGGTCTCCTGATCATAAAGGATGAGCGCGAACTCGGAGCCGAGCTCCTTGAACATGCCCGTACCGTGTTCGTGGTAGAGCGGGAGGATGAGTTCGCAGTCGCAGTCGGAGGAGAAGGTGTAGCGGTCCGAAAGCTCTTCCTTGAGCGCGCGGAAGCCGTAGATCTCACCGTTGCAGACGACGGCGTCGCCGCTCCGGACGAACGGCTGCATGCCGCGGTCCGTCAGGTCCATGATGGAAAGCCGCTGAAAGCCGAGCCGGCAGGAGCCGAACTCCATGATCATCGTCTTGTCCGGGCCTCTGGACTCTGTCGCAGCAAAGTAAGTCGCAAGTTCTTCGGTCGGCAGCTTGCTGCCCTGACTTCCAATTACCGTACACATAAATAGCACCTCCGGATCTGGCGCAGTTGTCTCTGCGCAGGGAGGGAAGTCTCCCTGCGGTCAGGACGAATAACTGCGATCCGCGGTGCCACCTGAATTATCGCTAAAATAAAACGATCACCTTACTGAGCTCTTTGGAAACAATAAGGTGACCATATCATGCAACGCCGGAATAAACCGGCCAGTCCCAATCGACGGGTCCTACAAAGCTCCAACAAGCCCGTGCGGTATGACGGCCGCAAACCGGCGCCCTTACTCTCTCCGCCGCCGCTCCGTGGAACGGTGATCGCGGGGATTTCTGTTTGCAGCTCCCGGGTGTTCTTCGCATAGCCTCTTCGTATGGCGTTTCCACTGTCCCACCACTCACTGTGACTGAACCTCTATGGTACTTTTCCCGATCAGTGCTTTTACTGTGTATTCAATTTATACTCGCATTATAGTCCGATTTTGTGAGATGTCAATAGGTTTTCGCGAAAAATTTGTAAAAATTTGTGAAATATACTAAATTCTATATTTATGCTTGGTTCCGGTACTCGGTCGGGGATACACCGTACTCGCCGCGGAAGGCGCGGGTGAAGTAGCTCATCTCGTGGAAGCCGCAGGCCGCCGCGACCTCGTTGACCCGGAGGGCGGAGGTGCGGAGGAGCTCCGCGGCGCGGATCAGGCGGAGCTGTTTGACGTATTGCATCGGGGTGGTGTGGATGCCGGCCTTGAAGCAACGGAGGCACTCGCTCTCGCTGACGGCGGCGGCGCCGGCGATGTCCCGCACCGTAATCGGTCCGTCGAGGTTACGGCGGATATATTCGAGCATCTCTTTGAGCCGGGCCTCGTTCCGAAGGTCCCGGTCGGACGCGGCCACGGGTTCCGGGGCAATGTGAGACTGCAACAGGAAGATCAGTTTGGACATGGCTTCCCGGGTGAGGAACTCGTAACCGGCCGGTTCGTCCCTGCAGGCCTCCCAGGCGTCTTCGATATTGCGGACGGCGACCCGGTCCTCCGCGTCGTCGTGCCGGAGCAGCGCGATCTGAAACGCCCGGTTTCCGATGACTGGTTGGACGTAGTTCTGCCAGAAGACGCTCTCCGCGCCACCGCCGACCAGCCGCGGGTGGAAGACCACCGAGTGCAGCACGGCTGCGCCGGTGCCGCTGCCCCAGCAGGAGTGCATCACGTCGCTGTTGATGATGCAGCCGTCGCCCGGTACCAGTGTGTACTGCTCGCCTGCGGCCGCAACGACCACTTCGCCGTCGGTGATGTAGATCGCTTCGATCTCGTCGTGCCAGTGCCACGGGACGAGTTCTTTGGTGAGATCGTCGTCGTAACAGGCGACCGGAAAGAGCAGGGTACCGTGCTGGACCAGCTCGCGTCCCTGTTCGTCTGCTCTGGAATTGCATGGGGTGAGTGCCATGAAACGTGTCCTCCCGGGATTGTTTTTTTGCCGATTATCGTGCTTTTCCGATGTTTTGGCGGTTTTGCGCCAGAAAACGGGTGAAATATTTCTAACAGTGTAACATAAGTGACGGTATAATCCAATAGAAATAAAGAAAGAAAATTGCAAACAAAAAACGCTCTGCGGCGGTTGCGTTTCCCGACGGCTTTCGCAGAGGTGTGAAATAGGAGGTACGATCATGACGATTAAATTATTTGAGCTGCCGGAGCACCGGTCTCTGCGCGATATTCTGAGCAACTGCAACAGCGACGTTGACCTGGTCCTGAACGACCAGCGGGTCAGAGTCCGCGAGACGTCTTACTTCTCGGAGCTGCTGGACAACGTCCGCCCGACCGCGAACGGTCTGAAGTTCTGGTTTGCAGACGAGAGTGACGCGCTGGTGGTCCTCAAAGCGCTGCAGTAGTGCAGGTGCAGCAGTAACGCGCGCGCAACTGTTGCAGCCGCATCAAGTAACGCGCGCCGCGAAGTCAAAAGAACGGCCCTCCCCAAGTCGGGGAGGGCCGTGTTTTATCGATTGGGTTTGCCGGCGGTGCGGGAAATCCGGCAGCTACCGCGCCAACTTTTCGCAGAGGTCCTGCAGAGCGTCTGACAGGGCCTCTTCGAAGGTCGGGTGCGGCCGCATGGCGGCGAGGAGCTGCGCGGCGGTCAGGTGGTTGGCCATTCCCTCGGCGATGCCGGAGATCATGTCCGTCGCGTTCGGGCACATCAGCTGCGCGCCGATGACTTCGCCGGTCTCCGCGTTCGCGACGACTTTCATGAAGCTCCGCCCCGGATTGCAGATCAGCGTCCGGGCGTTCGCTCCCATGACGCACTTTCCGACCTTGACCGGGATGCTGGCTTCTTTGGCCTCCGCGTCGGTCATGCCGACGACGGCGATCTCGGGCCGCGAGTAGATGCAGCTCGGGACAATGTTGCGGCCGACCGGCGGGACTGCGGCTGCGGCACCGTCCGGCGAAAGCTTCGCCGCGATCCGGTTGACGCAGTCCGTGCCCTGGGCGGCCGCGACGTGCGCGAGTTGGATGCGGGACGAGACGTCGCCGATCGCGTAGATGCCCGGGATGCTGGTTTCGTAGTCGTCGTTGACGGCGATGCTGCGTTTGTTGAGCTCCGGAAGGAGCTCCGGTGCGAACAGGTCGTCGTGATACGGACGGCGGCCGATGGCGCAGAGCACGGCCTCAGCAGAGACGCGTTGTGGAGCGCCTTTGACGGTGAAGTTGACCGCGAAGTCGCCCTCCGGCGCATCGTCGGAAGCGGTACACGGCTCGACGCTGTCGACCATGGCGCCGGTGAAGACCTTGACGCCGGCTTTCTTGAGGATCAGGGCGAGGTTCTGTCCGAGCTCGCGGTCGAGCGTCGGGAGCAGATGTGCGAGACCCTCGATCAGCGTGACGTCGCAGCCGAGGTCCGCGTAGAATGTCGCGAATTCGACACCGATGACGCCGCCGCCGATGATGACGATGGAGCGGTACAGGTGGTCCGTTCCAGCGAGGAGTTCGTCAGAGGTCATCACGCCCGGCAGATCGAGCCCCGGAATAGGCGGCCGCGCCGGTACAGACCCAGTCGCGATCAGGATGTTGTCCGCCGTGTATTGCGTGACGTTCCCGTCCGCGTCCGTCACCGTAACGGTGTGGGGCGCGGTGATCTTCGCGGTGCCGCGGACGAGCGGAACCTTGGCGCTCTTGAACAGGCCTTCCACGCCCTTCGAAAGCGTCTCGGAGACCGAGGCCTTGTGCGCGAAGATCTCCTCCATGTTGATGGAGATGTCCGGCGCGTGGACGCCGATGGCGGCGCCATCCCTGGCAGCGCGGAACACTTCAGAAGAGTGGAGGAGCGTCTTGGTCGGAACGCAGCCGCGGTTGACGCACGTGCCGCCGGGCTCGCGCGCTTCGACGACCGCGGTCCTGAGGCCGAGCTTCGCCGCGCGGAGCGCGGCGGTGTAGCCGCCCGGCCCCGCGCCGATAATCAGTAACTGAAAGTCATTCATGGTTTTCTCCTTGATGATGCAGGGAACACGGCTTCTTTTACAGAGTGATAGCGGCGGCCATGCGGGAGGAGGGGCTTGCCGGCAGCCGGTGCTTAGCGATTCGCGAGACTGTCACCAAAGGCTGATGTGAGTATTCACACTTACTATCAGACAAGGCGACAGGCGAAGCGAGAGCTTAGCACCGCTGCGTCAGCCGGCATGAGGCGAGAGCCGTACCCTCAATCCGCATGGCCGCCGCTTTATTACCTGTCAAAAGAAGCAGCCGTTACTCCTGCGGCGTCCAGCGGACGACCGGGTTTCTCGAGGCCATGACTTCGTCCGGCCGCTTGATCTGCGCGCAGTGCGGCGACCCGTGGATGTACTCCGGGTCGACCTTGCCGCGCTCGTAGACCGCGCGGAACACGTCCGCCGTCCAGTCGAGCGTTTCCTTGGTCTCGGTCTCGGTCGGCTCGAGCATCAATGCTTCGTGGACGATCAGCGGGAAGTACATTGTCGGCGGGTGCATGCCGTAGTCGATGAGCGACTTCGCGACGTCGAGCGCCGACAGGCCTGTTTCTTTCTTGTAGCTCGCAACGTCGAGGACGAACTCGTGCATGCAGATGCGGTCGTAGGCGAGGTCGAACGTGCCTTCAATCTGGCGCATGAGGTAGTTCGCGTTGAGAACGGCGTTCTGCGAAGCCTCCGGGATGCCTTCCTTGCCGAGAGTCGTGATGTAGGTGAGAGCGCGGACGAGGACGAGGAAGTTCCCCGCGAAGCTGCGTATCTGGATGCGGTCCTTAGCGCCGTCCATGAGGGCGGACGCCGGCAGGAACTCCTTGAGGAACGCCTTGCAGCCGACCGCACCAGCACCCGGTCCGCCGCCGCCGTGCGGGGTGGCGAAGGTCTTGTGCAGGTTCATGTGGATGCAGTCGAAGCCCATGTCGCCCGGCCGTACCACGCCCATGATGGCGTTCAGGTTGGCGCCGTCGTAGTAGCACAGGCCGCCGGCTTCGTGGACCAGACGGGTAATCTCGAGGATGTTCTCGTCAAAGATACCGACGGTGTTCGGGTTGGTCAGCATCAGTCCGGCGGTGTCCGGGCCGAGGACCGCGCGCAGCGCGTCGAGGTCAACGCAGCCGTTTGGCGCGGACGGGATGTTGACGACCTTGTAGCCGCACATCGCGGCCGTCGCCGGGTTGGTGCCGTGCGCGGAGTCCGGAACGATGATCTTGGTCCGGGCGGTGTCGCCGCGCTTGTCGTGGTACTGCTTGATCAGGAGGACGCCGGTGAACTCACCGTGCGCGCCCGCGGCCGGCTGGAACGTCATGGCGTCCATGCCGGAGATCTCGCAGAGGTACTTGCCGGCCGTGTCGATGACCTCGCGGCAGCCCTTGACGGTGTCGGCAGGGGCGAGCGGGTGAATGCCCGCGAAGCCCTTGAGGCCCGCGATGTCTTCGTCGACGCGCGGGTTGTACTTCATGGTGCAGGAGCCGAGCGGGTAGAAGCCGCAGTTGACGCCGTGCACCCTGTGATTGAGTTCGGTGTAGTGTCTCGAGACGTCGACTTCACTCATCTCCGGGAGAAGCGGTTTGCTCTCGCGGCAGAACTCCTCCGGAAGCGGTGCGTAATCGACATCGCACTTGCCGAGCACGTCGCAGTGCCGGCCCGCTACGCTTTTTTCAAAGATCAGTTTCATGCCAGCACCTCCTTTACGATCTCGACGGCACGGTCGAGGTCGGCCTTGCTGACCTTTTCCGTTGCGCACCAGAGGACGCCCTCATCGATTGGCAGACCGCCGAGGATTCCGGCGTCCTGCAGCGCGGCGAGGACTTTCTCCTTGTCCGGCAGTGTCGTGACAAATTCGTGGAAATACGGTCCGTCGTAGACCAGCGAAACGCCCGGGATCGCGGTGAGCGCGTCCGCGAGGTAGTGGGCCTTGGCCATGGACTGGCGGGCTGCCTCCGCGAGGCCGTCCGGACCCATGACGGACAGGTAAACGGCCGCGGTCAGCGCGCAGAGCGCTTCGTTGGAGCAGATGTTGCTGCTCGCCTTCTCGCGGCGGATGTGCTGCTCTCTGGCCTGGAGGGCGAGGACATAGGCGCGCTCGCCTTCGCTGTCGACGGTCTGGCCGACGATTCTGCCCGGGAGCTTCCGCATGTATTTCGTGGTCGTGGCCATGAAGCCGAGGTACGGTCCGCCGAAGCCCATCGGCAGGCCGAGCGGCTGGCCTTCGCCGACCGCCACGTCCGCGCCAAAGGCGCGCGGCGTCTTCATGATGCCGAGGGCGATCGGGTTGCAGTTCATGACGTACATCGCGCCGGCCTCGTGCACGAGCGCGGCGATCTTTTCCGCGGGCTCGAACTGCCCGTAGAAGGTCGGCTGCTGACCTATGAACGAAGCGATGTCGTCGCCGAGCATTTCCTTGAGCGCCGCGAGGTCGGTCTTGCCGTCCTTGGCCGGGACGATGCGGAGCTCGTCACCGGTGCCATAGCAGTACGTCCGGACGGTGCTGATGACGTCCGGATGCGCGGCACCGGAGATCAGTGTGACTCTGCGCTTGCGGTCGCGGCACATCGCAGCCGCCTCCGCGGAAGCGGTCGCGCCGTCGTAGACGGACGCGTTGGCGACGTCCATGCCCGTGATCTCGCAGATCATGGTCTGGTATTCAAAAATGGATTGCAGGACACCCTGGCTCATTTCGGCCTGGTATGGGGTGTAGGCGGTGAGAAATTCTTCCTTTGCAGGAATGGACCGCACCACTGCAGGAATGTAATGGTCATAGGCGCCGGCGCCTCGGAGAATGGTCGGAAAAACGGTGTTCTTTTCCGCGATTTCGGTCATGATGCGGACGGTCTCGAGCTCGCTCTTGCCCTCCGGCAAGTTGAGCGGCTTCGTCAGAAGCATGTCCGCCGGGACATCGCGGTAGAGTTCCTTGTAATCCGACACGCCCACGGCACGCAGCATTTCCTGCCTTTGTTCAGGCGTGCTAGGTACGTAACTCATGATTCACTCCTTTTTATTCTTCGGTTGCGCAGAATTCTTCGTATTCGGTCGCATCGAGCAGGTCTTCGGTCTGTGTGACGCCTTCGACCTTGATGATCCACGCCTCATAGCAGTCCTCGTTCAGCGCTTCCGGCGCGTCCAGCAGGACTTCATTGATCGCGCAGACGGTTCCGGTGACCGGGCTGACCAGGTCGCTGACCGCCTTGACGGACTCGACGTCGCCGAACGGCTCGCCGGCAAATACGTCGTCGCCGACCTCCGGCAGGTTGATGAATACGACGTCGCCGAGGGCGTCCTGCGCGAAGTCGGAGATTCCGATGACCGCGACGTCACCGTCCATGGTGAGCCATTCATGGGTTTTGGAATACTTCAGTTCGGTTGGGTAATTCATAACATTCCTCCTATGATTAAAAAGTGATGGTCAGGCCGGCCGGGCCGGCCCGACAGACTCATGATAGACGGTTAGAAGCCGATCTTGCCCGCGAAGTGTCCGAGCGCCTCGTCGAACGCCTTGTCGTCGAAGCAGTACTTCATCTCGGTGAACTCGCCGCGGAGCTTTGCGACGTCCTGGGACACGTCTTTGTCGCGCAGGATGACGTCCGCCATCAGCTGCGCCAGCTTGTCGAACTCAGCCGGGCCGAAGCCGAAGCGGGTCATCTCGCTCATGCCCATGCGGAGCGCGCCGGAGGCGGTGAAGCCTTCTTCCTCTGGCGTCGCCTGGTAGTTCACGATGATGTTGTTCCGCTCGAGCCGCGCCGCGATGTCCGCGCCCTCGCCGTAGCCGACGGAGACGATGACCTGGTGGGTCTCGGTGTAGTCGATCGCCGGGTCGCCGCAGACGTTGAGGCCGGCGGCCTTGAGGGATTTCGCGAAGCTCTTGGCGTTCGTGATGATGGCTTTCTGGTACGCGTCCTTGAACGTATTCATCTCGTAAGCCGCCATGAGGAGGCCGAGCTGCGTGCCGAGGTGGTGGTTGGAGACGCTGCCCGGGAACGCGCGGGTCTCGATGGCCTTCCATAGGCCGTACTTGAGGTCTTCTTCCTTGTAGTTGACCGCGACGACGCCTCTCTGCGGACCGAAGAAGGTCTTGTGCGTCGAGCCGGTGACAATCTCCGCGCCTTCCTCGAACGGCTTCTGGAAGTAGTCGCCGATCAGGCCGAGGACGTGCGCCATGTCGTACATGATAGTCGTATTGAGGCCCATCTCGTCGACAAATTTGCGGATCTCGGCGACCGGTTCCTTGTGGAGGACCATGCTCTTGCCGAAGATGATCAGCTCCGGTTTGTACTCTTCGATGACCTTTTTGGTCTCCTCGACGTCGATCTTAAAGAGGTTGTCCTTGCAGACCGGGAAGTTAACGACAGCGGCCCGCTCGGTGACCGGGTCGATCGCGACGTAATCGTGCAGCGCGCCCATCGGCTGCGCGGACAGGTGGCCGCCCTTGATGATGTGGTTGTTGAGGACGTAGCCGAGGCGCTTCGGCGTGTTCTTGCGGTCGAGGCGGTTCTTCCAGTCCATGAGCGCGGAGAAGGCGCACATGTTGGACATCTGGCCGCTGATGACACGGGTTTCGACCTCGGTGCATCCGAAGTACTGCTTCATCTCCTCGACGAGCAGCTGCTCGACGTCGTCGATGAATTTGGTACCCTGATAGTAGAAGATATCCTTGTCGTAGAAGGACTTGACTTTCTTGTGCTCCGCGTACCGGAACGCCGGGTCGCTCGCGCAGAGCATCGTGACCGCCTTGCTCGGGGTGTTTTCCGAAGGGATCAGGTTGATGCAGTTCTGCTGGCGCCAGATGTGGTTTTCCTCGGCTCTCTGGAGCAGGTTGATCGCCTTGTTCAGGCGGCTTTCGCCGCTCTCCTCGCGCTTGGCGAGCTCGTGACCGTAGATCAGCGGCCGCGCGAACGGCGGGGCGAGCGCGTCGAGGTGTTTCTCCACGACGACGGCCTTGAGGCGTCTGCCGCGGACGTCGACTTCGATGATGTCGTCCTCGAGGAGGTCGCTGGAGATGTAAGCCATGCCGATGGAGCGCTTGACGACTTCGTCCGTGATGACGGTCTCGAGGCCTTCCCCCTCCGCCTTGTAATACGGTACCATCGTGCCGCTGGTGACCCAGCCGATCTTCTCACCGTTGCGGAAGACCTCCATGTGGGCGCGGATGACGCCGCGGTCGAGGAGGGCAATCGGAAGGATCCTGCGCGGCAGGACGTCGATGTGGCTGTAGTCGCGGTTCATGATCTCCTTGAAGACCGCGCTTTGTTTCTCGAGCGCGGCGCGGCCGACAAAGTCTCCCTTGCGGTCAGAGAAGCTGACGGCAAATCTCGCGAGCGGGACGGAGAAAACCGGCATCGGATTGCCGTCCGGGTCTTCGCCCATCTCGTGGCCGTACAGCGGCATGCCGGCTTCAAGACGCAGCGTGTCGCGGGCGCCGAGACCCGCCGGGCGGGCGCCGAGCTCTTCCAACCGGTACCAGAGCCATGCGATGTCCTCGGACTTAACGAAGACCTCGTAGCCGATCGGCTCACCGGTGTACCCGGTCTTTGCGACATACGCCTTGTGGCCCTCAAAGTCGTGGACGCCGAGGGCGTTTTTCATCGGTTCGGTGAGCGCTTCACCGCCGGTCAGGACCAGCAGGAGGTCTTTACTCTTTGGACCCTGCACCGCGATGGAACCCCAGTCCGCCGTGATGTTGGTGATGGTGCAGTCGTAGTCCTTGACGATCTTGTTCAGATGCTCGAGGTCCTTGTCCGTGTTGGACGCGTTGACGACCAGGAGGTAGCGATCCTCGGAATAACGGTAGAGGTAGGCGTCGTCCACAGCGCTGCCGTCCTCGTCCGGGATGATGCAGTACTGCGCCTTGTCGAGGTCGAGCGCCTCCACGTTGCTGGTGAGCACGTGCTGAAGGAACGGCACCATCTCCGGCCCCTCGATGATCAGCCTGCCCATGTGGGAGACGTCAAAGAGGGAACAGAAGTGGCGCGTATAGAGGTGCTCGGCGACGATACCGGTCGGATACTGTACCGGCATGTTCCATCCGCCGAAGTCCACCATCGTGGCGCCCTCATCTACGTGCACCTGATAGAGTTGCGTGCGTTTGAGTTTTTCCATAACCTGTTCCTTTCTCTGAAAAATAAAACGGGGCAAAAAAACCGAATGGTTTTCTTGCCTCCGTCATTACCTGAGAGATTCCTTTTGGCCGCAGTCGCGTCTAATGGCCTGCTGCGGCCGCCGGTTGCCCCTTTGGTGTACGCTCATACGTCGTACTCTCCGAAGTTTCGTCGTGACCCGGTCCTTTTGCCTGAGAGTTTTCGCATTCCCCTTCGGCGCCGCCGCGCGGCGGTCTCTCCCGGGCCAGTCATCCGAATATGTTCAGGACTGGCCTGATATTTTTTAACTACTGAAGAAATTTTTCCGCAAGGTTGACAAACGCAGCGGAGCCCATCCACAGGACGTCTTCGTCGACCTTGAATTTCGGATTGTGGTGCGGGATGTCAGAGCCCTTAGCCGGATTTGCGGAGCTCAGGAACATGAAGGCGCCCGGGGCCTCCGCGAGCAAGTACGCGAAGTCCTCGCCCGCCATGTTCGGGCTCGGACGGCTGGTGATGATGTTGTCGACTCCGACGACCTCGGCGGCGCACTCTGCGGCAAACTTGGCCATCTCAGGAACGTTCACCACCGGAGGAGCGCCCCAGTCCATCTCAAATTCCACCGATCCGCCAAAGGCAGCGGCCGTCATCTGGGAGATCTCGCCGATTCTCTGCGCGACTTTCTTGCGGACGTCGTCGTCAAAAGTACGCGTCGTGCCTTCGATCAGGACTTCGCTCGGGATCGCGTTGTAAGCGTAGCCGCCCTTGATCATGCCGATCGTCAGGACGACCGGAACGCAGGCGTTGAACTCGCGGGCGTTGACCGCCTCGAGGGCAATGACGATGTGAGCCGCGATGTTGACCGGGTCGACGCCCTTCTCTGGGGTGGAGCCGTGGCAGCCGATCCCCTTAACCTTGATAATGAACCGGTCGAACGACGCCATAACCGGGCCCGGGCAGATGATGAACTTGCCCTGCGGGATCGTTCTGTCGATGATGCTGCCGATGTGCGTACCGAACACCGCGTCGACGCCCTCCATTGCTCCCTCGGCAACCAGAACCTTTGCGCCCTTGCAAATCTCTTCGCCCGTCTGGAAGAGCAGTCGGACCTCACCGGAAAGCTTTGATTTGTGCGCATTGAGGACCTTCGCGGCGCCGAGCAGCATCGTGATATGCGCGTCGTGACCGCAGGCGTGCATGCAGCCGTCGTGCGTGGAAACATAGTCGACCGCATTCTCCTCCTGGATCGGCAGCGCGTCCATGTCCGCGCGGAGCGCGATGACTTTCCCGTTTTTTTTGCCCTTGATCGTGGCGACCAGGCCGGAATCGCCCTTATTCAGTTTGTACGGGATCCCGTACTCCTCGAGCTTGGCGATGATGTATGCCTGGGTCTTCGGTAGATTCGTCCCGAGTTCCGGAATCTTATGGAGGTCCCGACGCATGCATACGAGGTCTTCCTGCAGGTCTTTGCATTCAGTCCAAAACATGTTATTAAACCTTCTTTCTATAAACTATATCGATTAAGCAGTCTTCTTCGCAGCCTTGTAGAACAGGCGGGAGATGAGGACGGTGCCGAATACCGAAAGGATGATCGTAATCCAGGCAGGGATGGTACCGACCAGCTTGCAGATGATCGGAATGCCGATGCCAAAGACCGCGAGCTTTGGATTCTTGAGCGCGAAGTTACCGAACGCCGCGCCGAAGATCGCAGCAGAGGCATAGCTCTTGAGGCCGACGTTAATCGCCTCCGGGAGAACCGATACGATGGCAGCGCCGACAAAGGCAGCCGCGGTCGTCGCGATCAGGTTGGTGATAATCGATCCGCAGATCGCCATCGTCGAAACGACTTCCGCCTGGATGCTGCCGACTTCGCTCTCAGTGACGTCGAGCGCGAGGGACGCGCAAGGCATTCTCATGTTTCCGATGTTGCCGGAAAGGAAGCTGAGGTAGGTGCCGCTCATTCCGAGAGATGAATAGTAAGAAATCGGCTCTACGATGTAGAATGCGCCGAAGGCGATGACGGTCAGCGCCCACGCGTTCATGACGAGCGACAGCGGTGGCCAGCAGTCAAATTTGGAGCACAGGTATAAAACCGGAATGAAGGCCGTGAATGCAGCCAGAATATTGGTAGGAGCGCCGATCTTGGTACAGGTCTTTCTCCATTTTGCCATGTAGTTGTTTTCCATTGTATTTTCCTCCTTTCTGCGTTAGGTCAGAATCAACGCGGCAGCGATACCGATGATCATCGCGATGCCCAGCGAGTACTCTGCGAGCCGCGGGTGTTTCGGGATGACGAATTTGCCGAGCAGGATCATGCTGACCGCACCAAAAAGGACCGCCCAGAGGTTGCCCATGTTGAGAGCAGGGCCGCCGTTTCCGAAGCCTTTTGCAACAATGGAATTCGCGTTGAGGTAGCCGAAGACGCCGATCGAGCAAGCCGCGGACATCACGCCAAGCCAGTGAGGGTCGCCGCCGGACATTTTTTCGCGGAGCGCCTCGAGTCCAGGGGTGAAGATACCGGTAACCAGCAGCCAGCCGGCGCCGTTGAGCGCCATCGCAAACCAGGACACCGCAAGAATTTCGAGCGTGTAGCCTTCGCCGCCGAGTGTGACGCCGGCAGCAGTTGCGCCGTTGGTTGCAGCAGCGAGTTCTGTCGGTGCCGCGCCGATAATCGATAGTCTCAGCCAGGACATCGGTCCGCCGATGGCCGACATCAGTCCGACCATGACGATGAAGACGCCGAGCGCCGGGCCAATCGCAGTGACGAGGCCGACGCGGAAAGCTTTCCTTGGAATCTCAGGATCGATTTCGCATTCAACGGTGGCTTTTCTCGCTGCACGAATGAACAGAAAAGCCTGCAGTGCGGCGATGACGACTGTGAACGAACACAGCAGCCACATTACAGGCAGATTGGATATTTGTAGATAATCCATGCAGTTCCTCCTTGTAAAGATTGCCAATAACACAGTGTGAAATTGACCTGTAGATGGGGTCATTGATTTGACCTGGATAACCCAAAACTTTCATATATAAAAATAGTAATAAAGTACGAAAAAAAATACAAGAGAAAAAATGTCTTTTGTTTGCATTTATTGCAAAAAAAGACATAAAAATCCCAATATGTAGTAGCTTAGCTATTGAAAAAGCTTACTAGTAGTGGCAATGAGTGGCAACGAAGTGACATAAGGTGGTCACTTGTCCGCAGCGTCCTTTTGCTTTTGACGGTTCAACCGGCGTTTGGTCTTCGGCTTCATGACGGAGTAGCCGAAGCGGCCGAAGGGCCGCCGGCTGACGGGGTAGTAGTGCCCGTGGTTATAGCTGACCAGGTCGAGGCCCTCAAAATGATATGCGCCGGCTTCGTCCTTCAGCGTCTCGTCGATATGGACAGCGACGATCTCCGCGAGGAACATGTCGTGCGTCGGCAGCTCTTTCACATCGAAGACTTTGCATTCGAGGTTGACCGGCGACTCCGCGATGAGCGGCGCTTTGACCTGATCGCCCGCCTGGCGGGTCAGACCGGCTTTTTCAAACTTATCCATGTCTCGCCCCGACCGGACGCCGCAGAAGTCCGCCGCGGACGCGAGGTCCGCCGTGACCAGGTTGATGACGAATTCGCCGCTCTCTGCGATCAGGCCGTGCGAAAACCGGGACTTGCGGACGGAAACATAGGTCATCGGCGGGTCGGAGTTGACGATGCCGGTCCAGGCGATGGTGATGATGTTGCTCTGTTCCATGGTGCCGCAGCTGACCATGACGGCGGGGACCGGGTAGAGCATCGGCCCCGGGCGGTCGGTAAGGATCTTGTTCATGAAGTGCCTCGCGAGATGATAATATTAATTTATTATAACACAATATCGACATAAAACTGTGTTACAATTATCTCGTGGGTAAACATTTGTAATGTTCTGTGTGCACGCAATTGCAGTTAAGAAAGGAGCATGATAATGGAAAAATATCTCAGCATGGTATCGCTCGACGACGTTGAAACCCAAGTTCTGGACTGGGGCACCTTCCAGTGGATGAATGAGCCGCGCGTCACCGGTGCGGACAAGATGATCCTCGGCGTCGGCCGCATCAAACCGGGCTTCGGCCACACCAGACACAATCACCCTTGCGCAGAGTTCATTTACTTCATGGAAGGCCGCGCGATGCAGACGATCGAGCGTCCGGACGGCCTGCAGGAGAAGGAACTCGGCCCTGGCGAGATGATCTACATCCCTAAGGAAGGCTACCATTCGACCATCAATATCGGCGACACGGACCTCGTATTCCTGTGCTGCTACCTCGACGCCGGCACCGAGCTCGACATCAGCCGCGCCGCAATTGAAATCATTCCGCCAAAGAACAATTGGAAGGAATAATTCCTTTTCGCAGAGATCTGATATGAATTAAAATGCGCCGGGAGATTCGTGCGACGTCGCGGGATCCCGGCGTTTTATTTCTCTCATTTTATCATTGTTTTTGCTTGCTTCAGGTCCGTGCGCTTGCTATTATTGAAGCAAGATAATTGAGTGGAGGACAAGAAATGATTTACAAAGCGACTATGGCGGACATCGACGCGGTCGCCGATCTGGCGACGCAGCTCTGGACCTGGCACAGCAAAGAAGACATGGTGGCACGTTACACAGCGCAGATTCCAAATGAGAACTGTGCGGTCTTTGTGTATGCTGCCAAAGACGGCGATCCGATCAGCGGTTACGCGCACTGCCAGCTCCGGCGCGACTATGTTGAAGGGTGCACGACGAGCCCGGTCGGGTATCTGGAAGGCATTTTTGTATCCCCGGAGAACCGCAGCAAAGGGGTAGCGAGAGAACTGCTCAAGGCCGGTGAGGACTGGGCGAGAGAGAAGGGCTGCACGGAATTCGCGAGCGACTGCGAGCTGTCGGACATCCTGAGTTCGCGGTTCCACACCAAGGCGGGGTTCAAGGTAGCCAACCGCATCATTCACTTTACCAAAAAACTGGACTAGAGCAGCTGTAGAGCAGGCTAAAGCAACCGCTGCAGCGCGTTGCACTGGACTTCGAGGTAAGGGTCGGTCTCCGTCGTGAGGCCGGCCTCTTTTAGTTTTTGGACGATGTCGGCTGCGACCGCTTCGGCGGCGGTGATGACGGGGTCCGCGGTATTGAGGACATCACCGTCATACGCGCGGCCGGCCCAGAGTGAGCCGTCCGGTACAGCGGTCGCGAGGTCCTTCATGTGCGCGGCGAGCGCCTCCATGCCCGGAAGCTCGGTCAGCGCCCGGTACGTCCACTTGTAGTACGGGGCGTACCGCCGCGCCAGCAGGAAAGCGAGTTCCATCGCGGCGGTCAGGCCGCGGAGCCGGCAGACCTCGGCGGCGACGATGTCGCCGCGCGTTATGCAGCGGGCGTAGTTGACCTGGACGGCAGACGCGTAGAGGTGCAGTTCGTTGATCATGCGGACCTTCCAGATGCGGTCCGGATAGTAGGCGAGGAGCAGGTTGCGGAAACGCGTGAACTGGCCGAGGTCGTCGCGGAACACGGCGCCGTTGGTCGCGGTCGCGAGGCACGTGTGGTCCAGCGCGAACCATTGCTCCTCCGTCAGCGCGCGGGCGTCCGGGTCGCAGTCGATTCCGAGGACGTTGGAGTAGAAAGCTCGAATCGTCATGACGCCACGGCGTTCGCGCTGCCGCGCGGAGAGGGCGGCGCTGCCCGGGTGGCGGTCGACGAGTTCGTTGTAGGCGATGGAGAGGGCCGCACCGATCCGCGCGTAGGTCGCGTCGTTGACCCACAGGCAGACGCCGGTGCCGAAGTCGTGGTCGCGGGAGATGAGATCGTCATATCCGAAACAGTCGGAGCCCTCACCGGCGACTCCGACTGCGATTTTGTTGGCGTATTCAGGAAAAAGCGCCTCGATCATCGGCGCGACCTCCTGCTCGTAGAACAGGCGGCTCCTGTCCAGCGGGGATGTCATGATCAGAAGTACTGCGGACGGTACTGAAGCGCTTCGGTCTCGCCGTTGAGGACGCGGAGCGCGCCCATGGCGAGGGACTTCATTTCTTCCTCACCCGGGAAGACGTAGATCGGCGCAAGCTTGCCGACGTAGCCCTTGATCAGCTCGATCATGCTCTCGCGGTGCGCGATGCCGCCGGTGATGAAGATGCCGTCGACGTCAAAGCGGAGCGCGGCGGCCATCTCGCCGATGCACTTGCAGTGCTGGTACGCGAACGCTTCGTAGATCAGTTTGGCCTCCTGGTCGCCGTCCTTGACGCGTTGCTCGACGTTCCGCATGTCGCTGGTGCCGAGGTAGGAGTATACGCCGCCCTGCCTCCCGAGGGCGAGTCGGACGTCCTCCTTGCTCACGCCGGAGAAGCAGTAGTTGACGATTTGGGTGGTCGGAAGGTTGCCCGGGCGGTCCATGGAGAACGCGCCTTCCTCGGTGCAGTTGTGAATCTCGACGCAGCGGCCTTTCTCGTGCGCGACGACGGAGGTTCCGCCGCCGAGGTGGACGCCGATCAGATTGAGTTCCTCGTATGGCTTGCCGATGACCTCGGCGCATCTGCGCGCGACGGCCTTCTGGTTGAGCGCGTGGAAGTTGCTGCGGCGTTCCATTCCTTTGAAGCCCGAGATCCTCGCGACCGGGCGGAGTTCGTCCGTCGAGACCGGGTCGCAGAAGAACGCCGGAATGTCGTATTTCATACTGATCTCGTTGGCGATCAGCAGGCCAAGTCCGTGCGGGCCGCGGCCGCCGACCTCCGGGTCGAGCACGTCCGCCATGACGGAGTAGTCGACGGTGTAAGTGCCGGATTCGATCGGGCGGAGCACGCCGGCGCGGGAGCAGATGGCGTCAAAGTTGGCGAAGTGGTAGCCGGCCTTGTGCACGGCTTCATATATTGCGTTCCTGCGCATCTCCATCTGGTCGACCGGACGGCGGGTCCGGGCGAGCATCTGAGGATCGTGGTTGATGGTCTTGGAGAACTTCTCCTGGTCATCTTCAAAAATGGCGATCTTGGATGATGTGGAACCTAAATTCAATACGAAAATCAGCATTGGGGTACCTCCTGCAATGTTGTGTGTTACGTTCTTATTCTCTCTGTCTATATAGTATGATACAATCCGGCGAAAGAAGTTGTCAAGGAAACTCGGCGGATTTATAATTATTGTAATGTTCACGGAAAGGAGTGCGGATATGAAGGCCATCGCAAAGGTATTTGACATCATCGGTACGGTGACGATCCTTCTCGTATTCGTGCTCTGCTTGTCTCTTGCGGTCCCAAAGCTCCTCGGCTTTCAGACGTATGCCGTCATGTCCGGGAGCATGGAGCCGAACATCCCGGTCGGGTCCGTAATCTACGCAGGCGACGTCGACCCTGCGACGCTCGGGGAAGGGGACGTAATCGTCTTTTACAATGGTAAGAGTGACGTCCCGATCACGCACCGCGTGGTCCGCAATGACACGGACAAAGCCGAGGTCATAACCAAAGGCGACGCGAACCAAAAAGAAGACGCGCCGATCCCGTATGAGAACGTGATCGGCGTCGTGAAAGTCCATATTCCTTATCTCGGGCACATCTTTGCCGTCATGAGTACGGTCAGCGGCAAGCTCGCGCTGGTCGCGGTCGCACTCGCGGGAACGCTGTTTTGTGTCCTTTCCAAAATCCTGGACCGGTAGCGTACCGGCCTGACCTGCGCTAGAGCGTCAGGTCACCGTCCTTGACCCATCCGAGCTTGCGGCAGACGCTGTTGATCAGCGGCGCGAGGATCGCCGGGAGGACGAAGCAGATCAGGATCAGTCCGATCCAGTCCATCGCCGTGATGCCGGCCTTTGCGCCGGAGGCCACGTCTTTGACCCATCCGGAGTACACCCCAATCTGACCAACAAATCCACAGGTGCCCATGCCGCTCGATACGGCCGCACCGTTCATTTGCATGCGGAAAATGCAGGTTGCAATCGGTCCGGTGATCGCTGCCGTCAACGTCGGTGCGATCCAGATCCGCGGATTCTTGACGATGTTGCCCATCTGAAGCATCGAGGTGCCGATGCCCTGGGAAACCAGTCCGCCCCATCTGTTCTCCTTGAACGACATGACCGCGAAGCCGACCATCTGCGCGCAGCAGCCGGCGACCGCAGCGCCGCCGGCGAGGCCGGTCAGTTGAAGCGCCGCGCAGATCGCCGCAGAGGAAATCGGGAGCGTGAGGGCCATGCCGACGACGACCGAAACGATGATGCCCATCAGGAACGGTCTCAGCTCGGTCGCCCACATGATCAGCGCGCCGATCTTCATCGCAGCTGCACCGAGTCCCGGCGCCCACCAGGCCGAGAGTCCGACGCCCACGCCGATCGTGACCAGCGGGGTGACGAGGATGTCGACCTTGGTCTCACCGAAGACCGCCTTGCCGCACTCCGCCGCAATGATCGCGATGATCAGAACCGCGAGCGGGCCGCCGGCACCGCCGAGCCCGTTGGCCGCAAAGCCGACCGTCGCGAGCGAGAAGAGGACGAGCGGAGGACACTTGAGCGCGTGCCCGATGGCGATTGCCATCGCAGGACCCGTCATCGCGACGGCGAGGCCACCGACGGTGTAAGCTGTCGTCTCGTTAACCGTCCAGACCGGCGTCGTCAGAAACGCGATGTGAAACTGTGTCCCTAATGTATTAATAATGGTACCAATGAGGAGCGAGCAGAACAGACCCTGCGCCATCGCCGACAGCGCGTCGATTCCGTACCGCCGTGCGCTGATCTCAATATTCTTGCGTTCGAGAAAAGCCTTTACAGATCCTTTTGCCATGCTTCCAGCCCTCCTTTTGATTTCGATTTATATAAATAATTGCGTTTATATCCGATTTTCAAGTATAAGATAGCAGATAAATATACAGGTGTCAAGACACCAAATTAAATATTGACTTTACACCTGTAAAAACATATTATGATATTAAGGAAAGAATCACTTTTGGTCCGCGGGGGAAGCGGACCGAACAGGAGGAAACATGCATTACACAACGGAAGAACGCCGGCACGAGATCCTGCGGACGCTGAGCTCCGCGTCCGGCCCTGTCAAGGCGAACGACTTTGCGGAACACTTCGGCGTGAGCCGGCAGATCATCGTCGGCGACGTCGCGCTTCTGCGTGCGGCGGGCCACAAAGTCCTCCCGACGCCGCAGGGCTACGTCCTCGAGCAGCGCGCGCCGGCAAAGGGGAACACGGCGGTAATCGCCTGCCGGCATACCCTGGAGGAGACGCTCGACGAGCTCTACATCATCGTCGACAACGGCGGTCAGGTCATCGACGTGACGGTCGAGCACCCGGCGTACGGGGAGCTGAACGGCCTGCTGAACATCGAGAACCGCTACGACGCGGACCAGTTCTGCAACCTGCTCGCGGAGTCCAACGCGCTCACGCTGAGCTCGATCACGGGCGGAATCCATCTGCATACGATCGGGTACCGCGATGAGGCGTCGCTCGCGCGGATCCGCGCGGCCCTTGAGCAAAAGGGATACCTGCTTCAGGATGAATAATTCTTCACGCAGGCGCTTTTTTCTGATACAATATAGATTGCGGTATTATAAGGATTTGACCGGACGGGGCTGCATTTCAGGCGCCTGATTGTGCATTTCAGGGTGTTTTGCGCAATACGGTCATATTGTAAGGTATGATGCACACAAGAGAAGTGCATTCAAATATATAAGTATAGAAAGGACAGAACGATGATTTGTCAAAAGTGCGGAACGATTTGCGGCGATACGGATTTATTCTGCGGCGTCTGCGGTGCGAAACTGCAGGTCCGGAACATTTATACCAAGCCGTTTGAGACAGAGGCGACGGTAATCGGTGACCCGTCGGGAGACTATCGCAGACAGGCGGAAGCGAATGCCGCGCAGGCGCAGGCGCAGAACCGCGGTCCGGTCTACGGGGCGGCACCGGGACCAAACGACCCTGGGCAGGGCTATTATGGCGCGCAGGGCGGTCAGACCGGCGGCGCAAGCCAGATGGGCGCAAAAGTGTTCGAGGCGGCGCGCAATATTAATATCAAGGATAAGATTCCTGCGGGCATGGGCGAGTGGCTCAAACTCTGCTTCACAAAGCCAATGGACGCGGTCCGCTATGGTGAGGAGCACGACAACTTCGTCGGGAGCATCATCGGCCTCTGCGCAAAGGACCTCCTTTTTGCCGTGCTGGGCATGTCTGTGGTGGCCAACCTGATGTCTGTCCTGCTGGACGGATATGTCGGGTCGATGATCAGCCAGATGGTCCGGAACAGCGGCGTAAAGGTCTTCTTCATCCTGCTCATCACGCTCCTGCTTATTGACGCGGGGACGATCATGGCGGTTTACGGTATCGGCAAGCTTTTCCACGGCAAGGCGAATGTGAAAACCTGGGTGGGATCGGTCGGCGCGTGCTTCATTCTGCCAGGCGCGATCCAGCTGGTGGTGCTTCTCATCTGCAGATCGGAAGCCATGCTGGTCGTCGGAACCCTCGCCCTCGTCTTTGCGGGAACCCTTACAATTGTAATGATGTTTAAAGCCTTCGAGGAGCAGATGGGCATCTCGGGCAACAGCCTGATCATGGGCTTCGCGACAGGTCAGGTTGCAAGCACCACAGTCTCTACCATTATCATATACATCGTGTTGAGACTCGTCGTTCAGAGCATTCAGAATTCATACTACAATTACTTTTAAACTGTCGAATTTAATAGATCGGTTTGAGAGATGGCTACGCAGCAGCAGAATCAGAATTACGACTACGAGACCACCGGAGAACTGTTATTAAAAACCGGACAAAAGAAACGACGCTCGGGCGCAAAATACGTCGCGGTCGCATTGATTGCGGTCGCGGCGATTGCCGGCGTTATCGGGTTTATTCTGCGAGATAACGCGAAATATGCAGAACAGGTCGAAATCGCGACCAAATGCTTCGAAGAGGGAGACTACGAACAGGCGGAAATTGAATTCACCGCTGCGGTAGCGATGCAGCCGCGGAAGGTCTCTGCCAGAGAGGGCCTCGCGTACACAAAGGCCGTCAACAGCAAATTCACCGAAGCGAGGGATCTGTATAAAGACCTGTACGACGATACCGGGGACGAAAAGTACAAAGACGCGATGGAGGATACAGCGGACGGGCGCGTTCCGGGGAACGATGAACTGAAACCGTCCCGCAACAAAAAACCTGACAAGGACGAAGCGCCGGAAGATACCGTGGCGAACGAAGCGTCGACGTCCAACTCCACTGCCGGAGGAAAAGTCGCGTTTGGCAACGGACAGATCTACTACATCATAGGGAGGAGCCAATCCTACTATGATTATGTCAGCGATTCGTCCAGTTCGATTTATGCGGCTGACCCGGACGGCGGAAACCAGCGATTGTTGTATTCGTTAACCGACGGCAGCGAAATCAGAAGCATTCTCTATCAGGAAGGGATCCTGTACGCAATCCGCATCCGGTACGATTATGAGAACGACTATAACGTAGTCAATTTGCTTGAACTCGATCCGGCGGACGGAAGGACGATTTCAACGCATACCCTCGGTACGAATCTCTGGTTCGTGAATACGTTCTTCATAGAAGGGCACTATTGCATCTGTGAAGTCGAGTGGGGAGACGGGTACGATTATCCGTTGTCCATCGATCTGGAGACCGGAGAAAAGACCGCCTTGATGGAGTACGTCTTTGCCGGGGATTCTCCGGAAGCATATTGTAGAGGGTGCGTTTGCAGAAACGGATGGGTCTGGATTACCGAAGGCTTGTATCATTATGAATACGATGAAGCCACTGACACGGATCATTCGCGAACCGGTATCCGGCTTTTCCGCATCCGACCGGATGGAAGCGGACGTGAAGTCCTTTTGGAAGAATGGTGGGATGAGGACCAGATCGTAGCAGCGACAGACCTCTCCATTTGTGGACAAAAGCTGTACTTCTATCATCAGAAGGATTATTTCAATGAGGATGGTGAATACGAGTCAGCGGCGGTCCTTGTCCGCGTGTTTGATCTCCAAACGCTGAAGCCGGAAGCGGTTTATGAACTGTCCGGTAACAGCGCGGACATGTGGATGGTCAACAATGTTGACGGGAACCGGTTTTATGCCCTGTACGCGGACAACGATGCTTATACGTACATCAGAACGTTCGATCTGGAGAACTGCCAGGTGCGGAATCTGGTCCGCCGCGAAGGTGGATATGCGGAAGGTGTTTATTGCCATGACGGACGTATCTATATTCCTGTGAATACTTATTATTATGATGAGGTGCAGGAAAGGGAATTCTGGGCTGACAGCCTATGTATCTATGATATGTCCGGCGACCCGATTATCGAAATTGAATGAGTAAGTCATTTATATAAAGGAGGTAGTAGTTATGTCTGTATTTGATAAGTTCAAAAAGAATCCCGGTGACAATCCGTGGACGGCGGGGTACGGCGAAGCCGCTGCACCATACCGGGTGGAGCCGGTCGCGATCCTGTCCAACCGGGACCAGACGCTGCTGGTGACGGACGTGCCGGCTACGCTGGGAAGAAACGGTGACGAGGTCAACATTTACTTCTTCCACGAGAGCGTCAGCAGGAGACACTGCGCGTTTTCGTTCAACGGGTCGAGGCTGGCGATTACGGACCTCCATTCCACCGTCGGAACGTATCTGAACGGGACGCGGCTGATGCCGGACGTTCCGTACGACCTGAACACCGACGACAAACTGGACCTCGGCAAGATCCGCTTTACGGTCAAGGTGAACTACGAAGAGATCGGCAAGCGCCTGCAGGCGGCGGGCCTCGTACCGCAGCCGGCGGCCCCTGCACCGGAGCCGGTCGCGCAGTCGTTCACGGTCTATGCCAAGGAACTGAATTCTTACGAATATGATGAAAGCGAAGTCGTGCGCGTCGAGTGCGGGCTCGCCAAGGCGGCGCCGCCGATGACGTACACGCAGGAGATCAAATATCCGGAGATCGCTCCGCAGCCAGTTGTGACGAGGCTTGCACCGGAGCCGGTACCGGAACCGGTCGTCGAGTTCGCACCGGTTGTGGAGCCGGCGCCGGAGGCCGTCGTCGAGTTCGCACCGATCGTGGAGCCGGAGCCGGAGGCCGTCGTCGAGTTCGCACCGGTCGCCGAGCCTGCACCGGAACCGGTCCCGTCGATTCCGGCTGCACCGGTCTTTGCGCCGGCCGTCGATGACGACATGTATGCAGAGGAAAAGACAATCATCTTCCACAGACCGGAGCCGGTTGTTGCACCAGAGCCAGTGGTTGAGCCGGAACCGATCGTCGAGGCTGAGCCAATCGTCGAGGCAGAGCCGGTGGCTGAGGAGCCTGCACCGGTTGAGGAACCGATTGCAGCGCCGGAGCCGATCGTCGAGCCGGAACCGATCGTCGAAACGGAACCGGTGGCCGAAGAGCCTGCACCGGTTGAGGAACCGATCGCAGAGCCGGAGCCGGTCGTCGAAACGGAGCCTGCCGTCGAGCCGGAGCCTTTCTATGAACAGATTCCTTTCGTAGAACCGGAGCGCTTCGCAGAGCCGGAGCCGATCGCAGAGCCAGAGCCGATCGTTGAGCCGGAACCGGCCGCAGCGCCGGTCGTCGCGGCGCCAGCCTTCGCGGAATACGAAGAGACCGAGCTTCTCATTTATGAAGAAGAGACCGAGGAACTGTACGTCGCTCCGCCGGAGCCGATCGCGTTCCTCCGCTGGGCGGACGAGGAGACCGGCGAAGCCGATGAGATCGCGATTTATCAGACCCCGTTCTCGATCGGCCGCAAAGAAGAAGGCAATGACTACATGCTCGACGTCCGCGGCGTGAGCCGGAAGCACCTCACCATCACTGGAGAAGCCGGCGCGTTTGCGGTCTGCGATAACAACTCGAAGAACGGCGTGTTCGTCAACGGCGTCAAGATCGAGCCGGCGACGGAGACACCGATCACAGAAGGGGACATGATCAGAATTGCGACCAGGGAGTACAGATTCGACACAACTGAATAACAGCGCATGGCGCGAAGCGGAGGACATTTTCCGGGGCAGGTATGAAGTCATATCAAGCCTCGGCAGCGGCGGCATGGGGACGGTCTACCTCGTGCAGGCCAACGACCTGACGCAAAAGAAATACGCGCTCAAGATCATCCACAAAAACAGCCCGGAGAACTTCGGTGTGAACGTCTACGCTGAGGTGCAGACGCTGCAGCACCTCCGGCATCCGAACATCGTCTCGATCTACGAGGCGCTGGAGGACCGGAACAATGTGTATATCATCCAGGACTACATCGACGGGCGGACGCTCAGCGAACTGCGGGACGATCCGTCCACGGCCGGCCTGATCGATGAAGAGACGGTCATCCTCTGGATGATCGACGTCGCAGACGCGCTGGAGTATCTCCACAGCAAGAGCATCATCCACCGCGACATCAAGCCGGGCAACATCATGATCGACAGCGACGGCCTCGCGCGGGTCATCGACTTCGGTCTGGCGCGGCGGCTCTCGTCCGTTCAGGGGGTCAAGGGCAGCACGTTCGGCAGCGCACCGTATTCGCCGCTCGAGCGGCTCGAGGGCGAGCCGGACAGCTTCCTGACGGATATCTACGCCTTTGGAACGACGTTCTATTCGCTGCTGCTCCGCAAGGTGCCGATGGTCAAGGGGCGCGAAGTCAACACGCTTCGGACGAACAGCCAGAGCGTGCGGCCGTACTACATGACCGCGTATCATGCGATGCTGCAGGACCTGCCGCAGATTCAGTCCGCCGGCGTCCGCGACCTGATCCGCGGGTGCATCGAAGCGGATCCAAAGCGGCGGATCCAGAACTTCAGCACCGTGCGGTACCGCCTGCGGAGCCTCGGACAGCTCCAGCAGGTTCACCAGAAGCAGCAGAAGACAGCCCGTGCGGCGCGGCGCGGCCTGGCGTGCCTGCTGATTGCAGGCATCCTGTGCACGAGCCTCGGCATCGTGCAGATGAAGCGCGACCACGACCACAAATTCGACGCGATCATCGAGCAGGCCAACACGGCGTATGCGGCGGGCGACTACCAGGGCAGTTGGACGGCCGCCACGGAGGCGGTGCACTTCGACCCGGAGAACGAAGCGGGGTACATCACCAAGTATAAGGCGGAGACCGCTTTAGCCGACGAGATGAACGACAAGAGCGCTTACGAGCGGCTCATCCCGGAAATTCTGAACGACCGGGCGGAGCACCCGGCGCTGGAGGACAATTTATACGTCGCGACGTATCTCGCGAACGCGTATTTTGAGACCGGGGACTACGACAATGCGATCAGCGTCCTCGCGGACCGCGGCGACCTGGAGGACGAACAGCTCCTCCTGCTCGGCCACGCGTATTACGCCAACGGCAAAACTTCCCCGGCGATGCAGGTGCTGGACCGCATGAGCGAGAACGTTCCGCAGCGTTACTACCTCGAAGGGCTGATGACCGAAAACACCGACAGCCACTACGCCGTCGAGTGTTATGAAAAGGTCCTTGCGGCGGAAGACCGCGACCTCGGCTCCGGCGACCTGCGGCGGAAGGCGCTTTGCCAGATCATACAGATCTACCTGAACCGCGGCGAGTACAGTAACGCGATCAACCGCACCAACGAGGCGATGGAGGAGTACCCGTCGCTGCGGGAAAGCGCCAAGGTCAACATCATGCTGCTCGACGCGTACTACCTGGCGGGGGCGTATGAGAACGCCGTGACGCAGGCGGACGTCGTGATCGCAAAGTACAGTAACGCCAACGCGTACGCGATCAAGGCGAGCGCGCAGGAGAACCTCGGGGACACCGAGGACGCGCTGGACACGATCGCGGAGTGGAAGGAAGCCTACCCGAACGACCCGCGGCCGCACATCCAGCGGGCGCTGATTTACAACCGGAGGGCGGGCCACGCGACGACGGACAAAGAGCGGCGGGCGACGCTGCCGGCGTTCATCGCGGTATATGAAGAGGAGCGCGCGTGGCTCGAGGAGCACGGCGAGCTGAACGACGAATTCAACAGCATGTCCGGACCGTACTATTCGGCGAGAGAGATCTTGAGGCAGATGGAGAGCGAGTGATGACTGGTTTTTTGAATATCATCGAGAATATCGGAAACTACGCGGGCGTCGGCATGGTGCTCGCGGCAGCCGGCCTCATCATGATCATCGTCGCGATCATCGGACTGGTCCGGCGGAACGCCGCGGACCGGCGGACGTCGGTTGCGGAGTTCAACCAGCAGTTCGTCAGAGACACACAGGCGAGGATCTCCGACATCCAGGCCGGCGCAAAGCGGTCGCAGATCGCGGGCGACCTCGGAATCGGACAAAAGAATCATTCTAATAGATAGGGAGGAACGACAATGGAACAGCTATTTTGCACAA
Organism: Mogibacterium sp.; assembly: GCA_017433975.1. GTDB lineage: Bacteria > Bacillota > Clostridia > Peptostreptococcales > Anaerovoracaceae > RGIG2439. The sequence continues at coordinate 9,937 of JAFRGD010000015.1, read as the reverse complement.
AATGCGGAAACCGGCTTAAAGAAGGCGCACTGTTCTGCAACCAGTGCGGAGCGAGAATCGCAAGACCGGACGCGGGCGCGGTCAAAGAAGGAACGATGCTGCTGATCGATCAGATCGCGAACGCCAAGGCAGCGCTCTCCGCAAAGAAGGGAGAACTCCAGCTGACCCCGGAGGAGCGGGCGAACGGCGTGTCCAAGGTCATCGACTTCGGCACCGGTGCGAGATACCGCGTCGACATCCCGCGGGGGATCTACCCGGGCAGCACCGTGGTCGTTAAAGGAACCGGAATCAAAGACCCTGACACCGGGGCGGATTGTGAGATCGAGCTTACCATCAAATAAATATCTTTTCAGGAGAGACCGATGAGTCTGATCATATCCATCTATTCACCGTATGCTTTCAAAGAGGTCATCCTGCCGTCCGTCAACAATGCAGACTATCAGATTGCGGTCAACCGGGATCAGTTCCACCTGAAGTCCGACTTGCGGCTCAGCCTGGAAATCATTGACGGCAGCTGGCGGCTGCGGAGCGATCCGTCCTACCAGCTTTACCTCGGAGAGCAGCGCTACGACACAGTCGAACTCGCCGGTAACATGTTCCTCCGGATCGAAACGATGGAGAGAGAAAAACTGTCTCTCCTCGTTTCCAATGTGAACGACCCGTTCCACGCGCTGGATAAATTCCGGATCCGCGCGAATGACCGGATCACCATCGGCAAAGACCGGTCGAATGACGTCGTCTACGACCACATGGGTCTGGTTTCGCACGCCCACGCCTCGATCTTCCGGCGCGGGAAGAGCACTTTTATCAAAAATACGAGCCCGAACGGCATCTACATCAACTCCGTCCGCATCGACGGAGAGGTGGAGCTGCAGCCGGGCGATTATATCAATATCATCGGTCTGCACATGGTCTTCCTCGGGTCCATGCTGGCCATCGACACGCAAAAGTCCAAAGTGCAGATCAATACGGACAAGCTGAAACGGTTCACCCCGTCCGACCACGAGCTCGGCTCCGACGGCGAAGACCGGGTGCTTTCGCCGGGCAAGACGACGTACCGGCGCGCGCCGCGGTACGTCGAGAACATCGGCCACTCGCACATCGAGATCGAGGGACCGCCGCAGCTTCCGCAGGAGAAGAACCCATCCCTTTTCATGGCCATCGGACCGTCCATCACCATGGCGTTTCCGATGCTGCTCGGCTGCATGCTGATGATCTATTCATACAGGGGCAACGAGTACATGACTGGGACGCGGTCTCTTTTCATGTATTCGGGACTCGTCATGGCGGTGTCCTCCGCGCTGATCGGTGTCATGTGGACGCTCATCAACCGCAAGAATCAAAAGAAAGAACTCGCGGCGCTCAAGGAGCTCCGGCTTCGGAAGTATTCAGAGTACCTGACGAAACGAGACAAAGAAATCAAAGAGGTCTATGACCAGACGACCCGGAGCATGCTGGACAACTATCCGGACGTGAACGAGTGTCTGGAGTTCGACCGTCGGTCGGGCGAACTGTGGAGCCGGAACGCGACCCACGAAGACTTCCTCGTGCACCGGCTGGGCATGGGCGAGGTCCCGTTTGACATGGAGATCGCGGTTCCGCAGCAGAAGTTCTCGCTTTACGACGACGACCTCGCGGAGCGCCCGGCGCTGATCAAGGCGAATTACAAAACGTTGCACAACGTCCCGGTCACCATCGACCTGCACCGGAACAACCTCATCGGTATCATCGGCGGGGAGGGGAAGCGCGGCGCCTTTGACGTCGTGCGCGTCCTGAGCGCCCAGATCGCGGCCAACAACTGCTACACGGACGTCAAACTCGCGTATCTCTACGATGAGAGCAACTCCATGGACGCCGGAAAATGGGGCTTCGCGAAGTGGCTGCCGCACGTGTGGTCGGAGGACCGCAAGGCCCGGTACGTCGCGTCCAACAAGGAAGAAGCGAGCGACCTCATGTACGAGCTGGGGAACGTCTTCCGGCTGCGGATGGAGGCGACCGGCGGCGAGGACAAGGGCGGCTTCCCAAAGCCTTACTATATCCTGTTCGTGTCCGACCAGTCCCTGATCGAGGGCGAGATGCTCTCCAAGTACATCAACGACCGGAACCCGGTCTGCGGCCTCACGACGGTCATCCTCGCGGAGCAGTACGAGGAGCTCCCGAACAAGTGCACGTTCATCATCGAGAACACGGCGGAGTTCCGCGGCTTCTACGAGACGACCGCGGAGTCCGGCGCGGAGACGACCCTGAGCTTCGACTACGTCAGCGACGAGGCCATCGAGCGCTTCGCGCGCAGGCTCAGCGGGCTTCAGGTGCTGGAGGTCGAAGAAGGCGGCGACATCCCGAACTCCCTCACGTTCTTCGAGATGATGGGGATCCGGCGTCCGGAGGACCTGCCGGTCCGCGAGCTCTGGGCCAAGAGCCGGACGTACGACAACATCCGCGGCATGCTCGGGCAGAAGGCGGGCGGCGTTCCTTGCTACCTCGACGTGCATGAGAAATACCACGGGCCGCATGGGCTCGTCGCGGGTACCACGGGATCGGGCAAGAGCGAAACGCTCCAGACCTACATCCTGTCGCTCGCGGTCAACTACAGCCCGGACGACGTCGCGTTCTTCATCATTGACTATAAAGGCGGCGGCATGGCCAACCTGTTCAACGGGCTGCCGCACCTGGCGGGGCAGATCTCCAACCTGTCCGGCAACCAGGTCAAGCGCGCGATGATCTCCATCAAAAGCGAAAACCGCCGTCGTCAGCGGATCTTCACGGACAACGGCGTCAACAATATCAACGCATATACCAAAATGTACAAGAACGGCGAGGCCACCGTCCCGGTGCCGCACCTGTTCATCATCATCGACGAGTTCGCTGAGCTCAAGCGCGAAGAGCCGGAGTTCATGCGCGAACTCATCAGCGTCGCGCAGGTCGGCCGAAGCCTCGGCGTGCACCTCATCCTAGCGACCCAAAAGCCGAGTGGCACGGTCGACGACAACATCTGGAGCAACTCGCGCTTCCGCCTGTGCCTCCGCGTGCAGGACAAACAGGACAGCAACGACATGCTGCACAAACCGGACGCGGCCTACATCACGCAGGCAGGCCGCTGCTACCTGCAGGTCGGTAACGACGAGGTCTACGAGCTCTTCCAGTCCGGCTACAGCGGCGCGGCTTACGACGCGAACACCTATCAGGGCAGCACGAACATCGCGCAGCTGATGACGCTCACCGGCAAGGTCGACATGACCGGAAACTCCATCAAGCAGGCGCAAAAGAAATCCGCCGAGACCGCCTGGGTCGAACAGCTCATCGGCGTCCTGAACAAAACGCAGGCCATCCCGGGCATCTATGCAGAACTGAAAAAACGCGGCATCGACTACCCGGAGAACCGGTACAACACCGCCCGCCTGCAGGACCTGCTCAACGTCTGCAACGAGCTCCGCGCGGCAAACCGCCGGGCGACCGCCGATCAGGTACTGCTGCACGCGCGGATGACCAGCCGCAGGCTGCCGCAGCAAAAAGACCACACCGAACTCGACGCCGTCCGGGACTACATCGCCCGCATCGGCCGCGAGACAGGATACGAACGCAAGCACCTGCTGTGGCTGCCGGTGCTGCGCGACAAGATTTATCTGAGCGAGTTCTCCGACTTCACCAAGGAGTCTTTCACTGCCAATAGATCGTGGCCGAAGCCGGACAATTCCCTCGACCTCAGCGTCATCGTCGGCGAGATGGACGACCCGGAGAACCAGACGCAGATGCCATTCCAGCTCGACTTCGCGGTGGACGGAAACGTCGCGATCTGCGGCTCGATCGTGACCGGCAAGAGCACCGCGCTCCAGACGATCGCTTACGAGCTGATTCAGAAGTATTCGCCGGAGGAGGTCAACCTGTACGCGATCGACTTCAGCAGCAGCATGATGTCGTGCTTCGAGACGGCGCCGCACTGCGGCGGGGTCATGTACGAGAACGATACCGAGCAGATCGGCAAGTTCTTCAACATGATGAACACCATCCTGGAGGACCGCAAGCGCATCCTCCACGGCGGTAACTACAAACAATATGTTCAGGTGAACGGCGTGACGATGCCGGCCATCTTCCTCATGATCGACAACTACGGCGCATTCAAGCAGAAGACCGGCGAAGCCTTCGAGCAGGACGTCATCCGCCTGTCGAGAGAAGGGATCAGCAACGGTATTTATCTCCTCGTCACGGGCGGCGGCTACGGTGCGAACGACATCACGTCCCGCGTCGGCGAGAACATCGGCACGGTGCTCACGCTGTCGCTCAAGGACCGCTACGAGTATAGCACCCTGCTGCACGCGACGCAGATCAGCGTCCTGCCGGAGACCGGCGTCAAGGGCCGCGGCCTGGCGTACTACGGGAACCGCATCCTCGAGTACCAGACCGCCGTCGCGGTCGAGGCGGACAACGACTACGAGCGCATGGAAAAGATCAAAGCCGTCTGCGACGAAATGGCGGCTGCGTGGACCGGCCGCAGGGCGAGAAAGGTCCCGCAGATCCCGGAGAAACCATTCTGGGACGAGTTCCGCCAGCTCGAGGAGTACGAGATCATGAACGCGCGGCCGGACCGCCTGCCGATCGGATACGATCAGGCGAACGCCGCCGTCTACGGAATTCCGCTCGACGAGACGTTCTGCTACGGTATTTACGGTGCGCGGCAGAGCGGACGGTCCAACCTGATGAAGGTCTGCGCGCTCGCCGCGATTGACAAAGGCGCGGACGTATGCGTCATCGACAGCGCGGAGCAGCCGCTCGGCATGTTCGCCGGCCGGGACGACGTGACGTATTGCCTCGGAGACCGCGAGACCTACGAATACTTCACGCAAAAGATGCACGTGTTCCAGGAGCGCGGCCGCCGCAAGCGGGAACTCGCCGCGCAGGGCCTGGAGTCGGACGAAATCTACAAAACCATGGCTGCGGAGTTCCGGCCACTGGTGATTCTGCTGCCGGACCTCGACCAGTTCATCACCATGATCCACCGGTCCGAGTACGAGATGTCCAGCTTCCTGGTGAACGTATTCAGCCGCGGGCAGAATTCCAACATCTATTTCATCGGCGACCTCGCGGTCAACAAACGGTCGGACGTCGGCGGATACCCTGCCTTTGAGGCGTTCATCAGCGGCCGGTCGGGCATCCACCTCGGCGGAAACCTGACGTCCAACACCATCCTCAACTTCGACTACCTCTCGTTCTCCGAGCAGAACAAGGCGGATAAGCCGGGCATCGGGTCGATCCCGGACGTCACGGACGAGAACGCGACGAGGAAAGTCGTCATTCCGGTCGTCCGCAGAACGGACGCGGCAACGGGAGAGTCATGATCGACATTCTTTTGTACGACAGAGACGCAAATGAACAGGCCCGCATCACCCGGCGCGTCCGGGACTCGGTCGCGCTGCTTTCCGACGAGCGGCTCGACTGCCACGGGTACCGGGACGCCGCGCAGGTGGACCGCCACCTCGCGGCCGACAAGCCGTACGACCTTTCGGTGCTGGAGGTGTCGGAGGATGCAGACATCGCGCTGACCAAGCGCGTGCGGGCCGGCCGGGAGCAGGCGGACATGATGCTCCTCGCCGACAGCCGAATCTCTCCGATGCGGTATCTGACGCCGGAGATCCGGGCGTGTTCTTTGCTGCTCCGGCCGTTTTCGGAGGGGGACCTCCGGACGGTGACGGGCGAGTTCATGTCGGCGTTCTTTCGACGACGGGAGGTGCCGACGGACGACAATTCCATCGTAATCGAAAACCGGCAGGGCAGAATGGTCGTGCCGTTTTCGCATATTTACTACATTGAAGTCCGGGAGAAGCGGGTCTTCTTCCGCCTGCGGGATCGCGAGTACAGCAAGTACGATACGCTCGACAACATCCGCGCGCAGCTGCCATCAAACTTCGTGCAGAGCCACCGGAGCTTCATTTTCAACGCGAGTTACCTGGACCGGATCAAGCTGTCGGACAATACGGTGTACCTCGAGCACGGCATCACCGTCCCGCTGTCCCGGTCATACAAAGCTTCCATTAAGGAGTACCTCAGTGGACTATCCACCAAACGAATCGATACTTTTGAATGAACGGGAATTCCTCGTGCTGCTCGCGGCCGCCGGCCGCGGGGACTGGTACGGAATCGCGGACGACGGCAGTCTGGACTGGGCGCAGAGTGAAACCGAGATGAACGAAATTCTCTCTTCGCTTTACCAAAAAGGCCTGATCGACTGGGGCGACCGCGCCGCGAGAATCGCGGACGCGTACCGCCCGATGTTCCTCGTCCTCCGCGGGGCGACGGCGTGCGTTCTCATGGTCCGGACGGACGAGTCGGACCGCATCGTGAGCTGTTATCCGCTGGACGACCGCATCGTCACCGTCGAGCAGAACCCGAACGGAACCCGGGAGCTCCGCCTGTCCTACGAAACGGCGGAGGAGTGGGCCGCCGGCCTCATGCGGAACGGCTGGACCCCGGAGATGATTCAGGCCGAGGAACCCGCAGGAACCTTTCCACCGTATGAATGGGACCCGCAGCGGGACCTGCGGGAGTACCTGACGGATCCCGGCGTCATCTCGGCGCTGGAGCTCCGGACCGTGCCGGACGGCATGCTGCAGGAGCGGATGATCATACGCGACGCCGGGCTCTGCGGCGTCCTGGACCGGATCAGCCGGAGGGGAACCGTCCGTGACCTGTGCAGTCCGGAGGCCTTCCGGGCGGCGCTGCAAACATGGTCAATAGGAGGAGAAAAATGATTTTAGTGGACATATATGTACCGGCGGTCGATGAGACGTACGACTTCATGCTGGATGAGAACGCGGACCTTTCGTCCGTGCTCCTCGAGGTTACTGGCATGGTGGCAAAAAAGACCCGGAGCCTTCCGCCGGCAAACATCGGAGAATTCATCCTGTTTTTTGCGGACCGCGCCATGCCGCTCCCGCTCAACCGGACGCTTTATGAGAACGGCGTCCGCGACGGCGACCGCCTGATTCTGGTGTAAGGCTGCAACCAGCTGGCCTGTGCGCCGCTGCCGCTGCTGCATTTTCTTTGCGGAAGCGATGGATGCGCATGTGCCGGATGATTTGTCCGGAAGGCTGGGTGTGTGCGGCAAGGGGCTTGCCGATCGCCGGTACTTAGCGACAGGCGAGCGCATCAACGAATAACGCAACGAGAAACTACATTTGGTGTCAGACAAGAGAATGCACGAAGCCTGAGCTTAGTACCGCTGCGTCATCGGCACGAGGCGAGAGCCGTACCCTTGACGCATAGATCCAGCCTTCCGGAGAGACCAACCGGTACCAAATGTGCATCTTAGGACGGCAGATGTGCATCCTGCGGTGATACTATACAAACCTGAGAATCCGGTGTTATACTGCAGACAGAAAGGATGAGGCAGATGATGACAGATATCAGACCGGGCGGGTGCGTCAAGGCGTCCGAGGAAATGCTGACCACCGAGCACCGCCTGCGAGTACAAATCGATACCATCGGGAGGACCGCGGCGGCCCTCCGGCAGCATGACAGCACATCCATGCACACCGCTGCCGAAGCCGTACAGAGGATCGCCAACCGGCTGGAGCAGGAGGCAGCGGCCGTCCGGACGCTCAGCAAAGCGCTCGAAAAGATTGCCGGGCTGTACCGCGGCACAGAGGTCGCAGTTACCGATTACGGGGACGAGGTCCGGTACCTCGACCGGATCGCGATTCGGAGCATCGACATCGGCGCCATCCAGACGGCTTCCGCAGGGATCTTTGAAGAGTTTTAGGAGACAGGAACATGGCAGATATCATCAAGGTCAATACCAAGCGCCTGGGCACGGATGCGGCCGAGATCCGGAACAACATCCGGGAGATCGAAAAACAGATCGCGAGCCTCCGCACCCACAGCAGCGTCCTCGACGGCATGTGGGACGGGCCGAGCAGCGAAGCGTTCAAGATGTCCTTCGCGAGCGACATCACGGCGCTGGAGACGGTCGTGAGCACGCTCAAGGCGATCAACAACTACGAAGACAACGCAAAGGTCAAATACGACCGCTGCGAGCAGGAAGTCTCGGCGCTCGTCAATCAGATCCGCGTCAGATAAGGAGGGGAGCATGGACATCAACATCAAGGTAACGCCGGAAGTGCTCAAAGCCCAGTCCAATCAGGTGATGGACGATCTCCGCAAGATCGAGCGGAGCTGGCAGGAGATCGGACGGCTGATCGACGGCTCCCGCGGATACTGGCAGGGCGAAGCGAGCGACGCGCACGTATCCATCTACAATGAGCTCAAAGGCGACGGAGACCGGATCGTGCAGCGGCTCAAGGAAAACCCGATCAAGCTCCAGCAGATGGCGGGAATCTACGATGCGACGGAGCAGGAGGCCAAAGGCCTTTCCAACCAGCTTCCGAGCGACGCATTCTGATAGGAGGGTCACATGGCAAGCAACAATCCAAGCACAAAGAGCGAGCATCAGATCTGGGTGGATCTGAACAAGGCCAAACAACAGGCCGCAGAGCTCGAACGGGCCGCCCAGACCATCCGCACGGAGAGCGCGAAGTTCGGCGAATACCGGAACGAAGTCGCACACGCCTGGACCAGCGACAGCTCGACCGCCTTCACTTCCAAGATGGGAATGGTCACAGAGGACCTTCTGAAGATCGCCCGGGAGCTCGACAACGCGGCAGCCGCGATCCGGCAGAGCGCGCAGCGCATCTACAACGCGGAGATGGAGGCGAAGCGCCTCGCGGAGCAGCGCAAGGTCTAACGAAGGAAATCAATTCTTTAGCATAAGTCAAACGATCGATAGTCAAAAAACAGGAGGAAACCAAAATGTCACAGATTACCGTTAATCCGCAGCAGCTGATGAACAAGGCGACGGAACTCAGGAACCAGAACAGCAGCCTCAAGTCGCAGATCGAGAACCTCAGATCGAACGAGGGCGCGCTGGCGGCCATGTGGGAAGGCGAAGCAAAGCAGGCGTTCCGGAACGCGTTCAACCAGGACATTTCGAGAATGGAAGCATTCTACAGCACCGTAGAGCAGTACGCCGTCGCACTCGAGAACATCGCAGCCGAGTACATGAAGGCAGAGAGCAAGAACGTCAGCATCGTCAGCTCCGGCAGAATCTAACATCCGGACCGCGAACACGAACGATTACTACAACAGGCACAGATAGAGAAAAGGAGCAGAAAAATGGAAGGAATCATTAAGGTAGAAACCTCTAAACTGAGACAGACCGCCAATGAATTCGGTAACGTCAGCACGCAGATCAGAAACCTCACCAGCAACATGGTACAGACCGTCAATCAGCTCACCGGTACGGTGTGGTCCGGCGATGCGGCGACCGCTTATATCACCAAGTTCAAGAGCCTCGACGATGACATGACCAAGATCGACCGCATGATTCAGGAGCACGTCAACGACCTGACCCAGATGGCGGCGGAATACGAAAGAGCCGAGCAGGCGAATCAGCAGCAGGCCGGCGCATTCAAGAGCGACGCATTCTAAAGAGGCATACCAAAATCATTAGAAAGAGAAAGGAATAGAGCGTGGATATCGGCAGCATCTGGAAGGGATGGAAGATCGTAAGTCTGCTGGGTGACGGCTCCTTCGGCAAGGTCTACAGGATCGAGCGGGAGGAGTTCGGTCACGTCTATTCCTCTGCGCTCAAAGTCATCCGCATCCCGCAGAGTCCGTCTGAATACGACAACATGCTGAACCAGGGCATGGACGAGCGGAGCGTGACACACTACTACAGGAGCATGGTGGAGGGGCTGGTCAACGAGTTCACCCTCATGTCCACCCTGCGCGGCCACAGCAACATCGTGAGCTACGAAGACCACGAGGTCATGGAGCTTTCGGGCGAGTTCGGCTGGGAGATCTGCATCCGGATGGAGCTGCTGAAGCCGCTGTTTACTTATCTTAAAGAGCATGACTTTACCTACCGCGACGTGATCCAGTTGGGCAT
>JAFRGD010000014.1 GCA_017433975.1 Mogibacterium sp. | reverse complement strand
GCCGGCGCTTAGCGATAAACGAGCCGGCCGCGCAGACAGGCGCGAGCGCCTACGCTCGCGCCAGCCAACCCGCCGGCGACGTTTGAGCTTAGCGTCCGCTGCGTCGCCGGCACGAGGCGCGAGCCGTACCCGTCCCGCACCCTGCCCGTGGACCCGCGCCCGGCGGTCCCGCCACAAGATATTGTCTACATATAGTAAAAACAAAAAAATACACCACAAGATATTGACGCGTACCCGACTTTGTGGTACTTTTATATTGTTCGAAATTCGTTTACAATAAGGTTCTTATCGAGCAGCATATTTTCGGCAATCTTTTCTATAAAATCATAATCAGGCAGCATTTCTACGGGGGAAAAAAATGTACTACAGAGTTCTTAAGAGAGATGGCAAGGAGGTTGAATTCGCCATCGACAAGATCAGCGCGGCCATCACCAAGGCGTTCGAGGCGACCGAGACACCGTACCATCCGAGCGTGATCGACCTGATCGCGCTTCACGTCACGTCCGACTTTGCCAGCAAGATCCACGACAACGTCATCGCCGTCGAGGACATCCAGGACAGCGTTGAGAAAGTCCTCTCCGAGTCCGGCTACGCGGAAGTCGCCAAGGCGTACATCCTGTACCGCAAACAGCGCGAGAAAGTCCGTAACATCAATTCGACGCTGGTCAACTACAAGGACATCGTTGACAAATACCTCAAGATCAACGACTGGCGCGTCAAAGAGAACTCAACCGTTACCTATTCCGTCGGCGGACTCATCCTGTCCAACTCCGGCGCCATCACGGCCAACTACTGGCTGAGCGAGGTCTACGACAACGACGTCGCGGAGGCGCACCGCAGCGCGGCGATCCACCTGCACGACCTGTCCATGCTGACCGGTTACTGCGCGGGCTGGAGCCTCAGGCAGCTCATCCAGGAAGGCCTCGGCGGCGTTCCTGGCAAGATCACGTCTTCCCCGGCCAATCACCTCTCGACCCTCTGCAACCAGATGGTCAACTTCCTCGGTATCATGCAGAATGAATGGGCGGGCGCCCAGGCGTTCTCGTCTTTCGATACCTATCTCGCCCCGTTCGTCAAGGCGGACAACCTGACGCAAAAGGAAGTCAAGCAGGGCATCCAGTCCTTTGTGTACGGCGTGAACACCCCGTCGCGCTGGGGCACACAGGCTCCGTTCTCCAACATCACCCTCGACTGGGTCGTTCCGGAGGACATGAAGAACATGCCGGCCATCGTCGGCGGCCGTGAGATGGACTTCACGTATGGCGACTGCCAGCGTGAGATGGACATGGTCAACAAGGCCTTCCTCGACATCATGATCGAAGGCGACGCCAATGGCCGCGGCTTCCAGTACCCGATCCCGACCTATTCGATCACGAGGGACTTCGACTGGGGCGAGAGCGAGAACAACAAGCTCCTCTTCGAAATGACTGCGAAATACGGCACCCCGTACTTCTCCAACTACATCAACTCCGACATGGAGCCGAGCGACGTCCGCTCCATGTGCTGCAGACTGCGGCTCGACCTCCGCGAGCTCCGCAAGAAATCCGGCGGCTTCTTCGGTTCCGGCGAGTCGACCGGTTCCGTCGGCGTCGTTACGATCAACATGCCGCGCATCGCGTACCTGGCCAAGGACGAGGCGGACTTCTACAAGCGCCTCGACTACCTCATGGACCTCGCGGCGCGCAGCCTCAAGACCAAGCGGACGGTCATCACCAAACTCATGGAGCAGGGCCTCTATCCGTACACCAAGAGATACCTCGGCACGTTCGAGAACCACTTCTCGACGATCGGCCTGATCGGCATGAACGAAGTCGGCCTCAATGCGAAATGGCTCCGCGCCGACCTGACCGACCCGCGCGTCCAGGAGTTCACCAAGCAAGTCCTCAACCACATGCGCGACAAGCTCTCCGACTACCAGGAGGAGTACGGCGACCTCTACAACCTCGAGGCGACGCCGGCCGAGTCCACGACCTACCGCTTCGCAAAACACGACAAGGAGCAGTATCCGGACATCATCACGGCCAACATGGACGGGACCCCGTACTACACCAACTCGTCGCACCTGCCGGTCGGCTTCTCCGAGGACATCTTCTCGGCGCTCGACATCCAGGACGACCTGCAGACCCTGTACACCTCCGGCACGGTCTTCCACGCGTTCCTCGGCGAGAAACTGCCTGACTGGAAGTCCGCCGCCAACCTGGTCAAAAAGATCGCGGACAACTACAAGCTCCCGTACTACACGATGTCGCCGACCTACTCGGTCTGCAAGGACCACGGCTACCTCGTCGGCGAGCAGTTCAAGTGCCCGATCTGCGGCCAGCGCGCTGAGGTCTACAGCCGCATCACCGGCTACTACCGCCCGGTCCAGAACTGGAACGACGGCAAAGCGCAGGAGTACAAGGACCGCAAGGTCTACAACATCGGCCGCTCCCGCCTGACCCACATCGGGCCGCTCAACATGCCGGGCAGCATGACCGGCACCCGCGTGACGTACGACGCGGCCGCGCTCGCGGACGACAGACCGGCCGGCATGGACGGCGCGAACGCAGCCACCGGCGCAACCGCCGTGGAAGAAATCGCCCAGGCAGTCGCGGAGACCGCCGCCAAGACGCTGTTGCTCTTCAAGACGCCGACCTGCCCGAACTGCCGCGCCATCAAGGCCGTCCTCGACGACGCCGGCGTTCAGTACACCGAAGTCGACGCCTACGAGCACCCGGAGATGGCTCGGGAGTACGGAATCTTCCAGGCCCCGACCCTCGTCGAAATCGACGGCGACTCCTTCGAGAAATACGCCGGACAGTCCGAGATCCGCGACTGGCTGGAGAGCTAATAAACTGAATCGGTTCAGATTATACAGAAAGAAGCGCCCTGCGGGGTGCTTTTTTCATTTCGTAAACGACTTGCCGGACATTTATCGCTCCGCAAAACCATTTGCTGGACTCGCCGTTTGTACGTGCTAAGTTCGTTTTTACTGACTTTTGCGAAGAACAACATGTTATATAAGTAATAATCTCATATCATCGACAGCTTTTCGTGGTTCAAACGGTTTCGTTAATAGAAAACTGACGGTTTTTTGCTCCCCGTTTCTCCAAATAGCGACTTTTGAAGCGTTTGATTGAGTAATAAACGGCATACTCGGAACAGTCGATTACTGACCGGCGCCGCTAAATGAGGGGAAGGTAAGTAATAATGACCTTTTTCATAAATTAAGAACCGTCCCCGATTTCATCGAAACGCTTGAAACCGGGGGCAACCCCGGTTTTTCTATGTGACGAAAAATGTCAAATCCTGCGAAAGTATGATACAATAGGACTATCCGGAAATAGTCTTGTTGTGGAGGACTGATTATGAAAATGAAGCGGATATCGAGGATTACAGCGATTGTTGTGGCTCTGATGATGCTCGCCACAATGTCACATGTCTCCCAAAGCAGCGGAACTGTCTACGCAGATTCAGGGGATTCCGCGATTACAAAAGGCGGCAGCGCTCTGGAGAAGGGCGTCAATACCGACGGTTTGCAGCGGATATGGTACGGCGGCGAAACATGGCTCGTCGTCGGCTACGATGGAGGAGGCAGCAGGGCCGCAAGGAGCGGTGTCATTACTGTTTTGCATGAGACAGCGACAGAAGCGACGGCGTTCAATGCGGATGAACAGAGAGGCAATGCGTATGGCGGATCGGACCTTCGCACATATATTGAGAGCTGGCTCTATGGGGGATCACGGGCAAAGTTTACTGCCGGAGAGCAGGATGCCATGGCGGTACGGACCCTTGAAGGCGGGACGCCAACCGATCCTAACGCAGAGGGCTTCGACAACAATAAAATCATAGGGGATTCCGTTGACGCTCTGCTCTGGCCGATCTCTGCACCGGAAGCGGAGTCCATGCCCGAAAAGGTCAGGAAGATCGAAGGGGTTTATTGGTGGCTGCGCGGTCCAAGTAAGTACACTTCACCGTATTATCTTGACACAGGTATTGGGGCTGTCAGCGAAACCGGGAATTATAATCAATCATGGCGAGTAACCTCCTCCGGAACGAGGGTGCGGCCGGCTTTTGATCTGGACATGAATTCTGTCGTCCTGACTTCCGCTGCGACCGGTGGAAAACCTGCAGCAGACAGCGGGAATCCACTGAAAGCACCGGGTAGCAACAATAACGATGAGTGGAAACTGACGGTAGCAGACTCGGCCCACAACGGGTTTGCAATCACCCCGGTTTCTCTCGACAATGGGATCATGAAGATCAATTACAGCGGTGCCGTCAAAGGCAATAACGAGTACATCTCAGCGCTCATCACCCGCAGCAACGGCAGTGTAAAGTATTACGGAAAAGTGCAGACGGTTTCAAGTGCTTCCGGCACTGTATCCGTCAACATTTCCGGAAAGTGGGATCTGGACGCCGGCGACAGGCTGTATATATTCAATGAGCAATGCAACGGCGACAACGAAACGGACTACGCTTCCACTTTGAAGGAGATCGACGCCAACCAGTTCTATTTCGCGGGCGTCGGAACAGCGGACAAACCATATACCATAAATAGCCAGACCAAATGGAACGCTTTGGCAGACTACGTCGCCAAAGGAGAGAATACGACCGGGATGTATATCCGGCTTGACGAAGATATCGCCGTCAATCGAATGATCGGAACCGAGGAGCATCCGTTCAGCGGCAATTTTGACGGCAATGGACATACGCTGGACTTCAGCGTGTCAAATTTCTCTGAACGAACCGCGCCATTCGCGTACGTCCGCGGAGCAACCATCCGCAACCTGCAAGTAACGGGTAGCATCACGGGCAACAAATCTCGTGCGTCCGGTCTGATCGGTGAGAACAGCGGGTCCACCACGGTCACCAACTGTCGTGTCAGTGCTACGATCTCCGGCGGAAAGCTCCTTGGAGGCTTCTGCATTGGTGCCGGGAGCGGTACAGGGGACGCACTCAATATCACCGGCTGCGTCTTTGACGGTAAGATCACGGGCTCAAATGAATGTGGCGGCTTTGTCGCATGGGGGACCAGCGGCTTAAGTATCACCAATAGCGTTTTCGCCCCGCAGAGCGGCACCACTTACTCCGGCGGCACGTTCTGTCACGAGGGCGGCGGCACACCTACCCTGACCAATTGCCTTTATATGGAGGCCGTCGGGACCGCACAGGGCAAGCAGGCGCTCAGCGTGACCGGAGCGGACGGTGTCACCGTCGACGGCAAGAAGGGAACGGCGTACAATGTCAGCGACATCACCGCTTATTCCAAAGGGCTGACCTATGGCAACGTACTCTACGCAGGCGCGGGCGATACCGTTTCACTGACGCTGACGGTTCCGGAATCGGATATAAAACGATTCGTGGCCAGCGCCGGCGTGCTGACCGGTTCGGGCACGAGCTACAATCTCGTCATGCCGGAAGAAACCGTGATCATATCCACGGAATGGACCAAACTGCCGGCGCCGCAGGACGTTCAGTGGAAGATCAACGAAACAGACGGATTGTTGGATAAAAGTAATTCAATGAGAGCAACCTGGAGCGCATCGCAAGGTGCGACCGGTTACTATCTGACCCCGGGAATCGTGGAAAACGGCGCCTTCAAACCACTTGGTGATGCACTTGATGTCAACCCGACGGTATATGAAGGAAAGGCTTCTTACAACCTGACATCCAGTACGCTCGAAAATAGCGGAAAAAGCTCCGGTTATTTCGCGTTTACGATCCAGGCTCATAATGAAGAGGGGCTTACTTCTGATGTGGTACAGTCTGACGCAACAGAGGTCTATCGACTCAACCTGAATATTTTTGGCTCCCCGGTACTTTACGTCCGGAAAGGCGCGGACATCGCGGGCTGTCTCACCCGGTATTTCAGCAACGGTCCTACAACTGTTGTATATATCACAGAAGACGGGAACTACTATTACAAAGATTGGGGTGTAAGTGGTGGAGCAGATGTCCAGGTTCTGGCATTCATGACGAAGCCAACTCAGAAGTATGGTTCTCTCACAGAACTGATGGCAGATGCGCTCCTCGTGCCGAATGGATCGTCCTCCTCGGCAAAGGTCACCGGCGAAATGAACATCTACGTTTTGACGGGCGATAGCCTTTGCACAGACGGTGCGTTGCATTCTTTCGAACTGGTCGAGGCAGGGGAGTTCGCATCGATATATGAATCCGGTAAAGCAACTTATCTCTGTTCCAAGTGTGGCCGGACGGAAACCCGCACGATTCCGCAGTTGAAGGAGATTAAGACAGCCGCGGCCTCATATACTTATACCGGAAAGGCCATCAAACCGGCAGTCGTCGTCAAGGACGCGGACGGGACGGTCGTCCCGGCTTCCGAATATTCCGTAACATATAAGAACAACGTCAACGCCGGAACGGGAACGGCGTCAATCAACTTCGAGGGCAGTAAACTCTATACTGGATATGCGACAGCCAGTTTTAAAATCAACCCGGCGAGCGTGAGTAAAATCACATTCCCTAGTGTTGCGTCAAAAGTCTACACGGGGAAGCAGATCAAACCGACGTTCACAGCCAAGTACAACGGCATATCGCTTAAGAGCTCAAATACTGCAGCGTTCAAGATTACCTACGGAACCAACAAGAACGTTGGTAAAGGAACGATCAAAATCATCGGCAAGGGGAACTACACCGGGACAAAGACCCTGACCTTTAGGATCAACCCGAAGGGAACCAGCCTCAAAACCCTGACGAAGGCGTCGAAGGCGATCACGGTGAAGTGGAACAAGCAGTCCGCCAAGATGTCAACGTCTCCGATTACTGGCTATCAGATTCAAGTGGCGACCGACAAAAAGTTCACCAAGAACAAAAAGACGGTGACCGTCAAAGGGTACAGCAAGACGCAAACAAAGATCAGTAAGCTCAAGGGCAACACGAATTATTACGTCCGCATTCGTACGTACAAGACAGTCAGCGGCGTCAATTACTATTCTGGGTGGTCCGGAGTCAAGACCATAAAGACCAAGAATTAATCCGCAAACAAGCGACATGTGAAACCGGGGGCAACCCCGGTTTTTTGTGCAAAAAAACACTTGACAGTGTACTATCTGCAGTAGTACACTTAGGACACGTTAGAACACCACAGAAAGGAGTCTCCATGTTTCAACTGGACATGAAATCCGGCAAATCTGTCTATGAACAGATCATGGACAGCATAAAAGAACTCATCGTGACCGGGGTCCTGCCCGAAGGGAGCCGCCTGCCGTCGGTGCGCGAGCTTTCGCGACAGCTCACGATCAATCCGAACACGGTGCAGAAGGCTTTCCGCGCGCTGGAGTCGGACGGCTACATCTATACTGTAACAGGCAAGGGCTCCTTTGTCAGTGCGAGAGACGACATCCGGGTCGACGACGCCCGGGTCCGCGAGGCGGTAGCCCGGACCGGCGAGGCGTTCAAGGGCCTGCTTTACCTCGGCATCCCCGCGCACGAGGCGCGGGCGCTTGCCTTGCAGGAGATCGACTCGATTATAGATAACAACACTGGGAGGTCATTATGATCAGCATAAAAGAATTAACCAAGACATTTGACGGGGTCACGGCGCTCGACCGCCTGGACATGACGGTTCCGACCGCTTCCGTTTACGGTCTGGTCGGGACCAACGGCGCGGGCAAGACCACCATCATCAAGCATCTGGCCGGCGTGCTGCGGCAGGACAGCGGCGCGATCGACTTCGACGGCCAGCCGGTCTGGGAGAACGAAGCGCTCAAACAGCGCATCGCCATCATCCCAGACGAACTCTATTTTCCGATGACGTACAGTCTGCGGAACATGCGCGAGCTATACCGCGGGATGTACCCGGCGTGGAACGACGAGCGGTTCCACGAGATGACGGCCACGTTCAAACTCGACGAGGCGCGGCGGATCCGCACGTTTTCCAAGGGCATGAAGAAACAAGCCGCGTTCTGCCTCGTGATGTCCGCGATGCCGGACTACCTGCTGCTCGACGAGCCGATCGACGGGCTCGACCCGATCGTCCGCAAGCAGGTGTGGAAGTACATCGTCGACGACGTGGCGGCGCGGGAGATGTCCGTGCTCGTGTCTTCGCACAACCTCAAAGAGATGGAAGGCATCTGCGACCGCATCGGAATCATCCAGAGCGGCAAGATGCGTCTGGAGCGCGAGATGGAGTCGCTTCGCGGCGACCTGCACAAGGTCCAGGTGTCCTTTGGCAAGAACCCGCCGGCGGCCGACCCGTACCAGGCACTCAATGTCCTGCACAAGGAATCCCGCGGCACGGTCGACCTGCTCCTCATCGGCGACCCGGCAGACAAGATCCGCGAGGTCATCGGGCAATCCAACCCGGTGATCTTCGACATGCTGCCGCTGACACTCGAAGAAGTTTTCATCCACGAACTGGGAGGTGACGACGATGCAATCAACGAACTCCTCTTCTAACAATCTGCGGAACCACGCGTTCGACACCATCGTGCGGGAGAACCTGCACAGGTACTGGCCTGTGCCGGTGCTGTCGATCCTGTCGTACTTGCTGTTCTGCCTGCTGCCGATCCTCATGAACTACCGGGACTTCCGGGTCGTGAACACCTATGCGGAGAACATGATGAAAGGCGCGAGCTTCGTCGTCCTGTTCGTCGCCACGGTCACGGCCATCATCGCCTCGGCGGCGGTCTTCGGGTACCTGCACGACCCGGTCAGCGCGACCGCGGTCCACGCGATGCCGATCGACCGCAAGCGGCTGTTCAGCGCGTCCGCCTATTCCGGGTGGCTCTTCGTCGTGGTACCGGTCGCGGTGCTTATGCTGCTGCTCCTCCTGATGCGCGGCGCGACGTTCGGCCCGTCGTTCCAGTACGGGTACAGCGGTCCGACCGCAAAAGAGATCTTCACGCTCTCGCACGCGCTGACGGGCTGCCTGACGTACATCGTCGTAGCGACCTGCGTGTATGCGGTCTGCTGCTTTGCCGCGGTCCTGTCCGGCAAGCGGGGCATCCATGTGCTCTTCTCGATGTTCCTCATCGCGCTGCCGAACTTCTTCATACTGATCGTTCAGAGCCTGTGCAGCACGTTCCTGTATGGCTTCACGGGCTTCAACATCAACAATAACTTGATTTCGCCGCTCACGTACGCGCTGTGGAAGTCCACCTACGGCCTGGACCTGGCGTATCTGGTCTATTATGTGGGCTGGACGGTGCTCCTGCTGCTCGTATCGTATCTGATCTACCGCGCGGTCCGGCTGGAGCGCATCGGCTCGGCCTGCACCTTCCCGGTCGTGGCCGACATCCTCTGCATTCTGCTGACGTTCCTCTCGGCCATCGGCCTCTCGGAGATCATCGTGGCCCTGACCAGCCCGGACGCGAGCAACGCCAGGGTGCGGATGCTGATCACCTCGTTCGTTACTTCCGTCATCTGCTACCTGATCATGCGGATGATCGCGGACAGCACGCCGGCGGTGTTCCACCTGGGCACGGTAAAGAAATTCCTAGTATACCTCGTGATCCTCGCGGTGGTCCTGGCGTTTACGGTCCTTGACGTGGCACACTTCCAGACGCGGGTTCCGGACCCGGCCAAGGTCCAGAGCGTGACGGTCCAGACGGACTATCCGGGCACCCTGATCGAGGGGGACCGCGAGTTTTCGGACGCCGAGACGGTTGCAGCGGTCGCGGGTCTGCAGCAGGCGCTGGTCGACACGCGGAACGCTTCGACCGACGAAATAAACGGTGTGAACTCCGTGGTCCTCACCTGGCACCTCGCGAACGGCCGGACGATGCGCCGCACATACTCGGTGTACTGGAGTCCGAAGCACAAAGAAGTTGAGCAGGCGCTGGAGCAGCTCTACAGTTGCGATGAATTCAAGGCGGCCATGCAGATCGATGCCGACACGCTTCTCGCGGACACCAAAATCCTGTCGGTCTACGGAAATCCGATGTACGGTCAGGATCAGTACTATAGCTATTCAGGCGATGAAGAGACGGTGGTCAGAATCCGGGTCGAGGACTGGGAAGGGCTTCTGGAAGCGATGAACAAGGACATCGCGGCGCGGACCTTCGCGCAGGCGAAAGCGACCCAGGACGAGGAGTACCTCTGCCAGGTCACCCTGGCGCGGGTTCCGCAGCCGGTTGAGACCGCAAACGGCGTGTTCGAAGCGATCGAGCTCGACGATGATGAGTTCGTCTACACCGGATTCAACATGTACGATTTTGACCAGAACACGCAGGCCTTCCTCAAGGAAAAAGGCTACTACGACCGGATCGTGAAGCCATGACATGCGATAACGCACGCCGGCACATAGAGACATGAGAAAAGAGCGCCCCGCGGGGCGCTCTCTTTTGTTATCCTATATATTCCGTCGAACCGCTCGACTTCCGGCGGACTGTCCGGTCTCAGACGAACAGCTCCGCGACCGAGTACGTGGCGACGCGGCCGCTCATCTTGATGCGGTCGCCCTCGAGGCGGCAGTAAAGGACGCCGCCGCGCCGGGACGCCTGGTACGCGACCAGTTCTTTCCGGCCGGTCGCCGCGGCCCAGTACGGGATGATGTGGCAGTGGCCGGAGCCGCAGACCGGGTCCTCCGGGATGCTCATCTTTGGGGCGAAGCTCCGCGAGACGCAGTCGTAGTCGCGGCCGGCCGCTGTGATGTGCAGGAGTAGCCCGTCGAGAGCCTTGATTTTCAACTGGTCCGGCGTCATCGTGCGGATGTAGTCCTCGTCGTCGAACACGCAGAGGAGGTCGCGGGCCATGTACGCCGCGAGCGGCTCGCGCCCGCAGGCGTCCGTCATCGCCGGGGTGACCGGGACTTCGGTGAGCTGGTAGGCCGGGAAGTCCATTTCGTAGAGGTCGCCGCGCTTGACGACCGTGAGCTGCCCGCTCATCGTATCAAAGCGAACCGACGCGAGCGCCGGCTCGTAATAATTCATGACCACGTACGCGGTTCCGAGCGTCGCGTGCCCGCAGAGGTCGACTTCGCCGCCCGGCGTGAACCAGCGGAGCGCGTAAGTTCCGTCGCCGGTTTTGACGGTGAAGGCGGTCTCGGACAGATTGTTCTCCCGCGTGATGTCCATCATCAGGTCTTCCGGGAGCCATGCATCCAGCACGCACACCGCGGCCGGATTGCCCGCGAAGACCTTGTCGGTAAAGGCGTCCACGACGTATTGCTTCATGGCCGGGCTCCTTTCTCAGTAATCCAGCACCCACACACGTACGTTGTAGCGGCCCCAGCGGCGGGCGTCGTTCTCGTTGTACATGTACAGGTCGATATCGGTGCCGACGATCGCGCCGCCGGTGTCGTTCGCGACGGCGATGCCGTAGTCTTCGACGTAGAGCGTCGTACCGTACGGGATGACGGTCGGGTCGACCGCGCAGGTCCCGTAAGTGCAGTGGGTGCCCGTGGAGCCGTACGCATGCTCTCCGAAGTAGTATGCGGTGGACTCGGAGATGAATGTGTCTGTGTAAGTCGTTTCACCGCTCTCGCCGGTGAGGGACGTGCCGCAGCGCAGCTTGTGGTCGACTTTATCAGTGATCCACTCCTTGACGACTTTTTCGGTGCCTTGCTCCTGGCCGTTGACATAGGTGGTCGTGTAGGTAAAGATCGCCTCGCCGTCGACGCCTTCGGTCTCTTCGACCGTGCCGGAGTAGAGGTCCGGATCGAGAATTACGACGTTCCGGGCAGGAACGACCTCCTGTTTCTCTTCAACCTCCTTGCGGACGTCCTTGAATTCGATTTTGACCTTTGGCGTGACGGTCGTGTCGAGCGCCGGCGAGATGATGTCATCGTCGTCGTAAGCGATTCCATTGAAAGCGAGGTTGTCCGCCACGCTTCCCGGCCGCAGGACGAAGTCCCGCTCCGAGCCGGCAATCACCGCCCGCGTCGGGATGCAGCGGGTTATTTCGACAGTGTCACCGCTCCGCAGGACGTAGCCGTCCACCGGGGACACGTCGTCGATGTCGGAGACCTCGATTCCGAGCTCGTCCAGCGCACCGCGGGCGTACCGCTCGCGTGTGAGGTAGGTGTTGGACGTGCTGCCGTCCATGGACGTCTCGACGACGATGATCTGCGCCGGGACAAGGAATTCCACGGCCTGCCAGATCAAGAGCAGCGCAAGCAGCAGCACCATCGCGCCGAGCGTCTTGGTGTGCTTGTCCCGCAGGATCAGGTCGTCTAATCTGGTTCGCTTCATGTGTTTGCTTTTCATGGGCTTTGGTGGGTGGGCCTCTAAAACTCGATGGAGACCCGGAATTTTGGCTTGTCTGCGGTACCCTCGAAGTACCAGGTCGTGCCGCTGGCCGTCCCGGTCAGCGTGAAAGCGTCGCCCGCGCGGAGCTCGCTCAGGTAGTTTGCGACGACCGTGCGCGGGCGGTTTGCCGCGAGGAAGTCCGCGCCGAGCGCGTCATCGATGACGTCAAAATACCGCGTGTTGTTCATATGGCCGTTGATGTCGACCTGGCTGAAGCGGACCGCGAGGTCCTGCCGGAGCACAGGCTCGGCCGCAGGCATCCGGATCGGCGGCAGGAAGACGTCCTCCGCATCCGGCAGCCCCGGAATCTCGATGTCGTAGTCCTCCGGATCCACGATGTCGCGTTCGTTCTCGTCGATCAGGACCCAGAGCGCTTCGCCCTGCACGAGGCAGGTGTCGCCGCGCCAGATCTCGTAGATGCGCGGAAAGAACACGTGCATCATCTCGCCCGGCCAGCTCCGGATGGTGATCTCCTCATCGTACCGCGGGAGGTCCAGGATCCGGACCTGCTGGCGGGTGATGACCCAGAGCAGACCGCGGTCCAGCGTCTTGTGGCGGGTGCAGCCGAGCTGCTCGGTGTGGGCGATCGACGCCTCCTCGAGTAGCCGGAAGAGCTCCGACGTGCGGAGCGCGCGCGTCATGTTGACCTGCTCGCTGCGAATCAGGACTTTTTTCTCGTAAATCAGTTCGTTTGACATGTGTCTGAGTCCATGCCTCACTTGACGTCCGGCAGCCGCTGCTCGACCTTGTCGAGGAGCTCGCCGAGGGTCGAGATCTTGTTCCACTCCTTGCGCGGGATGCGGACTTTGAAGGTGGACTCGACCTTGGTGATCAGCATGATGAGACTGAGGGAGTCGATGTTGGTGTCGGTGTTGACGACCGATTCCTCGGTCAGCTCCGCGTCCTGCAGCTCCGGAATGAAGTTGTGGATCAGCTTGATGGTCTTTTCTCTCAGTTCGTCGCGGGTGTATGGTTTCATGAAAGCTCTCCTAGTTCGTAACGCTTGAGTTTGCCAGTGACGGTGCGCGGAAGCGGGCCGTCTGCAATGATTATATCGTAAATCTGCTGCGACCGCATCAACGAGTTGTTGTATTCGTTGACAGCCTGCCGCAAAGCGGCCGGGTCGCTGCCCTGGCCGGCGATGAGGACGGCGCGGCCGTTTCGCGAAGCGACGGCGAGGTCCGTCTGGCCGGAAATGCGGGCGAGGTCTTCCTCGTACTCCGGGCAGTAGATCTTGGTACCGTCCGGCATGAGGAGGACGTCTTTCTTGCGGCCCTGGAGGCGGAGGCGGCCCTTGTCGTCAAAGCCGCCGAGGTCGCCGGTGTAGAAGCGGTAGCCCGGGCCGACCGGCGGCTGGCCGAGGTATCCCGCCATCATGCACTCCGAGGTGATGGAGACTTCTCCGTCCTCCTCGACCCGGATCTCGGTGCCCGGGCAGACGTACATGGCCTCCGGCTCGTCGAGGTCCTGCGTGATGGCGACGCCGCTCGACGTCTCCGTCAGGCCGTAGCCGAGGTAGACCGCGATGCCGCGCGCGCGGAGGGCGGCTGTGACGGCTGGCGTGCAAGGCGCGGCGCCGATCAGGGCGACCCGGCACTCCGGGTTCAGCGCGTCAAAGCGGACGAGCGCGGCCATGATCGACGGGACGGCCGGGATGATGGTCGGCTGGAAGAATTCCGCGTCGTCGATGAGGTGCCGGACGCCGCGCCCGAGGCAGACGGTCGCACCGTAGGCGAGTCCCCACAGGAGCGCGCAGACGAAGCCGAAGACGTGCGCGAGCGGCAGGATCGACAGGAGCCGGTCCTCCGGTCCGCAGGCGAGCATGCTCTGGCCGCTCCAGGCGCTCGCGCAGAGCGACCGGGACGTCAGGCGGACGACCTTGGACCGGCTGGTGGTGCCGGAGGTGAAAAAGAGGACTTCGCCCTCGGCGGATGCCTGGTCCGGGTCAGCTGCAAGCCGCATGCCGCGGGCGGCGCGCGCCCCTGCCGCGACCTTGGCGGTCACTTCCTCCGGGATCATCGGGTCCGCCATGACCACGTCGCAACCGGCGATCACGTCGCCAAAGATCCGCACGACCGCTTCCACGGAGTTCGTGACCGGGACGACGTCGACCGCCGTGCCCACGGCCCGCACCGCGTCAGCGCGCTCGCGGATCATCGCCGCGAGGTCCCGGTAGGAGAGCTCCTGCAACGAGCTGTCTTCCACGTTGTCCTCCACGGTTTCCTCCGCGTAGACGAAGGCGGCGGAATTTCTCGTATCAAAGTCCTGGATTAATTCCGAAAACGAATAAAATCTTCTCATAGGTTCCACCTTTATGTTGATAAAATCCTATCTTAATCATATAATAAAACAAGATAAGTCTCCATATTTATGACGATATTTATTCACTTTTATTTTTTCTAAGGAGGAATATACAATGGCAGACAAAGACATGAGAATCTGCATCATCGGCGGCGGCCCTGCGGGCCTCTCGGCGGGCATGTATCTCGAGCAGAAGGGCTACGAGAACTACACGATCCTCGAGCGCCTCGACCGCGTCGGCGGCAAGTGCTGGTCCCCGACCTACAACGGCAAGCGCTACGAGATGGGCGCGATCATGGGCGTTCCGTCCTACTATGCAGTGCATGACGTTGAGGAGTTCTGCGGCATCACGCACGACGGACCAAAGCTCAACCGCAACTACAAGGACAAGAACGGCAAAGTCATCGAGCCGTTCGAGCCAAAGAAAAACATCCTCAAGATTCCGCGCCTGCTCAAGATGAAGAAGCAGCTCAAGGAGTTCGGCGAACTGCTCGAGACCAAGTACTACGGTTACGACATCAACGGCCACCGCGGCGTCGCAGAGGGACGTTACGAAGGCTTTGCCTGCACACCGGACCGCGAGCCGGTTTCCGGCGAGAATCCAAACCTCAAGGACCTCGCGCTTCCGTTCAAGGAATTCTGCCGCATCAACGGCGTCGACCTGGTTCAGGACGTGTGGATCGGACCGTTCACCGCGTTCGGTTACGGCTACTTTGACGAGATCCCGGCGGGCTACGTCCTCAAGTACCTCGACTTCCAGACCACGATGAACTTCGTCAAGGTCAACCTCTGGACGTGGGAGCAGGGCACGCAGTACATCTGGGAGTGCCTCGATGCGAAACTCAAGAATCACGCGAGACTCAACAGCCACATTGAGAAGGTCGAGCGTAAGGACGGCAAGGTCTACGTCACCGTCAACGGCGTGGTCGAGGAATACGACAAGATCATCGTTACCGCTCCGCTGTACATCCCGAACAAGCGCTACGACGGACAGGTCGGCATGGTCGACTACTTCGACACCCGCGACGACGAGATGGAGCTCTTCTCCAAGATCGACTACGAGAGATACGACGTCCAGGCGGTCCTGACCAAGCCGGAAGACCACCCGGAGATTTCGTACTACGTCTTCGACAACATGACCAAGGAGAGACTCGGCCACCTGATGGTCTACTACCGCAGATGGAAAGAGACCGTCGACCAGGTCATCACGACGTATGCGCTGCGCAAGCACAAAGACACCCTCGAGATTCCGTACGAAGAGGTCCGCAAGACCGTTCAGGACGACCTCAAGACCATGGGCAACCCGGCGTCCGAAGTCATCAACGAGTGGTCCGTCTACTACTTCCCGCACGTCTTCAGCGCGGACTACGCGGCGGGCTGGTACGACAAGGTCGAGGCGATGCAGGGCAAGTACGACACCTACTATGCCGGCGAGATCATGGCCTTCGGAGACATGGACGAGACCGCAGAGTACAGCCGCGAGCTCGTAGAGCGCTTCTTCTAACTGCGGTACGCAGAGAAGCGGTCTTTCAGTTGTCAGAAGAGTTCTTTTAAATAATTAAAGAGGTCGGGGACTGCAGCCTGAAGGGAGCGTTCGACTTTCAGTCCGACGGCCGAAGGCCGAGCGACCGGAAGGCCTGCAGTCCCCGACCAACTCTGATATTCAAAAGGAGTACTATGAAATTCTATAAAGACCACTACGATGTCGTGATCATCGGCGGAGCACTCGCTGGCCTCTCGGCCGCGCTGCAGCTCCAGCAGAAGGGCATCACCGACATCCTGATCCTCGAGAAGCACAACCTCCCGGGCGGCCTCGCGACGAGCTACGTCCGGAACGGGATCGAGATCGAGGCGACGCTGCACGAGATGATGAGCATCGGCTCCAAAGAAGACCGCCTCAAGGTCGGCGTCTTCTTCGACGAGTGCGGCGTGGACATCGACTGGCTCAAGGTCCCGGAGGCGTACCGCTTCGTCGAGCCAAAGAAGGGCATCGACATCACGCTGCACGCGGGCTTTGAGACGATGGCGAACGAGATTGACGCGAAGTACCCGGGCTGGGGGCCGAAGGTCCTCGAGTTCATGCAGCTCTGCAACACGGTCTACGACTCGATGAACATCCTCTCGGTCACCCCGATGAGCAAGGTCCAGATGCTGCTCAAGCACCCTGAATTCGTCAAGACGGCGGGTTACACGGCCACTGAGGTCATCGACACGTTCGGCTTCCCGCAGGACATCGTCGACATCCTTTCGCCGTACTGGATCTACGTCGGCAACCCGCTCAGCACACTGCCGTTCACGATTTACGCCTTCCTGATGGCGGACTATTTCCGCGGCGGGAGCTACGTGCCAAAGAAATACTCGCATGAGATGAGCATGAAGCTCCAGCGCAAGGCCGAGGAGAACGGCGCGCAGATCGAGTTCTGCCAGGAGGTCGAAAAGATTCTGGTCAAGGACGGCAAGGTCACGGGCGTCCGCACGAAGCGCGGCGACGTGATCAACTGCGACTACGTCATCAGCGGCGCGTACCCGAACAAGGTGTACACCCAGATGATCGAGCCGCTGTCGGAGGTCCCGGCCGGCGCGGTCAAGATGGTCAACGGCCGCAGGCTGTCGGTCACGACCGCCTCCGTCATGATGGTCCTCGACGACACCCCGGAGAACCTGGGCATCAAGGATTACAACATCTTCTCCGCGGGCGAAACGATGGACACCGACGAAATCTGGAAACAAAACCAGACCACCGGTCCGTACAAATACCTCACGTCCATCTGCCTCGACCTCGCGAACCCGGGCGCGACGCCGGAGGGCATGTGCCAGTTCTCGATCACCAATCTGCCGCTGGTCAAGGGCTTCCTCGAGCT
Source organism: Mogibacterium sp. (assembly GCA_017433975.1). Classification (GTDB taxonomy): domain Bacteria; phylum Bacillota; class Clostridia; order Peptostreptococcales; family Anaerovoracaceae; genus RGIG2439. The sequence goes on along the minus strand of JAFRGD010000014.1, from coordinate 121,394 downwards.
CAAAGAAGAAGACTATTACGACTTCAAGCGCAAAATGGCGAGCGAGATGATCGCGGAGTACGAACGCGTTTCGGGCGTCAACATCCGCGACCACATCGTCGAGATCGAGGTTTCGACGCCGGTCACGATCGCGCACTACGTCGGCGCGTGGAAGGGAAGCATTTACGGCTTCTCCCACAGCATCGACGACCACGCGGTCGCGCGGCTCCAGATGAAGGAGCAAGACCACTTCATCGACGGGCTTGAGTTCGCCGGCGCGCACGCGATTTCCGGCAACGGCATGGGCCCGGCCGTCACCAACGGCCGCGCCGCCGCCAAGGCCGTTATCGACGACGTAGCGAACAAGAAAGCCGCAGCCGAAAAGGCCGCGGCCAAAAAAGCGTGAAAGGAGGCACCCGAATGAAAGTCAAAGGATTTCTGAAAGACGTCGGCGGCGCCTCCCGCGTCACCAAAATGCGCCAGGAGCTGATCGCGAACGGTTCGCCGGTTCCGGATCCAAAGGACCCGATCCGCGCCCTCGCGGACGCGCTCCATCCGGGCAAGCAGGATTTTGTCGTCACCGAGGTCCGCGAGGCTTCGCCGACCTCCACGACGTACCGCTTCTCACCGAAGAACGGCCACGTGCCGGTCTTCCAGTGCGGCCAGTATGTGAACTTCTACCTGACGATCGGCCAGAGCGTGCTCACGCGCGCGTATTCGATCTCGTCCGCCCCATATGAGGCGAGGCTCGCGGACCCGTACTTTGAGATCACGGTCCGCCACAACGTCCCGTACCTCGTTCCGGACTGGTTCCTCGAGAACCTCAAGGTCGGCGCGGAAATCACCGCGGCGCTGCCGTTCGGGCAGTTCTACTATGAACCGCTCCGCGACTCCCGCAACATCGTCGGCCTCGCCGGCGGCTCCGGCATCACGCCGTTCGCTTCGATGGCCAAGGAGATCGCGCATGGGACGCTCGACGTAAACCTCACGGTCATCTACGGCTCGGTCAAACACACCGACATCGTCTGCGGCGACGAGCTGCAGGCGGCGGCCGATGCGTGCCCGGACAAGATCCGCCTCGTCCACGTCATGTCGGAAGACGAGGAGTGGGACGGCGAAAAAGGCTTCGTGACCCGCGAAATCATCGAGAAGTATTCGCCGGAGGACCCGAGCTATTTCTTCTGCGGCCCGCCGGTCATGTACTTCATGATTGAAAAGACGATGAAAGCCATAGGCGTTCCGCGGCGGAGATTCCGCCACGACGCGGCTGCCCAGCCAAAGGTCACGCTGATTCCTAGCTTCCCGGAGGACCAGATCGGCAAGGAATACCAGCTCACGGTCGTCCGCGGCATCCACGAGGACGTCATCCCGGCCAAGGCAGACGAGCCGGTCGCCGTTGCGCTCGAGCGCGCCGGCATCCCGATCGACACGCACTGCCGCGGCGGCAAGTGCGGCTACTGCCGCTCCCAGCTGCTCGCCGGCGACATCTTCGTCTCGCCGGTCAATGACGGCCGCCGCGCGATGGACAAGGAGTTCGGCTGGTTCCACGCCTGCTCCGCGTACCCGGTGAGCGACCTCAGGATCAAGATTCCGATCATGTGAAATCGGTGAAATCGGGGACGGTTCCGATTCGCTTGCTGCAGGTTTGCTGTTGTCCATTGACAGTGAATGGCAATCTGTTATAATTGAAACACAAAGGTGCTGCCGATAGACGGCTGGCCCGATGATACACACTACTTTCGTAGCTGCTCAGTCGATCCCTGGGCGGCTACTTTTTCGTGTAAATGAGAATTGTGACAACAAGCAGACACAAGGTCATGCCGAGGTACAAAGCTTCAAATACAGTCATTGGCAACACCTCCTTTCTACAAGATCGGAGGGTGCAACCCTCCGTCTGGAGGGCCAGCCGTCCACCATGCTATGGCAGCACTGCAGCAAGTTTAACAAACTCCCGAAATCCCCGTCAATGCTTTGAAAAAAACAGGGATATAAATGTTGAAAAAAGGCACGCTACCGCAAAAGCCAACGGTATGCATGAACGAGAAAGGCCCCGGGATTGCTCCCGGGGCCAACCGTGATTCATAACTTCTGAAAAGATGAAAACCGGAACCATCCCCGCTTTCACCTTATTCGCCGATGGCGTGGTTCCACGTCGACGTGAAGGTCTGGCTGCCGCCGACGTTGACGAGCGTGCCGTCGGAGAGCAGGAACTCGCCGGCGTTTGCGAAGCCCTGTTCCGGGTTGAACGCCCGGTACGTCGTCGGAAGCTCGTAGTCCTGCCCGTCGATCGGGTCGTAGTACGGAATCCAGTTGTACTCGTCGGAGTCCTGGGTCGTTCCGTTCAGAGCGACCAGCCGGAGAATGTACGCTCCGTCGTCGTTCTGCCCGACGCAGATGAACTGGCCGACCGCCTCCGCACGGCGGACTTCATCGGCGCCGCCGACGTGGATGTCGGTGAACGCCTCATATTGGTTGGTCAGGACGGTGAAGGACCCGTCTTCGTTCAGCGTGACCATGACGTAGCTCCACCAGGTGATAAGCTCGAATGCGTCGGTATATTCCACCGGCCAGTACTCGCCGCCCGCGAAGTCGTAGTAGTACGTTCCGGCGTGCTCCGCGAAAGCAGTCCTGGTCAGCTCCGCGTATTCCGGCGGAACCGGGATGAGGTCGATATTCGTCGGGACGCGGTTGTCCGCGACCTCGGCCGCCGCGGTCGCGTAGATTTCTTCACCGGTGTCTTCGTAGAGTTCATCGTAGACCGTTTTCGCATCCGCGAACTTGCCCTGCACCGCGTAGGTGTAAGCGAGACCTCTCTGCGCGCGCGGTTCCCGCGGCTTCATGCCGAGGGCGGAGAGGAAGTTCACCTCCGCCTGTTCGTAATTGCCCTCCGCGAAGTATTTTTCGCCGAGTGAAAGGTAGTCTTCGTAGCTGGCGCCCGTACCGCCACTGCCGCCAGACCCGTCAGAACCGCTGCCGCCGCCGGAGCCGCCGTCGGGACTGCCGCCGCGGTTCAGGAACGCGACCGCCGCGCCGATGACGACCAGCACCGCCAGCACGACCAGCAGAACCGTCTTGCCGCTCTGTTTGCGGCCCTGCGCCATTAGCTCGCCGGTCTGCTCGCCCGGCGCCTCCGTCCGCGGCGCAGCCGCTGCTGCGTCCGCCTGCACGCCGCCCGGCACGTCGCGCACCGCGGCGACGCCTTCCGTCACCAGCGTCTCCGTGTCAACCTGCGATAGTTCTTTACCGAGCAATACTTCTGTCTTTTCGTGATCTCTGTCCATGTTGTAGTCCTTTTTGGTTGTTTCAAATCTGTTAACAGGCGAGCATCCGCCCGAACGCCGCTGGTGGAAGGGCTCTCGCATCAGCGGTTAATGTTCAAAGGGGTCGCGTGTGTCAATGTCAGTTTGCATACGCATTATATCAAAAAAAGATTCTTCAACCAAGATGAGAACGTTGCCCTTCGCGAATAAACCTGGTTTTGTGCAGGCCGTCTTCTTGTTTTTTACGCACAAACAATAGCCGAGACCGACTTTGTGTGCAAAAAAATCGTTCGCCAAGACGCGCTTTTACGCACAAGCAAGAAGAATCATCGAATTTGTGCACAAGAGACAGTTGAGTGTGAGTGACTTAGATGGTTGCCTGACTACCGAAACGGCACAAATGAAAGGAATTATTGCTCACATAGAGCTTCCGCCAACAAGAATGTGTGCAAAAGTGACCAACCCACTCCGGCACTCGATTGCACCGTCCGGCCCGCCCGCAAAACCCGGTTGAACCGCCGCCCGAAATGTTTTAGAATTTACCTGATTGTGAAGCACTCGTGCGGTGAGTGACAAGCAAAACTGGAGCGAAGGGACTTTTCGCGATGAGAAAGAACGAAATCTGGCGGTCCTACGGGACGGATTACAAAGACATGACGAAGCGGTTGCTCGCGCAGGCGGGGCTGGCCGATTTGCTGCCGCCGCCGACCGCGCGCATCGCCATCAAGCCGAACCTGGTGACGCCGGCGCCGGCCAATTTCGGCGGGACCACGCACCCGGCGGTCGTCGCCGGGATCGTTGAATTTCTGCAGGAACGCGGCTACAAAGACATCGTCATCGCGGAGGGCTCGTGGGTCGGCGACAAGACGTCGGAGGCCTTCGAATACTGCGGGTACAACGCGCTCGCCCGGGCCTACGGCGTGACGCTCATCGATACACAAAAGGAGAAGGGAATCGCCGTGGACTGCGGCGGGAAGCGTCTCACCATCTGCCGGTGCGTCCGGGACTGGGACTTCCTGATCAACGTCCCGGTCCTCAAGGGCCACTACCAGACGAACGTCACCTGCGCGCTCAAGAACCTCAAAGGGCTGATTCCGAACTCCGAGAAGCGGCGCTTTCACACCATGGGCCTGCACCGGCCGATCGCGCACCTGAACTGCGGCGTCCGGCCGGACTTCATCGTGATCGATCACATCTGCGGCGACCTGAGCTTCGAGGAGGGCGGGAACCCGGTCGTGCGGAACTGCGTCATGGCGGCCGTGGACCCGGTGCTGGTGGACGCCTATGTCTGCTCGCTGCTGCACTATGAACTGGACGAGGTCCCGTACGTCGGCCTCGCGGAACAGCTCGGCGTCGGGAGCAGCGACCTGTCGACGCTTCGGCTCATCACCTGCGAAGGGGATCCCTACGAAGACCTGCCGGCGCGGACCCTCCTGGACGTCAGCTACGCGGTGGACGAGGTGGACTCGTGCAGCGCGTGCTACGGGGTGTTGATCCCGGCGCTCAACCGGCTGAATGAAGAGGGTCTTTTGGACAGGCTGCCGGCGCAGATCAGCATCGGGCAGGGGCACCGCGGCAAGACCGGCGCCCTCGGCGTCGGCAACTGCACCGCGCGCTTCGACACCTGCATCCGCGGCTGCCCGCCGACGGAGGACGACATCTACGAAGCGCTCCGCGCCATCGCGCTGCAGGCGTAACGAGCTAAAAAACATAAAAAACATGCAAAACGGGAGCCGCTCGGCTCCCGTTCGTAGTCTTAACAGTGTTTGCCCGTGATATCGCGGGAAGGCAATGACCGCCGCGGAACTCCTAGATTCCGAGGTCGAACTTCAGCTGTGGCTTGATCGGCGCGTAGTTCACCATCTCGAAGTCCGCGAGGGTGATGTCGGTGAAGTCACAGCCCGGCTCCTTGTGGAGGACGAGGCGCGGCAGCGCTGCGTTGTCCGCCGCGGCGTCGGTGTCGTTGGCCGTCGCGGCCTCGACTGCTTCCGCACCGTCCGCCGCTTCGACCTCCGCCGCGCGGCGAAGCATCTCGTTCGCGTTGTCGATGTGGCGGTCGTAGATCTGCTCATTCGCGACGAAGTGCGTGAAGACGCCCGGCTCCTTGCCAGTCACGCGGGCGATCATCAGGAGGAGCGCCGCGTATTGGATCTCGTTGATTCCGCCGGCGCCGGAGGCGGTGAGCATGTCGCCGCTCCGCTGCACGAGCACCATATCGAGGTACGTCCCGCGGACGTTCCAGATTGTCAGGAAGGCGCATGGCGGCAGCCCCGGCGTTTCGCGGAGGTCGGTCTCCTGCCAGAGCGAGACGATTTTGCGGCGGCCGTACGGGTTCTCCCGGATGTCTTTGATCAGGCCGTTCATCAGGTCGTACCGTTTGACCGTCGCGCCGTAGCGCTGGCCGATCGTTCCGTCGCCGATGTCCCACGGACCCCACCAGGTAACGCCCTGTTCGCACATCTCAGCGATGACGTTGGTCGGCTTCTGATAAATCGTGAAAATCTCGCGGACGCCGGTCTTCCAGGCCTGCGGCCGCAGCGTGCAGACCGGGAATTCGCCCTTCGAAAGGTCGTATTTGCGCGTCACGTGGTTCACGCTGATGGTGTGCGCGGGCGTCCCGTCCTCGTATCTCGGGCGCGGGTCCTCGTCCCAAAAGCCGTTTTCCAATATATTGTGAATGTCGTCGATCAGATATTTATCAGCCTTGGTCAGCATGGTCGTCCTCCGTTGAAGTGTTCTCTATGCACCGGTCCGTTCGATTGCGATTCGTCAGCCCGCCGCCGGACGGTTCCGCTTAACAATTATCATATCGTCCGGAAGCCCGTTCGTCAAGCGTGACGGGCGTTTCGCCAAGGCGCAACCTGGGAGGCGTCCGAAATGCTGCAAGCATTTCGTCTACTGTTCCTACGCTGCACTGGGAGCGATTCCCGCGGTTTGAATCATTTTAAAACATATAGTATAATCAACCCATGAAACGAGATCGGAGGGTTCGGGAATGTTTAAGAAAGAAGAAGACAACGTATTCCGGGTCGACATCGAGAACTTCGTGCTGACGTCGCCGTCGCTGGAGGGGCAGTTGATCGAGAGCGAAATCATGCTGCGGACGCGGGAGCGGATCCTCCAGATCGTGATGCGCCGCATGCGCGGATTCCTGGTAATCAATATGAAAAAGATCGAAGCGTCCATCGCGGCCGAACTGGCCGACGACTACGCGCGCCTGGCCGCGGTCAACGCGGCGTATGCCGAGGGTACGGCGGCTGCGCTTTCCACGGCGGACGCCGAGGCGTACCGGATCCGGATCGAGAAGAACCTGAGCTACGCCCGGCAGTACAAGAGGAATTTGGGGATGGTGTACTGACGAAATGTTCCGGACATCTTGGGAACGACAATGGAGTGAATGGTTTTTTATCACGTCCAGGGTAGGAAAGTCCCAATAGGAGGTCACTATGACGACGTTTCAAATCAAATGTTTCATGGTTCTCGCAAACGCTTTGAACTTTACCAAGGCGGCCAACATTCTCTTTATTACACAACCAGCACTCAGCAGAAATATCGCAGCGCTGGAAAACGAACTAGGCGTGGTCCTTTTTGAACGGACATCTCACAAAGTAACTTTGACTCCAGCGGGAAGAGCGTTTTCGACGCATTGCGATGAATTATTTAATACACTTAATATTGCAATAAAAGACGCAAAGTCCGCGGAAGAGGGAAAAACTGGTGTAATAAGGTTTGGAATCCAAAGTGACTCTTTCGAAAGCACCACAGCCGACCTAATCACAGCTTTTTACAAAGAATATCCGCTGATACAAATAGACATTCAACTTATGTCCATCTCGGCGCTTGTTAATGCGCTTTCCGAACACCGTCTGGACGTCATCGTCGCAGCGGATAGCTTTAATAGTGGATATAACAATGAGCTTCTTCTTTCAAAAAAGCGTGAATGCCTGGTCGTTCCGCCGGATCATCCGCTGGCTTCTTTGGACTCGATTTCAATGAATGACTTCCCAGAGGCGCGCATTGTAATGTTGTCAAGACAATCATCGTCCTACGCTTATGATACGATTATGGGAAACCTCATGGACGTCGGCTACGTACCAAAGGAAATTATTACCGTTGATAATATGGCAGGAGTGATGATGCTGGTCGCTTGCAAAAAAGGTGTCGCAATTCTGCACGAAGGGCTTGCGGATCAGGCGGAAGGAAGACTGCGCTTCATCCCAATTCGGAATGTAGAGCCGTTTTGCAGATATTTGATGTGGAATGCACATTCCTATGACAGAAACCCTTGCGTTTCATCGCTCATTAATTTTGCGAGAAATATGTATGGGAGAGTAAAATAAACAAAAAAACGGACGACAGAAAGAGGGTGAAGCGAAAATCGCTTCACCCTCTTCGTGTAAAGATAATCATTAACCAAGTAGAAAGGACAACCGATTAGATACCGCAGAAAATTCTGGCGCACAGCGCGCAGAGGAAGCAAGCGATGATCGCTCTCTCTACCCACAGGATGAACATGTGGACGATGTTGACCTTGATCTTGGTCGAGCAGAGGCAAGCCAGGAAGTCGGTCATGAACAGGACCATCGGTGCCATGAAGATGATGCCGTAGAATCTGGATGCAACGGACGCGCCGCCGGAAGCCATCGCAATCGGACCAGCCATGTTGGAGATCATGCAGAGCGCGGTGTTGTTCGCGAGGAACGCAGCGTCTGGCAGACCGAACAGCTTGAGGATCGGCAGGAAGATGAAGCCGATGATGTCGAATACCGGCGTGTACATGTTGATGAAGCCGAAGATAACGACGCAGCCAACCGCCGTGCATACCAAGGACGTTACCATTGGCAGTCCGCGAAGGAACATCTTTCCAAATTTCGGAAGGATGCTGCCAGACTTTTCAGACAGCTCGCAGGCGATGCCATAGGAATCTTTGAACATGCCACTGTTGTACTTGTAATCCGGTTCGATGTCCGGGGTCGCGCCTTCATAGTAATCATCTTTATATTTGCTGATCGGTGGGATACGGCAGATGATGATGTTGATGATGAACAGCGTGATGAGTGAGACCAGAACCAGCGTACCAAACATGTTGGTGATGCCGGCAAGGCCGGAGAGGAATACGATGTATCCCAGCGAAGCGGTCGAGAAGCCAGTCGCGAGGAGGGTACCTTCTCTGTGGCTCAGCTTGCCGTTTTCATACAGTTGGCCCGCCTGCGCGATACCGACGAAGTAGCTGCCGACGAATGCGCTGGAGATGATGATCGCGGTTCTACCTGGGAGTCTCCACAGCTTCTTGGTGAGCGGTCTTAGGAAGACGCCGATTGCTTCCGGCAGACCGTAGTCCGTGATGAGCGGGAGCAGCAGGAAGCAAAGCAGCATCTTCATGAACGCTTCGCCATAAGTATACTGGACGCCGTCCCAGAGTCCGCTGGCTGCGATAAAGCCAGGAAGGATGCCGATACCGTCCAGAATCAGCAGAACGGCACCGATGATTTTCAGGCAGTCAAGAACGATTTGAACCGCCGTATTCTTCCAGAACTTTCCTTTAATCAAGACGTAGAGCATATAGATGCCGGTTGCCAACAACAGCCATCTAAAGATAACTGCCGTAGCGCCGACTAAGAGAACGCAAAGGTAGTCATATGGTGTCGTCTTCTGCTCACCAAACTGAAAGTTAATAAAGAAAATGAGTATGCCCAAAATACTGAAGAGTATGAATCTTATTTGAGCAGCCGAAGAATATTTTTTCTCTTCCATTTGTTTGTCACCTCCTAATTAAGTAACTGTCCGTGCTTATTTCGGCATGTACCAACCGCCGTCAAGACCGATAATCTGGCCTGTCAGGTGACGTCCAGTAACTTCGGAACCGAGATAGACTGCCGCGTAGCCGCATTCTGCCGGGTTGCCGACCTGTCCCATCGGGCTGTACTGGCCGAACTTCTCCATCGCTTCCGGATGTTTGAAGAACTCTGCCCATGGGGAACCGGTCGTGTATCTGCCATCTACCGGTGGGGTAGGACCAGGCGCTACGAAGTTGATTCTGATGTGTTCTTTGCCGTGCTCGATGGCAATCGTCTGGCCGAGGTGGATAACGGCGCTCTTCAGAGCTCCGTAGACCGGCTCTTCAGTCGCATGCTGACGTCCCATGACGGATGCGACGTTGACGAAGTTACCGCCGCCCGCTTCGATCATCTTCGGGATGATGTAGTGCCATGCGTTCATGACGGACTTGAAGTTGACTTCATACAGTCTGTCCCAGTATTCGCGCGGGAGGTCCAGGAAGCTGTCCAGCTGGTCCCAGGCTACACCGTGATATACGCAGTCGATTCTGCCGGTGTTCTCGAGAGCGAAGTCAGCTGCCGCTGCGGTCTCTTCATAGCTCGTGGTGTCGCACTTGATGCAACGGGCGCTGGCAGCTCCGAGCGCGAGAGCCTCGTCACAGACTTCCTGAGCGCTCTTCATATCGCGGGCCGCGATGGTAACGTGAGCGCCGCACTGCGCAAAGCCGTATGTCGCGAAACGACCGATGTTCGAGTGGCCGCCATACAGCAGTACGTTTTTGCCTGCTAATCCAAAATCAAATTCCATTACAATTTCTCCTTTCTCATAAAGATTGTACCGAGCTTAAATATTAAAAAGTGATAACAAGTACGAAAACAAATTACCGGAACAGAACGGCTCTGACCGGGAGGCCGGTAGCGCCTTCCATCTTAAGCGGCAGAGCGGATAACGTGTATCTGCCCGCCGGTACATTTGCGGTGTAGATGCTCTCCAGGAAGATGACGTCCTTGGCGAAAATGTACTTATGCAGTTCTGTGTGAGGAGGCTCTCCCCACGATTCACCCATGCCGAAGTCGAGGCCGAGCATGGTGACGCCTTTTTCAACGAGATATTCAGCTGCTTCCATGCTCAGATAGACATAGTTCCCCGCGCTCAGGGTCAGATCAGGCCGCATCTGGTAATGCGGATCGACGCACCAGCCGTTCACGGAGTTCAGGGTTTTGAAAACGACCGCATCGCCCTCTCTGATGTCTGCGGCTTTCAGTTCTTCGACGCCGATTTTAACCGGATCCTTAATGTCGATGACGACTGCCGGGAGTAAAAATCTGTCCAGCGGATAGTCGCAAAGATCTTTTGTGAACGGAAGCAGATGAGACGGCGCATCCAGGTGGGTTCCGGTATGCGCGCGCAGGGAGATTCTCGTATCGACAAAGGTAGAGTCACCGATCTCCATTTCGATCATTTCAAGCGAAAACCGATCATTGTCCGGGTTCGGGACTTCCTTTCCATTGATCACACTGATATCGTAAATTTCCATATCCTTTTCGCTCCTTCTCTTTTGGAATTACTCAAGCCCTTCGACGATCATGTTGTAACTCTCGTCTTCGCTCGGATACGTTCTGTCGCAGCAGTCCGCGTGGAACTGGTTCAGAGCGTTGAGTACTTCTTCTCTCATGTTCAGATACTTACGTGTGAACTTGGAGACTCTGCCCTTGGTGAGTCCCAGCATGTCGTAGGTGACGATTCCTGGACCGTCGTCGTAAACGCCGGCACCGATGCCGTTGATCGGAGTGCTGATTTCCTTAGCCATGACCTTTGTCAGCTGCGCAGGAACGCATTCCAGACCGATCATGAATACACCGGCCTCTTCGAGCGCCTTTGCGTCGTCGATGATCTTTCTCGCAGTCGCATAGTCCTTGCCCTGCACCTTGAAGCCGCCGGTCGTCATGGCAGCGGTCTGCGGCAACAGTCCGATGTGGCCCATGACAGGGATGCCGATCTGGGTGATGGCTTTGATTTTGTCGATGATTTCGATGCCGCCTTCCAGCTTGACCGCATCGCAGCCGCCTTCTTTCATAAGGCGGGTTGCGTTGTGAATCGCCTGCTCGCAGCTCTCCTGATATGATCCGAACGGCATGTCGCCGACAACGAATGTGTTAGGGGCACCTGCTACGACACATTTGGTGTGATAGATCATCTGATCCATGGTTACAGCGGTCGTTCCTTTGAGGCCCTGGCAAAGCATTCCGCAGGAATCACCGACGAGGATGGACTCGATGTCGCTCTCGTCGATGATGCTCGCCATGGTGTAGTCATAGGCTACGACCATGTTGAATTTTCTTCCCTCGTCTTTGCATCTTTTAAAATCAAGGGCACTGAATTTCTTTTTGGTTCCCATATTTGTTCTCCGGAAATTACTTACTAATAATAACTTGTGCAGGGTTGAGCGATTTGACGGACGTCTTGTTGCCTGTGATTTCGAACATTTCAGGCACTTTCTCGATTCCCTCCAGGACGTGTGTGACCATGCACTCCACATTGAGCTTTCCTTCGGAGATCAACTGTGCGCCTTTTCTCATGTGATCCAGCGTTGTGAAGTATGGGAACGTGACTCTCTGGCCATACGTTCTGACGACGCCAATCGGGAACTCGACGAAGTCTCCGTACATCGCAAGAATGAGAAGCTCGCCTTCCGGTCTCGCGCTCTTGACGGCCTGCTGCAGAACGACAGTGCCGGCAAGGCCTTTCTTAGGGTTACCGCCAGCGCAGTCGATGACGATGTCCGCACCTTTGCCACCTGTGAGCGCTTTGATCGTCGCTACCGGGTCGACCTCTCTGCCGTTGATGATATCGGTTGCACCGAGGCTCTTCGCGAGCTCGAGGTTTTCCTGCTTAACATCGATGGCGATCAGTTTGCTCGGATTGGACGCTTTGACGATCTGCAGTGTGCTCATGCCGAGGCAGCCCATGCCGAAGATTGCGACGGTGTCGCCTTCCTTGAGGCTCGTCGTGTCGACTGCAGCGATGCAGTCCGCCAGCGGCTGGAGATTTGCAGCCTCGCTGTCCGTCAGGTTTTCCGGAACGGTGATCAGACCGCTCTCCTGCAGAAGAACATACTCAGAGAACATACCGTCGTTGGTGATGCCCATCCAGGATGGGTGTTCGCACTCTCTTGGCTTGTCTGCCTGGCAGCCCTTGCAGTATCCACAGGTGATCTTTGCGAGTGTGGAAACGCGGTCTCCGACCTTAAACTTCGAGTCAGGGTTTACAGCGACAACTCTTGAAACGTGTTCATGTCCCGGAAGACTGATTTTCCCTTCTTTTTCGATTCGTGGAAGTAGTCCGAAAATGTCGTCTTCAAGAGTGATCACGTTGGTCTCAGTGACACTTGCCTGAGCGGTCAGTACCTGTGCAAGCAGAAATCCCGGCTTGAGTTCAGGTACGGGAACTTCGAACATCTCCATCTTTCCCGGTCCTGTCAGGAACCACGCTTTCATAGTTTCTTTCAAGGTGTACTCCTTTCCCACAAATAATGTGTACTTCAGCATAGTGTTATTTCTTTTTATTTTGTATAAAAATTATATCGTACGTTTGCTATGTCTTGTGATAGAGAGTTGGTATCACTGCAATGCACATTTTTCATCATTCAAAAGGGCTGATAAAGGAAAGGTTTTAAGTGACTAACTGAAAAATTAATGATAAAATATATAAATGTGGGCCGAACAAAAGCCATTCTGAATATCGCAAAGCATAAATACATAAAGTGAAAAGGGGACGGTTCCGGATTTCATCTCTTTTGATGAAATCCGGAACCGTCCCCCTTTTCACCCCGGAGCCGTCCCTAAGTTCAGGAACGCGAACGCTGTGGGTAGTCGTTGTGTTTTAGAATTTTTCGACCGCGTCGTTGAATTTCTCCAGCTCAGCCTCGTCCATGTGCCAGCCGTTGGCTTCCTGCGGGTAGTTGTTTGTGCGGACGTCATTTGCCCATGCGCCGTAGACGCCGACCGCGAATTCGAGGAAGTTCGCGTAGGTCTTGGCGTGCATTGCAGGCTTCGCCATGAGCCCGAAGAGGTCCGCGTCGACCATCTCGTAACCGTCAACGTCCACGTCGCCGCCGGTGCAGCCGGAGGCGATTCCGATGACCGGAACTCTCATCTTCTTTGCGATCTTGGCGCTGACTTCGCCCGGGATTAGCTCGACCGACATGGCCTTCATGCCGTTTTCCTGATATTCATACGCGGTCTTAAAGATCTTCAGGGCGTCCTCTGCGGTCTTCCCGAGTTTTTTGTAGCCGCCATAGAGACCGTTGGTCTGCCAACCGGACAGCGCGCCGACGTGCCCGTAAACGATGCAGTGATTGTCGGCAACGAATTTCAACGTCTCGTTGTTGATCCCCATCGGCAGGACGGAGTCCGCGCCTGCCATATGGAATACGGAGAAGTTCTTCAGCGCTTCGTTCTTATCGGCGAAGGCGATGGTGTCTGTTACATAGTTGAGGTGGATGGTCGGCGACATCTGGCGGTATGCAGCAAGGTAGACCGGAGCGTCTTCCAGGGCCTTGTATGCGCCGTAGCGGAGTTCCGCAGGCGAAAGTCTTGCGATGTCTACGCCGGCCATTCCGGCAGCCATCGTGAACATCGGACCGAGCATGCTCGGGCAGTGCTGCACGATTTTTTTGCCCTCGTCCTTGCACTGCTGCAGGTAATTGATGGTTTTACGTCTCTTGTCAGCCATGGACATCTTTGGCATCGGGCTGAAATACTTTTTCATCTCTTCGTTCATGGAAAACTCCTTTCAATTGCAAACCAATCCGCCGGCCGCAGCCTGCGGCACGGGCTTTTTATCCATTTTATGATTCAATTTTAATGAACGCGGAGAAGAAAAGAAATACTCAAAAAAGTGTAAAATTCGACGGTCAGGAGATTGCCCAGCTGCTCAGCATGCGTGCGATGAGTTCCTGCTGGGAGGATACACCGACCTTGCGGTAGATGTTCACGATGTGCTTGCGCGTCGTACCGTCGGCGATGAAAAGGACTTCACTGATGCGGGAAGATTTCATTCCTTTACATAACAACTCTGCAATTTCCGTTTCCCGGGCTGTGAGGCCATATTCCTTCCAAACGGCGGCGGTGTCGTCCTTTTGGACGTCTGCGTAAAAGAAATTGCGAACCAGATTGTTCAGGATCGGAAGGGCGAGCAGGATCGTATTCTGCTCTTCAATGGAAAACATCTGGTCGCGGCAGCGGTCCAGGCAGACGGTGATGCGTATTTCGTCGTTCATACCGGAAAACAACAACGGCCACGTGTATTTCAGGTTTGCCGCGTTACAATACTCCCGCTTGAATTCGGAATCCGGGAGGCGGTCATAGTCGACGATTCGCGTTTTGATATCACGATGATCCGTATAGACCGTGTTCGTTATGTCGAATTCCGGAGCAAGTTCAATATAATAATTGAAATACGAATCCAGCCAGCCTTCCTTTGTGCCGACGCTGTAGACCCCGGCAATCTTGCCGTTCAGATCGTGGAAGAACGCAATCGCCTGGTCGAACGGACAGATGCGGTTTGCGAGGTCGATGAACGTGACCGCGAAGTCCTTTGGTGTGCGGGCTTTACTGCACTCCAGAATGAGATAATACGTGTCGATATAGGACGAAGGCTCAATGTCCCTGTCTTTTGGGAAGGCATAGGCGGCAGAACTCATGGCGGGCTCCTTGTGTCTCGACAGTCGCGTGAAGAATGCTGTCCTACCTCGTATTTTATCAGATTTCATCCCGATGATTATTCGTAAAAATGAGTATTTTTGCGTATTTAATGGAAATGAGCATTTTGATATAATAAACAAAATTTGAAGAAACTACAAGCTGGAGGCATTTGCAGAATGGCAAAGGATATTCTTTTCGATAGAGAACTGTGGGAAGGCATGATGGCCGGAATCGAAAAACTCGCGGGCGCGGTCAAGGTCACGCTCGGCCCAAAAGGGCGAAATGTCATGATGCCGCAGCCGCCGAATCTCCGCGACGCGGCAGGGGAGATTGATCCGTCTGCGCCGCCGTTGCCGCATGCGCCGACGTTTGTGACCAACGACGGGGTCACGATTGCCCGGGTCATCCGCTTGCCAGACCCGTACGAGGAGATGGGCGCGTCGCTTCTCCGGGAAGCCGCGATCAAGACCAACGACGAGGCCGGCGACGGTACGACGACGTCGGTAATCCTTGCGGAGGAACTGATTCGGGAGGGCGTTAAGAACGTCGTCGCCGGAGCGCATCCGCTCGGGATCCGGCGCGGTATGACCAAAGCCTGCGAAGTCGCCGTTGAGGAGATCCGGCGGTTTTCCGTTCCGATTCAGACAAAGAAAGAAATATCCCAAGTGGCTGCCATCTCATGTCAGGATCCTGAGATTGGCGGCTTGGTCGGCGAGGCGTTCGACAGCGTGGGTACGGAAGGCGTCGTAAGTGTTGACGTCCTGTCCAAGAGTGGCCGGACGGAGCTCGACATCCAAAAGGGCATCGTCTTTGAGCGCGGCTACATGGGCGACTTCATGATTACGGACAAGGAAAAAGGCACGGCCGAACTCTACAACCCGTACATTCTCCTGACGGATCACAAAATCGAAAACCCGAACGAGCTGATTGACATCATGATCATGGCGGCGGAGGAGAACCGGCCGCTTCTGATCATCGCGGAGGGCATCGAACGCGGCGCGATGGGGATCATCGCGCGGAACAAGCTCGAAGGCAACCTGGACACGGTCGGTGTTCAGCCGCCGTTTTACGGGGAAGGTCGGCTCTGGCGCCTCGAAGACATGGCGGTTCAGACCGGCGGTCGCTTCATTTCCAAGGATAAGGGCGATTCTCTCCGGGACGTGACCAGAAACGACCTCGGCGGCGCCGATCACGTCTCCGTATCCAAACGGCAGACGATTATCTCCGGCGGTCACGGTGACCCGAAGGCTGTCGAGGACCGGATCAACCAGCTGAAGTACTATATCGAGCACACCGACTACGAATTCAACAAAAATAGATTCAAAGAGCGGCTGGCGAAATTCGTTTCCGGCGTCGCCACCATTCAGGCCGGCGGGGATACGGAGGTCGAGATCAAGGAGAGAAAGCTCCGGATCGAAGACGCGATCAACGCCGCAAGATCTGCCATGGAGGAGGGGATCGTAGCCGGCGGCGGCATTGCGCTGGTTGACGCGATTCCAGCCGTTCAGGCATTCGCGGATACGCTGGAGGGTGATGAAAAGGTCGGCGCGAAGATTCTTATTCAAGCGATGGAGAAACCATGCGCCCAGATCGCGCTGAACGCAGGGCTCAAAGCGGACGGCATCGTCTGGGAAGTGATGAAACGAGAGCGCGGCGTCGGCTTTGACGCAGACCGGATGGAGTATGTCGACATGATCGGTGAGGGGATCGTTGACCCGGTCAAGGTCACGCGGCTCGCTTTGGAGAGCGCGGTGTCTGTCGCAGCTACGTTGCTGACGGCGAACGCGGGGCTGACAGAGGTCCGGCCAAAACCGAAGAAAGAAGACTAGGTCCGAATCACCAGGATGGACTGGTAGGAAGAAATGAAGAGACTGCATCGCTACACAAAGCGGATGCAGTCTTTTTTACTTAATATTAAGAAGAATTGTTTCATATCTATGAGTATTTTTTTCCGCAATCCATGACGATAGTATTGTATTTGAAGAAATCTGTCCTAACGGGAAGAGCGATTACAGGAGGTTTTTATGAAAGCAGCGATTTATTACGGTGTAAAAGACATCCGGGTAGAGGAAGTGCCGACGCCGGAATGCGGCCCGAACGACGTACTGGTTAAGATCATCAAATGCGGTATCTGCGGATCGGATACAGGCAGCTACATGATCGGCGGTCACATCGGCGGCAACGCGCCGGGCAAGGGTATCGGCCACGAAGTCTGCGGCAGAGTCGCGGAGGTCGGTGAGAATGTTGAAGGGTTCCAGCCGGGCGAACGCGTCTGGATTCATCCGATCACTTCCATGCCGCTCGGACATTCCGACATGTTGGGTGGCTTTGGTGAGTACGTGTTGGTACCGAACGCGAAGGAGCGGTTCAATCTCTTCCACGTTCCGGATGAACTGACGGACGATGAAGTCGCTTTGATCGAGCCGTTTGGCGTCGGCGTTCGCGGCAAGAACCGCGCAGGCGCAAAGCCGGGCTCCAAGGTGCTCGTCTACGGAGCCGGCCCGATCGGACTGTTCTGCATGGCGGGACTGGTCACGCAGGGCATCACCCCGATTGCGGTGGTAAGAAGCAACAAGCGCAGAGAGTTCCTCGAGAAGCTGGGCGTCATCGTCTGCAATACGTCAGAGGTTAATCTGCACGAATTTGTAAAGGAGCACTTCGGCGAGACGAAGGCCCGCATCGGCTATCCGATTCCGGACATGGACATCATGGTCGACTGCGCCGGCGCGCCGCAGATTCCGGACGAATTCGTTAAAATGGCGCATCCGGGTTCCAAACTGTCGGTCGTTGCGACGACCAGAGAGCCGAGAGAGATTCCGTCGAGACTGATGAGCACAGAGGGTGAGATCATCGGCTCCTGCAGCTACAGCAATGAGGACCTCGACGAAGTCATCAAGATTTTGTCGGAGCGCAAGACCTGCATCACCGACGTCATCACGCATCACTTCAAGCTGGACGATATCAACGAGGCGATGCTGACCGCTGCCGGTCGCGACGGAATGAAGGTCATCGTCGACATCGAGTAATTGAGTAAAGGCATTTAAACCAAAAGGGAAGGCGGGTCATCGTAGCGTGATCGGCCTTCCCTTTCGGGTTCAATGGAGAGTAAATTGGTATTAAGTAAGGAGAGTGTGTAGCGTAATGTTTAAATCCGCTTTCTGATAATAGAATATCAATGAACACTGTTTTTAGTAACTGAAAAATTTACTCATTTTTCGTACTCACTTTTGATAATGTTTCATTACGGATAAGTAAAGACGGACAGCGCGAGGCTGTCCGCCCTTCATTATGTCGCACATCCGGTCGATGAACAACAGAAAAGGTGTGTTTAACCCATCTTGGTCGGGAGCTTGCCCTGCAGTTCATAGCTGTAGGAGTAAATCTCGAAGATGTTGCCGAACGGGTCCTTGCAGAACGCGTTTTTGTATTCTACCGTGTGGCCCATGATGTCTGTGCAAGGCATCGTGTTGACGCTGGTGATGATCTCGCCGCCGTTCTCAACGACCTTATCTCTCAGGGCTTCTACATCAGGAGTCTGAACGGCAAAATGGAATACGCCGTGTCTCTCATAGTCGAAATCATCCTCTGGATCGTAGCCGTTCTGGAACTCGAGCAGCTCGATGCCTACGTGGTCAGCAGTGGACATATGAGCGAGCTTGAAGCCGCCGTAGTGCTTACCGTTTCTGCCGTAGAGCTCGTCGGAGAATGGGCTTCTTCCTTCTGGAATCGGCATTGGACCAGCGATGTGATACCAACCGAAAACCTTGGAATACCATTCGATTGCAGCTTTGGCATCAGGAACAGAGATGCCGACATGTGAAAAAGCAATAGGGGTTGTCATGTGGATGCTCCTTTCAACTGTTAAAGCAGAATTATTATATATAAAATAATTCCCAGATACACTTTTCTGATTAAATTCTAATGAAGCGGTCATGGATGCGAAATACTTAAGATTGAGTATTAAATGCGGTTAATAGTGAGTATTATTTTTAGGCAGAGGAGTTCATATAATAAGTATAATAGTGATTCTGTAAAGAATTAATTACGCAAACTAACGATTAAGTGTACAAGGAGGTATCATAATGTATCCAAGCACTTATAAGGCTGCTATTTATCACGGTCCTGGCAACGTCACCATCGAGGAAAAGACGCTGCCGGAGCAGGTCGGTCCAAATGATGTCATCGCGAAGAACGTGATGGCGACCATCTGCGGCGCGGACTTCAACGCCTGGAGAGCCAACGGCGACGCGCAGCAGATCTGGACAGAGCATGAGTTCGGTCATGAAATGGTATCTGAAGTCGTCGCGAAGGGTGAGAACGTAACCTGCGTCGAGATCGGCGACTGGATTTTCCCGAACCTCGGCTATGCGTATCATGACCGCGGCAGAATGGCGACGGTCGGCGGCTTCTCGGAATATCTGTATCTTCCTGACTTTAAGCTGGAAGGCACCTTCAGCATTCCGCACGTAGACTATCAGCCAAGTGCAATTAAACTGGACAAGAGTCTTGGTGCGGAGAACCTGTGTCTGCTTGAGCCGTTCAGCGTCGGCGCGAAGGCGGCCAAGTCCGTTGTCGGCAGAGGCAAGACCGCAGTCATCATCGGTGGCGGCATCATCGTCCTGTCCACCGGTATCATGCTTAAGTACTATGGCTTTGAGAAGATCATGATCGTTGACTTCTCCGACTTCCGGCTGAACTTCGCGAGACAGTATGGACTGCTCACCTGCAATCCAAAGACCGAGGACCTCGAGAACGTGCTGTTCGAGACGTTCGGCAAGAGAGGCGCTTACGGCGGCATGAAGTGCTGCGCTGAGGTCTTCTTCGACTGCATCGGCATCCAGCCTTGCATCGACTACTTCTTCAAGCACGCCGGTTTCGGCGCGACGCTGTGCATCGTCGGCGTACATCACAAGCCTGTTGAGATCGATGCGGTCTCCGTCTGCTACAATCAGCAGTGGATCAAGGGCTGCGGAACCGAGAACCTCGACGTAGTGTTCAACGACATCTGCGACATGGTCCGCGGCGGCGTTGACCTGACTCCGCTCATCACGAGCAAATGGCCGGTCGACCAGATCACCGAGGCGCTCGAGACGCACGGAAAGTTTGATGTTTCCCAGAAGGTTGCTATCGAATATAAGTAGGCAATTTTACCCATATACAGCAAGTTTGGAATTGTGATAGAAATAGATAAACAGTCCGCTTGCTCATCGGTCGCGGTGTTGTGGCCAAGCGAAAATGCGTAAGAATGACTGTGCTCTATCTTTTAAGAAGACTGGAAGGGTAGAGCACAGTTGTCGTGGTTGCAATTATTGGAACGGAGAGAAAAATGACGGAAGTTTACCTTGTGTGCGCACCGGAAACCGAGACCGAATTGTTCCGTTTCCTGCAGGGACGGGCGGAGAGCCCGCTGAGTCCGCAGGGGGCGTTGCAATGCCGCGCGCTGGTGGAGTGCTTCCGGGAGCGCCGGCCGGACCGAGTCTATGCGAGCTGCCAGGGCAGCGCGTGGACCGCGGCGGAAGCGATCGCGGCGCTGCAGGGCGGCGAGGTCGAACAGGTTGAAGCATTGAACGAACTCGACCTCGGCGCGTGGGACGGCTGCGCGGCCGGCAATCTCGCCTTTGATGACGCCGAGATGTACCGGCGATTCCGGGACGACCTGTTCCGCTGGGGTGCAGCCGGAGCGGAGGACGTTGAGGATGCTGCTACACGGATCGAAACCTGGGTCCGCCAGGCGGTGCTCGGCGCAGACGGGGAGGCAACCGTGGTCGTCAGCCATAGGTATATCCTGCGGTTGCTGATGACGCGGCTCTTCGGACCGGAGGTCTCCGGCGAAGCGGCCGGTCAGACCACTTTATGGAGACTGTTTGGCAACGGATCGGTCACGCGGGTCGCGGCGGACGGCGATACCTTCTTCATTGTCGCCGAGAACGAGACAGACCATGTCCGGGCGCAGCGGGCGTTGGAGGATTTCCCGGAGCACCGGGAACCGGACTTTGACAGCACCCTCTACTATCAGTGGCTCCGGGCGGTCGAGTACGGCGACCTGTTTGCGGATGCGGTCGAGAGCGTCTGGGAGGAGGCTGGCCAGACCGGACCATTCCGTCGCTTCGATCTCATCGACGACGCGTCCCGGTATGAGACGATCGTAGGATACGCGGAGCAGATCCCGGCGGGTTTTCTGCAATACGGGATGAGGGACGGGACGATACAGATCCTCTTGTCGCATCCCGGCGCCAGAGGGGTTGGCATCGGAACGCAACTTGTAGGCAAGGCAGTCATGGACGCCCGGGCGAGAGGCTGGGATCGCCTGACCATCACGCTGCCGGAGCAGAATCCATACAGGAGATTTTTTGAAAACCTCGGTTTTGAATCGCTTGGAGAAACAAAAGGCGGGGAAGCACAGTATGTAAAAATGATTATGTAAAGCGGGGGGCTTTCATAATGGATATTTTTTGAAAACTGCAGCAGAGAATGATACCCAACAAATGTTGGATGAATCGGGTGAGAATACCTTCATTTGTTTCATTTTTGCGGTTATGAGGTGATGTTATAATTTTTTCATGGACTAGAGCTTTTACATAACGGATATTGCTTTAAGGTAGGGAAAGAAGGGAACCCATGTCTGATTATGCAAAAGATGCTGCGAACTGGAGTCGTGTATACGACCTTGTCTATTCCTGCAGCGGAATCTCCGACGCCAAGATCTTCGCGAACGTCGCGCTGGATGAATTCCGCCACCTAATCCCCTGCGAACAGGCCCGCGTTTATCTGTTCAAGGCGAACGGGAGTCTGGACGAATATTTTTTACGTGGTGTGGACAAGCGGATCGTCAAAGATTATTTCGAGTACTATTCCCATGTCGGCAACGAACGGTGGAATGTACTGAGCGACGAGAACATGTATAACCGGTACATGGATCCGAACAAGCCGGCTACCGTGTACGGCATGGTGGACTGGACGATCATGCCGAGAAATGACGCGTTTACAAGAGAGTACCTCAATCAGCTGGGACTGAAATACAGCCTCGGGTTTGGTTTCTTTGACGTGAACCATGTCATGCGGTTGAATTTCATGCTGGACCGGACGAGCGGACACAATTTCACAGAAAAAGAACAGTGGTATGTCATGAAGGCCGTTCCGATGTTGAATAATATTTATAGACTGCTGATCGGTTCGGGACCGGTCGGCAGCGGCTCATATGCGGACCTGCCGGAGTTCAATTCCCTGACGCGGCGGGAGCAGGAGATCGTGAACCTGTTGTTCGAGGGCGTCAGCACCCGGAACATCAGCCGGCGGCTCAAGATCGCGGAGTCAACGGTCAACAAGCACCTGGCGCACATCTACCTGAAGATGGGCGTCCAGAACCGCCAGGAACTGCTCTCCAAGCTCGCCCGCGGATAACAACGATTCAAAAAAGTAATAACGAAACAGAAAAAAGAAGGATAGAAAAACACCGCAGAGTATAATATACTTAATTCTAGGTATATTAAATGGATATTCCTTGTACTTATCAGAGCGCTTCCGCTCTGATAAATTATAGACAGGAAAAATCGTGGAAGATGCAGTGATCAATCATTGGGAGGTAAACAATGGCATTTAAAACCGATATCGAAATCGCACAGGAATGTAAGATGAGAAAGATCACCGAGGTCGCAGCGGCTGAGGGGATCGATGAGAAATATCTTGAGCAGTATGGTAACTACAAGGCAAAAGTCGACTACAGAATGCTCAAGGACATGGCGGATCAGCCGGACGGCAAGCTGATCCTGGTCACGGCGATCACGCCGACACCGGCAGGCGAAGGCAAGACCACGACTTCTGTCGGTCTGCACGACGGTCTCCGCAAGATCGGTAAGAAATCCATGCTCTGCCTCAGAGAGCCTTCGCTCGGACCGGTCTTCGGCGTCAAGGGCGGCGCGGCCGGCGGCGGCTATGCGCAGGTCGTTCCGATGGAGGACATCAACCTGCACTTCACCGGTGACTTCCACGCGATCGGCGCGGCGAACAACCTGCTCGCGGCGATGCTCGACAACCACATTCACCAGGGCAACAAGCTCGGGATCGACCCGCGGCGCGTCACCTGGAGAAGAGCGGTCGACATGAACGACCGTCAGCTCCGCAACATCGTCATCGGCCTTGGCGGCAAGGCGAACGGCTCCCCGAGAGAGGACGGCTTTGACATCACCGTCGCCAGCGAGATCATGGCGGTCATGTGCCTCGCGAGCGACATCACCGACCTCAAGGCGAGACTCGCCCGCATCATCGTCGGCTACACCTATGGCGGCGAACCGGTTACGGCGGGCCAGATCAACGCGCAGGGCGCGATGGCAGCCCTCCTCAAGGACGCGCTCAAGCCAAACCTCGTGCAGACGCTCGAAGGCAACCCGGCGTTCATCCACTGCGGCCCGTTTGCGAATATCGCGCACGGCTGCAATTCGCTGACAGCGACCAAAACTGCGCTCAAGATGGCGGACTACGTCGTCACTGAGGCGGGCTTCGCTGCGGACCTCGGCGCGGAGAAATTCCTCGACATCAAGTGCCGCATCGGCGACCTCCACCCGAACGCGGTCGTCATCGTCGCTTCGGTCAGAGCGCTCAAGTACCACGGCGGCGTTCCAAAGGCTGAACTGACCAACGAAAACCTCGACGCGCTCGAGAAGGGCCTTCCGAACCTGCTCCAGCACGTTTCCAATATCAAGAACGTCTTCGGGCTGCCGTGCGTCGTGGCGATCAACGCCTTCCCGACGGACACCAAGGCAGAGCTCGACATGGTCGAGGCAAAGTGCAAAGAGCTCGGCGTCAACGTCGCTCTGTCTGAAGTCTGGGCCAAGGGCGGCGAAGGCGGCAAGGCTCTGGCGGAAGAAGTCGTCCGCCTCTGCGACCAGCCGAACGAGTTCAAATTCTCGTATGATCTCGACGCGTCAATCATGGACAAGCTCGAGGCCATCGCGACCAAGATTTATCACGCGGACGGCGTGGACCTGATCGGAAATGCGCCAAAGCAGATCAAAGAGCTCGAAGCGCTCGGCTTCGGCAACATGCCGATCTGCATGGCCAAGACGCAATACAGCTTTACGGACGATCCGACGAAGCTCGGCGCACCAAAGAACTTCCGTATCGCGGTCCGGAACCTCAAGGTCTCTGCCGGCGCGGGCTTCATCGTCGCGCTCACGGGTGACATCATGACTCTGCCGGGTCTGCCAAAGCTCCCGGCGGCCGAGAAGATCGACGTCGACGAGAACGGCGTGATCAGCGGACTGTTCTAAATCAGTTAATGTAAACGTGTTCCCGGAGAGCCCTTGTGGGCTCTTCGGGATTTCAAAACAGGCGAAGTAGGGACGGCGCGTCAAGTGTTGCGGGATGGGAAGTAGCCCGCAGACGAAGGGCGGAGTCAAAGCGCCCGCGGTGCCGGTCCCGCATCCGTTGCCACAGCCAAGGTGTTTCTTTTGTGGCAGGTGTTCGTTATCGATATGTCGCAGTCATGAAAGGAGCTTTTATTATGGCGGAAAAGGGGAACAAGGGGACGGGCCGCACCCGTACGCAACAACTGACGATCAACGCGGTGCTCGCTGCCATGGCGGTCGTACTCGGTTTCATGTCGATCCGGATTGGAAACGTCATGAAGATCTCGCTCGAGGATTTTCCGATCATCTTCGCGGCGCTGCTCTTCGGCCCGGTCGACGGGATGATCGTAGCGGCGGTCGGGATTTTCCTGTACCAGCTGCTCAGTTATGGAATTACCGCGACGACGGTCCTGTGGATTCTCCCGTTTGTGATCGTGGGCGGCATTGCGGGACTCTATGCAAAACGCGCTAAGTTCAACAACAGCAACAAGCAGATTCTGTTTATCTTCCTGGTCTGCGAGCTGCTGATCTGGGCGCTGAATACAGGCGCGATCTACGCGGATTCCAAGATCTATGGTTATTATTATCCGACCATCATCACCGGCATGCTGTTGATCCGGCTGGTGACCGCGGTCGGGAAGGGTGTTGTGCTAGGTCTGATTTCGCATCCGGTACTGAAGGCGTTGTCAAAGGTGACAGGAAACGGACGGTGACTATGAGTAGCAGAAAGGAAATTCGAAAACAGGGGATCGCCGCCAGAGAGGGCTTGACGGATGAGGAGAGAGTCGGTTATTCCGGGTTGATTTGCGACGCGGTCCGCGCGCTCCCGGAGTACCGGAACGCGAAGACGATCCTCTCATACAAATGGACCAAGGGAGAGGTCCGGCTGACCAAACTCGAGACATACGCGAAACAAGATGGGAAGACGCTGTGCTTCCCGCTTTGTGTCAGCGATACCGAGATGGTGGCGATCGAGCCTGGCAAGGGCAGAGGCGCGTGGAGAAAAGGCGCCTACGGGATCAAGGAACCGGTCGCGGCCGCGGGCGTCATCGCCGGACCGCAGGAAATTGACCTGGTGATCTGCCCGTGCTCCACTTTTGATGAGGAGTGCAACCGGATGGGCATGGGCGCCGGCTATTACGACCGGTATCTGCCGAAGTGCACCAATGCAGCGGTGATCGCGGTCGCCTTTGAGGCGCAAAAGAGCGAGGCCTTGCCGGTGAACGAATGGGACAAAAAGATGGAAGCCGTTGTCACGGAGTCCGCAGTGTATAGAGCGGCGGCCCCGGCTGCTGCGGAATAGGCCGCGGTAACCCGCGGAATCTTGTCAAGCGTCGGAAGGATAACGATATGAGTATGACAAATAACAGTATTGAGAAGTTTTTGGAGGATCTGAAGTCCTCTCTGCCGGCCCCTGGCGGCGGCGGAGCCTCGGGGCTGGTCGGCGCCATCGGCGCCGCGCTCGGCGTGATGGTCGGCTCGCTGACGGTGGGCAAAAAGAAATACGCCGACGTCGAGGAGGAGATCAAGGAACTAATGCGCAAGGCCTCCGGTCTCAGCGACCGGCTGGCGGCGTGCATGGATCAGGACGCGGAGGCGTTCGAACCGCTGGCCGCGGCGTATGGAATCCCTAAGGATCAGCCGGGCCGGGACGAGACGCTCGAGAAGTGCCTCCGTACGGCGGCGTCCGTGCCGCTCGAGATCATGGAGCTCACCTGCGAAACGATCGAACTGCTGGAGGGCTTTGCGGCCAAGGGGTCCAAGCTGGTCATTTCGGACGCGGCGACCGGCGCCGTGGTCTGCCAGGGCGCGCTTAAGGGCGCTGCGATCAACGTCAAGGTCAACACCAGTCTGATGAAGGACAAGGAGTACGCTGCAGGCATCAACAAGCAGGTTGACGACATGCTGAATATGTATCTTGACCGGGCGGAAGCGGTATTTCAGGGCATTTACGGGAGGTATGAATAATGGCGGAGATTTTAAAGGGAGCACCTGTCGCGGAGGCGCTGAGCGAAGCGATCCGCGCGGATGTGGCGGAACTCGAGGCAAAAGGCGTCAAGCCGGCGATCGCGATCGTCAGAGTCGGCGAGCGGCCGGACGATCTCGCGTATGAGCGCGGCGCGACCAAGAGAGCGGACAAGGTCGGCGTATTGGTCAAGAATGTCGTCCTGCCGGAGGACATCGCTGAGGCGGACTTTTTTGCGGAGATCGACAAGCTGAATGCGGACGACAGCGTCCACGGGATCCTGATGTTTCAGCCGCTGCCGAAACACATCGACGGAACAAAGGCCCGCGAGCGGATCGCGGCGGCCAAGGACATCGACGGCTGCACGTACAGCTCGATGGCCGGTGTCTTTACAAACAATCCAATCGGCTTCCCGCCGTGCACGGCGCAGGCCGCGATGGAGATCCTGCACTACTACGGGATCGAGCCGAAGGGCAAGCGCGCCGCAGTCATCGGGCGGTCGCTGGTCATCGGCCGGCCAGTCGCGATGATGCTGATGCACGAGAACGCGACGGTCACCAACTGCCACACGAGGACAGTCGACGTACCGTCAATCACAAGCGGCGCGGAAATCCTGATCTGTGCGGCCGGCAAGCTCCGTTCGGTCACCCCGGAATACGTCAATCCGGATCAGGTCGTCATCGACGTCGGCATCAACTGGGACGCGGAGAAGAACGGAATCGCGGGCGACGTGGACTTTGACGCGGTCGAGCCGGTCGTCAAGGCCATCACACCGGTACCGGGCGGCGTCGGCTCCGTGACGAGCACGGTGCTGATGAAGCACGTGGTCGACGCGGCGAAGCGAGCATTACAGTAATAGAAAGTACGCAGTGCGGTAGTTTGGAGGAAGTAGTATCATGAGTGGAGTCAATTCCCCGGCGGAAATCGCGGATATCTGGATCAATAACGGGGTCAAGAAAGCGAATCTCAAGACCGGCAAGATGCTGGTGCTCGGCATGCTGGCGGGCGTGTTCATCGGCTTTGGCGCGCATGTGTTCATCCTCGCGACTTCAGCGGGCGGCGACGCGTTCCAGAGCATGGTGGCCAAGCTGATCGGCGCGGCGCTCTTCCCGGTCGGGCTGATGCTGGTCATCCTGTGCGGCGCGGAGCTCTTCACCGGCAACAACCTGCTGACGCTGGCGCTGATGGATAAGAAGATCACCGCCGGACAGATGCTCAAGAACTGGTGCCTGGTATATATCGGCAACTTCATCGGTTCGGTCGTGCTCGCGTTCCTGCTCGCGAAGAGCGGGCTCTATACCGGCGCGGTCTGGGAAAAGGCGATGGCGGTTGCGGTAGCCAAGGCGTCAATCCCGTTCATGCAAGCCGTGATCCGCGGCATCGCGTGCAACGTGCTGGTCGTGCTGGCCTGCTGGTTCCAGGCTGGCGCAAAGGACCTGCCGGGCAAGATCTTCGGAATCTGGTTCCCGATCATGCTCTTCGTCTTTGCGGGCTTTGAGCACAGCGTCGCGAACATGACATATGTACCGCTTGGAATTTTCCTCGGCGCAGACGTGTCCTGGGGCGCGTTCCTGCTTGGAAACCTGGTACCGGTCACGATCGGAAACCTGATCGGCGGCGCGGTCATCATCCCGTTCGCCTACTACTACGCGTACAAGAAGTAAAAAATATGATGAAAAAGGGGACGGTTCCGGATTTCATCTTTCGGGATGAAATCCGGAACCGTCCCCTTTTTCATCTTTTGCAACGAGCCTACAGGCCGTTCTTCTGCAGGGCAAACAGCTCCTGCCGGTTCCGGACATTGGTCTTTTTATAGATGTTGGCGATGTGCCGGTAGACGGTTGAGACGGATATCGAATATTTATCGGCGATTGCGGCAGGCGTTTCTCCACTGCAGAGGAGGAGAACGATCTGCCGCTCTCTTTGTGTCAGCTGAAACGCTGGCGTCGCGCTGGTCCCGGCCGGCTGCAGGTCCGGTGCGGAAAGGAGCAGATTGGCGTAAAGATGCTCGAGGAGCGGCTGCAGCAACCGGAAGAACTGCAGATCGGTCTGCGAGAAACACGAGAGCCGGATCCGGTCCAGGATGATCGTCGCGCGGATGCAGTTGTCCGCGTCCGCCAGCCCCATCGCCAGGCAGGAGTTGATGTTTTGCGCGCGGATATATGCGTTGAAAAACAACCCTTTGTCCTTCCCCTGCTCTTTTGTGTGGTCGCGGAGGGAGACCTTCTCCTCCGGCGTCAGCTTCATCGTCTTCTGCGATCCGATCCGGTAATAGACCGAGTCCTCGAGGTAGAATTCCATGAAGCTGTCCCAGGACTTTTTATTCACGCCGTACAGTTGAGACCCCTTGATCTTGCCCGATACTGTGAAGTAAAGAATTCTGGCCTGGTCGAACGGAATGATTGACGGGAGTTGCTCGACGATCGTCTCACAGAAGGCGTTCGGTTCCTTGACCGCTCCGCAGGTGCGGACAAACGAGTAGACCTGTTCGTAGATGTTATTGGTTTTCATGACAAAGCACCCGACACAACAAAGGATAACTTACGTTATATCTTTATTGTATTGGGTGCGTTTTCTGCGTCAATTCTTAAAAATAAGGCTTTTTGTGAAGTTATTCCGCCTTTGCCGGTCCCGGGATGCAGCCTTCGACCGTAAAGCTGAACGGCTTCCGCTGGATGTTCATCATGACGCCGCCGTTTACGTTGACGGTCTCACCGACCATGAAGTCTGCCATCGGTGTGCAGAGGGCGAACACGGCAAGCGCGATCTGGTCAGGATTCATTGCGAGCGGCGTGAGTCTGCCGTTCTCGCTGCGGAACTTAAGATATTCTTCTCCGTAGAGGGCACCGGCTTCCACGCCTTGCGTGAAGACGCCTGCACTGAACATTCCGCCCGGAGCGACGCAGTTCACGTGAATGCCGTACTGGATCAGTTCGCCGGCGATCCCCTTCGTCATGCCGACGACGCCGGACTTGGCTGCGATATAGTGAGTGTTCATCACCATGTTCGCCGGACCTTCGCTGAGATGTGCCGCAGAAGAGATAAAGACGATCTTGCCTTTGATCTTGTTTGCCACCATGTAACGGGCAGCGGCCTGGCCAACAAAGTAGGCGCCTTTGAGCGCGCAGTCCACGACACGGTCGTATTCTTTTTCATCGATGTCCAGATAGGAGTAGTTCGACCAACCTGAGGCATTTGCAACCAGAACGTCGATCCTTCCGTAGGTCTCGACGGTGGCGTCGACGGACTTTCTGCAATCCTCGACCTTTGTCATGTCTGCCTGAACCCAGGATACGTCAAAGCCGCGGGCCTTGAAGATCTCAACAGCCTTCCGTCCGCGGGCTTCGCCGCGGGAGGCAATCATGACCTTTGCGCCAGCCTGGCAAAGGCGGTTGACAATATTGAATCCGAGGCCGGAGGCGCCGCCGGTCACGAGGGCGACCTGTCCTTCCAAAGAATGGCAGAACACATCTTCCAGGCTCTGGATCGTATCAAGAGTTTTTTCTGCCAGTGCTTCCGGGTCAATCTGCGGTCTTCTTGCTTCGCTCATTTCGGGTTCTCCTTTCATTTTTAATGTCGTTTGCGGGAACGACGGGATGCTTCGGGTTTGCTTGATTTCAGTTTAAAATCTGCCGCAGATTCTGACCATCCTTAAAGTTATGTAAATCGTTCTGCACAAAACTACATAAAATTATGTAGTCGCGTCCGGCATGTTTGAAACGGGTTGAAAATACCAAAAAAGTACTCATTTTTGAGAACTATTAATGGTCATTTGTGCGTATTACTGTCACAGACCTTGCAAACTATAATTTAAGTATTAAGAAAGTAGGATGACGCTTCCATAAGTTTTAGAAAGGAGTCTATTATGAGTGAAGCAAATGCATCCCAGAGCAAAAAAGGACTCATGATCTTCGCTACATTGTTCCTGATGGTAGGAATGATGATGGCCAGCTACAGCAGTAACGTTCTCTTGCCGAGCGAGCTGATGAAATTCGCGGATCCAACTGATACAATGTACAGCTTGATCTACGCGTTCATGGCGGCTATCGCGTCCACCGGCATGATGATCGCGCTGCCGATCTCCGGTTCCCTTTCTGCTAAGTTTGGGGCAAAGACAATTATTCTCTTTGGTATCCTTGCGCAGTTCGCCTGCAAGCTGGCCATCCCGTTCATCGGATCTATCGTACCGTTTGGTATCGTATACTTCCTGATGGGCTTCTTCGGCGGCCTCTTCATGGCGGCACCGTACAGCGTAATGGCAGAGCTTGTAACACCTCAGGAGCGCCCGAAATACTTCGGCTTCCTCGCGGCGATGTCCGCGGTCGGCGCCCTGCTCGGACCGCTGCTCACCGGCATCGTTTCCGCAAAGGCCGGCGCCAAGATCGCATGGCCGTTCTATGCAGTCTTCCTGATCATCCCGTTCGTGCTCTTCCTGCTGTTCTATCCGAACAGAAAGCGCCCGGGCATGAAGTTCGACTTCCTCGGCATGCTGTATCTGGCGATCTTCGTCATTCCTCTGATCTTCTGGCTGTCCCTCGGCGGCGGACTGTTCAAGCGCTTCAGCGGGATCGGCCTTGGCCTCCTCGCACTCGCGATCGTCGCGCTGGTACTGCTTATCAAGCGTGAGACCACGATCGAAGGACCGGCTGTCCCTCTCAAGATGTTTGCAAAACCACGCTTCCGTACAACCTTTATCGTAGCGGCGCTGATCGTAGCTTATGCTACCACCGCCGGCGCGTATGGTATCCGTTACGCGCAGCAGGTCATGGGCGTCAGCCAGACCGTCTCCTCGACCGTTACGATGCCGCAGACTGTTGTTCAGTTCATCGTCGGCCTCGTCATCGGTGGTATCATCGGCAAGCAGTTCAAGAAGAAATTCCGCGCTGTCGGTCTTCTGTCCGTTATCGTTTACATCGTCGCACTGCTGATCATGTGGTCGCTCAAACCGGATTCCCCGATCGCGCTGCTCCTGCTCGCAACCGGAATCGGTGGTATCGGCCAGGGTATCTCCCAGTCCCAGTACGCTGCGTTCTTCCAGACTGAACTCAAGATGGAAGAGATCCGTCCGGCGCAGGGCATGTACCAGTTCTCGCAGACCGGCTTCTCGTCGATCATTACAGCGGTATACGGCCTTGCACAGGGCCTCGGCGCTCAGATGCACGACCTGTTCCTGATCGGCGCTCTGATCTGCGCACTTGGTCTCGTCGTCGCGTTCATCGGCTTCCGCTTCCCGAAAGAAGAAATCGAAGCAGAGGCGGCGGCACTCGCTGGCAATTAATCCGTTATCACTATAACTGAAACTATTACAATCAATTTTAACAACCCTATCAAGGAGGAAACACAATGGCAGAGAATAAAGATGCAATCAAAACAGTGTCTATTGAGAAGGGCCGCAAGACCATTTGGCATCTTCAGCAGATGAAGAACAAGGGAGAGAAGATCTCCATGGTAGGTACCGCTTACCTGCACCCGATGTTCACGATGCTGTGCGAGAAGGCCGGCGTCGACCTGGTCCGTTACACGGTTCCTGGAGAGACCGGACATGACCGCGCAGAACTGGTTCTGATGTGGACGAGAATGCAGCGCAAGCAGGCTCCAAACATCTGCCTGAACGCTGTAATGCAGACGGAAGACTACGGTGATCCGGCGACGGCAGTCCGCAAGGGCGCGCAGATCCTGACCGACGGCGCTGACTCCGTCATGCCGATGGGCGTCACCAACGAAGTTGTTAAGGCGATGGCTGACAACTACGTCGCAGTATTCGGTCACATCGGCGTTCTGTCCGGATGGCAGACCGGCCGCTTTGGCGGATATCGCCGTGTAGGCAAGACCTGCGAAGACGCGATGAGAGTCTTCAAGATGGGCTATGAGTATCAGGAAAACGGTATGGCGGGTATGACCGTCGAGATGACTCCAAGAGAAGTCACCGACGCGATTGCTGCCAAGCTGAGAGTTCCGGTCATCGAGGTCGCTGCGGGCGGCGCTGCGGACGGTTCCGAGATGGTTATCTTCGACCTCCTCGGCTTCATGCCTCCGGAGATGATGGGCAAGCACGCCAAGGTTTATGCTCCAGTCATGATGGAGACCATCAAGGGTCTCGCGGGCTTCACACAGGAAGTCAAGACCGGCGCATACCCACTCGAAGAGCACGGCTGGGGAATGGACGAGGCAGAGCTTGCTAAGTTCAACGACGCGATTGCGAAGTTCTAAAATTTCTTAAGTTCGTTGTAGTAGAAAAGCCCCATCAAAGTCACGTTTGATGGGGCTTTCTTAAAACCTGAGCAGTTGATTTTTTCATAATGGAGGTATGAAAATGGCAGAAGAGAAAAAAGGCCAAAAAGTCCAAACCACGTCCATCAACATGGATAAGGGCGTGAAGACGATCTGGCATCTTCAGAAGATGAAGGACGAAGGCAAAAAGATTACGATGATCGGCGTTGCCGGCCTCGACCCGATTTTTTCGATGTACGCTGAACTCGGCGGCGCGGACCTCATCCGTTACGCCCCTCCGGGAGACACCGTAGCATCCAGAGCAGCCAACGGTCCTATGTGGACCCGCATGATCAGAAAGATGGCTCCAAAGACCTGTCTGAACATGTTCCTGCAGACGCACATGTATGCGGACAATAAGACCGCGCTTGAGAGCTCAGCTCTCGTCGTCGGCGACGGTGCGGACAGCGTACTGTGCATGGGTATTACAAATGACATGCTCAAATATCTGTCGGACAACTACATTCCGTCCTTCGGTCACGTCGGCGTTCTCTCCGGATGGCAGACCGGCCAGTTCGGCGGATACCGCAAACAGGGCAAGACCGCTGAGAGCGCAATGAAGGTTGCCAAGATGGCGTACGAGTATCAGGAAAACGGCATGAAGGGCATGACCATCGAGATGACCGCGCGTGAGGTTACTGCGGGCATCGCGAAGAAGCTCCGCATTCCGGTCGTTCAGGTTGCCGGCTCTGCTCCTGCAGACGGTTCCGAGATGGTCGTTTACGACCTCTGGGGCATGATCCCTGGCGCGGCTGCGACCCGCCACGCGAAGTCCTACGGCGGCGCCAGCGTTGCTGACATCTGCATCAAGGGCGTTGCGGAGTTCAAGGCAGAGATCGAATCCGAAGCATATCCTGCAGAGGAGAACGGCTGGGGAATGGACGACCAGGCAGAGGTCGAGAAGTTCCTGAGCATGCTCGAGACTCTTTAATCTGACAAGCAGGAAAGGTCGTTTAATGAGGAGGAATAATGGATAAGTTAGTTTGTGTTGTTACCGGCGGAACCGGCGGCATCGGTTCTGCTGCGGTTCGCGAGATGCTCGCGTCCGGCTACAAAGTTCTTTTTGCAGACGTTAACGCCGAGAGGAACGAAGCGTTCAAACAGGAACTGATCGCAGAAGGATACACCGATGTTGAATGCATGACGTGCGACGTTTCCGACCGTGTGCAGTGCGATGCACTCGCGGCTAAGGCGAAATCCATGGGCAAGGTGCAGGGCCTGATCCACCTGGCGGGTCTGACGCCTGCGTTTGCAAGCTATGACGCCATCGTCCGCGTGGAGGCCATCGGCACGCTGAACATGAACGAAGCGTTCTATCAGGTCATGGAAGAAGGCAGCTCGATCATGAACATCAGCTCGCAGACGGCGCACATGGTCCCGTTTGACAAATATCCGACGGAGATCTTCGACAAGGCGTTCACAGACCGGCAGGCATTCTATACCGAGCTGTGCCACTTCTGCAAGGATCTCGGCGACAAGATGGGCGGCGGACAGATGCCTTCCAACATGGCATATACGTATTCCCGCTGCTTCATCTACTGGCTGTGCAGGAACTGCTGCTATGCGCTTGGCCGGAGAAAAGGAATCAAGATCAATACGGTTTCCATCGGCTTCTGCGAGACGCCGCGGTCCAAGGCGGACCTCGAGGCGGGCGGCCTGGATTACAAGGAAAGACTCGCCAAGATGGTCGAGACCACAGCCTTCGGCCGTCCGGGATATCCGGAAGAGGTCGCCAAGGTCTTCGAATTCCTGATCAATCCAAAGAACTCGTATCTGTCCGGTATCGATATCCTGTGGGATAACGGCCAGATGGCGAACGGCCACAAGGGCAGAGGCGGCTTTGACCCTGCGACCAGACCGTACGACCCGGAGAAGAAGTTCGACGTCGATTATTCGAAGAATTATTAAACGTAGCGCAGTCGCTGCTAACGGCGCGCGCACATAGCTGAATCATTCCTTACAGTGCCGGGGGTAATACCCCGGCATTTATTCTCAATTCTGCCTATATTTTTTAGAAAAAAAGAATAATATAATTAACTCATCCGATATTTGTCGGATTCGACGTTGGTTTCAAGGGAATGGGTGTCTGACATGAAATTAAACGCGACGATTTTGTACGATCTGTTAAAGGACGACCTCAAGCTGGAGGTTCACGGCAGTCTCGGTACGGACTTTACGCTGAAACGTCCGCGGTTTTATCTCGGCGACGAGACCGTTTTCCTCAAGAATCAGTTGTATATCGCCAGGTCTTCTTTGCTGCCGCCGAATCCGCGGTTCGAAAAGGGCTGCGCGATCCTCTGCGTCGGAGGGCGGCCGCCGAGCGCGTATTATTATGGGAAAGCCCTGTGCATCACAGTAAACGCAAAGATCGAAATCATCCGGGCGTTCGACATGGTGCAGCGCGTCTATGACCGGTTTGACCACTGGGATGAAGAGATGCGCGAGATCGTACGGACCACCGGGGACCTGAACGAACTGCTGCGTATCACGTATCCGATTCTCGAGAACCCAATGCAGGTCCTGGATTCCAGATACCGGTTTCTCGCGTACAGCGATATCATCGATCAGAGAGACGAGCTCAAGGTCTACCGTCCGGACGACAGGGGCGGGATGCCCCTTCAGAATGTCGAACAGTGCATCGACGATAACAGGATCTTTCCGACGGCGAGAGAAGTGCTCCACATTGAAGTGAACGGAACAGACCACCTCTCCGCCAATCTGTTCAGCCGCGACGAATACATTGGTTCGCTGACCGTTGCCTGCGCGATGCGGAGGAGGCGGCCGAGTGACGACTGCATCATTTCGTATTTTGCCCACGTCCTCGAGGAGGCAATCTCCCGGCAGACCCTGATGTTCAGCGGCGAAATGAACATGCTCCGGAGCGTGCTGACCGATGCGCTGGAGGGGATTCCGATCGACGGGATCCGCATGAGCTATATTGAACGGACCGCTGTCGCAGGGTATGCCTACGTCTGCATCAAACTCATGATGAGCAGCGCGGCAAGCGATACGATGATCTCTGATTATATCTGCAGCGAGTTTGAAGACGCTTTTGCGGGCTGCATTGCGTTCATCCATGACGGGGCAATCATTCTGTGCATGAAAATGCATCAGGAGGAAGTGGATTCGCCAGGCTTTACTGACAGATTGACAGCGATGCTAGAACCGATGCAGATGAAGGCGGCGATGAGCGACCCGTTTGCGGACCCTTCCGAGATCCTGACGTATTACAAGGAGGCGAGCATCGCGTTTGAAATCGGGATGACCCAGGATTCGGGAAAGACGATTTACCGGTTCCGGGATTACGTGCTGCCATACATGGTCATGCACAGCGTCGGAGAATTCGCGACGGAGACCCTGCTGTCCGAAGGGATCCGCAAGTTGATGCAGCACGACGCGGAGGACCCTGACAAGGCGCAGTACGTAGAGACGCTGCAGGTGTATCTGCGGTGCAACATGAATTTGTCCCGCGCATCCCGCGAACTGTATATTCACAAGAGTACGCTCGTCGCGCGACTGGAGAGGATTCAAGGACTGCTCGGAGCGGATCTCGAGGACCCGGATGCACGGCTGACGATTCAGATTTTACTAAAACAAATCGAATACAGCAGCCCGGTTGTTTGAATAAGAGGACTGTACAATGGCTGGAGAGAACGGATTAAGTCTGAAGTCGGTCAATCAGTTTCTGCTGTCCATCGGCTCTGAAAA
This sequence comes from Mogibacterium sp., assembly GCA_017433975.1. Lineage (GTDB taxonomy): Bacteria > Bacillota > Clostridia > Peptostreptococcales > Anaerovoracaceae > RGIG2439. Next base: position 85,384 of record JAFRGD010000014.1, on the reverse strand, counting down.
ATCACCGCATGACTTTTGCGATAAGGTCATCCTTGGATTGCGGGACTTTACTCACTGGGACCTTGGACGCATCATGTACCACGATGAAAAGCACCAGCTTTCCGACATCGTCGTATACGGGGTGAATAATAAATGGAATAATGTTTACCTGCACTTTTGTGAGGAAAACCGCAAAAGCTCATATAATGTCGAGCGCCGTAAGGTCGGCAGCGCATCGCGGAAGATCAGCGTGATCGACTGGCGTGAACGCAAAATGACCGATGCAGACGGTTCGTTCCTGGATGATTACATTCGCCCGCAGCATCTGACGCAGAGTGTCGGATTTGCTTTGGTCAAACCGAATGGTAATTCTTATGCTTCGATCATGTTTGACAAGACGCATGAGCGGACCTTTAGCGAACAGGAGTTGTCTGCACTGTACTGGCTCGTACCGCATGTCCGGAATTTCTTTACAGGACTTTTCACAGTACCACCGTCGGAAGAACATTTTCAAACCGATATTTCCGTCATTCTTTCGAAGCGGGAGTATGAAATTGCTTCGCTGATCGCCAAGGGATACAAGGCAGATGCCATAGCTAAAGAACTCTACATCAGCACTAGTACAATATACCGTCACGTCGCAAATATCCATAACAAACTCGGCGTCAGCAATCAGATCCAACTGGTCCGGAAATACCAGGGATATACAGATTAACCATATTTCTTCAAAACAGCATATGCAAAACTACATAATAGTATGCAATCTGGCAATACCGGGGCATGCTATTTTTGTATTAGATTCAGTACATCTTTTTTAGGTTTTACAAAGGAGGAAAAAATGGCTGATCGGATGTTAGGAAAGGTGGCCGTCGTTACGGGAGCCGCATCGGGAATGGGCAAGGCGATTGCGCTGGCGTACCTGAGAGAAGGCGCAAAGATCGTCGCTGCGGATTTTAACGTAGAGGGTCTGGAAGCTTTAGAGAAGGAAGCGGATGAGCTCGGCTTTGCCGACAGCATCTGCACAATCAAGTGCGATGTCACGTCTTCGGCAGACTGCGACGCGGCTGTCGCGCTCTGCGTGGAGAAGTACGGAACGTACAACGTTCTGTCTCACAACGCGGGCATTGGTGACAACTGGAAATTGGTTGTAGACATGGAGGATTCTATTTGGGAGAGACAGATTGCTGTCAACCTGACTGGGTCGATGAACATCGCGAGATCGTCGCTCAAGTACTTCCTGCCGAACGAGATCAAGGCTTCCATGGTCATGATCACGTCCAACGCGGCAGTGGAGAGCTCGACCGGCGGCGCTGCGTACACCGCGGCGAAAGCAGGCGCGAATGCGCTGATGAAGTCCATCGCGTTTGAGAACGGCCGCTATGGGATCCGTTGCAACTCGATTTGCCCGGGTCCGGTCTCGACGAATATCCACGTCGGTATCGAGAGAGACCCTGCAGGGACTGCGGTTCATTATGCAACGGGCTACAACAAACATTATGCGGAATGGGCGCTCAAGCGCGTCGCGTTCCCGGATGAGATCGCTCCGCTCGCAGTCTACCTGGGAAGCGACGAGTCGAGCTTCATGAACTCGGCCACGATCATTATCGACGGCGGCGTATGCCTCGGATGATGTTTGTACAGTAAAACGTTTCCATTTATTAACCCCGGCGAATGGAAGCCGGACGATGAAAGGAGAAAAGAAAATGGCTGAAGAGAACAAGAACACCAATGTAGAAATCAAGGACGAAGACAAAAAGGTCAAATCCTCACTGATGAAGAAGGGCCGCAAGACCATCCAGGTCCTCCAGAAGATGAAGGATAACGGCGAGAAGATCGTCCAGATGTGCCCGGCTGACAGAGACAAGTATTTCGCGATGGCGGCGGACATGGCGGGCTGCGACGTCCTGCGTCTGACCGTGCCTGGCGAGAACGCTGAGATGAGAGCTGCGAACGCTCCGTGGTGGATCCGGACCATCCGCGGCGCTGCGCAGTACATTCACATCAACTTTGTACCGCAGACCTGTGCGGTTTCCAACCTCAATGATGCGTTCAAGAACTGCTCCATCTATCAGACAGAAGGCGCGGACTCCATCAACATCATGGGCATCAACAACGAGATGTGCAAATACCTGTCCGACAATTACGTCGTCCTGTTCGGTCACGTCGGAGCGCTCTCCGGATGGCAGACAGCCGGCTTTGGCGGATACAAGCGCCTCGGCAAAACAGCGGAAGACGCTTACAAGGTCTTCAAAATGGCGTATGAGTATCAGGAAAACGGCATGAAGGCCATGACAATCGAGCTGACCCCGATCGAAGTCACCAACATCGTAGCCAAGAAACTCAGAATCCCGGTCATCAACATCGCTGCCGGCGGCGCTGCGGACGGCTCTGAGATGGTCGACTTCGATACCTTCAACATGATGCCGAGCCTCGCAACCCACGCGAAGGTCTACGGAGACTTCTTCAAGTTCGCGGTCGGCGGATACGCTGCATGGGCGAACGACGTCCGCACCGGCGTATATCCGGAGGACAAGCATGGATTCCACATGGATCCGGAAGAACTCGCGAAGTTCGAAGAGATGGTCAAGGACTTCTAAAGAATCAGGACGCAAGCTGACAAAATGTAATTCTGCCGGGCCGGCGCGCAGCAATCTGCGGCCGGTCCGGTTCGTTGAGGCTTTGACCGCAGTGTTGACGGTTTGCGCAGTTACTGATAATATATGAGATAATACAAAAGTAAGTTTTGCGAGGTGACATAATGGGTATCAACTCTCCATCTGATACAAAAGACATCCGAATCACGATCGATGTTAAGAATGCGGTTCTTCCTGCGGCCCGGGCATTTTTGTGCGGCGTGGTTCTCGGAGGGGCGGCTGTCCTCCCTCTTGCGTATCGGGTCGCGCGCAAGACAATCTCCAAGGAAACGCCGGTGGTGGTGCCGGAATCTAACATCGTTCGGTCATCAGTTGACACCTTTACGAGAGATGAGCCGAAACCAGAGCCGGTTGTAGAAACTGTTTCACTGCAAGACGAACCGGACGGGGATACCGTGAACTATAAAGGTATCAGGATCAGAGGCTACAACAGATCGCGCGAAGCGCTGACGGACGCGCTGCTCGATCTGATCATCGACAAGATGCCGCTCGACCTGTCGGAAGCCGCAATCGAGGACGAGGTCGAATACCAGGTGGTCGGGAACCTTCAGAGTTTAAAATACCAGAGCTTCTATAATCCGGAGATCCAGCCTGCGGATGTCGACGTCGATGCGATCCGGGAAGAGGTCCGCAGGGACGTGATCAGAGACTACAAGATAGACCAGTTGCTGAAGCGTGTCATCACGGAGGAGAACCTCACAGCTTCACCGGAGGAACTCGAGAAGGAGGCGGAGCGGATCGCTGCGTCGCAGGGGTCGGGCATGGACATGGTCAAAATGTTCTTTGGAGAAGATCTGTCCGGTCTCGAAGGAGAGGTCCTCCGACAGAAGGCGAAAGAACTCATTCTGGAGAACGCGGTCGTCGAATAGTCCGATTGTCTGATTTGAACTTGAAATTTACCGCAGTATGTACGATTTACGAAAGAAGGTAAATCGTACATATTTAATTTGTAAGCATAACTTTCGAATGAAATAGAAAGAGGGGTACATATGTCCAATAAAATTGATGACAGACTTCCAAAGGAGGTCGGCGCAAAGTCGCTGCCGAACCACCCGGCATTGAAAACGCCGTGGGAAAAACTGATTTCTTTCCATGATGCCTATCACTATGCGTGCCGCCACCACGCGGTCATCGGCGCGCTGTTCCAGGAAGTTCTTCGTATCCTGATTCCGGATTACGATGAGCGCTGCACGATCATGTGCAAGGTGGACTGTGGCGTCAAGCGTTACATCTTTGACCCTGAGAAGGGCATGGAGGTCGCTCCTGGACTGCACTATGTTGATTACCATCTCGCAAATCACTTCATGCACCCGTTCTTCACCGGAACCGAGAATAACGGCGGTTTCCGCGCCGGCGTCTTCGGTGACAACGGCGACGAGCGTCTGCTGATGCAGGGCCGCGTCAACGACTTCGGTACTTACCGCGTTGAGAAGGAACTCGATGCCTGCCCATGGGACATCATGGGTTCTGAGATCTGCAGAACTTCCACCGCTTCCCTCGAGGAGATCGGTAAGTGCTGCGGAGACAACTGCGAGTACAACATGGTCGAGGCCAGAGGCTGCGGCGACCTGCACTGCCGCGTCGTCTGCGAGAACAGAACCAAGTTCCCGATGCCTCCACGCGAGAAGATCTGGGACAACTTCGGACCGATCGCTACGGCGGACCAGATCAAGTTCACTCCAAGAGAAGAGATGTACACTGAGCCGCAGCAGATGCGCAGTGAGTACGACTTCACGTACCGCAGCGGTACCTGCATGGAGAAGGATGCGGACAGCTACTATGCTGACGGAGCGGTCACCTATGCGCTCGGAAGCGACTACTGCATCAACCCGATCAACCAGCTGATCAGAGCGGGCAAATTCACGCAGGAACAGGTCGACTTCATCATCGAGTGCGTGTTCCGCGGCGCAGGCAAGGCGCAGTTCGGCGAGAAGTTCGCGATTGACGGTCTCCACGACTGGCTCGGCGTCCCGCGCGGCATGAACGACGGCCGCGTCCTCGGCGGATACATCGAAGTGATCCTGCAGAGCGTCCTCGTTCCTTATACGGTTATCGCATTTAACGAAGAAGAAGTCATCTACGAGATCGACCGCGCGGCGTTCAACCGCAAGCTGAATTCGCTGACGACCGCTTACAACGCGTATTTCTACGGCATGGTCAAGACGCTGGTCAGCCCGGAGTGGACCTTCGAAGAGGAGAAGGAAGGCGTTCCGGAGAACATTTACCGCGTGAAGATCTGCAAGAAGATCGACAAGTTCTGCCTGTAGGAAAGCCGTTTCGGATCAAAAGAACGAGCTTTGTCAGATTGCGATAAAGGAGGATCATACAAAATGTATAAAAATGTATATAAAAACGATGCAATGAAACGTGCAGATCACATGGCAGTGCGTGAGGCAGTGGGTTGGTACCTTTTCACTCACGAGCTCATCGAAGTCACCGGCCCGGACGCCGCGGCTTTCCTGGACTATGTTTGCCCGAAGAATATTGCGAACCTGGATGTGACGCGCGGCCGTTACACGACTATGCTGAACGAAAAGGGCGAGATCATCGACGACGTCGTCATCTTCCGCATGGGCGAAGAATGCTTCTGGATTTCGACACTCTACACCAAAAAGACCGTTCCTTGGTTCAACCAGGTGAAGGGCGACTATGCTGTCGAGTATAAAGTCATCACCGCAGCCTGGGATATGTACTCGATTCAGGGACCGAAGGCTGCAGAGCTGATGAACGAGCTCATTGCAGAGGGCGTTGACGATGTCAAATTCTTCCAGATTGTTGACAAGACGATGGACGGAACCGCGGTCAAGGTCAATAAGGGCGGCTTCACCGGCGAGAAGCTCGGCTATGAGCTGTACGTCAAGAAGGAAGACACCAAGAAGGCGGTTGCGAAGCTCCGCGAGCTGGCGCCAAAATACGGCGGACAGCAGGTTACGGACATCCAGATCATGGTCTGGTCGCTCCCGACCGAGGCTGGTTACTACCTGATGTGCGACCTCTCCCGCAACAATCCGTTCGAGGTCAACATGACCAAGGGCATCAACTGGGATAAGGACTTCATCGGCAAGGACGCGCTGCTGAAGGTCAAAGAAGAAGGCCCGGCGAGAAAGCTGCTCGGCTTCACGGTCGATGAAGAGGATATCTTCATTCCTGCGAGAAACATCGGCGGCCCGGGAACCCCGGTTCTGGTGGACGGCGAGGAAAAAGGCCGCGTGACCAAGGTGACCTACAGCTATGTGAATGACAAGAACATCGGCTACGCGATCGTCGATGCTTCGCTGAACCCTGGCGATAAAGTCATGCTCCATGGATTCGAGGCGGTGCTCTGCGAGATCCCTTTCATTTAATGCGACAGAAGGATGAAGGATAAAGAGAAAGGAGAAAGACTATGGATTTGAAACAGTTATTCGGTTATGAAGGCAAGAATGTTGTCATCACCGGCGCCGGCTCCGGCATGGGTAAGGCTGCCGCAAAGCTGCTCGTCGAGCTGGGCGCAAACGTTTATGCCACCGTCCGCAGAAAACCGCTCGACTTCGCGGTGACCAAGGAGATCAAGTGCGACCTCGGCTCCAAGGAAGGCATCGACATGATCATTCCGGAGCTCCCGGAGAAGGTCGACGCGCTGTTCATCTGTCACGGCATCTCGAACAGCCTCGGCAAGACGAATGCGCTCGAAGTTCAGAAGACGAACTTCTACAGCTTCAAGTACCTGACCGAACTCGTGCTCCCGCGCATCGCGGACAACGGCTCCGTGACGTTTATCTCCTCCGACGGAGGAAAAGCGTGGCGCGACCGCCTGCCGCAGTGCCTGGAAGTCATCGCTACGACCTCCTGGGACGAGGCGCTCGCATGGTATGAAGCGCATCCGGAAGAGACCGGCGACGGCTACGTCTTTGCGAAGCAGTGCCAGAACGCGTACGTCATGTCGAAGTGCCACAGCCCGGAATTCATCGGCCGCAAGATCCGCCTGAACGCGATCGCGCCTGGCATGACCAAGACCGGCCTGACGGACGACTTCAACAAGTCGATTACCGGAAACGCGGAGCAGGGGCAGGCGATCCTCGAGAAGTACAGTCTTGAATTCTGGAACGGCCGCTGGGCTTCTCCGGAAGAGATGGGACACCCGATGGTCGCGATCGGCAGCGACATCTTCAGCTACATGAGCGGACAGGTCATCTACATCGACTACGGTACCGCCAGCCTGTGGGAGATCGGAGAACTGACGAAATAGCGGAAACGCAGAAAACTCCTTTCGTGGCGGACGCCGCGAAGGGAGTTTTTTCTATGAAAAGCACAAAGAATAAACGACCATAAGGAGATCATGATTTGACTGTCTTACGGCGGATGACGTCAACAACTACCGCGACGCCGGTATTCCGGTAAGAGAGGGGATTTCCTATTCACTGATCGATGAAATTGAGAACGCGGGCATCAACCGCCGCAACGGCTCGTTGTCCGAAACGGCGGGATCATTCGAATCATCCAGACATCCGAATCCGAGAAAGAACAACTGCGGGAGATTGAAGAGATGGAACGGAGAATCGACGCGGTCCGCGAGCGGATCCGCAACGGACGATAGCCGACGGTTTGACGAACAGCGTCATTAATAGAATCTTCGAAGAGGAATCGGATCGCTTTATGTATAAGAATGACCGTACAAAAAGTTGATGAAACAACGCTATTATCAGCCGTTTGACGGATTTACTGATATCGATAACTTATATATCTTCAAAGAAGCAAAACGCAGAATAGCAAGCTTTAACTAATTACTATACGCATTATCTATATCCGTCTGAAAGGAGAGCAACATGAAAAACGTTACTGTTATCACAGGAGGATGCGGCGGCATGGGGTTTGCCACCGCGAACGTATTCGGGCACCAGGGATACTCCCTGCTGCTCTGTGATATCAAGGAAGAACCGCTAAAAGCCTGTGCGGACAACCTGAAGCGTCAGAATATCGACGTGGAATATCTGGTCACGGACGTGGCGGATCCGGCGCAGGTCCAGGCAGCGGCGGAAAAAGCAGCTTCCATGGGAGAGGTAAAGAACGTAATTAATACAGCGGGCCTCTCGCCGATTCTGGTATCGAAACTTCCGACGGAGGAAGGAATCGAAAAGATTCTGAAGGCGAATGCGATCGGTACGGTCAACATGGTGGAGGCGTTCCTGCCGGTGCTCGCGGAGGGCGGCTCCATGGTGTGCTTCACCTCTTCCGCGGTGTACCTGATGCCGCAGGTGCCGGAGCCGATGATGAAGGCGTTCACCAGCGTCAAGGACGATCCGGACGGGCTGTATGACAAGCTCCGCGCGATGGCGTCAGACACAGGCCGCGCGTACATGTTCAGCAAGATGTTCGTCTACAACTATGTGAAGATGAATGTCGGCCGCTTCGGAAAGAAACAGTGCCGGATCAACTCCATCGCGCCGGGCAGAATCCTGACGCCGATGCACAGAGCGCTGATCGACGCAGAGCCGGAGCGCATCGCAAAGGAAATGGCGGACATGCCGCTCGGCCGGTACGGAAACGCCTTTGAAATCGCGAATCTGATCGATTTCCTGTGCAGCTACCGCGCGTCCTACATCAACGGTGTGGACGTCCTCATGGACGACGGTACACAGGCGTTCAACACGCTGCCGCAGATTAACTAAATCGCAGGGGGCAAAAGCGTAGTTATCAATTTTGCCTACATTAAATGCTAATTTTTAAGAATACTTAAAAACATGGTTGCCGATTATACTTATTATTAAGAAGATATCGGCAACCGATTCAAGGAGGTAAACAATGGGTCTCAAATACAAAGCGGCAATTTATCACGACTATAACACATACGGTGCAGCGACTTTTGATGAGAAGGAGCTCCCGGATCAGGTCGGCGATAACGACGTCATCGTAAAGAATCTCATCGCGTCTATCTGCGGCGGCGACATGGAGTCCATCTGGCACGGCGAAGGCGGACCAAAGCACATGATCTGGGACGGCTCAGAATTCGGCCATGAGATGGTTTCGGAAGTCATCGCTGTCGGTAAGAACGTCAAGGGCGTCGAAGTCGGCGACTGGCTGTTCCCGAACATGGGATACGCGTTCCACGACAGACGCCGCATGGGCGGCATCGGCGGCTTCTCCGAATACCTGGTACTCCCGGATTTCAGACTGGAAGGGAACTACGCGATTCCGTCGGTCGATCTGCAGCCGAGCGCAATCATGCTGGACAAGTCCCTCGGACTTGAGAACCTCTGCATGTTTGAGCCGCTGAACATCTCCGGCAGACAGGTGCTCCAGCTCGTAGCGGCTCAGCCGGGCGGCAAGAGCGCTGTCATTTACGGATGCGGCGTCATCGGACTCGGTGCTGCGCTGATTCTCAAACATCTCCACGGCTATGAGAAGATCGTGATGGTCGACTTCGCACAGAAGCGTCTTGACTTCGCGGCAGAGGAATACGGCTTGCTGACCTGCAACCCTTCCACACAGGACCTCGGTGAGACGCTGATTGAGCACCTCGGCCTGACCTACGGCTACGGCGGCAAGAAGTGCACAGCGGATGTCTGGATGGATGCCTGCGGCCATAACGACGCGATTGACGCGTTCTGCAAATTCGCCCGTCCGGGCGCAGTGCTGGGCATCACCGGCATTCACCACGAGGCGAGCGGCTTCGACGCAGTCGCTGTTTGCTTCAACTCCCTGACGATCAAGGGCGGCGGAACCGCAGCAATCGACATCACCTTCAACCAGGCCGCGGATCTGGTTAGAAGCGGCGTTGACGTCTCGAAGTTCATCAGCAAGAAGATCAAGCAGGAAGAGCTGAACGAGGCGATTCACGAGTTGAAGGACAAGAACGTCGGCATCAAGTTCGCAATCGATTATTCGCTGAAGTAATCTGTGTTTTTAAAGGATGTCTTGAAAACAGGGGCAGGGCCGCAGAAGACGAAACGGCTCTGCCTTTTCTCACCTTTAACATGTTGAGGAGCAATTACTATGGAAAACAGAATCAATGAAGCCAGAGTTCATCCGGCGTTTCGAAAAGCCTTCGCTTCCCTCCCGGATACTCCTTTGGTAACGATGGAAACAGCACAGGCTGCGTATGAGCAGAACTGTGAACTGCTCAAGAGATATGCCAGGCCGCATGATGACATCTCGACTGTTGACCGGATGATTCCGGGCCGGCTGCCGGAGGATCCGGAGGTCAAGGTCAGGATTCTCGAGAAGGTAGGCCGCACCGAGAAGGCGCCGGTTGTATTCTATATCCACGGCGGCGGAATGTACCTTGGGAACGTTGAAAACAGCGAAGGCGGGGCATTGATGGCCATTCGCGCAACGGACTGTGTCGCTGTGATGCCGGAATACCGGCTTTCCTGGCAGGCACCGTATCCGGCGGCAATCAAAGATTGTTATGCTGCGCTTTGCTGGACCGTTGAGCATGCAGAGGAGCTGAACATCGACCCGGATAAAATCATCGTGTATGGAGTCAGTGCAGGCGGCGGGCTGGCCGCGGCGCTGTCACTTCTGTCGAGAGACCTGGGCTATCCTAAGATCGCCGCGCAGATCCCGCTGCAGCCGATGCTGGACGCGCGGTGCTGCACGAAGTCTATGCAGGACATTACAGACCTCCGCGCCTGGAACGGACCGCAGAACAAGCTGGCTTGGGATATGTATCTGTCCGGCCTTGAGGGAGAAATCCCGGCGTATGCTTCTCCGGCGTTGGCCGATGACTTTTCGGGCCTCCCACAGACGTATTTCTACATCGGAGAGCTCGATCCGATGAGAGACGAAGCCATTACATATGCGCAAAAGCTCATGGAAGCCGGGGTCATTGTGGACTTCCGTGTTGTCGGCGGCGTATGGCACGCCTTTGAGGCAGCCTTTAATCCGATGGTCATGGAATGCATCGGAATGACGAACAGCTTCATCAAGAGCGTCTTTGACGAGTAATATGCGTAACAAAACCATCAACATGACGGAAGGAACGCCGTGGAAGCAGATTTTCCGGTTCTCACTTCCGGTCTACGGCGGGCTGCTTCTGCAGCAGTTATACCACACTGTTGATACGATCATCGTCGGGAATTTCGCGGGCGAAACATCGCTCTCGGCGGTCGGAACGACGGGCGTGTTTACGTACCTGTTCCTGGCCGTCGCGGTCGGGTTTTCCGCAGGAGCGGGCGTCCTGATTTCGCAGCTGTTCGGCGCGGGTGACCGGGAAGGCCTGGTCCGCCATGCGGCGGTCGGAATCCGCCTTCTTCTCCGAATCGGGCTCATCGTCACCGTGGTTGGCCTCGCGCTGACCGGACCGGTGTTCCGGCACCTCCTCAACGTGCAGGAGAGCTATCTGAACGGAGCGTTGGTTTATTCCAGGATCTATCTGAGTGGACTGCTCTTTCAGTTCGGGTACAATATCGTCGCAGCGTTGCTCCGGTCGATGGGGGACAGCAAGGCGAGTTTGTATTTTCTGATGATCTCCTCGGGAATCAATATCGTTCTGGATCTGCTCTTTGTGGCGGGGTTTGGCCTGGGCGTTGCAGGCGCCGCGGTCGCGACCGTGATTGCGCAAGCCGGGTCCTGCTTCGCGTCGTTCCGTTATCTGTGGAAACGGTACCCGGAGTTCCGTTATTCCAAGGATAATTGGCAGTACGACCGGGACATCGCGTCGGGCATCGTCCGGCAGGGGATTCCGATCACCCTGCAGCAGATGATTGCTTCGCTCGGGCTCCTGTTCGTTCAGCGGGTCGTGAACGGCTTCGGACAGGCGATGACTGCGTCTTACACGGTAGCGATGCGCATCGAGACGTATATTCGCATGCCAATCAGCACGGTTCAGGTCGCGATGGCGACGTATACCGGGCAGAACATCGGGGCCGGGAACATGAAGCGGGTAGAGCAGGGGATGCGGCAGGGGCTGCTCCTAGCCTTCGCCATGACCGGGGTGCTGGCGTTCCTCGCAATCACCTTTTCCCATCCGATCATCGGACTGTTTGGGATCAGCGAGGCGGCGGAGGCATTCTGCTCGGAGCACATTCGTGTGACGGCGCTCGCAATGCTGGTGCTTGCGGGATACATGCCGATCCTCGGCGTGTTCCAGGGGGCCGGCGATGGATATGCAGTTACCCGGACGTCCATCTTTGCGCTGGTCGTTCGCGTGCTAAGCGCGTATACGTTGTACAACCGGGAGCCGTTTGGCTACCGGATCGTATGGTATTGCATCCTGTTTGGCTTTATCGGCGGCTTTACGATCACGTGGATCCACTATCTGCGAGGAACGTGGCGGAACAAGCGCGCGTTAAAGCGTGCCTGACCGTGATGATATAAAATAGTTCTCAATTGCAAATGATGAAAGGAGTTATACAGTATGAAGGATTATTTCGGGTATCAAGGAAAGACCGTCGTCGTGACCGGCGCCTCGAGCGGCATGGGAAAGGCCGCCGCAGCGATGCTGGTGGACCTCGGGGCAAAGGTTTATGCGCTCAGCCGCAGCAAGCCGGACGTGCCGGGCATCTATGAGTTCATCTCCACAGACCTTTCAGACCGCGCGGCGATCGACAAGGCATTCGCGGCCATTCCGGATCACATCGACTGCTTCTTCGGCATCGCGGGGGCGTCCGGCCTGCACAACACCTTTATCGAGACCGTGACGATCGACCTGCTTTCCAACAAATACATCACCGAGGAATACCTCTGCGACCGCATGACCAAGGGCGGCGCCATCGCCTATATGACCTCCAACGGCGGCTACGGCTGGGAACTCGAGGGAAACAAGAACCATTACGTCGAACTCCTCGACATCAAAGGCTGGGACGAATTCCTTGCGGCGCTCGAGGCGACCCCGCTGTCGAAGGCTTCCGGCAACCTTGGCTACGCGTATTCCAAACTCGCACTGAACTATCTGGTCGCGAAGTATCAAGAAGTCTTTGCCCCGCGGGGCATTCGCGTCAACGCAGTGCTCCCGGGTTCGACCGACACCGGGCTGATCGACGACTTTGCGGTCATGACCGGCGGCCGGGACAACCTGCTGAAATACACTGGTTACGCGCAGCGGCTGGCCGTACCAGAGGAAATGGGCGCACCGATCGTGTTCCTCAACAGCGACATGGCCTCCTACATCTCCGGCGTCCACTTGATGGTCGACTATGGCAACATGGTTGGCGTTACAGCCGGCCTGAAGGAAAACCCGAACGGTGCCTTTACGTTTGACATGATCGTGCAGCACATGCTCTCCCGCATGGATAAATAGCAAAACGGACCTTTTCCAATAGAAAGGGAAAAAGAGGACGGATCCGGAGTTCATCAAAAGGATGAACTCCAGATCCGTCTTTTGTTTTGATTGTTAATGCAAGATAGTCGTTACAGCCAGTTCTTCTCGGTGATCACGCAGTCGTAGCCATGGATCTTGATGCGGTCGCCGACCTTGAGGGCGCCCTTCTTTGCGAGGATGTAGCCGTTGTTCACGTTCTTCACGTAGGAGTAGACCAACTTGGAGACGCGGCCGACCTCTTCATCCTCACCGTCGATGTAGACCGGCTCGCCCGGGCCGCCGTACTGCTTGGAGCGGATGTAGAAGTCCTCGTTCGCGTCGCAGACCTCAAAGCCGACCATCTCTCTCGCCGGGCCGGCGTCCTTGATCTTGAGGAGCGCAGCCTTGCCGATGAAGTCCTTGTCCCAGTTGATGTTCTTGTCCAGGCCGACTTCGAACGGGTTGGTGTGGTTCAGGTCTCTCATGTAGTAGAAGCCCGCTTCGGTCGGGAGGGTCCATGCGAAGACCTGAAACTCGGTGATCTCCCGGCCGCCGGCGGCCTTGACCGCCGCGTCGATGGCGTCCTGAACTGCGTCCGCGTCGTCCGCCGCGCAGTAGACTTCGTAGCCGAACTTTTCTCCGGTGAAGCCGCCGCGGTTCACGAGGACCTCGACCCCGTCGGCGCCGTTCGCCCCGCGGATTTCGTCAAAGCGGTTCTGGAAGAATTTCATTCCGTCCACGCCGTCCCGCAGGATCGCGTTCATAACGTCCGGGGACTTCGGGCCCTGGATGGAGAACATGTGCCAGTCCTCGGTGATTTCGCACGTATCGACGTCAAAGTCTTCGGAGTGGTAGTAAAACCAGTCGTCGGCCTTGGTCCCATACAGCGTGGAGACCCAGTATTTCTCGTCTTCGAGCCGCAGGATGACGACGTCGTCGATGATTTCACCGTTGTCGTCCAGCATGGTCGTGTAGCGGTCGCGGCCGACCGCGAGGGACGCGATGTTGTTCGGATAGATGTAGTCGAGGAACCGGCAGGCGTCCGGCCCAGTAACTTCCATGAGCTGGTGTGTAAAGAGGTAGTATCCGACGCACTCCCGGACCGCCATGTGCTCCGCGCGCTTCCATTCATCGTGTGCAAATATGTTTTTATTCATGGCCGGCCTCCTTACATGAACTTATCGATCTTCTTCGCGATCTTGATGCGCATCTTGCCCTTCGGGGAGTCCTCCTCCCAAACGGACCACTGCGCGTTGACCAGCGTTTTGACCATGCCCTGCCACATGTAAAGGTGCGCTTCGCACATCGACTGCGTGCCGGTGATTGCGAGGTCGCCGCGGTTGATCACGTAGATGACCTCGTCTTTGTTGAAGGCTTCGATTTCGTAACCGCAGACCAGTGACTGGAGGAGCATCTCGATGACACCGCCGAGGAGCCGTCCGTCCTCGCCGATTTCATTCGGGGCGCCGAGCCACTCGCGGCAGGCGCGGATGGCGTAGCGCTCGCCGAACATCGCCTTGCCGGCGGCCTCGAGGACGCATTTTTTGATCCATTCCGCGTTTTCCGCGGTGGTGTAGCCGAGTTTGACCGCGTTGTCAATCGCCGGGAGCATGTAAAGCGAGGCTGCTGTGGACAGGTTGACCATCTGGTTGGAGGAGTCGGTCTCGTTATTCGTCCCGTTCACGAAGTGGTAGTCGCACTCCTCGCGGAACATCATCGACTCGTCCACGCAGTCTTCTTCCTCGGTATACTTCTTGTAATCGTCCGAGACGGCCGGTCCGAAGGACTGCCAGAGCTCGTGTTCCGGCGCCGGGTACTTCTCGCGGCTCTCCGCGATGATGCGGCAGTGGCGGTCGCCGCAGCCCTTGGCCTCGACCATCAGGTAGTCGAGCTTGTGGCCCTTGCGGTGGCGGCTCTCGGTCGCGTCCGCCTGGCCCTGCAGCGACATCGTCGTCGCGCGGCAGAGCTCGGAGCCGCAGATGTCCCAGTCGCAAACGTCGAGTTCTTTTTCGCAGCGATAGGTCCCGAAGTCATTGCAACGGCCGCACATCAGGAGCGCGTCGTCGCCCTTGTCGCCGATCAGCGCGCCCGGATACGACCCGCACATGAACGGGTGGATGCCAAAGCCGTCGTCGTTCGGGTAATAGAGGCCGGTGTTGTAGAGGCGCGTGTAGGCTTCCGTGCACATTTCGGAAGCGCGCGTCTCGTAGTCCGGGATGATGATCCGGTACGCCTGCGTGACCGCCGCGGAGAGGACCGCCTCAAAGCGGGACGCGTAGTGCAACGCGTCCTGGTAGGACATCAGTTTGTTCCACGGGGACTGCACGGCGTTGTACTGCTTGAAGGCAGCGCCGTCGCCGGACTCCCGCGGAATTCTTCCATCGATTTTCTTGCTCATCGTTTTTTCCTCCTAGTCTTCTGCCGGATAGGCGTCGATCGCGGCCTGATATTTCACGATGTTGTGGCTGGCGCCGCCGTCGACAAAGATCGTTTCGCCGGTGATTCCGTCAGCGACCGGCGTGCAGAACGCGTAAGCCATGATGCCGACCTGGTCGACCGGGAGCTGGCCGTCGACTTGCCAGACCATCAGCTCGTCGTAGAATTCGTCCTGCTGCTCTTCGGTGATCCCGTCGCTCGCGAGGTTGCCGGCTGCGCCCGGGGTGACCATGCCGCCCGGGGCGATCGAGTTGATCATGATCCCGAAGCGCTTCAGTTCCTTGGCCGCCTCGGTAACGAGGCCCATGACCGCGGCCTTGCTGGACGCGTAGTGCGGGTAGCCGCCGAACAGCGGGTAAGGCATGACCGGGCTGTTGGACGAGATCAGGACGATTTTGCCCGGGATTTCGTGCTCTTTCATGTATTTGCTGACGTATTTGACGCCGAAGAACGCGCCGTAGACATTGGTTTCAAAGATGAGCGCGAGGTCTTCTTTCGGCAGGTCGTAGATCTTGGCGTAGTTCCAGATCGCCGCGCTGTTGACGAAGATGTCGAGGGACCCGTACGTTTCGACGGTATAATCGACCAGCGCCGCGACTTCATCCTCGTTCCGCACGTCGGTGAAGCAGAATTTGACGCTGCCTTCGTAGCCCTGTTCAATCAGGAGCGACATGGCGGCTGCCTCCTCGATGCGGGAGTTCGATGCGATTACGACCTTCGCGCCGCCTTGCAGGAGCCGCAGCGTGATATCAAAGCCGAGACCCGACGATCCGCCGGTCACGAGCGCGACCTTATCCTTGACGGAGAACATGTCCGCGAACGGTCTGGCGGCCGCGATGTATCCCTCCAGCATTGCCTTATCGGATTCTGTAAAAGCCATACAATTTGTACCTCCTTATTCGTTTTCCCGGGAAGTTTGATACTTGTTTACTTCTATCATACGGATTTGCGGATGTTATTCGAGCCGTAATTGTGTTAGAATATACAAAAGGAACCCTACAAAATGACGGGAGGTTGGACCGATGAAGCTGAATGCGGATATTTTGTATAATGAGCTGAAGGCGGTTTACAAGGCCGAAATCGTCGGGCCGCGGTCGCGGGAGCTCCATCTGCCACGTCCGGAGTTCTACATGGACACCGACGAATTGTTCCTGTCGGACCATCTGTATCTGGCGACGGTGGAGCATCTGCCGAAGCGCCCCCGGATTCAAAAGGATAGCGTCCTGGTCTGCATCGGCGAGAACCTGACGCTCAATTACTATAAAGATAAGATGTGCGTGATCCTCATCCGGAACCGGGCGGACTTCTTCAAGGTCTACCAGTTTGTGCAAAGCGTTTACGACAAGTACGACGAATGGGACGATAGAATGCTCCGCGGGCTGATCGAGGAGCCGAACATCCAAGGCATCGTGAGAGACGCCGGTCCGATCTTCCGCAAGGCGGTTTATGTCCTGGATAAGTCCTTCCGCGTCATCGCGGGGTCCGTCACGCAGTTGACTGACAGTAACTGGGCCGTCACGGACGGAGGATTCCTGAGTTCCGGCACGATGTCCAAGTACCTCTCTGTGTCAGACCTGATGACGGACCGCCGGAACGCCATCCGGCTGGACATCCACGGGAATAAAGCACTCTGCGTAAATCTTTTTAATAAAAATGACCAGTACGAGGGCTGCGTTGTCATTTCGCTGCAGGACGGGGAGTTCGTGGACGGGGAGGACCGGCTGGCGGAGCACCTCGCGGAGTGCCTTCAGCTCGCGATCGCCAAGGACCCGCAGATCATCAACGGCGCGGAGGCGTCGATGAAACGGGTTCTCCGAAGCCTGGTCCAGGAGCTGCCGCTTTCACAGTCCCAGCGGTTGCTCCTTACAGGGTCCAACCGGCAGACCGCGTACCGGTGCATCTGCCTCCGCTACACCAGCAGCTACAACCAGTTGCCGATGGCCTACATCTGCGACATCTTTGAGGATACCTTCGCGGATTCCTACGCGTTCGTACATGACAACGACATCGTCGCCTTTGTCAATTTTGACACGCTCCGGGCGGCCGGCGCGTCAGACCCGCGGATTCCGTTCAATCAGAAGCTGGGCGAACTGCTTCGGAGCATGGGCCTCTGCGCGGGGATTTCCAACGAATTCAGCGACCTTTTCAACGTCAAAGTGTATTATCAGCAATCCCTTTCCGCGGTCGAAAACGGCCTGCTGCTCGCGGCGGGGGAGCAGCTGTACTATTTCGAGAGCTATGCGCTCACCGAGATGATCATCAATTCGCTCGGCGGCCTGCCGGTCGAGACGTATTATCCTTCGGGATTCGCGACGCTGCTCAGCCACGACCAGGAGTCCGACATTTCGTACCTCGAGACGCTGAAGACGTTCCTGGACGAAAACCTGTCGTACACGGCCGCGGCTCGCAAGCTGTATATCCATAGATCCACCCTGATCGACCGAATTGCGCGGATCGAGCGGGACCTCGGAATTGACTTCAGCGACCCGGACAAGCGGCTCCAACTAGAGATGGTTCTCAAAGCGATGGACATCGAGGCCGTCCTCAGCAGCAAATAAAAAAGACGCCCGGCAAAGCAGGCGTCCATCCGAGCGGGATTTGTTATCTCGAGCAGGCCTTCAGTTCGGCGTCGATCTCATCCGCATGAACCGCAACCTCGGCGGATTCCGGATAGCTGAGCAGTTTACGGTAGGTCAGGCCGCCAACGAGTTTCATGCGCGGGTCCGAAGTGGAGCCTGGAGCATACTTTTCCATGACGGCTTTGCCCTCTGGGGAACGAAGGATATCTCTGACTTTGGAATCTAATGAAAGTGCCATTGCTTTGCCTCCTGTAATATTTGTACTTTGAAGTGGTCTGAAACGGTCGATTCCTTCCCGGGAATCTGCGTTTATGATAAAACAGCCAGGCGGTCGGAGATAGCCACAAAAGCGAGGGCTTTTGCGCGGAGGAACCGACAAAATGACGCCCCCTGTAGTATAATAAGGTGAAATCGGGGACGGTTCCGGTTTTCATCTTTTGAGCGAAATCAATCGAAGCGAAAGGATTTTTCCATGAACCTGAACGAAGCCATGACATACATCAACGCCGCGACCTGGAGCCAGTGGAAGCTGGGCCTCGGGCGCACGCGCGAGCTGCTCGACCGGCTGGGGAACCCGCAGCGGGAGCTCCGGTTTGTGCACATCGCCGGGACGAACGGCAAAGGGTCAACGACGGCCATGATCGAGTCGGTCCTGCGCGCGGCCGGGTACCGGACGGGCATGTTCCCGTCGCCTTACATCGAGGACTTCCGGGAGCGCATCCAGGTGGACGCGCAGCCGATTGCGGAGGACGCGCTCTGCGAGCTGACCGAGCGGGTCCGCGACGCAGCCGACGCGATGGAGGATCATCCGTCGCAATTCGAACTCATCACGGCCATCGGCATGCTTTATTTTCAAAAGATGCAGTGCGACGTCGTCGTGCTCGAGGTCGGGCTCGGCGGCGAATTCGACTCGACCAACGTGATCGACGCGCCGGACGTTGCGGTCATCACGAACATCGGCTTTGACCACACGGACTATCTCGGCGACACGCTGGCCAAGATCGCTTCGGCCAAGGCGGGCATCATCAAAAGCGGCTCCGCGGTGGTCGCGTATCCGAACGTTCCGGAGGTCATGGAAGTGATCGCCGGGGCGTGCGACCGCGCCGGTTGCCCGCTTGCGGTCGCGGACTTCGGGCGGATGACCGTCCGCGGCGCGGACCTGACGGGCCAGCAGCTCAGCTGGCGCGCGGAGGCGGTCGACGGAGCAGAGGCAGTCGCCGTCGTTGGAACGGCTGACGAAGCCGCCGCGGAAACGGATAGCCTCACGTTCACGTTGCCACTCGTCGGCGAGTACCAGATTCGCAACGCCGCCGTCGCGCTGACGGCGGTAGAGGCGTTCCGGCGCCGCGGCTGGTCCGTCCCGGACGAGGCGATCGTCCGCGGTATGGAGACGGTCTGCTGGCCGGCGCGTTTTGAAGTGCTGGGGACGGACCCGCTGTTCATCCTGGACGGCGGCCACAACCTCCAGTGCGCGGAGGCCGTCGCGCTTTCGCTTGAAAAATACCTGCCGACGACAAAGGTCACCCTGCTCATCGGGATGCTCGCGGACAAGGACTACCTCGCAGTGATCGACACGCTGCTTCCGTACGCGGCGCGGTGTTACTGCGTCACGCCGGACAGCCCGCGGGCGCTCGCCGCAAAGGACCTCGCGGCCCGCATCCGGGAACGGATGGCCTCGGATTGGGACAGTAGCGAGAAGGCCGCCTGCGACGTCCGTGAAACGCCGGCTTGCTACGTCCGCGTCTTCGCATCCATCCCGGAGGCCGTGCAGGCCTGCCTGGACGAACCGCACCCGGTGCTCGCGTTCGGCTCGCTTTACATGGCGGGCGAAGTCCGCAAAGCATATCGCAAGCTGACCGCAGGAGGAACGTTATGAGTGGAATGAACAGTACGCCGTCGGGTGAGCGGGTGCACATCGGGATCTTCGGCAGGCGGAACGCCGGCAAATCCAGCATTATCAACGCTTTGACGGGGCAGAGCCTCGCCATCGTTTCGGATGTGCGCGGGACGACGACGGACCCGGTGCAAAAGGCGATGGAGCTCCTGCCGCTCGGGCCGGTCGTGATGATCGATACGCCGGGATTGGACGACGAGGGTGCGCTCGGCGCGCTCCGCATCAAAAAAGCGTATCAGATGCTCAATAAATGCGATATCGCCCTCCTGGTCGTGGACGCGACGGTCGGCTTTACGGAGGAGGACCGCCGGATTCTGCGGCGGATTGAAGACAAGCGGATTCCGTACGTCATCGTCTTCAACAAGAGCGATCTGGTTTCGGAGGAGGCGCGGGGGTCCGTTGAAGTGCCGGACGCGTCTCATGTCATGTGGGTGAGCTCGACCGAGCGGACCAATATCAACGAGTTGAAAGACCTGATTGCGACGTTGCCGCCGCAGGACGACCGGAGCCGTCGGATCGTCGGCGACTTGTTGCAACCGGGGGATCTGGCCGTGCTGGTCGTCCCGATCGACAAGGCCGCGCCAAAGGGGCGGCTCATCTTGCCGCAGCAGCAGACCATCCGCGACATCCTCGAGGCGGACGCGGTTTCGGTCGTCGTCAAGGAGAACGGCCTCAAGGAGGTTTTCTCTTCGCTCGCAACAAAACCGGCGCTCGTAATCACTGACAGTCAGGTGTTCAAGCGCGTCGCGGAGGAAACGCCCGCGGACATTCCGTACACGTCGTTTTCCATTCTGTTCGCGCGGTATAAAGGGAATCTGGACAGCCTGGTCGCGGGCGCGCATGCGCTCGACGCGCTGCGGGACGGGGACACCGTCCTGATTTCCGAAGGCTGCTCGCACCACCGGACCTGCGAGGACATCGGCACGGTCAAGCTGCCGAACTGGATCCGTGCGCACACCGGCAAGAACCTGGCCTTCGACTTCACCAGCGGGACCGAGTTCCCGATGGATCTCGAACGGTACGCGCTGATCGTCCACTGCGGCGGTTGCATGCTGAACGAGCGCGAGATGAAGTACCGCATGAAGTGCGCCGCAGACGCGGGCGTCCCGATGACCAACTACGGGACCGCCATCGCGCACATGAACGGCATCCTCGACAAGAGCCTCGAGGTCTTCCGATAATTTAGAAAAAAGTATTCAATAGAGCAAAAGCAAACGACGGAGAGGGCTCCGTCGTTTGTGTTTTTATGGGTATTGCAGGGCCTTCTAGAACTCCCAGGTGCCGGCTTTGCCGCCCGGCCGGAGTTTTTTCTTGATGACGCCGCCGATGACCGGCCGGAGCTCGACCTCGGCGATGTTGCGGACCACGCTCGAGATCAGGTGCCCGCCGAACGAGCGGAAAGCGCCGTCCTGCTTGAACGAGTACATCGCGTGCGTGTGGTGGTAGAGCTCGCCGTCGTCCGCGACGGCGATGTTGCCCATGAGCGAAACGAGCTCGAGCATGCCCTCGGCGGTCTCGATTTGGAATTTGTCGAGGTCCGGGTCGTAGACCGCGAGCTTTGCGTCGCCGCAGCCGCCGATGCCCGAAAAGGTCGCGGACTGCACGCCTTCGCGCCGGCAAAGGCCGAGGACCGTCTCGACGATTTCTTCGCCCGGGTCGATCCGGAGGTAATACGCGTCCCCGTAATGTCTGAAATCCATGTAGTTTCTCCTTTTATGACATGAACGTCACGATGACGCTGCCGATCAGGGTCGCGAGGCAGGTCACGCTGGTCAGGCCGGCGATGACCATTTTGGTCGAGACCTGAACCATCAGCATCTGCCGGTCGCGCGGGTCGTCGACGTAATAGTCGATGATGTCCTGCGCGATGATGAGGTTGATCGGGAAGCCGATCATGATGTTGAGACCGATTGCGACGCTCATCGGGCGTGAGAAGCCGAACGGCCGGCCGAACAGGGCGCCGAAGAGGAAGATGCTCGCGATGTTGACGGCCATGACGACGATCAGCGGGACGAGCACCGCCTGGAACATCTGCGGCGTCGCGTCTTTGAAGCCCGCGAGGACGATCGACATCAGCAGAAACGTGAAAAAGCCGCTGCTGTTGGTCCGGTTCATGATGTCCCGCGGCAGGAGGCTCGTCTCCGCGAGGAGCACCCCGAACACGAAGCAGAGCAGGTACTGCGGGAGGTGCGTCAGCGTGCCGAGGCGGTTGGAGAGCCATGCGACCGCGTACATGAGAAAGAGGGCTTTGTAGACGCCCGCCATGCCGGAGAAGCCGTCGTTCTTGCCGGACGCGCCGGCTTTGGACGACGCGTCGGCCGCGCTGCCGCCCGCGATCGCCGGGAGGCTGCCGTCGCCGTAGAGGCTTTCGTCCCGGCTGTCGAGGAGCCGCCGGATCTCCTTGCGCATGAGCACGTTCGCGATCGGGCAGGCGATGAGCCCGCGCACGCACATGATGAGGGTCGCGAGGAGCACGATGTTGTCGTACCCGAGCGACCGGGCCTTGTCCTGGATCATGAAGGCGACGATGGATCCGCCCGGAACCGTACCGATCGCCATGTTTTTGTCGTAAATCAGTGCGATGACGGCCATGACGGTGATGGTCTGCGCGACGAGGGTGATTGCCGCGAGCGCGACGACGCGCCGGTTCGCGGCGAGTTCCTTGATACTGATCGAGGCGCCCATGCTGATGAGCATGAAGGCGACGCAGACCGGTGCCAGCATGGTGAAGCCGGCGCGGTCGATGAGGTCGCGCGGCAGGACGCCCGCCCACACGAGCGCAATAAAAGCGATGCCCGCTGCAAGAACGGCAGGCACCGCGGCTTTCATTTTGCGCGATAACGCTTCCCCTAAGAGCAGCAGCACCAGCACCACGATGCCGGACTGCAGCAAGTCGAATTCGAACATTGGTCGTACCCTGATTTCATCGGTCGAGTCACCAGTCGAGTTTATCGATGCGGTCGAAGGCCTCCTTGAGGACGTCGATCTTGGTGGTGCAGGCGATCCGGATGTGGCCGGCGCCGCAGGCGCCGAAGGTCTCGCCCGGGAGCGCGAGGACGTGCGCCTCCTGGAGCACCTTGGTCACGACTTCTTGGGAGGAGAGGCCGGTGCCCTTGATGCTCGGGAAGAGGTAAAACGTCCCTTTTGGCGGCTCGATGACGTGCCAGCCCGGAATCTGGTTGATGCGCCGCGCGGCGTAGGTCACGCGCGCTTTGTATTCCTCGACGATCGGCGGCTGGATCTCCCGGCGGTGCTGCAGCGCGTAGATCGCGGCGCGCTGCGACATGGTCGGCGTCGTGAAGCAGACGCCGTCGTTGATCCGCTGGATGGTCTTGATGAAGTACTCCGGCGCGACGATGTGGCCGACGCGCCAGCCGGTCATGTTGAAGCCCTTGGAGAAGGAGTTCAGCGTGATCGTGCGCGGGAACATCCCCGGCAGGCTCGCAAACGGGATGAACGGGTTCTCGTAACTGTAGTCGGTGTAGATGTCGTCCGCGATGACGATGAGGTCGTATTTTTCGGCGATCCGCGCGATGCCCTGCATCGTCTCGAGCGTCAGGCAGCTGCCGGTCGGGTTGTTCGGCGTGTTGATGACGATGGCGCGGGTCTTGTCCGTGATCAGGCTCTCGAGGCGCTCGATGCTGACCTGGAAGTCTTCTTCCTCGTACGTCCCGAGTTCGACCGGAACCCCGCGGGCCTGCACGACCTGGTGCGGGTACGGGCTGAAGAACGGCGCTTGTAAAATGACTTCGTCCCCGTCGTCGAGGATCGCCTCAAAGGCGAGGTACATCGCGACCGTCGCGGAGGAGCTGATCATGATCTCCTCGTCGCGGATGTCCATGTCGTATTCTTCTTTGTAAAACTTGCGGATCTCGTCGCGGAGCTCCGGGTCGCCCTGGAAGTCGGAGTACCCGGTGTGGCCCGCCAGCATCGCTTCGTACGCGGCGTCGATGATTCGTTTGTCGGTGGTGAGGTCCGGGTCGCCGAGGCTCAGGTTGATGACGTCATCGAACGTCTTGGCCATCACGTCGCACTCGGCCATCGCGTTATCCGGCTCGCTCCAGTAGCGCTTTGAAATGTACTTATTCTCCATGGCGGTCCTCCTTAATTATTCGATTTCCCAGACCTTATTATTCGATCTCCCAGACCAGTCCGGTGCGGGACAGTTCCAGGCCGTTGCCCATGACGGTGTTCAGGGTCCGGAAGGCGTCCGGTCCCGTGCAGTGCCCGGTGCAGATCCGTTCGACGCCGGCCTCGCGGAATGTCTCGCCGAGTTCGACGATCCGGTCTTCCGTCCAGTCGTAGATGTGAAGCCCGCCCATGTAGCCGATGACCGGCCGGCCCGGCAATGCGTCGCGGACTTCCTGCAGGATGTTGAGCGGCCCGCCGTGGGAGCAGCTGTTGAAGATCACCAGCCCGCGCGGCAGTTCGATGACCAGCGACTGCTCGTGTTTGAACGTGTCGCGGATGTAGTGGTCGCCCTCCTGGATGAGTAGTTTTTCGTCCAGATTGACGTCCTTCATGTAGGCCTGATTGTGGCGGATCAGCCAGACGTCCGGCAGGATCTCGGTGTCCTCGCTGACGTATCGGATCCGGTCCTGAAACTCCTCGAGCAGGCCCGGTTTGATTCCGCCGTAGCCGAAGCCGTTCATGTTGATCCCGTAGTACTTCAGTTTTGCGGTGTCCTGCATGTAGAGCGGGGCCTTATCGTTCTGCGCGAAGAAGTACGGCATCCCGTCCGAGTGGTCGAGGTGCGCGTGGGAGAGGACGGCCGTGTCGACGGCACCGAGGTCGATTCCGAGTAGCGCGGCGTTCTTTGCGAAGACGTCCGTCATGCCGAAGTCGAGCAGGATCTTGTGGTCTTGATGTTCAATATACAGGGACAGCCCCCATTCGCACAGCAGTTTGTCGCCGGCGATGTTGTCCGTCAGTACGGTGACTTTCATGGTTTTGCTCCTTTTGCGAAGTCGCATATCGTTTTTCGATAGATTACCAAAATCATACCACAGAATCGCGGTTTCGAAAACAATCATTGCAAACATTCCGAAATAATGCAATAGTATTATTAGTTAGGGAAGAGACGGTCAGGGAGGTGCCTGATGGACCACGACATATATATCAGCTGCACAGAAGCGGACCGCGCAGTCGCAGAGTCGCTCGCGGAATATCTCGAGGCGCAGGGCATGAAGTGCCGGATCAAGGCGCCGGCAGAGGCGAAGGCCGTGGAGAGCGGTCCGGCCGCGGTTTCGGTTGCCCCGGCTTCTTCGGTTGCCCCGGCGGTGCCGGAGGACCCGGAGGACACCGGCCGGCTGCTCCTGACGCTGAGCGAAGACGTCGAGGCGATCCGCGCCGCCCGGGTCATGGTGCTGGTCTTTACCGACTCGGTGCTCGACTCGGAGGAGATTATGAAGGACGTCTCCTGCGCGGTCGATAACGGCGTGACGATCATCCCGTTCCGGCTGACGGACGCGGCGCTCAAGGGGCGGCTGGGGTTTTTCCTGCGGCCGCTGCACTGGCTGGACGCGTACGGTAAGGACGAAGCGGAGGCCAAGGCGGCCCTCGCGGACCTCTGCCGGACGACCATGGCGCCGCCAAAGGTCACGCAGGCGGACGCGGGCCCGGAGTCGGTCCTGTTACAAAAGAAGAATACGCGCCGGAACCGCATCCTGTTCATCGGTGCATTGGTGCTCGTCGGCGTCATCGCGGCGACCGTCGCGTACTTTGCGACGCGGCCGGCGAAGGTCGGCGGCACACCGATCCGCGACATGACCTGCGACGAGTTCGCGCTCGCGTACTTCGATAACTTGCTAGAGGAGACCGGAAACAACGACCTCGTGATGTACGCCGCCGATACGCCGGGCGTCTACTATGCCCTGGTCGGGACCGAGGAGGACGGCCTCAGCGAAGGCAACCGTTACAAATACTTGGTTGTGGAGCTCCGGTGCTTTGACGAGGACCGGAACCCTGTGGCGTCCCGCGACGACCACTTCTATAAAATCGGCTTGACGAACCAGACGGACAACGAATTCTTCACGACGCAGGAAGCCTGGACCCCGCATATCCGGGCGCTCTTGCAGACGATGTACCCGGACACGCCGGAGGAGCGGCTCGAGGAGATTCTCGAGGAGCTGTACGCCGTCGATCCGGAGAACGGGAACAGCAAGGTCATTACGGCGGACTTCATCATCACGTACACGGTCTATGAGCCGATGTACCTGGTCGAAGTTCTGA
This sequence comes from Mogibacterium sp., assembly GCA_017433975.1. GTDB lineage: Bacteria > Bacillota > Clostridia > Peptostreptococcales > Anaerovoracaceae > RGIG2439. The sequence goes on along the minus strand of JAFRGD010000014.1, from coordinate 59,392 downwards.
TCCAGTAAAGGAGGCCGGCATGGCGCACGACATCTTCATCAGTTATTCCAGCAAGGACAAGGAAATCGCGGACGCGGTCTGCGCGCACATGGAGGCGCGCGGCCTGCGGTGCTGGTACGCGCCGCGGGACATCCAGCCCGGCGCGGACTGGGCGGAGTCCATCATCGGCGGCCTGAACGGCGCGCGGCTGATGATTCTGATTTACACGAATTTTTCCAATGAGTCGGACCAGGTTCTGCGCGAGGTCGCGTACGCGGCGGACAGCGGGATCGTCATCGTCCCGTTCCGCCTGAGCGGGATCAAGCCGAAGGAACGCCTCGGCAGCTACCTCAAGCCGACGCACTGGCTGGACGCTATCAACAAGGAACTCGCGACTGCGATTCAGCAGCTCGGCAACCTCTGCGAAGCGACGCTCCGCCAGATCTCCCGCAAAGACGAGCGGCTCGCGCGCGAGGCGGGTCGGAGCAAGGGTAGCCGGGCACTGAGGGTCGTCGCAGCCCTCGTGGCGGTCGCGGTCATCGCCGCCGTCGCGGTTACCATTTTGACGAGGCAGCAGGGGGAGCAGTACATGGCCCCGGAGGACAGCAAACTCGTCGCTTCCATCGATTCCAAGGACAACGGCATCACGCGGATCAACCTCGTCGATACGCTCCATTGCGAAACCGCGGACATGACGTGCAACGGATACGCGGCTTCCTACGCGGAGTACCTCAACAAGGCGACCGGCCGGTCCGGCTACGAAGTCGTTCAGAGCTCGGGCGGTCTCGGTTACTCGATCTGTCGAAACGGGGAGAAGACCGGCTTTGACCTCGTCTTCCTCGATGGGGACAATGCGATGGTCAGCGGTGACAAACCGTTCTGCCTCGTCGGCGTGACGGGAAAGGCCGATGCCGGCCAAAAGGCCTGTCTGGAGTACGGCGCGGCGCTCATCTGGACCGCTTACCCGGACCTGCGCAAGGCCGAGGCGAAGGAACTCGCGTTGATCCTTTACAGTAAAGACAGCCCGATCCACGCGCGGAACGGCTCGTTCGAGCTCTACTGCCAGGTCAACCAGGGCTATTCGCTCACGATCCTGAACGGGGACCGGTACAACGACTGACGTATCATTGAACTAATCAGTCAACGATATTCACGAAATACATATTCTGCATCACAAAAAGGAGGAGAAGATGAAAAGAGCAGCAAAGAGGAGAAGAAAAAAAGCCATGAAGAAAGCAGTGAAATGGATCATCGGCGTTCTCGTTGTCACAGAGGCGCTGCACGTAGGTGAGTGGTTCCTCGAGGGCCGCCACGTCGCGGAAAAGGCGAGCATTCCAAAGAACGAAGCGCTCCTGAAGTGCCTGACGCTCGGCGTCCTCTGGTGGAAGCCGATCAAAAAGGCGCTGATGAAGTAAGAGAACGCCCCAGAGAAACAGGAAACGGACTGGCAGGGGATAGAGGAACCCAATAAGACCAATAAAACCGAAAACACCTGAAAACAACAAAAACAACTGAAAACGACAAAAAATGCCGGAAGGCAGGACCAATGAGTCCGGTCTTCCGGTGTTTGCATTTTTCAGGGATACAGGACAAAAGAGTTTGTGACTGACGCTAGCGACTCGTTTTCATATTTGTATCGAAAGTTCTATCAAAGGCATTAAGCGATACAACTTTAGAGGGAGACCGCAACCGATATAGCCCTGGGAGGCGGAGATACTTGTATCTATTTTTCTGTGGGGGCACTTAAACGATACAAACGGAAGGACGGATACTGTTCTTTTGGTCTGAAAAGCAACGATAGTTGTATCAATCCACCTCCACAACGTTAAAACCGATACAAAACTGAACGAAGGCGCAGCAAAAGGAGCGGAACGGCGCGCTGGTCAATCTGTTTTTTCTGTGGTGCGCTCACCGCACGCGCAGGCTGCGCAGTTTGTTCGCTCTTAGTCGGCCCAGACCTCCGTCGGCGTCGTCTCGTAGTAGAGGATCATGGCGTCGTACATGTCCGCCGGGGCGAAGTTCATCTGATACGCCCGCTTGTTGTCCTCCATGCCCGGCGTGTAGCCCTCGCCGAGGCTGCCGGTCGGGATCGCTTTGGTGATGTAAGGGTAGAGCGCGCTCTCCGCGTCGACCTTGGAGAAGTCGAGTAGCCCCTTGTCCAGGCCGGTGAACTGCATGTTGTACGCGAGCGGGTCGTCGGAGCAGAACCGCACCACGGTCCGGCCGTCGTCCACCGGCAGGTTGCAGTCGGTGATGTAAAAGTCGGTCCCGATCGCAAAATACTTGTCGCCGAGCTCGTCGTGGAGGTCCTTCCCGAGGAAAGTGGCCATGCTGGACTGGTTCTTGGTCATGTGGCCGTTGTGGCAGGCGAGCATCAGCTCGCTCCCGTGCTCCGCCTCCTCGTACGCGAGGACCTCGTCCACGATCGCTTTCATGGCGCCGTCCCGGTACTTGTTACTGTAATTCTCTTTTTCGAGGAGGTTGATGAAGTAGGAAAGCGACTGTGCGGCGAGCCGCGCCCGGAAGACCTCGTCCGCGTCCGTCCGCTCCGCATACGTGTCGGCGTGGTCGTCGATGTCCGCCATGAGGAAATCGGTGTACTCCAGGATCTCGTCGGTCCGGTCAGCCTTGTAGCTGTGGGGCTCCGTCCCGAACAGCTCGTCCAGGGTCTCCGAGACCTCCTCGGCCTTGTCGCTGTCGACTTTTTCGTAAAACTCCTTGAGGAACCGGACGTTCAGGTCGCTTCGCTGGACGTCCATCCCGTACAGGCGGACCCGGTCGCTCCCGTCGGCGGACCGGTTGTATTCGCGCATCCACTCGATCAGGTCCAGCATGTCCTCGGTGCGGTAAAGCTGGTACCCGAGGAACGGGGTCAGCTCGCGCGGGTCACCATCGCCGCCCTGGATGTAGTCGTTAATGAGGCTGCAGCCGCCGAAGTCGCCTTCGATGACGAGCGCACGGATGTCATACTTTTCGACTAGAACCGCGAAGACCTCGCGCTTGGACTGCTGGAACTCGCGGTTCCCGTGGGTCGCTTCGCCCAGCGCGACGATCCGCGTCCCCTCCGGAAGGGTCAGGTCCCCGATGCCGGTGATGTAGTCTTCGAAGCCCTCGATCCGGTCAGGTTCCTCCGATTCTTCTGAAGTATCGTTCTCCCCGGTTTCCTGGGATTGGTCCTCCCCAGAATCCTGTTTTGGAGCGCATCCCGCAAAGAGGCCGGTCACCAGCACCAGGAACAGCATAATTGCAATTAGTCGTTTCGTTACGTGTTTCATAGATTTCGTTCCGTTTTCCATCGCGTAAAAGCGGATGGTTATTCCATCGTGAAAAGTGGCTTGTTTTTCATCGTGCAAAAGTGGATCATTTCCGGCGGCGCGCGGCCTTCTCCTGGTTGCGCTTGTCGTTGATGATCTTGACGTGCTCGTCTGTGATCAGCTCGACGCCGTTCTCGCGGGCCCAGGCGACGCAACCGTTCAGAACCGTCTTGAGGAACGGGCGCGGGACCTTGACGAAGTTCTTGAGGGCGTCGTCCGTGAAGCGGATCTTGTCGTCGCAGCGGTCGGCCGCGTAGCGGATGGAGGCCATGTCGATCTCCTTTGGCGCCGGGATCGGCTCGGACACCGGCCGCTGCCACTTCGGGAACGGGGTGTACCAGAAGTTGGTGGAGTCGCGGTAGCCGTAGTCCACCGGGATCGGCGGGAAGTTCTTTTTTGTCACACCGTCGACGATCGCGTCATAATAGGTCTCTTTCATGAGGATATCGTCGATTTTCAGGATGAAGTGCGCCCCGTATTTGGAGGTGATCCCGTTGAAGTTGTTGTACGGGCCGTCGTGGCCGTCGTCGATGTCCTCCGCGCGGAACCGCCCGGCGTCCTCGAGGTCGCGGTCCCAGGTGCACTCAAAGACCTGGAACGCCTCGGCGATGACCTGTGGCCGGTCCTTGTCCTGCGGGTCGGTCTGGCCGTCCTCCATGGTGAAGAGGTTCTGGGTCATCTTTTCCTCGGACGGGCCCGGGAAGCCGAACCGGACCGCTTCCTTGAAGTATTTGCGGTCGTCCGGGATGAAGTTGATCGCGCACTTGCCCCGCTGCAGGATGTTGTGGCAGGTGTTGGACGTGTTCCGGCACTCCAGAAGCATCGCGTAGTACTCCTTGCCGGCGATGTAGTACGGGAAGCACAGCGAGTAGGAGCCGATGTTCAGGCTCCCGTCGTCGTTTACCGTGCTGATGCAGACGGTCGGCATCGGGAAAAACGCCGACGTCTGGTAGAAATTGTCAACAATTCTCAGATTCTTGAATGAACTCATGGCTGCTCTCCTTCGAAAGATGTCTTCAAATGATGTCCTGCGTTATATTATACTATAAACCGCCGGCGAAGCGAAATAACGATGAAAATCCGGTGCAAATATGATAAAATGAAATAACACGCGAAGCGGATTAGGACGGTATCATGGAAAACGAAGAAAGAGTCGCAAGCCTGGCGAAGCCAGTGAAAAAAGGCATATTAAGGCTCATTTTCAGCAGATTTTTCGTCATTTTGCTGCTGCTTTTGCTGCAGTTGGCGCTCCTTGTCATGGCGTATCTGTGGTTCCGGGACAAGCTCCCGGCGCTGCTGGAGATTCAGGGCGTCTTTGTATTTGTGATGGTGATCTACCTGTTCAACTGCAGCATGGACACGTCCGCCAAGCTCACCTGGATCCTGATCATCTCGATTCTGCTGGTCGCCGGTGCGGCGTTCCTGCTTTTTACACAGTCAAACGTCGGCCATCGGATGGAAACCGACATGGTAAAGCGTCAGATCGACAGCACCCGGACCGCGCTTGCGAAGGACCGGGAGGTGCTTCGGGCCGTGGAGCACGACGGCTCGGGGACAGACGACCTCTGCAGATATCTGAACCGGACGGGGTGCTTCCCGCTCTATGACAAGACGCAGGTGACGTACTTCCCGCTGGGCGAGTACAAATTCGCCGCGATGCTCGAGGAGCTGGAAAAGGCGGAAAAATACATCTTCATGGAGTATTTCATCGTCGAAGAGGGTTACATGTGGGGCCGCATCCTGGACATCCTGCTCCGCAAGGCCGCGGAGGGCGTCGAGGTGCGCGTGATGTACGACGGAATGTGCGAGATGTCCACGCTGCCGGTCAACTACTGGAAGCTGCTCGAGGCCAAAGGCATCCACGCGAAGGCCTTCTCTTCGATCAAGCCGGTCGTATCTTCGCACTACAACTACCGCGACCACCGCAAGATCCTCGTCATCGACGGCAAGGTCGCGTTTAACGGCGGGGTCAACCTCGCGGACGAATACATCAACCGCATCGAGCGCTTCGGCCACTGGAAGGACACCGCGGTCATGCTCAAGGGGCCGGCGGTCCGGAGTTTTGCGTTGATGTTCCTGCAGATGTGGAACATCGGCGTCGAAAAGCCGGACTACGATACCTGGCTCTCCCTGCCGGCGGAAGACGTGGACGGTGCGAGCGGCTACGTGATGCCTTACTGCGACAGCCCGCTGGACGAGTACAAGGCCGGCGAATCGGTCTACATGGACATGCTGAACCGCGCGACGGACTACGTGCACATCATGACGCCGTACCTGATCCTCGACGGCGAACTCGAGACGTCGCTCTGCTACGCGGCGCAGCGGGGCGTCGACGTCAAGCTGATCCTGCCGGGCATCCCGGACAAGAAAGTCGCGTACTCGCTCGCCAAGACCCATTACAAGAAACTGCACGAAGCGGGTGTGAAGATCTACGAATACACACCGGGCTTCGTGCATGCCAAGGTTTTCGTCAGCGATGACAGGAAGGCGGTCGTCGGGACGATCAATCTCGACTACCGGAGCCTCTACCACCACTTCGAGTGCGCTACTTATTTGTATAAAGTGGACTGCATCACGGAGATCGAAAGCGACTTCCAGGAGACCCTCTCGAAGTGCAGAACGGTCACCGCCGAGAGCATCAAGAACGAGAAGATCGGGTACAAGCTGCTCGGCGGGCTGGCCAAGATGATCTCGCCGCTGATGTAATTAACTATTTCCGTTGAATTTCCGTCACGTGGCCGCTCCGGTCCACCGTAGTGACGGTGTCGCGGGTCCGGGCCTTGCCGTTGGCGTCCAGATACGGGCAGTCGATTTTGTCAAAGAAGACCTGCGGCTTCAGCGCGCCTTGGCTCCCGGTGGTGCGGAGGCCTTTGATCTCACCGACGGCGATGGCGCCAAACGCCAGAATGTACAACCACAGGAAGAGGAAGATCAGCAGAAACGTCTTGTCCGTCTCTCCGCTCCGCACCTGCTTGATGTAGAGAATCAGACTCAGGATGTCCACCGCGACGCCGCCGAGGGTGAGGATCGAAAACGTGATGGCGCGGCCCGGGCGGAAAGACCACTTCTGATACGCCCCGCAGTACGGGCATTTGCAGTACTTGTTCAGCAGGTCGTAGTTGCCGCTGGCGACCTCGCTTCTCCGCCGCGATACCAGGGCTTCCAGCTCCAGGAGCGACTTCCAGTCGGCCGCCGCCGCGTCCTCCGGCTTGACCTGCAGATTGTTCGGGTTCCGCGAACTGACCTTGACCTCTTTGTTCTCCGTGGCGATCTCCGCCTTGCCGGTGACTTCCTTGCCGCATTTGCCGCAGACATACCGGTACGGGACCTTCGCCGACTTGCCGAAATAATAGCTCTTTACCGATTCATAGTGCGCCATCGTCCGCCCCTTTCTCAACAAGCAAGGTTCCTTTTGACGGGAGCCTGTTTTTTATAGTATCGCATAATCGGGCCGGAATGTCCATTCCCCCAAAAGGGGATAATGTAAACCGATATGTTACATTTTGCACATGATATCATCTTGAACGGGGTGGGGACTTGCAGTTAGAATAGGGGCAAGAGAACCGAAAGGAGACGCACCGGAATGAACGAACTCGGGAATAAAATCGCCGGAAAGCGCAAAAGCCTCGGGATGACGCAGTCGGACTTCGCTGACAAGCTGTCGGTTACGCGGCAGACGGTCAGCCGCTGGGAAGCCGGCACCGTCATGCCGGACATCGATAAGATCGCGGACATCGCGACCGTGCTCGGCGTCAGCTGTGACTATCTGTTGAAGGATGAGATTGCGGACGAGACCGCCGCGGCGGCCCCTGTGAAAGGCGTCAGCCGGCTCCTGCAGTCGGCCAGGGGGAAGCGCGTCAAGCTGGCGTTCTTTGACGGAGAGGCGGACATCGACCTGTACGACAGCGTCTGCACGGTCGTGGATTTTGAAGGGAACTGGATGAAGGTCGAGGCGGAGCAGAAGAAAGGCCGCGTCGAAAAGCTGATTCCGGTCTCCTCCGTGCGGTCGGTCGAATTTGTAAAGGAGGACGCGTGATGGAATATCTCGGATTCATCTTCGGAATCTTTGGTCTTCTCGCGTACCTCCAGAGTGCTTCTCTAAAGCGCCGTATCGACGCGCTCGAGGAACAGCTCGCCAAGACCAGAGGAACGGAGGCGTTTGAAACCCGCGCGTCGCTGATCAGCGCAGTACAGTCCTATATCGGCAGCAAAGTAACGATCGATCTGAAAGAAGACCACGAAGACGTCGACGTCATGATGTACGGGAACACAAAACACGGCAGCATCACGATCCTGGACGCGGACGAAGACTGGATGCTCGTGCGCATCGAATCGCCAAAGGGGACCAAGGAGAAGCTGCTCCGCCTGGCTTCCGTGGAGCGGATTTCTTTGGTGCAGAACAACGAAACAAGCGAGTGATTGAAAAGCGAGTGATTGACGCTACGCTGTCAACCACCTTCCCGGACCTGTGCGCGCACGGGTTCGGGTTTTTTATGCGGGAGATTTTCATTTTCGGCTATTTTTAGTAAAATAGAGACGAAAGAAGAAAAGAATAAGGAGCGTTCCCATGATACACGACGAAGCATTCGAACAGAAGTTGATCGCGTGGAGGCATCATCTGCACGAATACCCGGAAGCCGCGTTTGAGGAAGAGAAGACGGCCGCATTCGTCGCCGAACGGCTGAAAGAGTTCGGCTTTGACGTCGCCACCGGCGTCGGCAGGACCGGCGTCGTCGGAACGATGACCTGCGGCAGCGGCGGCAGGACGATCGGCCTCCGGGCGGACATGGACTGTCTCTGCAACACGGAGCAGGGCGAGCATCCGTACACCTCAAAGGTTCCGAACCGGATGCACGGCTGCGGCCACGACGGCCACACGGTCACGCTGCTCGGCGCGGCGGAGCTCATCGCAAAGAAGAAAGACTTCAACGGGACCGTCCGCCTCATCTTCCAGCCGGCGGAGGAGCCTGGCAAAGGCGCCATGGCGATGATCGAGGACGGCTTCTTCGAGCGGTTCCCGGTCGATGAAATGTACGGGCTCCACAACTGGCCGCTCGCGCCGGCGGGGACGTTTCAGGTGAAGGCCGGCGGCTTCATGGCCAGCGAGGACAACTTCGAGATCAGGATCAAAGGGAAGGGCGGTCACGCCTCCTCGCCGCACGGCGCGGTCGATCCGCTGATTCCGGCGGCGCACATCATCCTCGCGCTGCAGAGCATCGTGTCGCGGAACGAGAACCCGGTCGACCCGGCGGTGGTGTCCGTGACCGAGCTCCTCACGGACGGCTTCCACAATTCCATCCCGTCGACGGTGACGCTGCTCGGAGACACGCGGAGCACCTCGCCGGAGGCGCAGGAGATCATCGAACGGCGGATGGAAGAGATCAGCCGGAGCATCTGCGCGGCCTTCGGGACGGAGTGCGAGTTTCAGTACACGCACGAATTCATCCCGCTGGAGAACGACGCGGCCTGCGCCGAGGTTGCTGCGGCGGCCGCGCGCAAGGTCGTGGGCGCCGGGAACGTCGACACGAACGCAAAGCCGATCATGGTTTCGGAAGACTTCGCGCAGTTTCTGAACAAAGTACCGGGTTGCTACGTTCTGCTCGGCGGTGGCCGTGCGGGCGATGCAGAGGTCTACACCTGCCATAACCCGCGGTTTGACTACAACGACGACGTGCTGGAGACCGGCGCGTGGTACTTCTACGAAGTCGTGCGGACGCGCCTGCCGTGAGGACGCGCCTGTGAGACCGCGTCGATCCGTGCGCGTGCGCGCGTTTGCGTAAAAATTTTGGGAGGACACCATGAGAGAGTGGAGCAGTCAAAACGTAAACGTCATCGAGAACCCGAAAGCCTGGACTTCGGCGATTCCGGAACCGTTCCGCGTCCCGGCCGCCCAGGCGGTCCGGCGGTTTCACGAGCAGGTCCGCGGCTATGAACCGACGCCGCTCGTCAGCCTGCCGTCGCTGGCCGCTTCGCTCGGCGTCGGGAGCATCTATGTGAAGGACGAATCCCCGCAGTTCGGCCTCAAGGCCTTCAAAGGGCTGGGTGGGAGCTACGCGATGTTCCGGATCCTCTGCGAACGGCTGGGCCTCGACCCGGAGACGACGCGGCTCGGGGAACTGCTTTCCGGGGAATATAAAGAAAAAATCGCAGGAATCGAGTTCGTGACCTGCACGGACGGGAACCACGGCAAGGGCGTTTCTTGGGCGGCGGGCCTCTTTGGCTACAAGGCGCACGTCTACATGCCGTACGGGACGCAGGAGGTCCGCGCGGCGGCGATTCGCGGCGCCGGCCCGGCCGAGGTCGCGATTACGGACCTGAGTTACGACGATACGGTAAAATACGCCAAACGCATGAGCGAAGAGAACGGATGGGTTCTGATCCAGGATACGGCCTGGGAAGGGTATGAAACCGTCCCGACGTGGATCGTTCAGGGGTATCTCACCCTCGCGGCTGAGGCCGCGGAAGAGTTGGCGGCGCAAGCCGTTCATCCGACCCACCTGTTCCTGCAGGCCGGCGTCGGGGCGATGGCGGGCGGCGTGCTGGGATATTTCGCGGACCGTTACGGCGGGGACAAGCCGGTGACGGTCATCGTCGAGCCGACGGTCGCGGACTGCTTCTACCAGTCCGTGAAGGCCGGCGACGGCGCCGCGCACTCCGTCGGCGGCGCCCCGGTCACGATCATGGCCGGCCTCAACTGCGGGACCCCGTGCTCCGTGATCTGGCCGGTCGTCCGGGACTATTCGGAGTTCTGCATTTCCTGCACGGACCCGGTCGCGGCGGACGGGATGCGGCGGTACGCCGCGGGGCTTTCCGGCGACCCGGCCGTCGTGTCGGGGGAGTCCGGCGCTGCGACGCTCGGCGCGCTCGCGGCCGTCTTGACTGACGACAGCCTGGCGGAAGCCCGCGTAGCGATGGGGCTCGGCCCGGAGTCCGTCGTGCTTCTCATCAGTACCGAGAGCAACACGGACCCGGAGAATTACGACCGCATCGTCCACGGCGCGGAATAGACGGGAGCCCACGGAATCAACAATAGAAACGATAGCAGAAGAAAAGAAGACGCTGCGAAAGCGCCTTCTTTTCGTTTTCCATGTTTTTCTCTGAGATTTATTAAGCGGTCTTCGCCTTTTTCTTGCTGTCGGAAGCAACCGACTTCTGGATCGAACTCTTGACGACGCCCTTCGGGTCCGTGATCAGCAGCCGCACGAGCCAGATGACCAGCGCGAGCGCGACGACGGACAGTCCTAGGTACGCGTCGTTCAGCATGTCGGCAGGCGCCGGCGCAAAGAACTCCGCCTGTTCTTCAATGTAACCGAAGATCGCATCGCCGAGCCACATCAGCGAGGCGCCCCAGAACATGAACACCAGCAAGCCGAGCTGCATGGTATCGTCCTTGCGGGTGTACCATTTAATCGTTACGATAATGGCTGCAAATACTGTAATAAGCAGTGTCATGTTGCCACCCCCTTACAGTTCCTGTCCGACCGCCGGCAGTTGCGACTTTCTCGCCATGATCGCGTCTGCGGCCTTGCACATGATAAACCAGCAGACCGTGATGATTACGGCCATGGTCACGCCGATGGTCGCCATCTCATGGAACATCTCCGCGGCGTCGCCCGGGTCGCTCATCGCGGTCAGGAACGGGAACCACGGAACGACTTCTCCGTGCCAGACATGCTCGTACGCCAGCAGAATCACGCCACCCCAGAGCATGTATGTGAGCCACTTCAGTTTTCTGCTCATCGGAACTTTCACCGGAGCGTCCACGGTGACGCGGATTTCTTCGCTTTTTTCTTTCTTTTCCTCGTGCTTTTCCACCGCGGTTACGACTACGGCCTCCGCTGCACTTACCAAAAAACAAGCCATCTTTTTCTCCTTTCGGTCACATCCCGGACCTGTCGTCGTTCGGGACAAAACAATCGTTCTCTGCGGAAACGCAAACGGTGTTAGCAGTTTCCGTCATTAAAAAGAGCGTACCAAAAGCGTTGGTACGCCACAAGCCCCGTCGGGGGTTGTTTTTTGTGGTATCGCAGAACAATAATTGATATAATTAAAAAAAGCGTTGCAAAGAACTGCGGGTGATGAATATGAGTACACGGATGTCGATTGACAGCGAACAGCGGAAGATCGGATCGCGGGCCTGCGCGATCGTTCACTATCAGATCGATGCGGAGCGCTGGCTTTACCGCGAGGACCCGGACCCGGCGGTCGGCCGGGACTGCGTGATTGAACTGTCGGAAAACGACCGGTGGCTCGGTCACCGGCTGGAGTGCCAGATCAAGGGGACAAAGAACCCGAGCAAGCTGACGCGGGAGGACGCGTTTACGTATTCGCTCGAGACCCGGACCATTCAGTACGCGTTGAACTCTTCGGGCGCCTTCGTCCTGTTCTATGTTGACGTGGTCAACGAGATCGTATACTATCTTCCGGTTCAGGACTACTTCATCGAGAACAAGCAGTTGTTCGATAAGCTGGACGCGCAGCAAGAGACGATCAACGTCCACATCCCGCAGGCCAACATCCTGGCTAAGGGCGACCGGGAGCTCCGGGAGATCGCCCGCAGCACCTACGTGGACGGCCCGGGACCGGACCTGAAACGGTACCTGCAGATGCGGCTGTTCTAGCCGCTGACGGACGAACCGCGAAACCCCGCCAAACCGGTAGCAAAGTCTGGACCGGCGACAACGAAAAAACCGCCTGCCATTGCGGCCGGCGGTCTTTGATTGCGGTTTGGGAGGATTGTGGCAGACCACCGTCAGATACTGTGGTTCTCTTTCTGTTGCTTCTTGAAGCCGTATCCTCCGAAGGTAATCAGCCCGTCGTCCAGGAGGTCGGTGATGATCTCCTGCGCCAGCACCTGGTGATTGTACGAGTGCTTATAGCTGTCCGCTCTCTTCTGTATGTATTGGTTGATCCGGTCGACGTCGTCGACCTTGAACCGGTACAGGTTAAAGCCCTTGTAACCGAGGGAGCCCTCGCCGTTCGGCGGATAGTCAAATTGCATGGTGAGAATCTGGTTGAGACTCTGCATGATATTCTGCATGGTTTCTTTGTCATTCATATCGATGCCTCCCCCTTATTTCTTATCTCTGTAGCGAAGCACCTCTTCGCCGCCCTTGATGATCATGTCCATGTTGTCGACGCTGATGTCGTAGATGCTCTTCAGCGGGTCACCGTTGATGATCAGCATGTCGGCTTTTTTGCCGCGGGTGATGGAGCCGGTGAGGTGGTAGATGCCAAGGGCCCTCGCGCCGTTGGCGGTTCCGGCGATGATCGCGTCCATCTCGCTCATGCCGCAGCAGTCGACGAAGCGGTGGATCTCGCCGATGGCGGTGACGCCGTACGGTGTCGAATCGGAGTTGAAGCTGTCGGACCCGACGGTGATGATGACGCCCATCTTATACGCCTTGTTGACGTTGTCGTAGAGCCGCGCGAGCTCCTTGTCGATCAGCGTCTTGCCCTCATACTTGTCGTGGACGCCCGGGATGTACTGCGGAGGGTAGGTCGAAAGCCACGCCGGGAGGAAGTTGATGGTCGGGCAGAAGTAGATGCCCTTGTTGAACATCTTTTCCATCGTCGGCTCGTCGATCTCGAAGCCGTGGATGATGAAGTCCACGCCCGCCTCGACGGAAGGCGCCGTCTGGCCGTACGTGTGGGACCAGACCGGGATGCCGCGCATGGCGGCCTCCTCGACGACCGCCCGGATTTCTTCCTGGGTGTAGTGGTGGTCTCGGGACGTGTCCCAGCGGTAGATTCCGCCGCCGGTCGCCCAGATTTTGATCGCGTCCGGGCATTCCCGGAGCCGGCGTCTGACCGCTTTGCGGAGCTCCCACGGTCCGTCGACGGCCTCGGCCCACGGATGGCCCGCAGCGACTTCTTCGATGGAGCAGTTGTGCGAGTCGCCGTGCGACGCCGTCGCGCAAAAGCCTCTTCCGCTCGCGATGACGCGCGGTCCCATCATCTGACCGGAGTTGATCATGTCCCGGATCGGAATACCGAAGCGCGAGATCTCTCCGACGGTGGTCAGGCCGTTCTCGAGGCACTCGCGGGACTGCTGGACCGCCATGACTTGCTTCTGCAGCAGCGGCTCGCGCACCCAGTCGGAGTCGTTGTCGTTGAGGTTGCCGCTGAAGTGCAGGTGCGTGTCGATGAGGCCCGGCATCAGCGTTTTGCCGGTGATGTCGATGACATCGTAGCCCTCGAGGCTCGGGGCCATATCGTAATTCCGCTCGCCGGCGTACACGATTCCGCCGTTGTCGATCATGACCAGCGAATCCTGGATGGCCGGTTTGTGCCGCCCGGTGATCAGCTGGCCCCCGACAAAGGCTGCCTTCATGAAATGTCTTTTTCTCATTCTGCTTCTCCTGTGATATAAATAATGGTTCTGCGCCGGTGTCAGGCCTATTTCTTCAGAAAGCTGATGAAGGCCACGACGATGAGGCCGCAGTCGATGATTGTCGCGCCGATCAGTACGGCGAGCGCGCCGCCGGAAATGATTGCCATAGTCCCCTCCTTAAATCCATCCAAGAAAAGCGCAGATCACGATCAGGATCGCGTCGAAGCCGAGCAGGCCGCCGACGACCGCCGCGGATTGCCTGACGGTCGGCCGGTCATGCACGTAGAACGCGGTGGCGAAGAACGGCAGGTACCCGATGAGCCACAGGATCCACGGGCAGCTCCGCTGCCAGAACGCCCACTCCCAGGTCAGGATGCCGCAGTAGTTGAGGAAGCACTCGATGATCACCGCGAGCGTCGTCAGCACGACGCAGTAGACGATGCGGTTGTTGACGCCGAGAATCTTTTTCTTTGGATCCTCCGGGAGCATCAGGCAGACCGTGATTCCCATGATCAGGAACATGAAAGAAATCTCGATATTGTATCCGATCATCAGAAGCCAAGCGGTGTTGCCCACGCCGACCGGCGTGCCCCAGACCGGAGCATAGCCGCTGATGAAGCAGATCATGGAGTTCCAGATCTCATTAAAGATGTCCACGGCCCAGAGCGCGAAGCCGCCGAGCACGACCTTGTAATTCTTCTCGTGGAGCTGCTTCGTGACGATGTACATCGTGATCAGCAGCAGCGGCACGATGTACCAGTGCATGGTCTTCTGCGGCTGCCGCAGGATCTCCAGCGCCGACTGCGTGTATTCGGATAATCCATTCATACGCGTTCCTCCCCAATCGGTCTTTCAGGGATTAACAATTTACATAAACTGCACCCGGACGCCGGCCGGGTCTTTCACGAAGAAGAACTTGACGGTCGGACTCGGGCTGATCATCGGCGTCGCTTCGTAGCCCATGGACACGAGGCGGTCGCGCATCGCGTCGACGTCTTCCGACTGGAAGCCGACGGACAGATACGCGTTCCCGGCGTCTTCGGCCTGCGGTGTGTCGATGATCTCGATGCAGGTGTCGCCCTCGTTGTCCGCGAGGAAGACCAGATTGCGGCCGATCGTCCTCATGTCGCGGACGATTTTGAGGCCGACGATGTCCTGATAAAAAGCGATTTCTTCGTTAAACTTCTCCGTTTGAATTGTCACATGAAGCATTTTCATTTCGTGCACCTCACTTTCATGTTCCTCAATAACGGCTTGCAAATTCCGGGTCGATCTCCGCGTACGCCGCGAGGAAGAGCGCCGGCCGGATGCCGGACTTGGACCCCGGGATGACACCGAGCGCGTCAGCCTCCCGGTTGAACAGGGCGTAGTCGCGCAGGTACTTTAGCTGCAGTAGAGCGCGCACCCGGTCATCGATGACGTTCCCGTTCGCCTGAAGCGCCTTGTCGATGTCGTAGACGGCGTGGTGGTGGCCGACGAAGTCAAACACGTAATCCCGGAGCTCCCGGTCGTCCGTGAAACGCCGCAGAACCGTCTCCGCGACATACGCGCCGGCCGCCGGGTGGCCGATGTTGTTGTAGACGACTTCCCCGGTCGCCGCGTCGATGTGGGACTCCTCGGTGATCGCCTTGCCGGTGTCGTGCAGCAGCGCGGCGAGCATGAAGCGGGCCGGGTCGCTCGCCTGGTCCTTGACGCCCGCGGCGAGGTCGATGACCATCATCGTGTGCTCCCAGACGTCTTCGAGATGATACAGGCGGCTCTGGTGCGCGCCGACCATGCGCGTCAGCTCGGGAACCTCGTGCCCAAGCTCACCGGACGCGCGCATCGCTTCGATGGCAACGGACGGCTTGTCCGTCATCAGCGCGTCGATCAACCGATCTAAGAAAGCTGCATTCATGGATGTCCTCCCTGATATGTCTATTACATTAATTATAAATTATGGACTTGTTTCGGGCAATCAAGTATTATTATTTTAGAGTTTCGCATGAAAGGAGCACTAGAATGAACATCCCGACCATCGAAAAAAGAAACGCGGCCGCCGTGACAGAGCGGGTTGCAACGGAAGGCGGACGGACCGTCCCGGAAGCGCACGCGCCGGGCGTCACATGGATTCCGGTTCAGTTCACGCGGGGAATGCAGATTCCGTGGAACTGGGACGACCTCCTGCAGGACGCGACCGCGGCGGAGGAGAACCTCAACCTGGTGACGGCCGGGCTCGTCCTGAGCAACGACGTGGAATTCACCGCGCGCAGAGGGGAGGGGGTGCTCCGCCAACTCGGCTTTGACGAGATCATGAGCGAGTACTACCTGCTGTCGACCAGGACCAGGAACGAGGTCAGCGACCCGGCCCGGACGTTTGGCCACAAGAAGCTTGAGAAGGGCGGTAAGGAATACCACGTGTTCTGCGCAGTCATCAAGGGCACGACGACGGTGCCGGACGCCATCACGGACGCCAAATCGGTTCTGGACGGCTTCTATGAGGGCGGGCGGAGCTGCGCCGCGTCCCTGAAGGAGTACATCGACCGTTTCGAAGGCGCCGACAAGGACAACACGATCCTCTTCATCACCGGTCACAGCCTTGGCGCGTCCACCGCGAACGTCCTCGGACGACTCAGCCGCGCCTTCGCCAACGACAACGCGAACTTCGTATACACCTTCGCGTCGCCGAACTACGAGACGGAAGGCGAGTGGAACGACGGGAAGTCCTACCCGAACTTCCACTATTACACCAACGCCGACGACATCGTTCCGGACGTCCCGCTGCGGCTCCCGCCGCACCACTTCTCCAAGATCGGCAAGGAGCACCTGTTCAATTACGACGCGATGGAGAAGAACCAAAAGGAGCGCTTCACCCGCGCGTACCGGTATTTCCGGGGCGGGACGTATGAAGAGGACAAGGACCTCCTCGGCCTCAACCTCAAAGAGACGGAGAGCCTGGGGTACCGCGCACTCAAGAACCACCTCTGCCACACATACATGTCGTTTGTGCTCTCCGAGCTCTGCGACGAGGAGATCGACCGGTATCTTTGTGAATAATTCAGTAGGCAAGCGAAATCGGGCTGTGATATAATATAAAATTGTAGGAGTATAATCGTAGTAATGTCAGCTGTCTCATTTCCGTGAACGTTAGAAATGGAGAAGTGTAACATGAAAAAGATTTCTGATAAATGGCTCCGCAGGCTCATCAGTTCCGGGCTGGCGCTGGTTCTGGCTCTGTCCCCGGTTATTGTATTTGCTGCGGAGGGAGATCCGGAGGAACTGACGGACGAGGTCGCTGCGGTGGCCGAACCGGCTCCCGAAGTGACCGAACCGGAGGAACCGGAAGAGCCGGAAGCCGTCGAACCGGAAGCCGCGGAACCGGCGGCGGAAGAGACCGCAGAGCCGGCAGCCGAAGAAACCGCAGAACCGGTAGTCGTGGAGGAGGAGCCAGTCGCAGCTGTTGACGAGGTCGCAGATGCTCCGGCCGCAGACGCTGAGGAACCGGAAACCGAAGAAGTCTCCGAGATTCCGGACGCTCAGGCACAACCAGCCGAAGGCGGCGCGGCGGTAACCGCGGAGGCACCGGCTTTGACCGTGACTGCCGCAGGCTCCGAAGAAGCCGCGACGATTACCATCGGTGACGCTTCGTTCAGCGCTGACGCGGATGAATCATCCCACTGGTCAGGGGGCAAGGGCTGGAAGAACATCGGCGGAAAGTACGTCGCCATGGTGGATTACGACGGCCGCGATGCGACGGTCTCCGCGGACGGCGGCACTTTAACGCTGGCAGTTGCCGGCATCAACCGGATCGGGACGCTCGCGGGAGACTGCAACATCCAGATCGTCGGCACGGGCATCGTTTTGATCGACAGCATCGCGATCGAAGAAGGGAACGGTATCACCCTGCATCCGAACACCGCCCTCTATGAAGAGGGAAGCGCCGCGGTCTTTCTCAAACAGGAGGACGGCAGCTACAAGCTTATCAATGGCAGCGTCATCGGAATCCTGGATGAAGAGTACAGCTTGAAAAACGTCAAACTGACGATTCCGAGGAATTCCACCCTTCGACTGAACGCGGCATTTGTCAACAATGATTACTATGGTGCCAGGGTCATTATCGGAAATGACAGCACCCTTACCGTCGACACCGGGGGCACGGTCGAGCTCATGACGGTTGAAGATGGGTGGAATAATTTGATTGACGCTGAACTGATCGTCCAGGGCGTCCTGAGCGTCAACGGCACCGTTCAGGGAGGGTACATAGACATCCAAAGCGGTGGCAATGTCACGGGTACCACACACATCAAATCCTCGACCGTCCATCTTCAGCCGAACGGGAACCTTTCCAACAAGGTTCGTCTGACCGACAGCTCAGTATATGTATATAAAAATCCAGACAACAGCGCCAGGACGGTCAACCTGTCGGTTTATAACAGTAATATCTTTCTGATTGGATCTGGCATCGCCATAGATTCACTGACCGCTGCCGGGTCCTCCACACTCAGCATAGATACGAACGGCGCGTACAGCAGGGTCGGGGACATCACCTTTGTCGGTTCCGGCGGCACTCTTGATATCGTCCACAATGACCACCCATATGTACATAGCGGTGAATTGTGGGAATCCTTTCCGGAGCGGCTTCTGGAAGACTGCCGGCTTGAGATCAATGGTAAGATTACCGGCGGCCAGGTTCGCGTCCTCGCGGGCTGCGTCAATTACACCGGTACAAACCCAGTCGTTTTACCGACCGTACCGGAGGATTCTGCCGCCAGAGTGCTTATCAATGGAACCGACACGACGGCCTCCCTCGCTCCGCTGAGAATGACGCGAGAGCAAGCTGACGATCTGGCGACGAAGGACAAAATCCCTGTCTATGGGTATATGATCTATGACAGGTATATTGATGACTCCGGCGCCATTACCCCTCGCAAATGGTACGTCGATTCCTATGGTGAAGATTATGATCCGTTGTCCAGGTCGGCGTTCAAGGAAACAACGACCCGCGACATTTTGAGTCACTATCACTTTATTGACGAGGACGGGGAGGTGTCTTCCTTTTTCAATTTCAAGCTTGGGGTAGAAGTCATATACTCGGATTTTTCCCGCAGCTTCGCGCTATATGATCCGGAGTACGCCCCGTCACGCTCTCTGTCCTTGGACAACGCAATCCTGATCCGGATTGTGTCATGCTATTGGTGGGGCGGAGCCGGCGGCGGATCGGCCACCCATGTCAGCACCTCCTTCACAGGAAGCGGTGTGCTCGGCGGTGCGGGCGCAGGCTCGGTGAGTGGCGGAACTGGTTCGGTCATTTACGGAACGGTTTCCGAGCCGGAACCAGAACCGGAACCAGAACCAGAACCGGAACCAGAGCCTGAGCCGGAACCGGAACCAGAGCCGGAACCAACACCGGCACCGGACCCTGACGATGACGGGGGCGGGACCGGCGGCGCGACCGATACCGGAGTGACCGTCGCTGTTGTAGAATATGTAGATGATGTCGACGGCTTTGCCGTGACCGTTTCCAGCCATGATCCGAAAGCTGCCGAGCTGATTGCCGGGGACGCGGAGATGCCGCAGGTCTGGCAGGTTGCCGTCACGAAGGAAGACGGGAAGGCCGCAGATCTGACCGGAAACTCGGTCAAGGTAACCGTTCCGTTCAAAGTTCCGGAAGCCTGGGGTACCCCGGAAGAGGTCGCACAGGCTGACCTGTTTGCGGTGTTCGCGGACGAGAACGGCAAGCTTACTGCCTACAAGGCGACGTACGACCCGGAGACCGGAGAGGTGCAGTTCGATACCGAGCAGAACGGCGACTTCGTGATCGTAAAGTTCGCGTATGACGACGAGCTCTTCACGGAAGCGTTCTACCAGGCGCTGGCGGAGCAGGAAGACGTTCAGGCGTTCTTCGACATTCTTAAGGCGGAGGGGCTCTTCACGAAGGAGTTTTACGAGGTGCTGGCTAAGATGCAAACCCTTTCAGACGACCTCGACGCGATCGCGTAAACGGGAACCTCCGGAGAGACCGGCTCTCCACAATGACAAATCAAAACGCTTGCAGCGCGTGAACTGCATGAAAACAGTGGGTTGCAGGCGTTTTTAGTACGCAAAAAAAACATAGCGAAGAAACATTAGTTCTGATATAATATGATACACTGAAGAAGTATATTCTGTTTCATTTCCATGAGTATTAGAAATGGAGACGTGAATAATGAAAAAAATATCTGATAAATTGCTGTGCAGACTCGTGAGTTCCGGGCTGGCGCTGATCCTGGCGCTTTCGCCGGTGGTCGCGTTTGCCGCGGAGGAGGGACCGGGCGAACCGAGCGACGAGGTCATCGCTGTGACCGAACCGGCCGCCCCGGACGTTACCGAACCAACAGAACCGGAGACGCCGGAGGAACCGGAAGCCCCGGCTCCTGCTGCCGTAGAATCGCCGGCGCCGGCCACGGAGGACGTGGCCGCAGAACCGGCAGGTGAAGAAGCCGTCACCGGGGAACCAGAAGCCCCGACGCAGCCTGCTAATGACAGCGCAGTGGAGGAGGAGACTCCGGACGTTTCCGTGTCCGCCGCGGAGGCGGACGCCGCCGGGACGATTTCCATCGGCGGTACGTCGTTCAGCGCCGACACGGACGTATCCACTCAGTGGACGGACGGTAAGGGCTGGAAGAACATCGGCGGACAGTACGTCGCCATGGTGGACTACAACGGCAGCGGCGCGACGGTCTCCGCGGACGGCGGAACCATAACGCTGGCCGTCGCCGGCGTCAACCGGATCGGGACGCTTTCGGGAGACTGCTCCGTCCAGATCATCGGGACCGGTATCGTTTTGATCGATAACATCGATCTCGGAGAGGGAAACACCGTCACCCTGCATCCGAACACCGCTCTCTATCAAGAGGGCAGCGCAGCCGTTTTCGTCAAACAGTCGGGGAACACGTACCGGCTCATCAACGGCGGAATCACCGGAATCCTGGATGAGGATTACACGCTGGGGGATGAAATCGAACTGATCATTCCGGCGGGCTCTACGCTGACCCTCAGCGCTTTGGGCGTCCGCACAGAAGAATGGACCTGGTACCCGGAAGACGACGGCTTAACGGGCGATCCGGAAGATAAAGTAGATGTTACGCTTTATAAAGAATCCATCCCTTGGGAGGACGCCAATCCGAAACATGAAGGAGGGAGTGTGGAACTGGAGGGCTACGCTTCCAGATTGATCATCGGAAAGAAATGCGTGCTTACCATTGAAGACGGCGGCACGATCCGGATCGAGAGCATCGAGAATGAAGCGCAGATGATGGGCAATGCCGACTTCCGCTCCAAGATGTCCGAACTGGTCGTACAAGGGGTCCTGAACCTCGGGGGCACCGTGCAGGGTGGCTACGTGGACGTCCAAAATGGCGGTTCCGTCAAGGGTGAGGGAACATTCTCGTCTACAGAAGTCGATTGGAAGTCCGGCGGGACCGTTTCGAAGGACCTTCTCCTGAAGGACAGCCGCCTAAACATCCGGGGCGATGGACGGACCGTTACGCCGCCAAAGATTGAAGACAGCGTCATTTATCTGAGAGGCTCCGGCATCACCATCCCGGAACTGACCGTCACGGGGACCGAGTCCTGGATCGGCGTGAACGCCATTGGCGAGGTTTCCGGCGATTCCATCTATTTCGGAAGCGAAATTGGAAACATCACCCTGATTGAGGGGACCACGCTTTCCATCGTCTGCAACGACCACGACTACGTCCCGTTCACCTCGTCAGAACCGTGCAGGCTTTTGGAAGATTGCTCTCTGACGATTTCCGGCGTGATCACCGGCGGCCGGGTCGACGTACTCGCGGGCTGCGTCGAATACACCGGAACGCAGGGCAACGTTCCGCTCGTTCCGGGTGGATATGTTTCCAGGGTGTACGTCACCGATGCGGACATAGAATCCACGGTCGTTCCTTTGAACATGACCGCCGGAGATGCCGCCGAACTCGCGAACGCAACGAAAAGTCCGACGATTCGTGTGGAATATGCCAGTGCCAGGGACGTGCTGGTGAGCGGTAACATCTATGCCCGCGAATGGACTTTGCTCGCGACGACAAAGCTGACTTCGCTGGATCGGAAAGACAGCCAGGGCTATAAGAGTTTCACCTACGAGTCGTTCCTGGAAGCGTACGGAATGACCGAAGAGGAAGGAGCGCAAGGGGAGTCAACACATTATAGAGCGGTAGAGGTCATCTACAGCGACTTCTCCCGTGACCGGTTCTTCAGCGACGCCAAATATAGTGATTTTACGACTGAGGACGTCATTCTGATCCGGATCCTGGACTGCACAGGGCAGGGCGGACAGGGCGGCTCTTCGGCCACCCATGTGAGCACCTCCTTCACGGGGAGCGGCGTGCTCGGCGGCCCGGGAGCGGGCTCGGTGCAGGCCGGCGACGGTAAAGTCGTTTACGGTTCGGAGTCCCAGGGAGACCCGGATCCAACGCCAGATCCGGACCCGACGCCGGACCCAGATCCGACACCGGATCCGGACCCGACGCCAGACCCAGATCCGACACCGGACCCGGATCCAACGCCGACACCGGATCCAGAACCTGAACCTGAGCCAGAGCCAACACCGACACCGGACCCGGACGATAACGGGGGCGGAAACCGCGGCGCAACCGACACCGGTCTGACCGTTGCGGCTGTAACTTATGTCGACGACCTCGCCGTGACCGTTTCGCTCCACGATTCCAAGGCGGAAGAGCTGATCGCGGGGGACGCGGAGATGCCGCAGGTGTGGCAGGTCGCCGTTACCAAGGAAGACGGGAAGGCTGCGGACCTGACCGGAAGCCCGGTCAAGGTAAGCATTCCGTTCAAAGTTCCGGAGGTCTGGGGCACCCCGGAAGAGGTCGCGCAGGACACCCTGTATGCGGTGTTCTCGGACGAGAACGGCAAGCTGACAGCCTACAAGGCGACGTACGACCCGGTGACCGGCGAAGTGCAATTCGACACCGAACAAAACGGTGACTTCGTGATTGTGAAGTTCGATTACGACGACGAACTCTTCACAAAGGAATTCTATGAGGCGCTGGCGGAGCAGGACGACATTCAGGCATTCCTCGCTCTGCTGCAGGCGGAGAATCTCTTCACAGAGGAGTTCTATCAGATTTTAGCTAACATGGAGAACATTTCGGACAACCTCGACACGATTTAGAATTCTGTTTCATTTCCATGACCGTTAGAAATGGAGACGAGTACTATGAAAGAGATTTCTGACAAGAGGCTCCACAGGCTTCTGAGCTTCGGGCTGGCGCTGGTTCTAGCGCTGCTCCCGGCGGCTGTGTTTGCCGCGGAGGAAGAACCTGCGGAATTGGGTGACGAGGTCGCCGCGGTGGCGGAACCGGCGCCCGAGGTGGCGGAACCAGTTCCCGAGGCGACGGAACCTACGGAAGTAACCGAACCAGCGGAACCGGAAGTCCCTGAATCGGTCGTCGAAGAGACACCAGCTGCACCTGAGGAGGAGCCGGAGGCAGCCGTCGACGAAGCGGCTGCAGATGATCCGGCCCCGGAAGTAGAAACAACAGCCCCGGAAGCTCCGACACCGGAAACCGAAGAGGTCTCCGAGGAGCCGGAAGCCCCGGCACAGCCAGCCGATGGCGGGGAAGCGGTGGCCCAAGAAACACGCGCTTTAACCGCATCTGCCGCAGCGGCGGACGGCGGTACGATCACCATCGGCGACAAATCGTTCCGCGCTGACGCGAACGAGTCGTCCCAGTGGTCGGACGGCAAGGGCTGGAAGAATATCGGCGGGCAGTACATCGCCATGGTGGACTTTGACGGCAGTGGAACAACGATTTCCGCGGACGGCGGTACGATTACGCTGGCCGTCGCAGGCATCAACCGAATCGGGAAGCTTAAGGGAGACTGCTCCGTCCAGATTATCGGTACAGGCATCGTGCTGATCGACAGCATCGAGATCGAAGACGGGAATGACATCACCCTGCACCCGAACACCGCACTCTATGAAGAGGGAAGCGCGGCCGTCTTCCTTAAACAAAGTAACGGAAGCTACAAACTCATCAATGGAGAGATCACCGGGCTTCTGGATGAGGAGTACAATCTGGACAACATCAAGCTGACGATTCCGAGGAATTCCATTCTGCGACTGAATGCGGCGTGGGTCAACAACGATTACTATGGTGCCAGAGTCGTCATCGGAAAGCACGCTACCCTTACCGTTGACACCGGGGCAACGATCGAACTCATGTCGGTTAACAATAAGAAGCAAGGTTTCTGGGTAGAAGGCGAGCTGATCGTCCAGGGCCTCCTGCAGAACGAAGGCGTCGTTGAAGGAGGTTACCTGGAAGTCCAGGACGGCGGCTATATCAAGGGATACGGTACGATCAAATCCGCGAATGTCCAGTTACGGCCGGACGGAGATTGTTGGAGTGCCATCCAGTTGGAAAACAGTTCCCTGACGGCGTATGGCTATGACACCGACAGAACCAGGGTCGTTAACGTAAAGGCCAAGGACAGCAAAATATATCTGATCGGATCTAATATTAATTTAGGGACGATGGAGCTCACGGGGTCCTGCCTGCTCAGCGTCGATACGAACTATGAATCCTCGGGGACAAACAACAGAGTTGGAAACATCGTGTTCAGAGGTACGGACGGTCATCTCGATATCGTCGCCAACGACCATGAGCTTACAATTGACCCAGGTGGAACGTGGGGGGATTTCTATCCGTCCCGACTCATGGAGGACAGCAACCTGGAGATTTATGGAATAATCTACAATGGTACTGTCTCTGTTCTTTCGGGCTGTGTCTATTACACCAAACCGAATGCAACAGTCGTGCCGACCGTTCCGGACGGGTATTCTTCCAGAGTGTTTATCAAAGGGGACGATATCACATCCACGATATACCCGCTGAACATGACAAAGTCGGAAGCGGCTACGCGGGGGACGCAGAATGAGATTCCGGTCATGGCACTCATGGTTTATAACCACTTGGTTAAGCTTGACGGCTCCATTCCGGCCCGCAAATGGGTCGTCAATGGGAAGAATACGCATCAACCGCTATCCAGGGAGAACGATTCGAATATAAAAGTTGATACTCTCCTGAAAAGATACGGTTTTATCAATGCGGAAGGAAACTTCGACGGCAGATATTATCTCGCAATTGAAGTGATCAATTCGGATTTTACCCGCGACATCTACTACTATGGTGATCCATATTCCGATTACGTAGTGAAGTTAGACAATGCCATCCTGGTTCGGGTATTGGAATGCTACTGGGGCGGCGGCGCCGGCGGCGGATCGGCCACCCACGTCAGCACGTCCTTCACGGGAAGCGGTGTACTCGGCGGTCCGGGCGCGGGTTCGGTTCAGTCGGGCAGCGGTTCGGTCATTTACGGAAAGCCGAAGCCGACAGTACCAGAGCCGGAGCCAGAGCCGGAACCGGAGCCAGAGCCGGAACCGGAACCGGAGCCGCAACCAGAGCCAGAGCCAGAACCGATACCGCAGCCAGAGCCACAACCACAACCGGAGCCGGAACCGGAACCACAACCACAACCGGAACCGACGCCGGAGCCAACACCGGCGCCTGACGACGGCGGGAACGGGACCGGCGGCGCGACCAATACCGGCGTGACCGTCGCGGTCGTAGTATATGTCGATGAAGTCGACGGCGTTGCCGTGACCGTTTCCAGCCATGATCCGCGGGCAGCCGAGCTGATTGCGGAAGACGCGGAGATGCCGCAGGCCTGGAAGGTCGCCGTCACAAAGGACGGAAAAGCCGCGGATCTGACCGGAAGCCCGGTCAAGGTAAGCATTCCGTTCAAAGTTCCGGAGGCCTGGGGCACCCCGGAAGAGGTCGCGCAGGACAGCCTGTATGCGGTGTTCGCGGACGAAAACGGCAAGCTGACAGCCTACAAGGCGACGTACGACCCGGAGACTGGCGAGGTGCAGTTCGATACCGAACAGAACGGTGACTTCGTGATCGTAAAGTTCGCGTACGGGGACGAGCTCTACACAGAGGCATTCTACCAGGCGCTGGTGGAGCAGGAGGACGTTCAGGCATTCCTCGACATCCTTCAGGCGGAAGGGCTCTTCACAGAAGAGTTCTACCAGGTGATCGCTAAGATGGAGAACCTTCCGGACAACCTCGACGCGATTGCGTAAGCGGGAGGCCGCCGGGGCAACCAGCTCGTTGGGACAACCAAAGGCGCAATAGAAAATGACAAATAAAAAAAGCCTGCAGCGCTTGTCCTCATCGGGCAGGTACTGCAGGCCTTTTGGTTGTCGTGATCAGTGGGTGCTACAACTTCAGCACGGCGGAGATTTCGTCGCCCGGCTCATAATAGCCCGGCTCGTTGAGTTCGACAAAGCCGAAGGAGCGGTAGAACTCCCTGGCCACTTCGTTCTCCGGTTCGTAGGAGAGCACACAGAAGTCCGCCAGGCCGCTCGGATACGTCCGGATGAACTCGACCGCGCGCCGGAGGGCCTCCCGCCCGTAGCCGCGCTTCTGGAATTTCCTGTCGATCATGAAGCGCCAGATGTAATAAAAAGGCTTGTCCTTGTAGAACCGATATTCATCGCTGTTCAGCCAGGCGTCCCGCTTGTAGCCGGACCAGTCGTTATTGTAACTGATCATGATGAAGCCGACCAGGGTCTTTCCGTTGTAAATCCCGAACGGGTGGACCGGCCTTCCGCTCGCCAGGGAAAGATACGCGTCCACGAGGCTCCACTGGTTGCTCGCGACGTAGCTCCGTTGATCTTTTGCGACGCGAAGATTAACGATCGCGTCGACGTTATCATATGTTATCTTTTCGAGATGAATCTGCGGTTTGCGTGTCATTTGTCTCTGCCTCCATGATTGTCGGTTGTGCATAAGTGGGGTTCATTGGGCCGTTGGTTTGTCAGAATCTGCGCGCGCACCGAAGGTCCAGGTGATCCCGAGGAGCTTCAGCGGGGTGGTTTCGGAACACGCCAGGTACCGGACGACCCACTCGCCGTCCTCGTCGGTATGGACGTCCGCGAGATCGCCGATGTTTGATTGGACGACCCAGATGCTGTTCGCCCCGGTGTAAGGGATCGGCCAGTCGTTACCGCTCCCGCCGCGCCGAATCACGTGGATCAGGTCGCCGAGGGTCGCGGTATCCGGCAACACGATCGTGTATTCGCCGTTGCCCGCATCGTCGCCCATGCAGACGCTTTCTCTTTTAAACGCAATCGTAATCATTCTTTCCTCCGGCATGGCCCGCTTTGTAAACTCCACCCAAGAGTATACCACATTATAAAAACCTGTGATATATTTGAACCGCGAAGATGTTTGGCCTGTGGGAGTATGACTTCGTACCGAGCCCATAGAGGCTGTCGGACAAGCAATGATTGATAGATTTAGCAAATCATTTCATCCCCAATTTGGATGAAAAATAGTGATAAATGTTGCTGGATTGGCAAACCCAGAGGCGCATTTTCTGTTTCAAAGATCAATTTTCTTTCCAATCGACTTTACTCAAAGATACGAGAGAACCGCCTGTTGTTTATCCCGTATCTGTAAAGCGCATCGCTTCGTGTTTATTACTTTTCAGCAGTCATCATTTTCGTATGCGTCCCATTCTTAATACTGAAGATCATCACCTTTCTTTGACCTTGAAATAGTCGTATAATAGAACTAACAAGGTTGGGATATCCACCCGAAGAGATCGCGACAGGGCTGCCTGTCCGCAGCTTATGTTACAGGAGACTTTTTACCATGGAACAAAGCGCACAATCAAAAAAGGAGCGCAGCCAGGAGATCCGAAAGTACAGGATGCTCAAGGAGCCTATCCCTAAAGTGATTACGATCATGGCGATCCCTTCCATCATCGCGTTTCTGATCAATTCGATCTACTCGCTCGCCGACACCTACTTTGTCAGTTCGCTCGGCAATTCCGCGACAGCGGCTGTTTCCGTAAACTCATCGCTGGACATGTTCATCATGATGGCAGGCTCGTTCGTTGCGATCGGTGCGAACAGCTACATCGCCAGGCTGCTCGGAGCGAAGAACGAAGCAAAAGCGAGCAAGGTCTTCTCGACCGCCTGGGTGACGGCGATCATTTTCGGATCGATCATTCTTGCGATAGGCGCGCTTTTTACGGAGCCGCTCGTCCGTCTGCTCGGAGCGACGGATACCTGCGTAAACTATTCCATCGATTACGCGACCTATGTTCTGCTCGTCGCGCCGTTCATGGCGGCAAATTTTGTCATGAACCAGTCCCTGCGCGCTGAGGGTGCCGCGACGCTGTCCATGATCGGGATGGGCTTCGGCGGGATCCTGAACTGTTTTCTCGACCCGCTGTTCATCTTCCCGGAAGTGCACATCGGTGCGCTCGTCCTGCCGGGTCTGGGTCTGGAAGTCGCCGGCGCTTCGATCGCGACCGCGCTGTCAAAGGTCGTGTCATTTATCATCCTGATTTTCCCGTATTTGTCGAAGCGGTCGATGCTCCACCTTTCGGTCAAAAACATCGAATACTCCAAAGACATCGTGAAGCAGGTCGCATCCGTCGGCTCTTCGTCAGCGTTCCGAACGATGTTGAGCGTCATCGCGGGGATCGTTCTCAACAACATCGCGGGCGGCATCTCGGACGCGTGCCTGGCGGGGATCGGCGTAACGAACAAAGTCATGATGTTTCCTTTCGGAATCATCCTGGGATTCGGGACAGGGTTCCAGCCCGTCCTCGGGTTCAACTGGGGTGCGCGCCGCTTCGACCGCGTGAAAGAATCCATGAAATTCTCCCTCCGTAACAGTGTCGTGCTCGGCACGGTGATGGGCGGGCTGCTCTTCGTATTCGCGGAATCTATCATCCACCTGTTCGCGGGAACCGACCCGGAAATGATGCAAATCGGAGAGCTGGCAATCCGCCTCCAGGCGGCCGCGCTGCCGTTCCACGCGTGGGTCGCGACGGTCAACTGGGCCTGCGCGGGAATCGGTTATGCGCAGGGTGCCGTCATCCTGGCGACGTCACGTCAGGGTAGTTGTTTCCTGCCGATCGTTTGGCCGCTTTCGCACTTTTTCGGTTCTTCGGGCGTTGCGTCCGTTCAGGCGACGGCAGACGTCCTTTCGGTATTCATCGCAATCCCGATGCTGCGTCATGTGAAAGGGATCATACGCCGCGGAGAGGAAGAGTATCTCCGGGAAAGCCATGGCGGCAGCACCGTCTGATTTAGAAAAGGTTAGGAGGGTAACAACCTATGAAATATCAACTCATCCGGAACGCGACGGCCAGGTTCTCCTACGGAGGCGCCGTCTTCCTGCTGGATCCGGCTTTCGCAAAAAAAGGCACGGGGCCGTCTTATGCGGGAGAACGGCGCAGCCCCCTCGTCGACATGCCCTGCACGATGTGGGAGGCCGAGAGCCGTACAGACGCCATCGTGATCTCGCACATCCACTCCGACCACTTCGACGCCGCGGCAGCGGAAGCCCTGGGCAAGACTCGTCCGGTGTTCTGCCAGCCGTCAGAGGCGGGCCATGAACTGCTGGCCGGGTTCAAAGACGTGCGACCGCTGGAGGAGGGAAGCCGGTTCAACGAGGTGGCGATGCAGAGAGTCCCTGCGAGGCACGGGACATCTCCTGAAGTCCTCGCGGACATGGGGGAGGCGAGCGGCATTGTGTTTTTCGCGGCGGGCGAACCCACCGTCTACTGGGCCGGCGACACGGTCTGGTACGAAGCGGTGAAGCAAACGATCGACGTCTTCCTGCCGGAAGTGATCATCGTGCACGCGGGCGGGGCGCTCTGGAACGGCGAGCTGATCGTAATGGACGCAGCCCAGGTGATCGAGGTTTGCAAAGCCGCGCCAAACGCGACGGTCATTGCGATCCACATGGAGAGCTGCGACCACTGCACCGTGACCCGCAAGTCGCTGCGTGAAGCCGTGGACGCTGCCGGGGTCAGCCCGGAGCAGCTGCTCATTCCGAACGACGGCGAAGAGATCGTGATTCTGCAGGAACCTGATGAATGAAGGTACGAAACTGGTGAATCGTTCAACTAAAATATTGCAGTTTTTCAAATGAAAAACCGCCTGCCATTGCGGCAGGCGGTTTTGATTGGTGGAGCGTAGGGGGATCGAACCCCTGACCTCAAGATTGCGAACCTTGCGCTCTCCCAGCTGAGCTAACGCCCCTTGGTGGGTCCGGTTTGCCGACCCGTCAGACGGTGCCAGTACCAGAACATCAGTATTCTAATACAAATGCCCGGTGGAATCAAGCACTTTTTCAGGTTCTTTTTTTCGTACAGAAGCGGGCGACCGGCGGGCCGGGACCTGCGGCAAAGCGATCAGTCGCTGACGTCGGAGTCCATGGTGATGCGGACGGTATACTCCGGTAGCATTTCCTGGATCTCCTCGTGGATGCGGCTGTGGACGGCCGAGCGGTCCTGCGCGGCGAAGTCGATGATGACGTCGAACGAGACCGTCTTTTTTTCAACGTCGAGGAAGAAGCCGTGCATCTGGAGGACTTCCGGGTGCGCCATGACGGTTTCGGTGATGCGGGTCCGGAGGGCAGCTGCGCGGTCGTCGGTCGTGTTGACGGAGTAGATGCCGATGCCGGTCAGGATGACGTTGTGCTTGGTGTAGACGGCCTCCTGGATGTCGCGGGTGAGCTTGTCGATGCGGTCGGCGGTGTAGGTGTCCGGAATCTCGATGTGCACGGAGCCGATCAGGCGGTCCGGGCCGTAGTTGTGGAGGGTCAGGTCGTAGGCGCCGCCGACGTCCGGGAACGAGGTGATGGTCTCCTTGATCTCTTTGGAAAAGTCACCCTCGATGCGCTCGCCGAGGATCTGGCTGTAGGTCTCGCGGAGCATGTCGATGCCGGCCTTGATGATGATGAGCGAGATGACGGCGCCGAGGTAGGCTTCGAGGCTGAAGCCGACCGTGAGGTAGATGGCGGCGGCGACGAGTGTGGAAGCGGAGATGACGGCGTCCATTCGGGCGTCTGTACCGGAAGCGATGAGCGACCCGGAGTTGACGCGCTCGCCGACGCCCTTAACGTAGCGGCCGAGGAGCAGTTTGACCACGACGGCGACGGCGACGATGATCAGCGTGACCGGTTTGTAGTCCGGGACGTCCGGCGTGATGATCTTTTTGACCGATTCGGTCAGGGAGGTGACGCCGGCGTAAAGGACGATGACGGAGATGACCATGGCCGTCAGATATTCCACGCGGCCATACCCGAGCGGATGCTTGCGGTCCGGCGCCTTGCCGGCGAGCTTTGTACCGACGATCGTGATGATCGACGACATCGCGTCGGATAAGTTGTTGACCGCGTCCAAAACAATCGCAATCGAATGCGAAGCGAGCCCAACGACCGCTTTAAAGGACGCGAGCAGCACGTTCGCGACGATGCCGATGATACTGGTTCTTACAATGACTTTATCTCTGTTCATAAAACACCTCTGCGAGATGAAAATGGGGACGGTTCCGGTTTTCACCTAAGATGAAATCGGGAACCGTCCCCGATTTCACCCTCGATTTTTACTCTACAGTTCGCGGGAGCGGTCGGTGGCGACGACGACGGCGCGCATCACGGCGTGGCGCATGCCGCCCGCCTCGAGCGCTTCGACGCCTTCGATGGTCGTGCCGGCAGGGGAGGAGACCATGTCCTTGACCTGGCCCGGGTGCATGCCGGTCTCGAGGATCATCTTGGCGGTTCCGAGGACGGTCTGGGCCGCGAGCTTGGTCGCGACCGGGCGGGTGAGACCCTGCTTGACGCCGCCGTCGGCGAGCGCTTCGATGAACATCGCGACGTAAGCCGGACCGCCGCCGGACAGGCCGCAGACCGCGTCGATGTCGTACTCCTTGACCCACTCGACGACGCCGATCGACTCGAAGAGGTCGACCGCGAATTGTTTCTCCTCGGCGGTGAAGTCAGTTTCTTTGCAGAGACCGAACGCGCCCTCAAAGACCAGCGCCGGCGTGTTCGGGAGCAGCCGCAGGATGCGCGGCGTGCCGTCGATGGCAGCCTGCAGCCGATCGATCGAAACGCCTGCCACGATCGAGAGCATGGCCTTGCCATCGAGAGCCTTCTTTGTCATGCCTAGGGCCTCCGCCATTTGCTGCGGCTTGACCGCGAGCAGAACGATGTCGGACTCCTTGCAGAGCGCCTCGTCGTCCGCGGAGACGTGCAGCCCGAGTGCCCGCGCCTCTTCATTTTTGTTCTCTAAAATATCGTAAACGTTGACGTCCTCCGCGCGCAGCGTGCCCTTGGCGAGCGCGCCTCTGACGATGGCTCCGCCCATGTTGCCGAAGCCGATGACTCCGAATTTCATATTCATACCCCTTTCTATAGTAAAACGTTCGCCTAAAAGTCGTTTGGCGAGTGTTCGATGATTCTGATGTAATCGTCCTTGCCGAAGATCGAGATGTACTCGTCGACGGCCTCGTCGATGATGAGGTCGGCTTCGCCCGGGAAATACTCGCGGAGCAGCGCTGTGATCGCGAAGTACACGTGTGCGGTGTGGTAGTCGAAGTCCATCATTGCGGACGTACCCAGTTCTTCTTTCTTGGCCTGAAGGCGGGCGAGGTCCTCCTCGGTGAGCGGCTGGCCCCAGTCGAAGACGCAGCGCTCCCCGCCGAAGCTCATCGGCTCACCGACGGTCGTGCACTCAAAGTCCGGGTCAAAGCCCTGGAACACCGCGTTGTCGACGTTGACGCAGTACTCGCGGCCGTATTCGAGCATGCCGTATTTCTGCCATGCCTCGCACCAGGCGCACTTGGAGATGTAGGACACCAGCGTCGGCTCGGTGCGGAGATAGCCGAACTCCATCTGGCCCGGGTAGTCCGGCTGCCATTCGCCGTACGCCTGATGGGTCCAGAGCGCAATCGGGTCGCCGTTCGCCCGCGCCCGCGCCGCCATGCGCCGGCCGCGTTCCCGGCCGTACCGCAACATGCCGCGCTGAAGCACGACGCGGCCCGGTTCCCCCTTGGCCTGAAGTGTGTGCTTGGCGAGCAATGCGAACATGACTGCCTGATTTTCAATCTTCATAACAGCACTTCCTCTCCTTTTGACGAAAGAGTTTCATTACTATTTGATTAAAGAGCATCATACCATCGCAGGGCTGAAATTTCAATACAGATTCGGGTAGTCGCGCCGGTCGCGGAACCGCGTGATGACCGCGAGCAGGACGAAGCAAAGGCCGATTCCGAAGACTGTGAGCCACGCCGCCCGGGAACCGCTGCCTGCGTAAACCGCGCCGAGGAGCAACTGGTACAGGCTCGCGACGGCGGTCCGCACCACCGTGAAGAAGCCGTTGATCCGCCCGCGGTGGCTGGACGGTATCCGTTTTGTGAAGTATGGGCTTTCCGAGGTCATCTGGAAGATCTCGCCCCAGGTGAGAATCGTCATCGAAATATAATAGAACGGAACGTGCCCCAGGAAAATGTAGAACATGATAAACCCGGCGAGGAGCAGCGACTCCGCAGTCACGCTCTTGTCCGGTTCCGACATCCGGGTGAAAAGGCGGGTGATGATCGGCGTGAAGAGGACGACGACGAGGCAGTTCAGGCTGGTCACGGAGCCGTAGATGACGGGACCGTTGGCGCCGTGCGCCGCCGCGAGGTCGAGTGGCATCAGGTACACGTACATCTGGTAGGTCGCGTAATAGCCGCAGACGGCAATCATGTAAAGGATAATGACGCGGTTTTCCTTGAGGACGTTCCAGAGGGAGTCGCCGGAGCGCTCCTTTTGGTAGACGGCGAGGACGGTCTCTTCCTGGATCGGAGTGGTGTCCTGAATGAGGAAGAACAGCAGCAATGCGGAGCAGGAGATCGAGACGCCGTTGATCAGGAAGACGAGCCAGAGATGGTTCTGAAAAAGCAGTCCAGCGACTGTCGGCGCAAGGGCGAGCCCGAGGTTGGCGCAGAGATATTGGAGGGAAAAGACGCGCTCGCGGTCTTCGGTCCTCGAAAGGTCCGCGGTCAGGGCGCTGTAGGCAGGGTTGCTCGAGTTCTGGCAGAGCGAGCCGAGGAACATGAGACAGATGGTCATCCAGGACATGCGGATCGCGGCGCAGACAATATAGCAGACGGCGGAGACAACGTCGAGGAATAGAATGATCGACTTTTTGTTCCACCGGTCTGCCGCTTTGCCGCCGGCAAAGATCGCCGGGACCATGAGCACCATGGAGAGCGAGATGATCCACGAAATCTGTTTCGGACCGACCCCCATCTTTTGGCTGAGGATTAGTGTGAGCATCGGCCAGACCATGGAGCCGAGGCCGCTGACGAGCCTGCCGAAGGCCAGGATGTAATTCTCTCTTCGAAGCCCCTTATACTGCGAGAGCATATCAGATCATGCTGATGCCACGCATGAAGGCCGGGATGAGTTGTTTCTTGCGCGAGAGGAGCCCGTCGATGCGGTAGCCGCCGTCGGTCGGGACGGCCTCCTTGAAAGACATGGTGATCAGGTCCTCCGCGTTGTCGCCGGCGAAGATGATCTCGGAGGACGACTGGCGGATGTTGGTCAGGAGGAAGAAGACCATCGAGACGCCGTTCTTGCCGCACTCGTTCTCGAGGAGCGGGAGCATGCGGTCTTTGATGACGGCGAGCTCGTCGGCGCTCATCGAGCTGATCTGCCCGACGCCGAAGCTCTTGCCGCCAAAGGTGAACTTCTTGTAATCCTGATAGAAGACGTCCTCGGCGGACCGGTCCGCGAGGTCGGAGCCGGCCTCGAACATCTCGGTGGCGAAGTCTTCGATGTTGATGTCCGCGATGAGTGCGAGCGCGCCGGCGGCCATCTTGTCGCGGGTGGTGCAGGTCGGCGAGCGGAACATCAGGGTGTCGGAGATGATGGCGGCGCACATGAGGCCCGCGGTGACCGGCCGGATCTCGATGCTCCGGTCCACGAACATCTGGTAAAGGATCGTCGCGGTGCAGCCGACCGGCTGGTTGACGAAGTAGATCGGCTGGAGGGTCTGCAGCGTACCGATCCGGTGGTGGTCGATGATCTCGAGGACCTCGGCCTGGTCGATGTTGTCGACGGCCTGCGACTGCTCGTTGTGGTCCACGAGGATGAGTTCTTTCTTGTGAATGCCGAGGAGGTTCCGGCGGGAGACGGTCCCGATGTAGTTGTCCTCGTCGTCGACGACCGGGAAGGCGCGGTGCCGGGTCTCGGCCATGACCGCGCGGACCTTGTCGGTGAAGTCGTCGGTCTTGAAGGTCATGATGTTGTCGGTCAGCATGAAGGACTCGAGCGGGACGCTCTTGTTGATGGCGACCGAGACGCTGTAGGTGTCGAGGTCGGTCTCGATGATTACGGCGCCCTGGGCGTAAGCCTTTGCGACGACGTCCGCATCGGCCCGGACGCCGAGGCAGAGGATCAGGCAGTCCGCGCCCTTGTCCAGCGCGGCGAGCTGATTGCCCGGGCGGTCGACGAGGATGACGAGGTCGTGCGGTTCGATGGCCTCCTGCATCCGCTCCGTGGCGGCGGCGCCGACGAGGACCTTGCCCTCGGTAAAGCGGGCTTCCGGGTCGCCGATGACCACGCGGCCGCCGATGGTCTCGGCGATGTCGCGGTAGTGCGGCTTCGCACCCGAGAGGAAGTGCTTGTCGTTACTATACATCAGCGTCTGGGCGATGTCGCCCTTGGTGATGAGACCGATGACTTTGCCGTCCTCTGTGACCGGCTGGGTGACGGCCTCCGCCTGGTCCATGACATCCCAGGCCTTCTGGACGGTCGTTTCCTTGGCGATGCCCGGGGTCCTGCGGATTTCCATGTCGCAGACCTGCGCGCCGACGTCGCCGAGGTATTCCGGCACCGGTACGCCAAAGCGGTCGAGGACGTATTTGGTCTCCGCGTTGATCTCGCCCGCGCGGCGCGGTTCGTATACGCCGCTGCCGGTGCGGTTCTTGAACTCCGCGTAGGCGATCGCCGAGCAGATCGAGTCCGTGTCCGGGTTCTTGTGGCCGACGACGAGTATTTTTCTTTCCTTGAGCATGGTTCGAAACCTCTCTGAATTGCGTGAAAATGCGTAAAAATTACGTGAAATTGCGTGTTCTATTTTTTGACGGTGAGCTTGTAAAGCTCCTCGGTCGCGAGCCGCGCCTTGGCGACGTTCGCGCCAGGCTTGGTCGGGAAGCAGTAGTACTGGATCCGCGGCGTCCCGATTGAGATCATGTCACCGATTTCGTACCAAAAGTAATCCGAATAGAGGCTGTACGAGGCCTTTGGGTCCTGCCGGTAGTCGAGCTTGCCGTCGCAGCCGGTCAGGTGGAAGCCGGTCCCGTCGTGCCGGAGGACGCCCGACCCGATTCGGTAGACCGCGTCGGTGTTCACCAGCGCGATGATGTCCACGTCAAGCACCATCTCGTACTCGCCGCGCTCGAGCTCGCCGCGGACCTCGGACCGCTCCCAGGCGTACCAGTCCGGGATGTGCGGGAACTCGGTCTCGCCGTCCAGCGCGCGCATTTCGCCGAGTTCGGTGAGCTCGTACTCCTTGCCGCAGGCGGCGCAGGTGAGGCGGGTGCCTTTGCCGGTGGTGGTGCCTTCGCGGCCGCAGTGCGGGCATTTATACAATACGCGGTCGAGTCCGTCCGCGCGGAAGTCCTCGGTGATGCGCACGCCGTTCTCCTGCTGCCAGCGGAAGTTGTCGAAGCTGAACCGCTCCGCGAGGACGCGGTTGATCTCGGCGGCCGGCATGGCGGCGATTTCGTCCGGGGAGAGGAGGTACTCCATGTCCGCCGTGACTTTGACGTCGCGGAGCTGGAGGTTGTTGTACAGCGGGTCGCGCGCGAACGCCCCGTAGGTCCGGATCATGACGACCGGGACTTTGAGGAGCTTGATGCACTTCGCGAGGCTGTCCGGGAGCGGAGTCGCCGTCCCGTCGAACGTGTAGCTCGCCTCCGGGTAGAGGAGGATCGACTCGCGGAGCTTGCCCGCCGCGTGCATCATGTCGCGCACCAGCGCGGTGTCGGCCATGAACTTGCGGGTCGGGATGCAGCCGATCTTGCGCATCAGCCCTTCTTTGCCGACGAAGCCGTCGAGCGTGCAGACCACGTGGAACGGCCGCGGGTAGAGGATGACCGACGCGATCTGGAGGTCGATGAAGCTGCTGTGGTTCATGAGGAAGAGCGCCGGCTCGTCCGCGCCGAGGCGGTCCATGTTGACCTTGCGGCATTCGAAGCCGACCTTGCGGAGCGTGCCCGCGGAAGCCGTCTTCATCACCCAGCGCCAGAACCGCGCCTGCGGCTCCGGCCGTTGATTCTTGTATGGTTCGAGCGCCATGACCTGGTCATAGCTGAGGTCTTTAACCTTGATTTTCATGATTCATGCTCCTAATAGTGGGCGGTTCGTCCGTGCGGCGGACCGCCCGGTTCGCGGGTCGGATCGATTACAGGAAGACGTCGAAGATGTCTTCCAGCTCCTGACGGACCTCGTCCCGGAACGCGCGGCCTTCTTTGCGGAAGTCGTCCCGGAGTTCCCGGAAGTGCTCGCGGGTCTCGCTGCGGACGGTCTCCAGATAATCGCGGGTTTCGGCCCGGACCGACTCGAGGTGCTCGCGGGTCTCGTCCCGCATGTTGTCAAAGTAGGCGGCGGACCCGAGCCGCTGGCGCTCGAGGTAGTCGAGCGTTTCGCGCCGGACCGCGTCCACGGTGCCGAGGGTCTCCATGAGGTCGCCCTGCGACTTGAAGAAGCGGTCTTCGAGCAGGCCGCGCTTTGGATATTTGCCGCTCTTGTAGTTGTCGATGACGACCTCGTAGCGGTCGCAGGCGTTGCGGACGGCGTCCTCCCAGGAGAGGTAAAGGTCGTCCTGCGCCGCGGCGCCGACCGTCCGGAGGGTCTCCGGGTGGTCGAGGAGCTCGGCGAGCTTTGTGGCCATCGAAGCCGCGTTGTCCTCGATGAGGAACGCGTTCCGGCCGTCCGTCACGTCTTCGGCGGCGGCAGAGCCGCGAATCAGGACGGAGGCGAGGCCGCAGGCGGCGGCTTCGCGGACGACGAGGCCGTTGGTATCAAAGGTCGACGGGAACAGGAAGAGGTCTGCCCGGGTGTACCAGGCGCGGAGCGCTTCGCGGTCGTGGACCGGCCCCGTGAAGAGGACGGACTCCTGGAGCCCGAGGTCCAGGACGGTCTCACGGATATCCGCCTCGTCGGTGCCTTTGCCGACGAAGACCATGCGGAACGGCTTGCCCTGCGCCTTGAGATCGGCCAGCGCGTCCAGGATGATCCGGATTCCCTTGTACCACATGAGCCGGCCGACGAAGAGGAAGACCGGCACGCCCTCCGGCAGGTCGTACCCGCCGGTCACTTCGCGGGTCCACGCCTCGGACGGGGCGCCCTTCGGAAGGTCGATTCCGTTCGGCATGATGACGATGTCGCGCTCGTAGCCGAGCGAATGGAGGTTGTCCGCGGCGCCCTGGCTGACCGCCCAGACCTCGTCACAGGCCCGGACGTTCCGGAGCAGGGCCTGCATGGCGCCCTCCTGGAGCAGCTTGCCGTGGAGCGCGTTGGCGATGTCGATGTCGTATTTGGTGTGCCACGTCAGGACGAGCGGCCGGTCCAGCGTCTCCCGGACCTGGCGCGCGAGCAGCGCGGACGCGGCCGGGCAGTGGAGGTGCAGGAGGTCCGTGTCGTTTTCTCTTAATTTATAGGCGGCCTCCGGCGAAAACGGGTAGCCCGCAACATACCCGAACAGCTTGCGCGTGTCGATGCTCGGGTACCGGATCACCGGGAAGTCGTATCCGCTGTCGTCGGCGCCCGGCATGCTCGGGGTCACCACGATCGCCCGGCCGTGATTCTTTTGTATGTTTTTTGCATAGTTGACGACCGCGTTGGCCACGCCGTCGATGATCGGCGGGAACGAGTCGTTCAACAGACAAATGGTTCGCATCTGAATACCTCTGCTTATGAATGTCATTTTTCAGATTATACCACACTCTGCGGGGAAAAGGGGTGAAATGGTTCTTCATTATTGACCGCAAATCGGATATAATATTTTATGAGAAAATATGGAGATAAGAATAAAGCGCGGTATGGTGAACGGATACCGCTCAAGAAAGGGAGATTAACTATGGGAGCATTTTACAGAATTGTAGCATTGCTTGGAGGCCTCGCCCTCTTC
Source organism: Mogibacterium sp. (assembly GCA_017433975.1). GTDB lineage: Bacteria > Bacillota > Clostridia > Peptostreptococcales > Anaerovoracaceae > RGIG2439. The sequence continues at coordinate 20,722 of JAFRGD010000014.1, read as the reverse complement.
CTTTACGGAATGAGGATCATGGGCGACGGGCTCAAGAGCAGTTCCGGCGGGGCGATGAAACAAGCCCTCGAGAAAGTCACGAACCGGCCATTCACCGCGTTCCTGTTGGGCCTGCTGGTAACCTGCATGATTCAGAGTTCCACGGCGACGATCGTCCTGACCGTCGGTCTGGTCGGCGCGGGCTTCCTGACGTTCCGGCAGTCGACGGGCATCGTCCTCGGCGCGAACGTCGGAACGGCCATCACGGCGCAGATCATCCGACTGATGGACGTCAGCGCGGGGGAGGACAGCTTACTTTACTTCTTTAAATCGGACAACCTGGCGCCGCTCGCATTGCTGATCGGCATGGTCCTGATCATGTTCATCAAGCGGCGATCCGCGGGGTCTGCCGGCACCATCCTGATGGGCTTCGGCATCCTGTTCGTCGGCCTGACCAACATGAGCGCCGCGGTGAGCACGATGAGCGAGTCCCTGTCGGTGTTGCTGACGAAGTTCGAGGGGAACTACTTCCTCGGCTTCCTCTCCGGTATCCTCGTGACCGGCATCATCCAGAGCTCTTCGGCGGTCATCGGTATCCTGCAGTCGATCGCGAGCACGGTCGGTGTCCGCTTCTGGACAACTTACCTGGTCTGCCGGCTTGGGGCCAAGCCGAACCAGATCCGGACCTGCCTGGTGCATATTATCTATAACATCTGTGCGGCGGTTCTGATTATCGTCGTGCTGGCAGCGGGGCGGGTGACCGGCCTGATCGGTGACAACCTCTGGTATATGTCGCTGCGCGCCGGCGGCGTCGCGAACGTCCACGGACTGTTCCGGCTGGTTCCGGCGGTGCTGCTCCTGCCGCTCACCGGTACCTTTGCAAAGCTGGCGGAAAAGATCCGTCCGGATTACGAGGAGGACCTCGAGGATTCGGTGTACGAAGAAAACATCCGCAGACTCGACCCGCGCCTCATCACCAACCCGACGCTGGCGCTCACCGAGTCCGAGGCGCTGCTCTCGAGCATGGCGGACCTCGCGATGCACAACTTCCGCGCGGCGCTGCAGCAGATGTTCGATTACGAAGACGCGCGCGACAACCGGATCCGGCAGCGGGAAAATGTGCTCGACCGGATGACAGACGCGGTCGATCAGTATATCGTTTCGATTTCACAGTATATTACGCTGGACGGTGACCGGCGGATGCAGAGCTTCCAGCTCAAAGCGTCTACGTGTTTCGAGCGAATCGGCGACCTGGCGATTAACATGATCGATGCGATCAAGACCCAGCACGAGGCTGGAAAGATGTTCTCGGAGACGGCCCAGAAAGAGCTCAGAATCGCAATGGGTGCGGTCGGCGACATTCTCAATCTCGCCACCGAGGCGTACCGGACCGGCAGCGTCGAACTGGCAAGGCAAGTGGAACCGCTGGAGGAGACCATCGACGAGATGATCGAAGACCTCCGCGGCCGACATGTGTTCCGGATGACGCGCGGCCTGTGCGACGTCTACAACGGCATCCAGTTCCAGAACATCCTATTGAACCTCGAGCGGACGAGCGACCAGTGCTCCGACCTCGCGGTCTATCTGCTCGGTGTGCACGATCCGGAGATCGTCGGCAACGAGCACCAGTACGTGCATGATCTGCACCACTCCGGCAACGAGGAGTATCTGGCGGAATTCCAGCGCGACCGCGCGAAATACTTCGCAGAGCTGAACAAGATCAACCCGCTGGAGGCGGTCACCTATGTGCCGACGGACATCGACGAGGACAGCGGCAGCGAATTCAACCAGGGCTGGATGATGAATTAACAGGCGTTGGCTTTAGAAATGAATTAAGAGGGTACGAAATGAGTAAAGTAATCTATTTTGCAGGCGGTTGCTTCTGGGGAACGCAGAAGTTCTTCGACCAGTTTGACGGGGTGCTCCGGACGGAGGTCGGCTACGCGAACGGCCGGACGGCGGAGCCGCGGTACGAGGAACTGAAGAAAACCGGGCATGCGGAGACGGTCCTGGTCGAGTACGACGAGGACCGGATCACGCTGGAGGAGCTGTTGAACTTTTTCTTCCAGGCGATCGACCCGACGACGCTGAACCGGCAGGGGCCGGACGTCGGGACCCAATACCGCACCGGCATTTACTATACCGACCCGGCGCAGCTCCCGGCCATCGAGCGCAAGCTGCGCGAGGTTAAGGCCAAATACGACGTTCCGGTCGTGACCGAGGTCCTGCCGCTGGACAACTACTACACGGCGGAGGACTACCACCAGAAGTACCTCGACCGGACACCGAACGGCTACTGCCACATCGGCGGGTACCTCTTCCATCTCCAGGAGAAGCGCGCGAAGCGCGTTCACGCGATTGAGAGTGACAAGAAGCTCGGCTTCGGTATGATGCGGCTGCCGATCACGGACCCGAAACACCAGTCGTCGATCGACATCGAGCAGGTCAAGCAGATGGTCGACCTCTTCATGGCGAACGGCTTCACCTATTTTGACACCGCGCTCATGTACCACGGTTTCAAGAGCGAGCAGGCGGTCAAGGCCGCGCTCGTCGACCGCTATCCGCGCGAGAGCTTCACCATCGCGACCAAGATGCACGAGCTGTACTTCGCCAAGGGCGAATCGCTCGACGACCTCCTCGCGGCGTGCCTCGGGCGGCTCGGCGTCACTTACATTGATTACTATTTGATTCACGATATCGGACACGACAACTACCAGACTTTCGCGGACAAGGGTGTCTTCGAGTGGGTCGTCCAGAAGAAAGCCGAAGGCGTCTTCCGCCACATCGGCTTCTCGTGCCACGACAGCGCGGACTTCCTCGAGTGGATGCTCCCGAAGCACCCGGAGCTGGAGTTCGTGCAGATCCAGTTGAACTACCTCGACTGGGACAGCGCCGGCATCAACGCGCACGCGAGCTACGACACGATCACCAAGTACGGCCGGGACGTCGTCGTCATGGAGCCGGTCAAGGGCGGGACGCTCGTCAACATCCCGGACGAAGCGGTGGAGCTCATGAAGAGCTACGCGCCGGAGCGGTCCGTCGCTTCGTGGGCGATCCGGTTTGCCGCGTCGCTCGAGAACGTGAAGGTCGTCCTCTCCGGTATGAGCAACCTGGAGCAGATGGAGGACAACATCAGCTACATGAAAGACTTCGAGCCGCTGAACGGCGGCGAGCTCGAGATCATCAGCAGCGTGACCGACATGATCAACGAATCCATCGCGATCCCGTGCACCGCATGCAATTACTGCACGGCGGGCTGCCCGATGAACATCGCGATCCCGCGGTATTTCTCGCTTTACAACACGGACCTCAAGGAGATCGGCGGGAAGTGGACGCCGCAGCAGGAGTACTACGACCGGCTGATCCGGACGTTCGGCCCGGCGGGCGACTGCATCGGGTGCGGCCAGTGCGAGGCGATCTGCCCGCAGCATCTCCCGATCATCGAGCACCTCAAGGCCGTCGCGGAGCACTTCGGGAAATAGACAGGAGTTAACACACGAATGAAACGCAACGAAAGTCTGCTATATGACGCGCACTTCCGGGAGATCTTCCACCGGACCGTGTTCATCGAGCTCAAAGAAATGGAGCCGATTGCGTCGTCGGTCGACGTGCTGCCGGACGCGAACGGGGTCATCGCCTACGGGTTCCAGGAGGAGCGGGCGAACATGACGTTCCTCGTCTTCGCCTCGGCGCGGCTCGATGAGCCGGAGGACGAGAGCCTGCCGGTGACGCTGACGCCGGGACCCGCCGTCCACGACACGTACCTCCGCTTCCGGTACACGGACGTGGAGAACTGCCAGTTCCTGACGGAGGACAAGACCCGCGCAGCGCTGGCGGCGGGCGGTACGGACGCGGGCTGGCTCGACCGGTTTGAAGGAACCAAGGACACCGTGGCGCGGGTGCTCGAACCGCAGGACCCGGAGCGGCGGGCGCTGCTCGAGCTCGAGCTGATCGACCGGAGCCGCAACCTCGCGTATCCGGAGTTCGTCAGCCTGACGCTCTACAACGGCAAGCTGGCGCCGGAGATGGTCTGGGTCCGGCCGGTTCGGATGGGCGTCGACGGGGAGTTTTACGGATACCTCGCGCACGAACCGCGCGGGCGGTACGGCCTGACCACGACGGACGAGATCATGTTCCGGGCGTACGACAACGGGTACGGCGGCATCCAACTCATGTGGGACGGCCGCGCACCGGAGGCCCCGGACGAACCGACCAGCTTAAGTTAACGAATCCAGGCGATTTTACGGATTTTTAGATAAAAGATTAATAAACGAGGAGGAACTACCATGCTGAGAGACGGAAAAATCATCGTAGGGATGAACGCGGAAGGCGAATACGCTTCGCTGTTGCCAAAGATGGCCAACCGGCACGGCCTGATCGCGGGCGCGACGGGTACCGGCAAGACCGTCACGCTGAAGGTGCTGGCGGAGGCGTTCAGCTCGATCGGCGTACCGGTCTTCATCGCAGACGTCAAGGGCGACGTCGCGGGGCTCAACCTGCCGGGCGACGACAACGAGAACATGCAGGGAAGAATCGAACGGTTCAAGATCGGAGACATCTTCAAATATCAGGGCTTCCCGGTCACGCTGTGGGACATCTACGGTGAGAAGGGCATCCAGCTCCGGACGACCGTTTCCGAAATGGGACCGTTGCTCCTCTCGCGCATCCTCGGGCTGAACGACACCCAGTCCGACGTGCTGACGATCGCTTACAAGATCGCGGACGACAACAACCTGCTCTTGATCGACACCAAGGACCTCAAGGCCCTCCTGAACTACATCGCGGAGAACCGCAAGGCGTTCATGGCGGAGTACGGGAACATCACCGACGCGACGATCGCGACGATCGTGCGGTCCATCGTGTCGCTCGAGACGGTGGGCGGCGAGACGTTCTTCGGGGAGCCGGCGCTCTCGATCTGGGACTGGTTCCAGATCGACCCGATGACGGGCAAGGGGATGATCAACATCCTCGACAGCTCGAGCCTGATCAACAACGGCAGGCTGTACTCGACGTTCCTGCTCTGGCTGCTGTCCGAGATGTTCGAGCAGCTGCCGGAGGTCGGCGACCTCGAGAAGCCGCGGATGGTGTTCTTCTTTGACGAGGCGCACCTCCTGTTCACCGACGCGCCAAAGGCCCTCCTCGAGAAGATCGAGCAGGTCGTCAAGCTGATCCGGTCCAAGGGCATCGGCATTTACTTCTGCACGCAGAACCCGCGGGACATCCCGAACGGCGTTCTGGCGCAGCTTTCCAATAAAGTCCAGCACGGACTCCGCGCGTTCACGCCGGCCGAGCAAAAGGCGGTCAAGGCAGCAGCCGAGTCCTTCCGCGAGAACCCGACGTTCAACACGTACGAGACCATCATGGCGCTGGGCACCGGCGAAGCGGTCGTGTCCTTCCTGGATGAGAAGGGCATCCCGGGAATCTGCGAAAAGGCCGCGATCCTGCCGCCGCAGTCGAACTTCGGGACGATCGACGACATGACCCGCGAGCAGCTGATCAAGGGCTCCCTCTACTACTCGAAGTACGCGAACTACGTGGACAACGACTCCGCATACGAGCGCCTGTACCGGATCGTCCAGCAGGCCGAGCTCGACCGCCTGCAGGCGGAGCAGGAGGAGGCCGCGCGGATCGAGGCCGAGAAACAAGAGAAGATCGCGCAGATCGAGGCTGAAAAACAGGCCAAGGAGCAGGCCAAACAGGCTGAGAAGGAAGCCAAGGCCGCCGAGAAAGAAGCCGCCAAACTGGCCGCCGCGGAGGAGCGCAAGAGAAAGCAGATGTCCAACGCGGTCGGCGGAACGGTCGGCCGGGAGGTCGGAAAGACCGTGGGCGGCATGCTCTTCGGCAGCTTCGGCCGCAAACTGGGCGGCAACCTCGGCGCGCAGCTCGGACGCAACCTGCTCGGCACGTTCACCGCAAAGAACGACTATAAATAGACAAAGGGTATACAAGCTTATGAAAATTGATCTGAAAGGAAGAATCGACTCGAACAACGCGATGCAGGTGGAGCAGGAGGTTCTGGCCGCGCTGCAGGCCGGCGAAGCCGGCGAGGCGGTCGTCCTGGACGCGGCGGAACTGACGTACATTTCCAGTGCGGGGCTCCGCCTGATCCTGCACGTCCGCAAAAAAGCTCCGGACCTCAGAATCGTCAACGTCCGGTCCGAGGTGTACGAAATCCTCGAAATGACTGGCTTTACGCAGATGATGCCGGTAGAAAAGGCCTACCGCGTGGTCTCGATCGAGGGCTGCGAGGAGATCGGCCGCGGCGCGAACGGAGCGATCTACCGGATCGACCAGGACAACGTCGTCAAGGTCTATCTCAACGCGGACGCGCTGGAGGACATCCAGCACGAACGCGAGGTCGCCAAGCTCGCCCTGATCCTCGGGATCCCGACCGCGATTTCGTACGACGTCGTCCGCGTGGGCGACAGCTACGGGTCGGTCTTCGAGCTCCTGAACGCGCGCTCCTTCTCTAAGATCCTGGCCGAAGAGCCGGACAAGCTGGACTGGTGCGTGCAGGAATACGTGGAAATGCTTAAGAAAATCCACAGCACGGTCGTGCCGGAGGGTAAACTCCCGGACATGCGGGAGACGGTCATCGGCTGGGCGAAATTCATGCAGGACTACCTGCCGGAGGAGTCTGGGGCCAAGCTCATGTCGCTCGTCGAGGCGGTTCCGCACGACGACCACATGATCCACGGCGACTACCACACCAAAAACCTCCAGCTTCAGAACGACGAAGTCCTGATCATCGACATGGACACGCTGGCGGTCGGCAACCCGATCTTTGAACTCGCGTCGATGTTCAACTCGTTCGTCGGTTTCTCGGAGGTGGACCACGAAGTGATCCGCAAGTTCCAGGGGCTTGACTTTGAGACCGGCGGCAAGTTCTGGCGGAAGTCGCTCGCGGCGTACCTCGGCACGGACGACGAGGCTGAGCTCCGCGCGGTGGAGGACAAGGCCCGAATCATTGGCTATACCCGCATGATCCGCCGGTCGATTCGCCGGAAGGGCCTCGAGACCGAAGAAGGCCGGGCGGAGATCGACCACTGGAAGGAAGAGCTGATCGACCTGCTCGGGCGGACGGACACGCTGCTGTTCGAACGGAAGGAGCCGGACGCCGCGCCGGAGACCGTCCTCGTGGTTCCGGCGGAGGCGGAGAACATGCAGAAGGTCTTCGACTTTGTGGATCAGCTGCTCGAGGCCGCGGACTGCCCGCCAAAGGCGGCGATGCAGATCGACGTCGTGGTCGAAGAGATCTTCACCAACAACGTGAAATACGCTTACGCGCCGGATAAGGGCGACGTGACGATTCGCGTCGACGTGTCGGAGGAGCCGGCGGTGACGCTTACCTTTATCAACAGCGGGACCCCGTTTGACCCGCTCGCGCTCGAGGACCCGGACATCACCCTGCCGGCCGAGGAGCGGCAGATCGGCGGGCTCGGGATATTGATGGTCAAAAAGATGATGGACGAAGTGACCTACGAATTCAAGGACGGCAAGAACATCCTGCGGGTGAAGAAGGCTTTCTGAATGAACGTAAAAATCGATTTACACATGCATACGACGGTCTCCGACGGCACGGACACGCCGGAGGAGATTCTGCAAAAGGTGAAGGAGGCTGGCATCGGCCTCTTTTCCGTGACGGACCACGACGCGGTCAAGGGCTGCGGAATCATCCGCGAAGTCCTCGCGGAGGGGGACCCGGCCTTCGTGAACGGCGTGGAGTTTTCCTGCCGGGACGACGAAGGAAAGTACCACATCCTGGGGTACGGCTACGACCCGGCGGCGCCGTCCATGCGGAAACTGATCTCGGCTTCGCACCGGATGCGCATGAAAAAGATCCGCGGGCGGCTGGAAGAGCTGCGGGACCGCTTCGGCTTCACGTTTCCGGAGGACGAAATCAAGCAGCTCCTCGCGCTGGACAACCCCGGCAAGCCGCACATCGCGAACCTGATGGTGAAATACGGCTATACCGAGACCAAGGAAGAAGCCATCAAGAAGTTCATTAACCAGGTCCGCTTTCCGGACCTCTTCCTGCTGCCGGAGGAAGCGATCCGCGGGGTCCTCGAGGGCGGCGGCATCCCGGTGCTCGCCCATCCGTTTTACGGGAGCGGGGACGAGCTCATCCTCGGCGACGAGATGGACGAGCGGCTCCGCAAGCTGCTCGGCTACGGCCTGCAGGGCGTCGAGGTGTTCTACTCCGGCTTCACAACGAAGCTCCGGAACGAGATGCTCGGCCTTGCGGAGCGGTACGACCTCTACGTCACCGCGGGGAGCGACTACCACGGAGGGAACAAGCTGGTAATCCTCGGGGACACCGGCCTGACGGACCCGGCGGACATGCCGGCCGGCATGCAGCGGTTTCTGAACGATATACGGAAGGAATGAAATGGCTTACAACATTTTACTGACATCTCTGTACGAGAAGCACGACCGGACGGTCAGCTATTTCTTCGCCAAAGACGGCGGGAAATTCAAGGCCTGCGACGCCATGTTGACGGTCGAGGCGAGCGCAAAATACGTGCTCGCGAACGACCCGATTGACGAGATCGTGACCATCGGCCGGCGGCTGACCTACGACGAAGGTGACGACCGCAAGCTGATCAACCTCCGGGAAGGGTCTTCTTTCTATACCTCCGACATCAACGACCTGTCGGCGTACAGCCTGTTCCGGTACCGGATCGCGCAGTACATCGACGAACTGCGGATCGAGCAGCACGACCTGTCGGACCTCCTGACAGAGGAGGAGCAGGACCGGACGATCAAGTTCATCCGGAAGTTCTACCAGGAGACCGGCGCGGAGGACGAGTTCCGGAAGTTCAACCGGTTCTTCTCCGAGCTCGCGGAGGACCAGGCGTACTGCGGACGGTTCCGGGAGGCCCTGCGCAAAGAGATCCCGGAAGCGGCGGAGGACCCGGTCCGGTACCGCGACTGGGTGGAAAACTATTTGTACATGGAGCTCCGGGACTCGTATAAACTGGAGCTTCTCAAAGGAAACGAGAACGTCAAAGTCCGGTTCATCCCGACGAACCTGACCGAAGGCGGAAAGCTGCCGATCGACAACATGCTGGAGCTGGTCAACGCGATCACGGCCGGCCACGACGAGGAGGTCAACCTTTACGTCGCGCTGAACAACGACGACCAGACCGACAACTTCGTCCTCCTGAACCTGATCGACATCATCGACACCCTGCACGGCAGCCAGGTTACCGTCAAGCGGATCCTGAACACCACGGGGACGGACGACGGCATCGCGGGGTGGATCCGCGACGATACGGTCGGCTTCGGAATCACGGAGCTGGTCGCGGCGATGCGGGCCTTCCTCCAGTACGGCAAGGTCGACATGATCGTCGATTACTGGGAGCGGACGGGCGTCCGCAACGAGGAAGTCGAAAAGATGATCTACGCGATGCGCCACATCGACTTCGGCGTCTCGCTCTGCAAAATCGCGGAGATCGAGAGCGGCATCGAGCAGCTCCGGGAGATCTACGCGGGCGGGGTGAACTTCGGCTCGGACAACTACTTTTGCAAGCTTTTTACGATTATCGCCGAAGGCATCCGTCTGGACTACGGACCGCTCCTCGAGGGAAACGAGACCCGGTTCATCGACCTGGTCCGCTGGGCCTTCAGCAAGAAATTCTATCAGCAGACGCTGACCATCATCGAATCCAAGGCGCCGGCCATGCTGGTCGATACCGGCCTGTTCTATTATTGCGGTTCCGAGGCGGAAAAAGACCACGTCCTGCAGATCTTCGCGAAAGAGCGGCAGGAGCTACGGCCGTTCGAATACTGGAAGATGGACGACATCTCGCACTTTTTTATCAAGACCTATATCCGTAGGGGCAGCACGTCCAAGGCGGAGGACCCGCAGCGCGCCTACGCCAACCTCCGGCTGGCCGGGCTGGACAATACGGACCCAGATACCATCACGGCCCTCACGTGCTGCGACGACCGGGAGGCGGTCGGCAACCTGCTCTACGCGTATTATCATATCGGGGAGATCCGGAACCGGACCAACCACGCGGACAACCGCGTCGACGACGGCGGACGGCTGATCGTCGACCGGAAGGACGTCCCGTACTTGATGTCGTGGATCCGGGAGGGGATCCAGTATTTCCTGAACAGTTATGATACCGCCATGGAATTGATCCGCGACAAGAACCCGGACGTCGTGAAAGTCACCAACGACGAGGTCCGGGCGTGCTTCAATAAGATGGAAAGCAGCGGGCAGCGGCCGAGAAGGCCAAAGCCGGCGCCTGCGGAATCGACGCCGGAGCAGAAACCGGAAACCGCAAAAGAAAAGGAGTCTTCGCAATGAAAAAAGCCATCTATTTCTTCTGTACGGACCTGACGAAGGACCCGGCGGCGGCACACGTATACGAAGCGGTCAAGGCCTTGGCGCCGCTCGCGGAGACGGGGCTGACGTTTGACGGGAAGCCGGTGCTCGGCTGCACGGACGCAGCCGGAAACGCGTTCGCGTTCGCGGAGACGACGGATGTCCTGAGCCACCGGTGGGCGGAGTACCTGCCGGAGCTGAATGCTTCGTTCCGCGACTGCGACTTCGCGGGCGTCGTCAACTGGCACGAAGGCGCGAACGCGCCGGACTGCGTGCTCACCGTGCACAGTATCGGGGACGTACCGAGCGGCGTGTATGCGCCGACGGACCCGGTGCTCTACCGTAATATGCTCAATGCGCTGCGCGACGCGGCTGCTGCGTGCGGCCTGGACGGCTGGACGGCCTGCACCGAGGCGACCCACTGGTCCGGCGTGGTCTACGGCCAGGACCCGGCGCGGATCCCGGACTACCCGGTGCCGCAGTACGACATCGAGATCGGGAGCTCCCCGGCGTGCTGGGCGGACCCGGCGGCGGCCAGGGCCCTCGCAACGGCGCTTTTTCACGTCTTTGACAGCAAAGCGCGGCCGAAGGTCCTCCTCGCGGCGGGCGGCGTGCACTTCGAGAGCGCGTTTTCCGCGTGCGGCCTCTTCCCGGATTATCCGGTGATGTGCGCCCACATCCTGCCGAACCAGTGGCTGGTGTCCGGCGACTACACCGGCGAGGGCGGCGCGGCCAAACTGCAGAACGCCATCGAGAGCATCGCCGGCGGCATCGACGGAATTTCCTTCCACGACAACCTCGCCGGCCCGTACAAGGCGGTCTGCCGGGCCGCGGCGGAGCAGCTCGGCGTTCCTTCTTTCAAGCACAAAGTCCTGCGGGATGTGAACCGCACGCGCGACACCCTGGGACATTAACGATAACAACAGCGATAACGACAACGAGGCAATAAACGAAACCATCATGAAGATATCCATTTCCGAAGTTTTAAGAGAAGCCTATCGAAGAGGCGAAGCCGTCATCCCGGACGGTGCGGTCGCCACGTACATTCCGGAGCTCGGCCGGGCGGACAAGAACGCGCTCGGGATCAGTATCTGCACCCGGGACGGGCTGCACTACGGAATCGGAACCGTCGACAAGCGGTTTACGATGCAGAGCATCTCCAAGGTCGTGACCCTCATCGTCGCGATGGAGCGGTTCGGCGTGGGCGAGGTCTTCCGGAACGTCGGGATGGAGCCGTCGGGCGAGGCGTTTAACTCGCTCATCGAGCTCGACCTCAAGAGCAACCGGCCGTACAACCCGATGGTCAACTCCGGGGCACTGACGGTGACCAGCCTGCTGGTCGGTAAGGTTTCTTTCGAGAGCCTCCTCGAGACGACGCGCCGGTTCTGCAACGATCCGGAAATCTGCCTGGACGAGACCGTTTACCGGTCCGAACTGGCCAACATGTCGCGGAACAAGTCAATTGCGTATCTCCTCGAGAGCAAAGGTATCATCCAGAGCAGCGTCGAAGAGACACTGGACCTGTATACGCGGATGTGCTCGCTGTCCGTGACAGCGCGGAGCCTGTCCAACTGTGCGGTGCTCCTCGCGATGGATGGCGTCGACGCCCGCGGGAACGAATTGATCGACAGCCGCCTCTGCGAGATCGCCAAGACCATCATGCTGACCTGCGGGATGTACGACGAGTCCGGCGAATTCGCGGTCAAGGTGGGCATCCCGTCCAAGGCGGGGGTCGGCGGCGGCGTATTGTCCGCGGCGGACAACCGGCTGGGCATCGGCGTGTACGGACCGTCGCTGGACGACAAGGGCAACTGCATCGCGGGCAAGCCGGTGCTGGCGTACCTGTCGCGGGCGCTCAAACTGCACATTTTTGACCCGAACGACATCACGGCCGAGATCATACCGTAGAAAAATCGCGGAAACGGACGGGATAATTGACTGGCGAAGGGAGACCCGATGAAGAGGATTGGAATCTTGGTTGCCGTGGAAATCGACACGGTGCTTGCGAAATATAAAGAAGACCTCCGGCAGGAGACGGCCGGAGGGTTTGACGTTTACATGCTGGCGCGGCCGGACTGCGAGATGTATTTTGTGCACTCGGGCGCCGGGCAGATCAAGGCGGCCGCGGCGGTCCAGCTGCTGTGCAGTGTGTACAAAATCGACCTGCTCATCAATTTCGGCGTGGTCGGGGCGCTGACCGGGGCGCTCGGGATCGCGGAGACCTGCTTCGTGTCCAGGGTCGTCCACTACGAGATGGATACGTCGGCCGTGGACGGCTGCGAAGTGGGGCGGCACCTGGAGTATCCGGACGTCTACCTGCCGGCGACGGCGCGGATCCTGGAAAAGGTCACCGAGATGTACCCGGCGATCCCGGTCGTCACAGCAGCGTCCGGCGACAAGTTCGTGGCCGACGCGGCCCGCAAGCGCGAGCTGCACGAGCAGTTTGCTGCGGACATCTGCGACATGGAGAGCGCGGCGGTGGTCCTGATCACGGACCTGAACAACGTACCGAACCTCTTGATCAAGTCGATTTCGGACAGCATCACCGGCGGCGCGGAGGAATACTGCAGCCGCGCCCGCGAGGCGGCCGACGTCTGCATGCAGATCGTCGAGGCGGTCATCCGCGACGGCGTCATCTGACGGTGAAAATAGACGAAACCAGGTGAAACCAGGGACGGTTCCGGTTTTCATCTTTTGACCGTCGCCTAACAGGCAGGACGAGAGGAATTCCAGTGATAGAGTATGCGAGTTTAAACGAAGCGGTCGCGGCGGTCTGCGGGAGTACCGTATCCGTCGCAGGGCGCAGGTCCGCCATGGGCGGCGACATCAACGACGCGGAGACGCTGACGCTGTCCGACGGGACGCGGCTTTTCATGAAGTCGAACCGCCGCGACAACATCGGGTTCTTCCGCGCGGAGGCGGAGGGCCTCTCCGCCATGCGCCGCACGGGCACCGTCCGCGTGCCGGAGGTCCTGGCGATCGGTACCGACGGCGGACGGTCTTTTTTGTTGCTCGAAACCATCGAGACCGGCTACGGCCGGCGGGGCGCCGGAAGCGGCCGGGGCGATGCGCAGTCCGACGCGGACCCGATGGAAGAGCTCGGGCGCAGTCTCGCCGCGATGCACCGCGCGGAGACCGGCGTTTTCATCTGCGGCGGGGTGGCGGACGGGCGGATCCCGAGCGCCGCGTCCCGCTGGTTCGGCTTCGTGCACGACAACTACATCGGCGCCAGCGTGCAGATCAACACGCCGGCGGAAACGTGGATTGAGTTTTTTGCGGAGCGGCGGCTCCGGCCGCAGTTCGAGCGGGCGGCCGGGTACTTTGACCGCGACGAGCGGAGCCGCTTCGATGCCTTCCTCGGGCGGCTGGACCGGTATCTCATCGAACCGGCGGCCCCGTCCCTGCTGCACGGCGACCTCTGGGGCGGCAATTACATGATTGACGCCGACGGCCGGCCATGGCTCATCGATCCCGCGGCCTACGTGGGCCACGCGGAAGCGGACATCGCGATGACGGAGCTCTTCGGCGGGTTCGGCTACGCCTTTTACCGCGCCTACGAAGAAGTCCTGCCGATGGAGCCCGGCTACGCGGACCGGCGGGATCTGTACAATTTATATCATCTTTTGAACCATTTGAACCTGTTCGGCGGCGGGTACCTTCACTCGGTGCGGTCGATTCTGCGGAGGTACTGACTCATGAAAAAATACGACGTGGTCTGCATCGGCGTGGCCATCATGGATTCGATCATCCGGGGCTTTGACCCGGAGCCGATTTCGGCGGCGGGCTTCCGCGCGGAGAGCGGCTCGCTCAACGTGGGCGGCGACGCGGTCAACGAAGCGGTCGCGCTGTCCAAGCTCGGCCTGCGCACCGCGATTTTGTGCTCCCTGGGAAAAGACCCAGCCGGCGACGTCATCGCGTCCGAGCTGACGCGGTACAACGTGGACGTGAGCAATGTCCTCCGGCCTGTCGACCACCCGACGCCGATCACTACGATTTTCGTCGGGGCGGACGGCAACCGCCGGTCCATCACCAACAGTGCGCACCGGTACAACTTCCACCCGGAGCAGTACCCGCAGGTGTTCACCGACACACGGGCCATCGTGATGGGCTCCCTGTTCCGCGCTCCGTTCGACGACCCGGCCGTGATCCGGTCCGTCGCGGCGGCGGCCCGGGCGCAGGGCGTCATGATCTTTGCGGACACCAAGCTGCCGAACTTCCGGCGGCTCCGCCTGGAGGACCTCGCTGACACCCTGCCGATAATCGACTTCCTGACGCCGAACGAAGACGAGGCGCGGTTTTACACGGGCAAAGAAGACCCCGGCGAGATGGCGGACGTCCTTCTCGAGACCGGGGTGCGGAATGTCGTGATTAAATTGGGCAGTAAAGGATGTTACTTTAAAAACCGGGACTTCGCGCTGCACGTGCCGGCGTTTGGCATCGACGCGGTCGACGCGACCGGCGCGGGGGATAATTTCATGGCGGGCCTGGTCTCGGAGCTGATCCGCGGCGGGACCGTTCCGGACGCGCTGCGGGTCGCCTCCGCGTGCGGTGCGATCTGCACCACCGTCGTGGGCGCTTGCGCGGGTCTGGAAAGCCGGGAGCAGGTGCGACGGTTCCTCGCGGACGTCGGGAAAGCTTCCACGATATAAACGAAACTTAACGAAACTTTACGAAATTAAGCGAAACTTACGAAAACTGTGCGATGACCGAATAAGCTTAGCGAAACTTACGAAAACCGTGCGGCGACCGATTACTCCGTGAGCCTCGTGACCGCCGCGGCGGCCTCTTCGTTCCCGAGGTCCGCGGCGCGCTGGTACCATTCGAGCGCCTGGTCGCCTGCGCCGTAACCGTTCTCAATGCACCAACCAACCATGTACATGCCGTCGGCGTCCCCCGCGTCGGCGGCTTTTCTGTACCACAGATAGGCGGCCGCCGGGTCCTCGTCGACCCCGAAGCCGTACTGGTACATCAGGCCGAGGTTATACATCCCGTAGGAGTTGCCGGTCTCGGCGAGCTTCTTCATCCAAACGAAGGCCTGCGACCGGTCCTCTACGGTCCCGATGCCGCTCTGATAGCAGCGGGCGAGGTGATACATGCCGAGGTCGTTGCCGGCCTCCGCGGCCTTTTGATACCAGTCAAAGGCGGCCTGCGGGTCCTCCTCCACGCCCTCGCCGAGCTCGTAGAAGATCGCGACGTTCACCATGCCGTTCGGGTTGCCGGCCTCGGCGGCGCGCATGTTCCATTCAAACGACTTCGCCATGTCAACGTCTGTGCCGGTCCCGTTCTGGTAGCAGTTCGCGGCGCCAATCATTCCGGTCGTGTCGCCGCGCTCGCCGGCCTGCTGGTACCAGTAAAAAGCCAGCTCCGGGTTCTGCTCGGTGCCCCAGCCCTTCTCGTAGCAGTCCGCCAGGAACATCATGGCCGAGGCGTTGCCGGCCTTGGCCGAGGTTTCGAGGAACGCGACGTCGGCCGGTTCGATCACGTCCTTTTGCGAGATGGAGAGGATGGCCGCTCCGTAAATATCGTAGGAAAGCTCCTGGTTGCGCCGCGCCATGATGACGTTCCGCCAGATCAGGGCGCCGGTGACCGCGAGGATCAGGAGCGTCGTCGCGGTGGTAATCGTGATGTTGCGGCGGCGGCGTTGCTTCTCCCGGTCGACGAGCCGGTTGAAGCGGACGTCGAGCAGGATCGCCATCAGTTTGAGAAACGCTTTATTATTCCCGATTTCCTGCACGTTGGATCCGAGCATGTGCGTCTCCCCATCGCGGAGCGCCGGCGGGTAGCATTCGAGCTCCTTGTTGTCGGTCTCCGGTTCGCCCTCGACGATGAACGGGATGATGTGGTCCGCCCGCCCGAGGGAGCGGAAGTACTCGATTTCCTCGTTGACCCACGGCGAAGCCGCGCTGTGCGGAGAGCAGAGCACGATCAGGTACTCGGACACCTCGAGCTCCTTGCGGAGGGCCTTCTCGAGCTCGGCGCCGGTCAGGTCGGTCTGGTCGCGGAACACGCGGAGCTTGCGGCGGCCGTCGGTGGCCTCGGTCATGTCCTTTGGGATCGGAAAGGTTTCCAGTTTGTGCTGCAGCCACTTGGCCCACTTCATGTCGCGGTGGCTGTAGCTGATGAAGGCATCGTAAACGAACTCCTGCATGGCGGGTCCTTTCTGTGTGTTGCGTATCGGCAACGAAATGCGGACTGGTCACAAGTCCATAATTATCGGATAATTGCACCAAGCGTTTGGATAGCGATTGAGTTGTATCTGTGCGCAATGTCCAATCCACGAGTTCCCGATTGGTACAAATTCGAACCACACGCGTGGATACGTTCCAAACCGTTGGTGTTATTTTATTCTTAACTGTATAACAAGTATCAAAACATTTGCACAGAACGCATCTTCTTTGTGCAAGTGCATTTCGCACAAATCCTCGTGTTTCTGAACTTATCTTATTACGAACGCGGCAAATTGTAAACAGCCGCGCGAATGTGATATACTGAAAGCCGGTCAAATGATTCGGCCAGGGAAGGAGCGCTTTATGAAAAATCAACCGGTCGTGGCGGACGTGACGCAAAACTTCTACGACAGCCTGGCTTCGCAATATGATAAATTCTATCGGGACTGGCGCGAGACGACCCGCGCGGAAGCGGTCTTTCTGGACGGAATCTTTCGGGAGTACGGTTTTGACCGCACCGCCCGGCTGCTCGACTGCGCCTGTGGAATCGGTACGCAGGCCATCGGCCTCGCGGCGCTCGGCTACGCTGTAACGGCTTCCGACATCAGCGCGGGAGAACTCGCGGAGGCGCAAAAGAGGGCGGCGGAGAGCCAGGTCACGCTTACGTTGAAACAAGCGGACTTCCGCGCCTTGGCAGAGGTCTTCCCGGAGCCGTTCGACCTCGTGATCGCGATGGATAACGCCCTGCCGCACATGCTTTCGCACGCTTCCCTGGAAGAAGCCGTCAACAGCATCGTGAACCAGCTCCGCGGCGGCGGGCTCTTTGTCGCAAGCATCCGGGATTACGATAAGGCCCTCGAGGAAAAGCCAGCCTTTTCCGCGCCGTATGTGCATAAGACGGAGCGCGGGCAGCGAATCCTGTTTCAGACCTGGGACTGGTTTGGTGACAACTATCAATTCACCCAGTATATCATAGAAGATGAAGGCACCCCGGAGATCAGCAAGTTCTGCTGCGAGTACCGGGCGACCCGGCGGGACGAGCTCACCGGGCTGCTCCTCGCGGCCGGGTGCACGGCGGTCCATTGGAAAATGCCGAAAGAGACGGGCTTTTATCAGCCGGTTGTGGTTGCAGTCAAAGGGCGGGGAGAGGAATGAACGAGAAGTTAAAAAAGAACTGGATCGCCATCGTCGTTCTGCTGGCGGCTTGCCTGATTGCTTTTGTTGCAGGGCGGGCCAGCGGGCGCGGACAGATGACGAAAGAAATAGACCGGATGACCGATGAGCAGAATCTGGTGCACGAGCTGAACCGGAGCAGCATCGAAGGCATGAGCGTTGGGGACGGGCCGGTTTACGTGATCGGTCACCGCAGCCCCGACGCGGACACCGTGTGCAGCGCCATCGCTTACGCAAGGCTGCTGAACATGCTCGGCTTTGAGGCAGAGGCGGTCATCACCGAGCCGGTGAACCGGGAAACCGCGATGATCCTGAAGGAAGCCGGCGTCGAAAAGCCGCCGGTACTGGAGGACGCATCCGGCGAGACGGTCTTTCTCGTCGACCACAGCGAATATGCGCAGGCGGTCGAGGGGATGAAGGACGCGCACATCGTCGGCATCCTCGACCACCATGGTGTCGGGAGCGTCACGACGGGGCATCAGATCGTCTACGAAGCGCGGCCAATCGGTTCGACGGCGACGATCGTCTGGCTGGACTATCTGAATTATGGTCTGGAAATCGATCCGGTCACTGCGTACCTCCTGCTGGGGGCGGTGTTATCCGATACCGGCGGCCTGAAGGGGACGACCACGACGGAGGCGGACCGGCAGGCCGTTCCGGCGCTTGCGAAGATCGCCGGGGTGGAGGATACGGACGCGCTCTATCACGCGCTCCACGCCGAAAGCCTCTCTTACGCGGGAATGACCGACGAGGAGATTCTCTTCTCGGATTATAAGGAGTACGAGGCTTCCGGGGTAACGTTCGGCATCGGCCTTGTCAACGCAATCGACGAAGAATCCGCCCGGGAGCTTTCCGGGCGGATGAAAAACGCATTGCCGGCCGGCTATGCGTCGCACGATGTGGAACTGATGTATGCCTCGGTCGGGATCCGGGAAAACGATGTAAAAATCGATTACATCATTCCGGCCAACGAGCATTCCAAAGAAGTTTTTGAGGAGGCCTTCCCAAACTACGATGAATACGACGGAACGGCCTTCATCTTCCGGACCGGCCTGGGCCGGAAGACGAAGTTCGTACCGGGACTGACAGAGTTTCTTGCGGCACATCCGCACGAATAGCGGACCACAAGCCGCGGCGACGGCGGCTGGCCTGTGACGGTAGTAACTGTCATAAGATATCCTCCTGTACAATACGGACTCCTCGCAGGAGCACAGATAGAGCAAAGCGATTCCTTCGCTTCTTAATAGATTGTAATATTTTGCCAGTCCGGCAAAGACTGATTGTGAATGGAAAGGTGCGGTTATGGTAAAGATACTGTTCGTCTGCCATGGTAATATTTGCAGAAGCCCGATGGCCGAGTTCGTGATGAAAGACCTCGCGATGAAGCGGGGCTATGTGGTCGCGGGACCGCGGGATGCAGGCGCGGCAGAGGCGGACTTTGTGATCGCGTCCGCGGCGACGAGCACAGAAGAGCTCGGGAACGGCGTGTACCCGCCGGCGAAGCGCAAACTCGCGGCGCACGGAATCGGGACGGCTGGGAACGACCTCGGCGTTTCGCGGCACCGGGCGCATCAGATCACCCGCGCGGAGTACGACGCATATGACCTGGTCATCTGCATGGACGAGAACAACCTGCGGAACCTGAAGCGCGGGCTGCGCATCCCGGACGCGGAGTGGGCTGCGGCGAGGACGGCCTCGGATCCGGCCGGCAACGGCATGCCGCGGACCGGCAAAAGCACACCGCGGACCGACGCGCTGCCAAAGGTCAGCCTGCTGCTCGAGTACGCGCCGGAGGAGTACCTGGCGGGGCGCTCCCGCTGGGACGGGCTCGAGGTCGCGGACCCTTGGTATACCGGAAACTTCGACGCGACGTGGAACGACGTCGTCACCGGCTGCCAGGGCCTGCTGGACAAACTAAGGTGAAAATGGGGACGGTTCCGATTTTCACCTTTGCAATTCATTCCGAATCGGAAAAAGTTATTGATGCATTGCCCGTGGGGGTGTGGTATAATCAACTCAACAAAAGTGTGTAGGAGGTGCACAAAGTGAAGAAACTGGTATTATGTGTTGGCGTTGTGGCTGCGGCTGTAAGCGCATATAAGTATCTTGAAAAGAACGGTCTTCCGGCTCTCGGGAACCTCACGATGAAACTCCCGGTTCAGCCTAAGTATGACATGTACGATCTTGTAGACAAGGTTCTGTCCTACGTTAAGCTGCCGTAATCGGGCACGGACGGTACGAACGTCATTTCGGCGGAGCCGCATCGCGGCTCCTTTTTTTGTATCAGGGATGAATCAGGGGACGGTTCCGCTTTTCATCTGGTGTTGCACCGGGGAGTGACCGCGGGGCTTTGGAAGGAAGAGGCGAAAAAGGCATGGTGGAGGTTGTTTACGACCAGATCGTAATTGGCGCCGGCGCGTCGGGATTGTTCTTTGCTGCGGCAGGACCGTGCGGCAGCGGCCTTGTGCTGGAGAAAACCGCCCGGCCGGGCACCAAGCTCCTGATGAGCGGCGGCGGGCACTGCAACGTCACGCACGCCGGCTCCATCAAGGACTTCCTGCCGCATTACCACTCGGCGGACGCGGCTGGGACGGGCAAGCAGATTCGTACGTGCCTGTACAAACATAACAATCAGGAGCTGATGGCGTTCCTCGAGTTCGCCGGCGTGCCGACCGCGGCGCAGGACGACGGCCGGGTGTTTCCGGTGTCGATGCGCGCGGCGGACGTGCGCGACGCGTTGCTCGCGCGGGCTGCGGGCAACGGGTACGCGTTCCGGTACGGGGAGACGGTGACTGCTATTGAAGAAGGCTCGAAAGCCGAGACTGTAAGTGACGACACAGCGGAACGGGAAGGCGTTGGCGGTGCTGCGGAGACCGGCGGAAGCGTTGCGGAAGCTGGTTTCGCGGGGCGCAGAATGATTACGGTGCGGACGGTGCGCACAGACGGGACCGCGGGAGAGTACCGCGCCCGCGCGGTCGTGGTGGCGACGGGCGGGTGCTCGTACCCGAGCACCGGCTCGGACGGCGGCATGCTCGCCGTCCTCGCCCGGGACCTCGGCCTCCGGGTG